>CAYRKG010000018.1:26271-72860 GCA_964424795.1 uncultured Spirochaetota bacterium
TCTTAGCCCCATTGAAGAAGAGAGTTAATGAAGCTAAAAGGAACAAAATAATAAAAATTGAATATTTTTGTTTCATGATTTTAATCCTCCCTTTATTTTTTTTATTTATTAATTAGATTTGGAACAATTTCACCCCCTTCCTATCAACTTTATTTTAATAGTTGAATAAGATTAAGATAAAAATCTTGAATTCCAAGATCTTAAACATTTAGTTATTTTTTTAACTTAAAGTCTTATCTTAATGAATTCTGAGATTTTGCACTTGATTGTAGATATAAAAATATATATTTATTGATAATAGATACTATGTTTGTACAAGACTTTTGAAGTGAATAACAAATATTTAGTTATTTTATTAATGTTAAGTTGAAATACCAATAAGCGATTGAAAGGTTAGTAAAATATTATACTGAGTATTATGAGTATTGTCAATAAAATTCTTAATATTAAAATAATAGTCCTATGTGTCTGAATTAGAACTTGCAGAAACCCAATTTATCCTTATAATGGTTTTTATTAAAACCTATAACCATTAAAATATAAGTCATAATCATACCATATGGAGATAAATGTTGTAAATGTTTTCGATATCCGATGTCAACTTTTAGCTCACAAGCATGAGTTCAGATTTAAAAATCCTCTCTTGTAAAGGGTGCACCTAATATTTAAAAATTTAGATTTACCTTTCCTGCATATATTTATTAGTTTATTTTTAATATAATTAAAAATAAGGAGAAATAATTGAATGGATAAACTCGATATACGTTCGACTTTACCAAAATATCATCGTTTAAAACAGATCCTTCGCCGAGATATCCTCCTTGGAAAATATAAACCAAATAATCTTATTCCCTCTGAAAATGAGCTGCAAGAGAAGTATGGAGTAAGTATTACAACTGTACGAAGGGCTTTGTCAGATCTAGTTCACGAAAAACTACTCTATCGAGAACAGGGGGTAGGAACCTTTGTAAAGACACACCTTATCGAAAGAAGTTTAAAGAAAATTTTAAGCTTTACTAATAACATGCTGGAAATGGGGTATCATCCATCATCAAAAATAATCAAAAAGCTTATTATGCCGAGTCCTAAAGAAGTTGCAATTAATTTATCCATTCCAGAAGGAACCCCATTATTACTGCTACAGAGATTGCGCTATGGTGACGATATTCCAATGAAGTATGAAACCACATATATATTGGATGAACTATGCTCAAACATTACTGATAAAGACCTTACTGGATCTCTATACCAGGTTTTTCAGAATGAATATGGACACAAACTTTCACGTGCTCAACAGACTATCTGTTTTTCAAATCCAGATCAGAGTGTTTTAGAATACTTTGATATTTCAGAAGAAGATATACCATTTTTTTATGTTGAGGGTATTACATATCAAGAAACAGGCATACCTATTTTATATGAACAATCATATTACCGGGGTGATTTATACAAGTATAAAATCGATATTATAAATGAACAAGTACCTCTATACAAAAAGCAATAACAGAAAACAGCTTTGTTATAACCTATAATTTATAAAACGAGTATTGAACCTGGTATACATAGTTTAAGAGAAAATCTTGATAAAATTAATAAGTCAAATATTCAAAAATTTATAACCTTATAATAAATAAAGATAAATAATTTCCATTCCAACATCTAACGATTAATAAGGATATTAACACTCAACCTTTCTACAAAGACTTTCTAGTTTTTTTAATACTATTCCATCACAATTATTGTTTTAAATGCTTCATTGATTTTTAGCTGTTCTTCAAACGCTGTTTGGATCTCATTTAATAAATATTCATGCGTTATGAGTGCTTTTCGATTAATCTTTCCTGACCTAACAAGGTTTATACACTGGAGAACCTCTTTTGGATAATAACCTAGGGAACCATATATAACTGCATTTTTAGCAACTAGAAAATTAAAATTAACATTTGAAATCTTTTCATAAAGTGCTAAAAGTATAATTTTTCCACTTACTGGTTTAACTATTTTACATGCCTGTTCTGGTGTTATTGCTGTACCGGCACAATCGTAAACTATGTCTGATTTTGGAGAAGGATCAGTTAAATACCTTACATTTATACTGCCCGTTATTTCGTTAATTTTCTCAATAAAATTTACATCTCTTGAATTAATTACATAATCAGCATTCAAATCCTTTGCCATTTTAAGCCTCTCATTTGATATATCTGTAACAATAACTGTTGTCGAATAGAGAGTTTTTAAAATTTGAAGGATTCCAATTCCAATTATTCCTGTGCCTATAATCGTTACAGTATCACAGGATTCTGGCTGAGAGACCAAAACTGCATGATACGATGTAAATAATGGTTCAAGGGTGGCAGCCTCTTCGAACGATATCTCATTTGGAAGATTGAATACATTAATATTTTTTATTACTCCTTCAACTTGTATATATTCTGCAAATCCTCCCTTAATATGTGCACATATGACTCTATCCCCTATCTTAAAACCATTAATATTTTCTCCAATCTCAACAATTTCCCCAGCAAATTCATGACCGAGAACTTTGTACCCATTTACATCCTTTGTTGAAGTTTCAAGAAACAATCCTTTATTAAAAACGTGAAGGTCTGATCCACAGATACCACACGTTTTTATTTTTATAATAATTCCATCAGGAGATAACTTTGGATATTGTGTTTCAACAATCTTTAATTTCCTTTTATCAGAAAAAGCAGCAACTTTCAATACCTTTCCTCATTTCATGAAATTGTAAATTACTTGAAGAGCCATATTTTAAAAAATTTTGCAGCAATTGATAATACTATTGATTAAGAATATTTTTTTCCTAAGAATTTTTTACTTTTCAAAACATACATTAAGTCTTTAAATATTTATTAGATCTGCACTTCTTCATTAATCTCATAAATTGTCTGCATAAATTTGCGAACGCTATCATAGAGTTTACAATACACTTTTTCATAGTATTTCCTATAGAGTTCCATATTCTTCTTATTTGGATTAAAGGTTTTTTTAATAGAAACCATAGCATTTGCAGCATGCTGAAAGCTTTCATAAATGTTACAACCAACAGCCGCGCATATAGCAGCTCCTAAGGCAGTAGTCTCCGTGGTTTTAAGGATATGTAATGGTTTGTTTAATACATCAGAGAAGATCTGATTCCAAATATCACTGTTTGAAGATCCTCCATACATTCGTATTTGCTGCACAGTTGATGCTGTTCCTTCCTCCATTAATTCCATCTGTCGACGCGATTCATAAGCCAAACCTTCCATAAAACCACGCAATAAATAGGCGCGACCATAATCTATGTGTGTCCCTAAAATCACACCACGTGCTGTCATATCCCAATATGGGCCATTAGCTCCCTGGAAATAGGGTACAACCATCATACCCATATTTCCAACAGGGCTCTTTGCTGCCTGATTGTATATTATCTCCCAAACATTTTTATGCTTCTTTGCTGCCTGGTCTACTTCATAATAACCAAAATTATTCTTGTACCAATTCATCAGTGCTGATCCACCACTTGGTATGTAATTTTCAACTATATAGTCTCCAGATGGGCTAAGTTCTATAAAATAGTTTATTTTTTTTCTTTCTGGTAAAACCGTAGATATAAGTTCATTTGTGCAGGAGGTTCCACCATTAATACCTAGCTCACCTGGATGAGTAATGCCAGCACCTAAAATTCCACAAGGTTGATCACCTGCTCCAGTTAGCACTGGTAATCCCTGTGGTAACCCCGTCTCTTGGGCTGCTTTTTTCGTGACATAACCAGCAACAGTGCCACCAGGAATAATATCATTAATCCATATATCCTCTCTTACACCAATAGATCCTATAACGTCTTTAGCCCATCTATCCCGATATACAATATCTAATGCACCGGTCATTGTAGATGAACCTTGAGAGGTTAAAAGATTTCCAGTAAGTTTATAAATGAGATAATCTTGTACGAGAACAATTTTGTAAATCTTTTCATAAACCTCTGGCTCATTATTTTTAAGCCACAATACTTTATAGAGCGTCCATACACCTGGAGGATAACCAGTTCTTTGATAAATTGCTTCTTTTCCCATGATCTTAACTGCATATTTTGATTCTTCAGGACACCTCGTATCGTTCCATAGGATAGCTCTTCTTAGCGGTTTCATATCTATATCCATAGGTACGAAAGTAAAACGTTGATGTGTAATACCAATACCTTGTAATTTTTTCACATCCAGTTCGGTATTGGCCATAACCTGATAACATGCATACTTAAAGGCCTCCCACCAATCTTTAATATTCTGTTCAACCCAACCTGTGTGTTCACTGTATACGGCATATTCTTTTGATCCTACTGCTATAGGCTTCCCCCTCATATCGAATGCAATAACTTTAGTGGCGCTGGTGCTACTATCAACACCCAATACATACTGATTTTTTGTTAACATAATTTTTTCTAACTCCCTTTCCCTTTTCTTATCAAAGCCTTGACTTTTAAATTAATCGAGTAAAGGTTCATCTCAAATAGCTTTAACTTTTCATCTCTTTGAATTCCTCAACAGCCGCTTTCATTCGTGAAGCGAGTTGATCTAATGTCTCTTCTAATGCAACAAATGCTACACGAATATAATTCTCAGCCTGGAAATGAGAGCCACGTGTGTTTGGAATTCCATACCGAAGCATTAAGAATTCAGAGAATTCTCTCGAATCCCTTCCTAGCTTAGATACATTGAAGAAGTAGTACGGACCTCCTTCCGGTTTTACATATGAAATATCAGACATAGTAGATATTCTATCATGTAGATAATCTCGATTTTGCTGGCATTCTTTGGCTACATTTTGAAGCCAGTCTTTAGGACCTCTTACTGCCGCAGCAGCAGCTTTCTGGCATATAAAGCTGGAGTAGAGCATCATCCATTCAAAAACCTTTGTAAACTGGTCAATGCAAACTTTATTAGCTATGATGTATCCTACTCTGATATTGGGCATTGCATAACTTTTTGTAAAACTCCTGATAAATATCGTTCTATCTTTCATTCCTGGTATAGATATTATGCTGCGTTGCTTCAGATTATCATATACCATAGATTCATATGATTCGTCTGTAACAACAATAAGATTGTTTTGCATTACTATTTCTGCTATTTTCTCCAATTCCTCATATCGTAATACTCGGCCTGTTGGGTTAACCGGTGTATTTAAATAAAAAAGTTTAATTGCTTTATTATCTTTAATTACCTCTTCAATCTTTTCAAGGTTCCAGCGAAAATCTTCTTCTTCAAGGGTTGGGACGTATATTGGGATGCCATCTGACATTGTAATACAGCCATCCATGAAAAAACATGGTATTGGAGTCAGAACCCCATCTGGTGGAGATAATAAGGTTTGAAACACTATATATAGAGCCTGCATTGCACCATTTGTTATTAAGATCTCGTTATCAGGATCTATCTGAATTTCAAGTTCTAAGGATAGGGCGTCTGCAAGCGCAATCCTTAATTCCCTAAGTCCTCGAGAGTCAGGTATAATCGTCTTATCTGCTGAATCTTGAAATGCAGATATCACATGTGCAGGCAGATTCTGTCCCTGCCTGAATGGGTATCCATAAAGACCAAGTATCTCCTTTCCATCTTTCTTAGCTTCTTCGATGATAGAAACAGTTTCTCTCCAACCTGGTCTATGAAGCGAGTGCACCTTATATCCAATACTCCCTTCAATTGAAAACTCCTTTTTATTACTCATTCAGAATACCTCCTAAAACATTACTTTAAACTATTGTATAAAAGCTTAATTATTGAAATAAATATCTATAAAAATTTTGTAGCTCTACTGCAATTATTAATAAATTATCATTCCCCAGGGCCCAACTTTTTCAGATATAATCCCATTGTTTTCCTGTATTTAAAAATTGTACCTGTAAGGTTGGAAATTCCTTTTTCAATCTTTCAGCCAAAGAAATCATTCCATAATTCTCAGTACATCCATGCGTTCCATCAAGTAAAATCATGCCACATTCATTAGCAAATATCGAAACCTCTTCTACTAAATCACCACCTAAGAAAAGATCGCATCCACAATTGTAGGCTTCTTCAACAAAATGATAAACAGAAAGAGAACCTCCACCTACCAGGCCAATACGTTTCACCTTCTTTTTTAGGTTCCCAACAACTTTCATTATTTCTAGGCCAAGCTTTCCCTTAACCGATTCTGCTAATTCTCTAGCTGTAACAGGCTCAATCTCACAAATTGCAAATGCTTCACGTCTTTCAACTTCGCTATTAGAATACCCCAGATGTTCTAATAATGAATCAATAATCCCACCCTTAGCTGCATCCCAGTTGGTATGACAACGATAAACAACGATATTACTCTTGATCAATAACTCAAACCGTAGACGATTGGGGAGTTTTATAGTTGTTCTCTGAGTTTCACCAACCAAGAATTTCGTATACTCATAAATGAGCCGCTCATGACTTATTATCATATTAAAACCTAGAGAAGTGGTTTTTTTAATTATCTCAAGTGTTGGCGACCAGCATGTTGCTATACCTTTAACTTCTTGATATGGGTCGCCGAATATGAATCCATTCTCATCACCTTTAAATCCAAGCTCCAATGGTGCAATTTTTTCAACAAAAGCTGCTACCATATTTGCCTTTACCATTTATTTCCTCCTAATAAGATATATCAATTATTATTGCTATTATAGAACTCCATGAAAAAAAAGATAAAGAAAGATTTTAATGAGCTTATATTGTATTTATAAATTATTATAATATTTTCAAATTTTTATGCATTCTATTCATTTTATGGTCCTTAACTCCTTTTATGTATGATTCAAACTCATTAAAAAATGTTTCCCCTAGTATTACATATTCTAGGTTTCATGGAAATATCAGTTCAGTTTTACTATTTCTCGATATTTAATAACTACAATAAATTTGAATGCTTAAAAAAGAATCAAAAATATAGCACAATAAGTACATTCATCTTTAATTTATTATAAAACATATTGTAACCATCACAGCTAATAAAATATTTTCAGTTTTTATATAAAGTTAAAATCTTAGTGTACTTAGTATTATATTAGATGTCAAGAAAAAATAATTGATAACTATCTCAAGGCTAGTTACCAATTATTAAAGGCGTGTATTACTCTGGCAGATTACTGAATTATTACTTAATGTATATACCGATAGTAATATTCTCATAACCCTTGTCTGTCATATCCTGGCATTTAATGATAAAAAGAAAATCTCTTAAGCAAAAAAGCGGCAGAAAGTACAGCTATCTGAAAGAAAATATATATATAATCACCTAGGTGAGGCTTTACCATAGTGACTGAGATTTTATGTAGCGATTCATACTCATTTACAGAACGCTCGAAAGCAGAGTTAATAAAGATCAAAACCCTTTTCTTTAACGGTATTTTTCCCCTTTTAAAAAAGATACCTAATTCTGAATATGTATTATGAAATATTCTCAATATATGATAAAGGATAACAAAAAACTCACCCTTTTTCACCCTTCTAAGAGCAAACCCATCAATAGAATACATTACTGAGAGAAGATGATTCTTTGAAAATCCCTCTGTTAGTACCTTGCTCATGATAAAAAGCTCACCTATAAAAAGAGAAAAATATAGCCCCCTCATTATCCCCTGTCTGACTATTGAAAAAGGACCGAATCTTAAAACTATCTCCCCGCCTCCTCTAAAACAATTGAGGATTAATAAATAGGTAAATCAATGACAGCTACAAAAAAGAGAGTAAGAAAAGCAATCATATTCTCCCTTTTTTTAACATTTCCTGTAATCATGAACTATTTCTCGCCAGTACTCATAGCCATTGGCACATCAGAGGGTATCATTAACGGCAGTTTATCCTGTTTGGTTTTGTATTTTTTGCGGCTCTGTTCGTGGACAGGGCTTTCTGAAGCGGGGGAAATCCGATTGTAGATCTTTCAGCATAGGGCCAAAACACATCTTCGAGCTCGAGAATAGAGCTATGGAGGAGCTGTTAAATCGGAAGTTTCTTATGAAAACGAAGAGCGTTGCTTTTTGCATCTTGTTTCTTATCTCTTGCCTTCTCCCTGCCGGTCACTTCTTACTTATAGTTCGTAGAAGAACGGGATTATGAAAGATCTTCTGATGTACGCTCGCGTCTTCGTTTATTGTGGTAGCTGAAGTGGGACTCCAGTAATATTAAGAATCTGAAGATGATCCTCTGTTCTTAAGAAATTTGGCCAAAATCCTAGCTGTATGAGAAATGCCGGTAAAGCTCGCAAACTTAGATGGTGGCCCCTGTGCCACAATGTATCCACCCCTATCCCCACCTTCTGGCCCTAGATCGATGATCCAGTCAGACTCTGCAATTATATCCAGGTTGTGTTCGATAATTATCACAGTATTGCCTGCATCTACAAGACTGTGAAGCGCCCCTATCAGACGTTCAACATCAGCCATATGAAGCCCGATTGTTGGCTCATCCATGATATAGAGAGAGTGATTGGTAGTTGTGGCTTCATTTCGTGCGTATGGCCTTCTATAAGTCGGTTTTGTTTTTGCCAGCTCTGTTACAAGTTTGATCCGTTGCGCCTCCCCTCCGCTAAGGGTCGGGCTCTGCTGACCGAGGGTGAGATATCCGAGGCCGACATTATGAAGGATGCTCAATGTGTTGTAGATTCCGGGGTGAGCTTTGAAGAACTCTTTTGCTTCATCAACACTCATAGCGAGTAAGTCGGCAATATTCTTATCCTTGTACCTTATATCTAGGGTATCTGGGGCGAACCTCGTCCCACCACAGATTCCACACATCACCGATACATCTGGAAGGAAGCTCATCTCAATTCTCTTTATCCCTTGTCCCTTGCATTCTTCGCATCTACCACCAGGGGTATTGAATGAGAAGCGACTTGGTTCAAAGCCGCGCATTCTTGATTCAGGAATGTTAGAAAATAGGCTTCGAATCTCATCCCATACTCCTACATAAGTTGCAGGGCAGGATCGAGGTGTCTTTCCAATCGGTTTCTGGTCGACTTCTAAAACACGATCGATGGATTCTGAGCCTTTGATCTTGCTGCACCCGTGTAGTGAACTCATGGAGGTGCCAGAGCGCCTGTTGCTGAGCATATATCGAAGATTGCTGTACAGTACATCCCGAACAAGAGTACTCTTTCCACTACCGCTTACACCTGTTACGCTTATTAGCCTTCCCAGGGGAATACTGACATGTAGCTGTTTCAAGTTGTGAAGCCATGCATCAAAGATCTCGAGATAGGATGTTGAAGCATCTTCCAACCGTCTTGTTTTGATTAGGGGATGGTTAAGAGGCTGTTTGAGAAACCTCCCTGTCACAGACTCCGGGTTGGCAATAATCTTTGATACAGGACCTTCATCCACGAGCCTCCCACCTTGAGGCCCGCCACCAGGACCGAGATCTACTAAGTACTCGGCCTTTCGTATAGTCTCCTCGTCGTGTTCTACCACAACTATCGTGTTCCCCTTTGATTTCAGCTTCCCAAGCATATAAAGCAGCCGTTTATTATCCCTATAATGCAGACCGATTGTGGGTTCATCCAGTATATAGCACACCCCTCTTAGATTAGATCCGAGCTGTGAAGCGAGCCTTATACGCTGTGACTCACCGCTTGAGAGTGTTGTGGATGCTCGATCGAGTGTCAGGTAGGATAATCCAACCTCTTTGAGGAAGGCAAGCCTGGATTGAAGCTCATCAACGATATCACGGGCGATCTCCTTCTCCCGTCCTTCTAGTTTTACAGTGCGGAAGAACTCTTCAAGTGTTTCAACCGAGAGATTGGTAAATTCGGCAATGCTCATATTGCGGAATTTGACTGCTAGTGTCTCAGGTTTAAGCCGCCCTCCCTTACACTCAGGACAGACTGCATGAGCTTTTTCCCACCACCGATTATTTTGATCATGATAATCAAGCTCTCCCAAGTTGCTGCCACTCCTGTTCAGTCCTGAGGTCTCAACTGGAAGGCTGCCTGTACCAAGACATCGCGGACACCATCCATGCTTGGAGTTAAAGGAAAACATCCTGGGGTCTGGCTCTTCAAACCCGCGACCGCAGCGAGGGCAGGTACGCTTTATTGAAAAGCTGGTCTCGTTTGTCAAACCGTCTGCATTTGATACGTACACCATGCCTCCTCCAAGCTCAAGAGCAAGATGGAGTAATCTCCTTAGTTCTGGCTCAGCATCAGGGGTTATCTTCATCCCTCCAATAAGAAGCTCAATGTTGTGCTCCCTGAAGCGGTCAAGGCGAGGCCACGCTTTTACTGGCGTCATTATCCCGTCTACACGGAGATGAGTAAAGCCCCTGCCAGAGGCCCATTTGGCGAGGTCTGTGTAATAGCCCTTACGCGCAGTTACAAGTGGGGTAAAGAGAGCTACCTCTTTTTCCTGGTATTCTCGAATTATCTTTGAAAATATCTGCTCTTCTGTCTGGGACTCTATTGGTAATCCGCAGCTTGGACAGTACTGGGTTCCCGTTTTTGCAAAAAGTAGACGTAGAAAGTGATAGATCTCTGTCATCGTAGCAACAGTGCTCTTTGGTCCACCATAGCCACCTCTCTGCTCGATGGCAACTGTAGGTGGCACGCCAAATACACCATCCACATCAGGCCGAGAGGCAGGTTGAACGAACTGCCTTGCATAGGCATTCAATGATTCTAGGTATCGTCGTTGTCCTTCGGCAAAAAGGATGTCGAATGCGACGGTGCTCTTTCCGCTTCCACTTACACCGGTGATCACAGTGAAACTGTCACGAGGTATACGGATATCTATACCTTTCAGGTTGTGCTCCCTTGCCTGTCGGATAAGGATTGAATGGTTGAGACTGGGCGTATACTGAAAATGTGGTTCAGCCACCTTCATGGTAGTGCGAGGTTTGATATGTTTTTTGAGGGACTGGAGGTGTATTCTTAAGGCTTCACCAGTATTGCTCCTTTTGCAGTCAGCAACTTGTGAGGGCGTGCCATAGCATACCACCTCACCGCCAGCCTCACCACCTTCGGGACCGAGATCAATGATCCAATCAGATGCAGAAATTACCTCGAGATTGTGTTCAATAACAATTACAGAATGCCCAGCTTCTAGAAGTCGTCGCAGAGCCCCCAAGAGTCTCGCTATGTCATCGAAATGTAATCCAGTGGTGGGCTCATCGAAGAGGAAGAGATTGTGGTCGCCCTTCCGCCTATATCCGCTCTTACGCGAGAGATGCCCTGCAAGCTTGAGCCGTTGTGCCTCTCCTCCGCTCAAGGTCGGAACTGGCTGACCCATAGTCATATAACCAAGTCCCACAGCTCTTAGAGGCTCAAGGGCACGCAAAACCTCATCTTTTTGGGCAAAGAATTCACACGCATCGTCAATGGTCATGTCCAGAACATCGGCAATGCTCTTAGCACCATCGTTAGTGGCTCCCCTGCAATGCGCGCTCTCTAAAGGCATAAGCCTAATATCCAGAACCTCCTTTTTATATCGGCGCCCTTCACACTCAGGACAACGAAGATAGATGTCTGATAGAAACTGCATCTCAATGTGCTCCCATCCGCTGCCGCCACATGCCGGACAGCGACCCTTGACAGAATTAAAGCTAAAGGTCCCTGGGGGGTATCCACGCTGAAGACTGAGAGGCTCTCTACTAAATAACTTCCGGATAGCATCTAGCGCTCCAACATAACTTGAAGGGTTTGATCGTGTGGTCTTACCGATCGGGGACTGATCAACAAGGATAACATCTTGAATCTGCCGCTCACCGAGAATATCACGGTAGGTTCCTGGAGCTTCCACAGGTTTATGTAAACGCTTACGAAGTGCATAGTACAGTATATCCTGAATAAGGGTAGATTTACCAGAACCGCTCACCCCTGTAATGCACACGAGACGATTTAGAGGAATTCTTACATCTATGTTCTTTAAATTGTGTTCTGATGCCCCTAGGACTTCTAACCACCGAGGTTTTTGTGTAGCTGAAGCCACGTTGGCTGAAGCCATTGTCACTTTTTGTTCTTCTTCAGATACTACACGTTTTCTGCCAGAAAGATATTGTGCTGTGAGGGAACGCTCGGTTCGAAGAAGCCCCTCGATATTACCAAAAAATACCACCTCTCCTCCAAGCTTTCCAGGACCTGGTCCAAGGTCGAGAACAACATCTGCAGCACGGATCACATCCGGATCATGCTCTACTACTATCAGTGTGTTTCCAGCGTCTCTGAGACGATGCAGCACTCCAATCAGTCTATGAATATCCCGTGGATGTAGCCCGATACTGGGCTCGTCGAGTATGAAGAGAGTGCTGACAAGCGAGGTGCCGAGTGCCGTGGTAAGATTAATTCGCTGCACCTCTCCTCCAGAGAGGCTTCTACTCTGCCGATCAAGGTTGAGATAGCCAAGACCTACATCAACGAGGTAATGCAGCCGTGATTTTATCTCATTTAGGAGAAGCTCAGTAGCCTCATCGAGTGGCCTGGGAAGTTTAAGCTCCTTGAAAAACTCATAGCATCTGTCTATGGGAAGGAGCATTGTTTCATGGATGTTAAGGCTATTTCCGCTTCCGATCCTCCATAGAAGTGCTTCCTGTTTGAGCCTTGCGCCTCCACAGGAGGGGCAGCTCTGGTAGATGCGGTATTTCGATAGCAGTACCCTGATGTGCATGCGATAGCTCTTTGTTTCAAGCCAGTCAAAAAAACGCTTAACTCCATACCATTTACCATCTTCCCATCTTCCCTCACCCTCAAGCACCCATCGCCTCTGGATTTCTGACAGGTTATGCCACGGTACACTGGTGGGGATGCCCTGTTTTCGAGAGAAGTACATAAGATCATCCTGACACTCGCGGTAACTCGAGGTCTGCCAAGGCTTGATAGCTCCCTCCTCTATTGTTTTTGTCTCATCCGGTACAACGAGGCTGTAATCGATACCAATAACCCTTCCAAAACCTCGACAGGTTTCGCATGCTCCAATCGGTGAATTAAAGGAGAAGAGGTTGGGTAGAGGATCTTGGTAATGGATGTTGCAATCCGGGCAGTGAAAATCCTTGGAAAACCTCATAGTGTTTGCAGGCTTACCGCCTTTGTCCAGGTAATAGGCATTGACTCGTCCCCTCCCGAATTTGAGCGCTTGTTCGAGGTCCTCTTCAATACGCGCACGGTTTTTTTCCTCTTTTAGCACCCGGTCCTGGATCACCTCAAGTATGGCACCATCCTTTCTAAATATCCTCCGGTAACCCTGCCCTGCTAGGAGCTTCAGCACCTCCTCTTCTGAAAAGCCTTCAGGAATGGTGATAGGAAAGGTGATCAAGAGTTTTTCTTTGCTTTGAGGTTGATTACCATATAAAATGCCATTAATAAGTTGTTTAGTTATACTTTCTGGTGTATCGCGTCTCACCTGTCTTCCACACCCTTTGCAGTAAAGTATGGCCCCGCGTGCAAAGAGCAGCTTGAGATGATCATTAAGCTCTGTCATTGTGCCAACTGTTGAACGGGAGGTTCTCACTGGGTTGGTCTGGTCGATGGCTATGGCAGGAGGGATACCAGAAATGCGGTCCACCTTTGGTCTGTCCATGCGATCGAGAAACTGTCTGGTATAAGGGGAGAAGGTTTCTACATAACGGCGTTGTCCTTCTGAATAGAGTATATCGAAGGCGAGTGAAGATTTTCCTGATCCTGATACACCTGTGATCACGGTGAGCCTGTTCAGAGGGATTCTGAGGTCAATTCCCTTCAGGTTGTTCTGCCGTGCACCTTCTATAATAATGAAATCTTCAGACATTTATCTTCTCAGTTCCCTTTTCCAGGTTTCCAAGATTTCTATTACCTCCCAATCTTGAACGTCGTACCAGTTTGCATAGACCTGCGCAACTGCTCTGAAGTCATAAGGTTCTTCAAGCACGACAATACTATCAACCATCCAGGAGAGTCTTCTTCTCACCTCTTTTGCTGCAACAGGTGTAGCCACAGCGATCCGGGCTGCTTTTCTGTGCTTGCAGAGCTTTATTGCAGCCTGCATTGTAGAGCCCATTGCAATTCCATCATCAACCAGTATAACAACCTTCTTGGTGACCTCTGGAAGAGGTTCACCGGCTCGAAGAATCTCTATCCTTCGTTTGATCTCCTGCTTCTGCTCTTCTATTATCTTCTGGATTACGGGTTGTGAGATATACTGAGAGTACTCCCTTAGGATAACCGTGCTCCCATCCTCTGCAATAGCACCGAACCCTGATTCCGGATTGTGTGGAAAGGGAAGTTTTCGTGCAATCAGGATTGAGAAGTCTGAATTAAGGTATTTACTAACCTCATACCCTACCTGGACACCCCCATGTGGTATTGCGAGTACCAGTACAGAACTCTCCCTGTACTTTTCTAGGGCTTTTGCAAGCTTCCTCCCTGCATCCTTCCTATTCTCGAACATACTCAATCCTTTTATCAGGGATCTTTGTTTCTATTTGCAGTTATACTATTACTATATGCATATTATGAGCGTTAATAGAAGGAAAAACGAAACCGGGACAGTATTGAACTATAACAACTATACTCTATACTATATTTAAGCTATTTTTTTATAATAAATCAAATTTAAGGCTTACAGGTGAGGATTACGAGAAAATAACGATAGGCAAAATTACATATAATGTCAATTATTAAAGGCGTACATTACTTCAGCAGATTACTGAATTATTACTTAATGTATATACCGATAGTAATATTCTCATAACCCTTGTCTGTCATATCCTGGCATTTAATGATAAAAAGAAAATCTCTTAAGCAAAAAAGCGGCAGAAAGTACAGCTATCTGAAAGAAAATATATATATAATCACCTAGGTGAGGCTTTACCATAGTGACTGAGATTTTATGTAGCGATTCATACTCATTTACAGAACGCTCGAAAGCAGAGTTAATAAAGATCAAAACCCTTTTCTTTAACGGTATTTTTCCCCTTTTAAAAAAGATACCTAATTCTGAATATGTATTATGAAATATTCTCAATATATGATAAAGGATAACAAAAAACTCACCCTTTTTCACCCTTCTAAGAGCAAACCCATCAATAGAATACATTACTGAGAGAAGATGATTCTTTGAAAATCCCTCTGTTAGTACCTTGCTCATGATAAAAAGCTCACCTATAAAAAGAGAAAAATATAGCCCCCTCATTATCCCCTGTCTGACTATTGAAAAAGGACCGAATCTTAAAACTATCTCCCCGCCTCCTCTAAAACAATTGAGAATTAATATAAAGGAAACTATTGGAAGAAGAGGGATAAAATCACGTAAAGGGATATCTTTATAGTGTATTTTACATATGAAAAGAGAATAAAGAATGAGAGTCCCTTGAAAAACGACGGTAATGAAGTAGTTTGTTAAAAGAGCAAAAGGTACAAATATAATTATATTTATTAGTTGTGAATAGGGAGTGATCTTGATCATATGAGGTATTTGGAGAAACCAAAATGCAACAGGTCAAATAGGTTACATGGATTATACTATGAACTATTCTCTACCTTTGCCTCTTTCTCTGATTCTTTCTTCACTTCTTTCTTTGATTCTTTCTTTTTCCCCTTTTTCTCCATCCTGCTTGCAGGCCTGCTTGCGGGCTTGCTTTCAAAATCAACCAACTCAACAATCGATAATTCTGCCCCATCTCCCAATCTTCTTCCAAGCCGAATAATCCTTGTATAACCCCCATTTACATCTTTATACTTGGGAGCAATCTCGTCAAATAGTTTAGCGACAATATCCCTGTTTTTCAGCTTGCTTAATACAACCCTCTTATTATGTAGAGTATTCTCTTTTGCCCTTGTGATTACCTTTTCACTTAATCTTTTTAATTCTTTCGCCTTTGCAGTGGTGGTTTTTAGTGTCTCCTGTTGAAAAAAAGCAACCATCATATTTGAGAACATTGCTCTTCTATGTTCATTATCTCTATTAAACCTTTTCCCTCTTTTGAGATGTCTCATGTCACTTCTCTACTTCCTTCTTATCAAATCTTTTATCCAGAATCTCCTTCATTCCTAACGTTAACTCATACTCTGACAATTTATCCTTAATCTCCTGTAATGACTTTTTCCCGAAGTTTTTAGTTTTAGAGATTTCCTCTTCAGACAGTCGTGCGAGATCACCAATCGTTTTCACCTCAATATTTCTAAGACAGTTGGAAGATCTTACTGATAGTTCAAGCTCTTCAACCGGGGTTTCGAGAATTGTCTTTAAGCGTTCCTCTTCTTCATCCACTTCGCTTTCTTCGTCTTCAAACTCCTCGTCGAAATTAATAAAGTGAATTAAGTAGTCCTTTAAAATCTTTGCAGCATCTGCCACAGCATCCTCGGGCATAATACTTCCATCAGTCCATACTTCCATTATAAGTTTGTCGTAATCTCCCCTCTTACCAACACGAGCATTTTCAACATGAAATTTACATTTCCTTGTAGGCGAAAAAAGAGCATCAACAGGAATTGTTCCTATAGTTTCAATGTTCTCAACATTAGATTCTGCCGGGACATATCCTCGTCCAAGATTTATCTGTAGATCCATGACAATTCTGCAATCCTTATTCAAAGTTGCAATGTGAAGATCTGGATTGAGTACAGTAATATTTTCATCAATTGCAATGTCAACTGCTTTAAACTCTCCAGGGCCCTTTTTCGTAACTGTTATTGTCCTTGTCTCGACTTCATCCTCAAGTTTTAATCGTATATTTTTCAGATTCAAAATAATATCTATTGTATCTTCAACCATTCCAGGAATAGTATCGAATTCATTACTAACAACTTTCATAACATCCTTCTCTGCATCATAAGCCTCAATACGAATGGCTACGATTGCATAACCCTGAAGTGCTGATAACAGCGTTCTTCTCAACGAATTACCCAGTGTTGTTCCATATCCTCTTTCAAGCGGGGATGCTATAATCTTTCCATAATCCTTTGTGGTTCCCTCATGTTCAATAATAATAGTTTTCGGCCTTTTCATCCCTTTTAAGAGATTTTTGTGTGCCATTTTATTTAAACTCCTCAGTTATTTCGAATACAATTCTACTATTAACTGTTCATTTATAGATAAATCTATCTCCTCCCGCTTCGGGAGGTATAATAACTTCCCCGTTAAATTATCCGGATCCACTTCAATCCATGGAACAGTTCCTACTTTCGATATGTTTTTCATACTTTCAAGTATTGGAATCATCTTTTTACTTTTTTCCCTAACTTCAATGCTGTCCCCTTCCCTGACAAAATAAGAAGGGATGTCGACCTTTTTACCATTAACAAGTATATGGCCATGCCTTACAAGTTGCCTTCCCATATTCCGAGAAGAAGCAAAATGCATTCTATAGATTACATTGTCGAGTCTCTGTTCAAGGAGAATTAAAAGAATCTCACCAGTAACTCCCTTCTTCCTCGAAGCAATCTCAAAATATCTTCGAAACTGCTTCTCCAGTAATCCATAATATCTTTTTACCTTCTGCTTCTCCCTCAGCTGTACTCCATATTCCGAAATCTTCCTCCGTCTTTTTGGCAACTGCCCTGGTGGCAATTTTTTCTTTACAATAGCACATTTATTTGAAAGACATTTTTCACCCTTAAGGATTAACTTAAACCCCTCCCTCCTGCACAACCTACAGGAGGGTCCCAAATACCTGGGCATATTCTCCTCCATATATAACTTACGTTTTATTAGACTCTTCTTCTCTTACGTGGCCTGCAACCGTTATGTGGTATAGGCGTAACATCTTTTATCATATTAATTTTTAGACCAACAACCTGTAATGTCCTTATCGCAGATTCTCGTCCTGAGCCAGGACCCTTTACATAAACATCTACCTCTCTCAACCCATATTCCATAGCCTTTTTTGCAGCATCTTCAGAAGTAACCTGAGCGGCAAAGGGTGTAGATTTTTTTGCCCCTCTAAAATCCAGACTACCGGCACTTGACCATGAGATCGTGTTTCCCTCTCTATCTGTAATAGTAATGATCGTATTATTAAATGTGGCCTGTATATGCACTATTCCACTGGCAATATTTTTTTTCTCTTTCTTCTTTGTCTTCGTTCTTGATACCTTAGCCAATTTCATACCCCTCTACTTTTTCTTCCCGGCAACAGTTTTTTTCTTTCCCTTTCTTGTTCGTGCATTGGTACGTGTTCTTTGCCCCCGCACGGGAAGGCCCCTCCTGTGCCTTAAACCCCTGTACGAACCAATATCAATAAGCCTCTTTATGTTCATTGAGACTTCGGTTCTGAGATCGCCTTCAATTTTGTAATTTTTTTCTATGATCCCTCTCAGGCGTGCAATCTCTTCATCTGTTAATTTATGAACCCTTGTATCAGGATTAATACCTGAGGCTTCAATAATTCTCTTCGAGAGAGATCTTCCAATACCATAAATATACGTTAATGCTACTTCTACCCTCTTATTATTCGGTAAATCCACACCAGCTATTCTGGCCATCAATCCTATTCCTTATGCGGGCAAGCCGCATTTTGATTATGTCGCTCTAGCTCAAATTGAGGCATACGACCTCACGTCGCTTTCGCTCAAATTGAGGCCTACGGCCTCAATGAGAAAATATTTTTTACCTAAAATGGTAAAAAAATCAGTATTAAGGTATAAAAAACTTATTTTTGTCTCTGTTTATGTTTGGGGTTTTCGCATATAACCCTTACAACACCCTTCCTTCTAATTACTTTGCATTTATCACAAATCGGCTTTACTGAAACCCGAACTTTCATGAATATCCCTTATCCTGCCAGACTTTTATCAAAAAACTCGATGGTTACAAAATTACTCTTCTCTCAATCTTACTTGTTAACTGATATTTCACTTATACCTGTAAGTTATCCTTCCCCTGTTCAAATCATAGGGAGAAAGTTCTAAACTTACCTTATCACCTGGTAAAATCCTTATGTTATGCATTCTCATTTTCCCTGAGATGTGAGCAAGTACTATATGTCCATTCTCAAGCTCAACCTTAAACATAGCGTTAGGGAGAGGTTCCTTTACAACTCCATTAACAGCTATTGCCTCCTCTTTTGACATTTAACCTCCCAATTCTTGAAGAATTCGGTTCTTGATAGACTCAATATCGTCATCCGCATTAATTTCTAAATAATAATCCTTTTTCCTGTAATAGTCAATTATCGGAGCGGTATCTCCCCTATAGGTACTCAATCTCTTCTTAATAATTTTTGGTTTATCATCATCCCTCTGGTACAGTTTGCCACCACATTTATCACATAAAGTATCATTTTCAGGCGGGTCATATAATAAATGATAAGTCTCGCCACACTCTCTACATACCCTTCTTCCACTTAACCTTTCAACAATCTTATCTTCCAAAATATTGAAATAGATTGCTCTATCTATTCCTTTGCCCATTGATTCGAGCATATCATCCAGAGCCTCCGCTTGATTGAGATTCCTCGGGAAACCATCCAGTATAAAACCATTACTGCAGACTTTATCAGCGATCTTCTTCTTTATCATATCAACAATAATCTTATCTGGGACAAGTTTTCCACTTTTAACATACGATTGCGCCTTTCTTCCCAGTTCAGATCCATTCTTTATCTCCTGACGTAATATATCGCCTGGTGAAATGATAGGAATATTAAATCTTACAGATACATATTGAGCCTGAGTCCCCTTCCCTGTACCTGGAGCACCGAGAAGTACAATGTTCATTATATACTTCTCCCCCTTATCTTTCCCCCTTTCTTCATAAAACCGTCATAATGCCTCATTAAAAGGTGAGACTCTATCTGCTTCATTGTATCCAGGTCTACACCAACCATTATTAGAAGTGATGTTCCACCCATAAGATAGGCCATTTCAGGCGGAAGTCTTAACCATCTTTGTATAACAGTTGGAATAAGGGCAATAAGTGCAAGGAATATTGCGCCTGGCAAAACAATCCTATTTAGAACCCTTTGAAGATACGTCGATGTATTTATACCAGGTCTTATCCCCGGTATATACCCGCCAACTCTCTTCAGGTTATCTGCAATGTCTATCGGGTTTAGCTGGATCTGTGTATAGAAGTATGTGAAAAATATTATTAGAAGTGCATAGAGAGCTAAATACAACACATTACCTGGAGAAAGAAGAGCTGCTAGATTGTCAAGTATAGGGATCCTTGCCCCTAAGGATTTTGCAATCTGTGCCGGAAAAAGTAGTATCGATGAAGCAAATATAATGGGGATTACACCGGATGGATTTATCCTGAAAGGGAGATGTGTAGCTTGGGCAGCGTAAACCTTTCGCCCAACGACCTTTTTTGCATGATGAATAGGGATTCTTCTTTGTCCCTGCTGTTCAAGGATTACAAATGCTACAATTGCTATAAATATACCAAAAGATGCTATAAGTACTATAGGATTGAGCTCTCCCAATTTCAACTGATCATAAACCTGCTTAAAAGCAATAGGAACTCTAGCAACAATACCTATAAAAATGATAAGAGAAATCCCGTTACCAATTCCTCTATCTGTAATCTGCTCACCGATCCACATCAAGAATATTGTTCCTGCCGTAATAGCAACAATTGCATTTATTGTGAACCCCAATCCTGGATTGACAATTACTTCAGGTTGAGATTTCATAAACACGGTAAGAGTATAACCCTGAACTCCACTAATCCCTATTGTACATACTCTTGTAATCTGCTGAATCTTCTTTCTCCCCACCTCTCCCTCTTTTGATAATCTCTCCAGGGCAGGAACAACAGCAGTTAGAAGCGTTAGGATAATCGATGCAGAAATATAGGGCATTATTCCGAGGGCAAAGAGAGTAAATCTTCTCATTGCCCCACCTACGAATAGATCAAGAAAACCCAGGATCCCTCCTGCTGTCTGGGCGAAGAGTCTCTCCAGAGCAATAGCATTTACCCCGGGAACCGGAATATATGCACCAATTCTGACAATGACAAGCATCATAAGAGTAAATAGAACCCTTCTTCTGAGTTCTGGAATTTTGAACATATTTACTATAATGTTGCTTGGACCTGCCATATACTTTCCTTTAAAAAAATATTATTATAATAAGTTTTTCAAACTCTCTTGTGAAGAACCTTTAATCTAATTGACCAGGGTTACTTCACCCCCTATACTTCTAACTGCCTCCTGGGCTATCTTTGAAGCCTTATCAACGGTTACATGAACCTTCTTTGTTAAGTTGCCATTTGCAAGGAGTTTTACATAACGACTCTTCTTGCTAACCAGTCTGTCTTTCAACAGCACAGTATAGTCAACTTTGTCACCGTTTTTGTATCTATTCAGATCATTAAGATTAATAATCTGATAAGCTTTTTCAAAGTTCTTATTATTAAAACCTCTTTTCGGTACCCTTCGTACAAGGGGCATCTGACCACCTTCAAAACCAATTTTTTTACTGTATCCCGATCTTGACTTCTGTCCATTGTTCCCACGTCCTGATGTACATCCTCTACCAGTTCCCGATCCCCTTCCCAACAGCTTTCTCTTTTTTAATGCTCCATTTGGTGGTCTTATATTCATTTTTTAACCCTCTCCACCTTTAGAAGATGATTTACCTTGAATATCATACCATTTATTGCTGGATTATTCTCCTTTGTCACTATTGAATTGAGCTTACCAAGCCCTAAAGCCCTTACTACCCTTCTCTGCTTTTCTGATACTCCAATGAGGCTTTTTACCAGTTGTATCTTTACCAGCTCTTTTTTCCCCATCCCATTCTACCCTAGAAGTTCTTTAAAGGTTTTGCCCCTAACTGTCATTACAGTATTTAGATCCATTAAACTCTGAAGGCCATCCATTGTGGCCTTTACAACATTTACTGCATTGTTTGTTCCTAAAGATTTTGTTAGAATATCCTTAATCCCTGCCTGTTCAACGACAGCTCGTACCGGCCCTCCCGCAATAATACCTGTTCCTGGAGAAGCTGGTTTAAGTATAACCTTTCCACTTTTAAAACGCCCATAGACTTCATGGGGTATAGTGCTGCCCTTTATATTTATCTTGACAACATTCTTTTTTGCATCTTCAACCCCTTTTCGAATAGCTTCAGAGACCTCATTTGCCTTGCCAAATCCTACACCAACACAACCTTTCTTATCACCAACAACCATCAGTGCGCTAAAACTGAACCTCCTTCCCCCTTTTACGACCTTTGCAACCCTGTTCAACTTAATGAGTTTCTCAGTAAACTGATCTTCCTTTTCCTCTGAAACCTCGATCTCTCCCAATTGCAACTCCTTTTCTTAATGTATCTATCTCACCGCTTATACCTTTAGGCCACCTTTTCTTATTCCATCACAGAGCGCCTTTATGAGACCGCAGTAAATAAAGCCATTCCTGTCAAAGACACCATCTTTTACATTCTTTTTTAAAAGCTTTTCTGCAAGCTTCTGGCCAATAGTCATTGCACCATCAATATTTCTTTTTACACCTGCATCAAAATCAGAAGAAGAACCTATCGTACTTCCTGAATCATCATCTATAGCTTGGACATATATGTGTCTATTACTTTTAAATACGGAAATTCTTGGCCTTACCGAAGTACCATAGATCCTTTTTCTGATCCCCCTTTTTCTTCTCAGTCTTTTACTTATCTTATCCATAGACACTCAACCTCTAAAAAAACAGGTTCACTATATAGAGTTTATTTAACTGCTGTCTTTCCAGCTTTCTTTCTGACTACTTCATCGATATACATAACCCCTTTTCCTTTATAAGGCTCAGGGGGCTTGAACCTCCTTATATCTGTAGCAACCTGTCCAACGAGCTGTTTATCAATACCTGAAATAACAACAGTAGTCTGCTCGTGTACTTCTATGGTTATTCCTTCAGGCACCAGATACTCAATTGAATGAGAATGTCCCAAGTTAAGGATCAAACTCTTTCCCTTTAACTGAGCCTTGTAACCTACACCAGCAATTTTTAGGCTTTTTCTAAAACCATCTGTAACTCCAACTACCATGTTGTTTATAATGGCTCTTACCAATCCATGAAAAGCCCTGTCCCTATTACCGGTACTACTATTAATAACCACTATTTTATTCTCTTCAGTTTTAATTTCACCTTCAAAGTCAATATTTCTTTCAAGTCTTCCCTTTGGGCCATTAACGGTTATCTTTGAATCTTCATAGGTGAATTTAACATTTTCCGGTATTGCGATTGCCAGTTTTCCTATTCTTGACATATTTGTTCCTTATATACCCCCTACACTGTTAATCCTACCAAATATAACAGACTATCTCGCCACCTACATTTTTCTCTCTTGCCTTTTTATCGGTAAGTACCCCCTTTGAAGTGGAAATGATCGATGTACCGAAACCATTAAATATTCTTGGTATCTCATTCTTTTTCCTATACACCCTTAACCCAGGTCTTGAAACCCGCTTTAAATTATGTATGATACTTTGACCTGTTGCTGAATACTTTAAATAGATACGGATGTAGGATTTGTTATCCTCTTCAATAAGCTTAAAATTTTTTATATATCCCTCATTTTTAAATATTTTAATAATCTCCATCTTTAATTTACTTGCTGGTATATCGACCTTTTCCTTTTTCACAGTATTAGCATTTCGAATAATTGTTAACATATCTGAAATTGGATCCGATAAGCTCACAATAACACCTCTTTTTAAAAGATATTAATCTTCATAGTAAACTTATGTAAACAAGCCGCATTCAAGATTGTGTTGCTTTCGCTCACATTAAGGCCTACGGTCATAATGCAAAAGGTTTTTTACCTAGCCACCATTTTTTACCAGCTAGATTTTGTAACCCCAGGGATCATCCCTTCATTGGCCAACTTCCTAAAACACAGTCTGCACATCTCAAACTTTCTCAAATAGCCCCTTGGTCTACCACATATTTTACATCTGTTGTAATACCGGGTTTTATACTTCTGTTGCCTTCTCGCCTTTGCAATCAGTGATTTTTTTGCCATCTTTGTACCTCGCTTATCTTCTATAGGGCATTCCAAATGCTTCAATAAGTTTTCGTGCCTCTTCATCTTTTCGTGCAGTCGTCGTGATTACAATGTCCATACCGTGTATCTTTTCAACCTTGTCATAATCTATTTCAGGGAAAATGATCTGCTCCTGTATCCCCACTGCAAAGTTCCCCCTCCCATCAAAGGAATCTTTTGAAATACCTCTAAAATCTCTTACCCTCGGGAGTGCAATATTTATAAATCTGTCGAGAAATTCATACATCCTGTCCCCTCTTAAAGTTACCTTACACCCTATTTCCATTCCCTTTCGAAGTTTGAAACCTGCAATCGACTTTTTCGCTTTTGTCTTTACCGGTCTTTGTCCGCTTATAAGCATTAATTCTTCTACTGCAGTTTCAAGGAGCTTTTTGTTCTCTATTGATTCTCCAAGACCAAAATTAAGTACTATCTTTTTAAGCTGTGGAACCTGCATGATATTTTTATAGTTAAACTCTTTCATCATAGATTTTACTATTTCTTCTTTATATTTTTTCTTCAATCTTGGAATCATATCCCATTTCCTTAAAAATATCTCACAAGAGATACAATCATACCTTATCTAATATCTCGCCACACTTACCACAAACTCTCACCCTCTTTCCATCTTCTAGTTCCTTCTTCTTAACCTTTACTGCTCTATCACATTTTGGACATACAACCATAACATTAGATACATGTATTGGAGCCTCAATATCAATAATTCCACCTTTCTGATTTTGCCGGTCAGGACGCCTTGTCTTTTTTACAATGTTGAGACCCTCAACTACAAGACGCATATTCTTACGGTCTACAAATAATACCTTACCCCTCTTTCCTTTATCCTTCCCTGTTAGAACTCCTATCCTGTCATTTATCTTAACTCTTATCCCCATCTTATACTACCTCTGGAGCAAGTGATACTACTTTCATAAAATGCTTTTCTCGTAACTCCCTTGCAACTGGGCCAAAGATTCTTGTCCCCCTCGGATTTAGTAGATTATCAATAACAACTGCAGCATTTTCATCAAACTTTATATACGATCCATCATCGCGTCTTATCTCTTTCTTTGTTCTAACTATAACAGCTCTTACTTTATCTCCCTTCTTGACCGGAGAATTTGGGATAGCACTCTTTACAGAGCAGACGACAATATCTCCTATAGATGCATACCTTCTTTTAGAGCCACCCAGTACTCTGATACAGAGAAGCCTCTTCGCACCACTGTTATCAGCTACATTAAGATATGATTCTGATTTTATCAATTTATTTCGCCCTTTCGATTATCTCCATCAATTTCCACGTCTTTCTTTTACTGATTGGCCTTGTCTCAATGATCCTTACAACATCACCTAACTTACATTCATTTCTCTCATCATGAGCCATAAATCTCTTTGATTTCTTAACATATTTATGGTATAAAGGATGCTCCTTTAACTCTTCTACAGATACAACGATACCTTTGTCCATCTTGTTACTTACAACGGATCCGATCATCACCTTTTTGTTTCTCTTCTTTCTAGCTTCGTTTTTCAATTCATTACTCCGAAAAATAGATTATCTTTCCCGAATACCAAGCTCATATTCCCTTAAAAGAGTATTAATTCGAGCAATATTTCTCCTCATTTCCCTGATTTTCAGAGCATTCTCTAACTGACCAACCATCTTGTTAAATCTGAATATACGATAGTCTTTTACATACTTCTCCTTTAGCTCTTTCAATTCATCAACTGTCATTTCATTTAAATTATCCTTCATATCCTATACCTGCGCATTACTATGTTATGTTGAAATATATTTATATTGTCATCCTCTCTACGAATCTTGTTTTAATCGGTAGCTTATGAGATGCAAGTCTTAAGGCTTCCTTTGCTACATCAGTTTTTACACCGCTAACCTCAAACATAATCCGTCCAGGTTTCACTACAGCAACCCAGTATTCTGGCATACCTTTGCCTTTTCCCATTCGTGTCTCAGCGGGCTTTTTTGTGTATGGCATATCCGGGAAAATTCTTATCCAGACCTTTCCCCCTCTCTTCATGTATCTTGTAAGAGCGACTCTTGCTGCTTCAATCTGTCTATTTGTTACCCAACCTGCCTCCATAGCGGATAACCCAAATTCTCCAAAACTAACAGTGCTTCCCTTTGAGGCTACCCCTTTTCTTCTTCCTCTCTGCTTCTTCCTATACTTATATTTACTGGGCTGCAGCATAGTCTCCTCTAACTTTAAATATTGATCAATCTAAGATAGTTTTTTTCCTTTTTATTAAGACACCTGCATCCTGTCTTATATCTTTCTTAAAAACCTCTCCCTTATAGACCCACACCTTAACCCCAATTGAACCAAATGTTGTGTGCGCCTCTGCAAAGCCATAGTCTATATCAGCTCTAAAGGTGTGCAGGGGAATCATCCCTTCTTTATAATGTTCCGTACGAGCCATTTCTGCTCCTCCGAGCCTTCCAGCACAGGATACCTTTATTCCACGAGCTCCCGCCTGTATTGCACTTGAGATTGCTTTCTTCATTGCCCTTCTAAAGGCAACTCTTCCCTCAAGCTGTCTTGCTATACCCTGAGCAATAAGTTTCGCATCTAATTCAGGATTCTTAATTTCTTTAATCTTTATCTGAACGTTTAAATCAGTAAAAGCTGTTAATTCCTTACTAATGTTTTCAACTTCAACACCTTTCCTCCCAATAACAATCCCTGGACGGGCTGTATGAACAATCACATTAACCTTATCTAAATATCGTATTATTTCAATTTCTGCCACCTCACCTGACTTTAATCTTTCATTTAGATAACTTCTTATACTAAGATCTTCATGAAGATTATTTGCATAGTTCTTTTTTGCGTACCACCTTGATCCCCAAGATTTATTAATTCCAATCCTGAGCCCAATGGGATTAACTTTTTGACCCATCTTCTCCTCCAATTACTTTTTGACTTCTTCACCGGAAACCACAACCGAAATATGGCATGTTCTCTTCCTTTTTCGATCTGCTCTTCCCCTTGCCCTTGGTACCAATCTTTTAAGTGTAGGTCCTTCACTGATACCTATATCCTCTATCTGTATGCCGTCCTCATCGATATTCTTATTATTCACCATTAAATTTGAGACAGCAGACTGTATCACACGGTAAAGAACAGTTGCACCCTTTGCAGGAGTTAGGTTTAAAACGGCCTTTGCCTCCTTGTAAGAGATGTTTTTTATGGCTCTGCTGTATTTGTTTACTTTTCGGGCGGATATCCTCACATATCTTGCGATAGCCCTTGCAACCATTATTAGTACTCCTTACCTTACCCTCGATGACCTTTCAGAACCTGCATGACCCTTATATATCCTGGTAGGTGAAAACTCTCCAAGTTTATGTCCCACCATATTCTCTGTAACATAAACTGGAAAAAACTTTTTGCCATTATATACGTTAAATGTATGACCGACCATTTCCGGAAAAATAGTTGACCTCCTAGACCATGTTTTTATTATCCTTTTTTCGTTTCTATTATTAAGCTCTACTACCTTTTTATATAACTTTTTATCAATATAAGGACCTTTCTTAATTGATCTAGACAAGTATTACCCCCTATTTTTCCCTTTTACTAATAATATATTTATCTGAACTCTTTCTCTTTTTCCTCGTTTTATATCCTTTTGTTGGTAGTCCCTTAGGTGAAACAGGGTGCCTCCCTCCGGAGGATTTTCCCTCACCACCTCCATGTGGATGATCAACCGGATTCATCGCAACTCCTCTTACCTTTGGCCTTCTTCCAAGCCATCTTGATCTTCCCGCTTTACCCAGGGAAATATTGAAATGATCCTGATTCCCTATCTGCCCTACTGTAGCAAAACAATTTTTATTAATAATCCTCGTCTCTCCTGAAGGGAGCTTAATAATGCAGTTCTTCCCTTCTTTTCCAACTAACTGAACGAATGTCCCCGCAGATCGTGCAATCTGTCCCCCTTTTCCAGGATGGAGCTCAACGTTGTGAACAATCGTACCCACAGGCATATTTCCTATTGGCATAGCATTTCCCACTGTAACCTTTTCAGTATTTCCCGATACCACACGGTCTCCAACTTTAAGTCCATCAGGGGCTAGAATATAACGCCTCTCCCCATCAACATAGCTCAATAAAGCTATTCTAGCACTTCTATTTGGATCATATTCAATTGATTCAACCTTTGCTTCCAATTTCCTCTTATCTCTTTTAAAATCAATTATCCTATAAAGCTTTTTTGCTCCACCCCCCCTCCTTCTCACTGCTATTCTTCCTTGATTGTTTCTACCACTAACCCTCTTCTTCCCCTCTGTTAGCGGTTTATACGGCTTATCTTTTGTAATATCATCGCTTACAACCACGGAAAAATGTCTTCTTGAAGGTGTTACTGGTTTATACTTTTTTATACCCATCTTTATTATCTCATCTGGTATGCTTTATATTTATTCGAATACGAGTTATATATATCTACCTTTTCTTCGCCAATGAGTTTCTGGTGAATAACGCGACAATAAATTGGCGAAGATGCACCAGAACCTGCGTTCTTCGAATGTAACAAGTTCTTGAACTTGGCAAGTTCATTGGTGGCTTCATTATATACACAAAATACACTGATTTACAAAATGCATTTTCTAATTGCATAAGATTTATTCTAATTAATCACCAAGAACTAATTAAACTCCCTCGAAAAGTTCTATCTTATCCCCTTCTTTCAATGTAACTATTGCCTTTTTCCAGGAGGACGTATATCCAATTTTGTATCTTTCTCTTTTTCTCTTCCCTCTAATATTCATAATATTACAGTGAATGGCTTGCACTCCAAAAACATCACTTACCGCTTTCATAATCTCCTTTTTATTGGCACGTTTATTCACCTTAAAGCAGTATTTACCCATCTCCTGTAGTTCAGTAGATTTTTCTGTGGTAATTGGATATATGATTATTTCACCCTTCTTCATAGATAATCCAATCTATTAAATAATCTTATTTCAGCTCAATGAGCTAAATCAATTCTATCTACGAATACTTTTTATTCAACAGTTTAACAGACCTTTCTGTGATAAGAAGTTGAGTAGAATAGAAAAGATCTTTTGTATTCAGTAATTCAGGGTCACAATATTTTACCCAGGGAATATTTCTCTCGGCCCTTTTATTGAGGGTCTCTTTACCGTCATCTATAAACAGAACCCTCTTTCTTCTCTCTTCATCTACCAGCTTGATTGCAATATTATGAAACTCTCTAGTTTTACCAGTTTCAACAGAAAAATCTTCAACAATCTTCACCATATCTTTCTTTATCTTTAAAGACAAGATCGATTGTATAGATAGTCTTTTTATCTTCTTTGGCAATCTCACTCTGTAATTCCTCGGTTTTGGGCCAAAAGCAACTCCTCCTCCAGTCCAGATAGGACTACGCCTACTTCCTGCCCGAGCCCTTCCAGTTCCTTTCTGCCTCCAAGGTTTTTTTCCACTACCCCTGACCTCAGATCTCCCTTTCGTAGAACTGGTGCCCTGTCTTTCATTGGAGAGCTCAACTTTCAGTGCATAGTATATGGCAGATTTATTCGGCTCTATATTAAATACCCTATCATTCAGCTTGATCGCTCCTTTTTCCTTTCCCTGGATATCATAGGTCTTTACGTTCATTTCAGCTGATCAACTATCCTCTCTATTAATAAAAGCATAAAACAATATACACTCATATAATGAAGCTTGAGATTACTTTCTCCCATGGTAACGCAATGATATATCTTACTTTATATTTGATTATTCTTTAAGCGGTTTTACTGTTTTATCTCAACATCTACCCCAGCAGGTAATTCAAGCTTCATCAGAGCATTTATTGTTTCACTTGTAGGATTGAGGATATCGATTAATCTTTTATGGGTTCGCATTTCAAACTGTTCCCTAGACTTCTTATTAACATGAGGGGAACGCAGAACAGTATATTTATTAACCTTTGTTGGCAATGGTACAGGACCAGAAACCTTTGCCCCGGCCCTTGTTACAGCACTAACAATTGATTTTGCAGATTGATCGATGAGCTCTGCATCAAAAGCCCTTAACCTAACTCGTATTTTCTGGACGTTCATCTTATCCCCTACTCAACAATCTCTGTTACCGCACCAGCACCAACAGTCCTTCCGCCCTCTCTAAAAGCAAATCTCATACCTTTTTCCATAGCTATTGTTGTTATCAGTTCTATCTCCATATTCACATTATCGCCTGGCATTACCATTTCTACCCCTTCAGGAAGCTTTATAACTCCTGTAACATCTGTTGTTCTTACATAGATCTGTGGCCTATAACCGGTAAAGAAGGGAGTATGTCTTCCGCCTTCCTCTTTTGTAAGCACGTATACCTGTGCCATAAATCTTTTATGTGGTGTTATAGTACCAGGCTTTGCTAATACCTGACCTCTCTCAACATCTTCTCTCTTTATTCCCCTGAGAAGCACACCAATATTATCGCCCGCCTGTCCTTCATCCAGTATCTTTCTGAACATTTCTACACCTGTGGCCACTGTTTTTTCTGTAGGCCTAATTCCTATAATCTCCACCTCTTCGTTTGTTTGAATTTTCCCTCTCTCAACTCTACCTGTAACTACAGTGCCGCGTCCGGATATGCTGAATACATCCTCAATGGGCATGAGAAATGGCTTATCAACATCCCTCTTTGGCTCAGGAATATAATCATCAATTGCATCGAGGACTTCCTGAACACTCTTGGTTTTTTCAGCATCGTCTGGATTATTCATTGCATCCAAGGCGCATCCCCTAACAACAGGAATATCATCACCTGGGAAATCATACTCCTTCAACAGATCTCTTACTTCCATCTCAACGAGCTCTAAAAGTTCAGGATCATCAACACGATCAATCTTATTGAGATATACAACCATTGCAGGAACGTTTACCTGTCTTGCCAGAAGAATATGCTCTCTTGTTTGTGCCATTGGACCATCATCTGCAGCAACAACCAGGATTGCACCATCCATCTGCGCTGCGCCTGTGATCATGTTTTTCACATAATCAGCATGTCCGGGACAGTCTACATGAGCATAATGCCTTTTATCTGTTTCATACTCAACATGCTGCGTTGCAATAGTAATACCTCTCTCCTTCTCTTCTGGAGCATTATCGATATCTTCGAACCTTTTGGGCTCTGCTAAGCCCTTCTTCGAAAGATAAAATGTCATAGCTGATGTGAGTGTTGTCTTGCCATGATCTACGTGTCCAATTGTACCTACGTTCACATGAGGTTTTGTTCTTGCAAACTTCTCTTTAGCCATATATTCCTCCTCTTGGATCTTTTTGATCCTTAGCTAAATTTGTCTTGTATGTTGTAAAAGATTCCATCAAGTTAATAAAAAAGATTAGAATTATCAATATATTTTTTATTTTACCTAAACAAAAGAATGCTTCTCTTTTATCCCTGAAATTATCTCACGGGCTACCTCTGCTGGAACCTCAGCATAGTGAGAAAATTTCATAGAATAGTTGGCCCGTCCCTGGCTCGAGGATCTGAGTGAAGTTGCATAGCCAAACATCTCCTTTAAAGGACATTCAGCAACAACTACCCTACCATGCTGCCTGTCTTCCAATCCAACTATCTTTGCCCTTCTTAAAGTAAGCTCCTTTATGATTTCACCCATGTATTCTTCAGGTGTAATAACCTCAACTGCCATTACTGGCTCAAGGAGAACGGGGTTAGCCTTTCTAACTCCTTCTCGAAAAGCATTCATGGCAGCGACCCTGAAAGCCAATTCTGAAGAATCAACCTCATGGTACGATCCATCTATAAGAGTAGATTTAAAATCGATCAGCGGATATCCAGCCAGTATTCCATTCTCACTTGCAGTCATTATCCCTTCCTTGACAGCTGGAATGAACTCTTTGGGCACTCTTCCTCCTACTACCTTATTCTCAAATACAAAGCCTGCACCCCGATCAAGGGGTTCGAAGGCTACTACTACATGCCCATACTGACCATGCCCTCCGCTCTGTCTAATGTACTTCCCCTCAACCCTTGAGCTTCCGCATATAGTTTCTCGATAAGCAACTTCCGGCGGCCCAATTAGCGCCTCGATCTTAAACTCTCTTAACAACCTGTCGACTATTATCTCAAGATGAAGTTCACCCATACCTGAAATAATTGTCTGCCCTGTTTCTTCATCGATTCTAACCTTGAATGTGGGATCCTCCTCCGATAATTTCGATAATGCTTGTGATAATCTATCCTGATCACTGTTAGATTTAGGTTCAATAGCAATAGAAATAACGGGCTCTGGAAAGTCTATCTCTTCCAGTATAACGGGGTTACTCATATCACAGAGAGTGTCCCCAGTTGTCACCTTTTTAAGACCCAGAGCAGCCACAATATCGCCAGCATAAACGTCATTCCTATCCTGTTTCTTATTCGCATGCATCTGTACAATTCTTCCAATCCTCTCTTTTCTGTCCTTACCCGAATTATAAACCATATCACCTACTGATATTTTTCCTGAATAAACCCGAAAAAATGACAACTTACCAACATAGGGATCGGTCATAATTTTAAAGATGAGTGCGGAAAACGGTTCACTGTCAATTGCTTTTCGTATTACCTTTTCGCCTGTTTTCAATAACACTCCCTCTACTGGAAGGATATCTCCCGGAGACGGAAGATAATTAACAACTGCATCTAAAAGCTTCTGAACACCCTTATTCTTCAAAGCTGAACCAACAAGGACAGGGAATATTTTGCCTTTTATAGTTGCTTCTCGAAGGATCGATCGTATCCTTTCTTCGCTCAATTCGTTTCCTGAAAGGTAATCCTCCATGAAATCATTGTCAAAATCACTGAGGTTTTCTAAAAGCGCCTCTCTATAGGATAATGCATCTTTCATTAATTCCTCTGGAATATCATTCTCTTCAAAGGTTGAACCCAAATTCTCCTCATGCCAAATAACCACTTTCATTTTAACAAGATCAACAATACCGTTGAATCGCTCTTCCTTTCCAAAGGGAATTTGTATCGGAACTGCTTTTGCGCCTAATCTTTTATCGATCATCCCAAGTACTTTCTCAAAATCTGCTCCCTTTCTGTCCATCTTATTGACAAATATAAGTCTGGGAATGTGGTACTTATTTGCCTGTATCCACACCGTTTCGCTCTGAGGCTCTACCCCGGCTACAGCGCAAAAAACACAAACCGCACCATCGAGAACCCGTAAGGACCTCTCAACTTCTGCTGTAAAGTCAACGTGACCTGGAGTATCAATAAGGTTTATTCTATGGTTGTTCCAATAAAAAGTTGTTGATGCACTTGTAATTGTAATCCCCCTCTCCTTTTCCTGCTCCATCCAATCCATTTCTGTGGTTCCATCATGAACTTCACCTAACTTATGCTTTTTACCTGTATAATAAAGCATTCTTTCAGTTAAGGTCGTTTTCCCAGCGTCAATATGGGCCATTATACCTATGTTTCTGTTTTTTTCTATTGCATATAGACGTGACATTATTTTTCCTTAAATAGCTGATACCTCATTGCACTAACAAGTATGACTTATCTCTAAGTGATCAACTGTATTTATAGAACGCTTTATTATTATTCCTCTTAATATAAAGTTAATCACCATCTATAATGAGCAAAAGCTTTATTAGCCTCTGCCATTTTCCTCGTATCCTCTTTTTTCTTGATCGATGCACCAGTATTGTTATAAGCATCTATCAGTTCATCTGCGAGCTTTTCACTCATAGATTTACCATGCCGCAATTGTGCATAACCAATGATCCACCGAATGGCAAGCGCTATCTTTCTTTCGAGCCTCACATCTACCGGAACCTGGTAGGTAGCACCGCCAACCCTTCTTGATTTTACCTCTACCTCTGGCTTGACGTTATCTATAGCTTTATTAAAGACCTCAAGAGGAGGCTTTTTCATCTTCGCATTAATAATGGAAAGAGAGTCATAAAGAATTTTCTGAGCAATAGACTTTTTGCCACACCTTGTAAGATTGCTAATAAACCTCGATACAAGAATCGAATTGTATTGCGGATCAGGAACTAAAGAATGGCTTTTTGAATAGTGTCTTCTTGGCACCTTTTCTCTCCATACAATAAATTAGCCGGTTTGCACTCAAACCGGCCCCTTTACAAGGGACCTCTCCAGCATCTGCTGGCCAGCAACTGCCGGTGGTTTCACCTTGTGTTCAAACAAAAATCATGAAATTACTTAAAAACCAGCATTTTACGAAAATTAAGCCTTTGGCCTTTTTACACCATATTTCGATCTTCCCTGTTTTCTATTTTCAACGCCCAAAGTGTCTAAAGTTCCTCTCACAATATGGTACCTGACCCCAGGAAGGTCTTTGACCCTCCCACCTCTTATCAATACTACTGAGTGCTCCTGAAGGTTATGACCGATACCTGGTATATAAGCTGTAACTTCGATACCATTCGTGAGCCTTACTCGTGCTACCTTCCTTAATGCAGAGTTTGGTTTTTTCGGGGTAAATGTCATTACTCTTGTACATACACCCCTTTTCTGAGGACACCTCGCTAAAGCTGGTGCACTCGTCTTTTTTATCTGCTTCCACCTTCCTTTCCTGATGAGCTGATTTACCGTTGGCACCAGCATCTCTCCATTATAAAAATCGGTGGAAATATAACGATTATTATATGCAGCGTCAATAATTTTGTTAGAAGATGATTTTCAAATGTTATATTATACGAAAGGCAGAGCAATAAAGAGGACAGTAGATTGATAAACTTTCTAAAAAACAGCTCCTCCAACCTCTTCTCTTGTTATCATCCCTCTTCCTTCAACCTTCTCTTTTATTTCCTCAGGCATCTCTAAATCTCCAGGCTCTTCACGATAGAGGTCAATCCCTTTATACTTTTTGATCCCAGTACCTGCTGGAATAAGGTGTCCTATAATAACGTTCTCTTTTAATCCCCTTAAGTTGTCTGTTTTCCCCTTAATCGCAGCATTTGTTAGAACCCTTGATGTTTCCTGAAAAGATGCTGCTGAGATGAAACTATCAATATTAAGGGATGCCCTCGTAATCCCAAGGAGGACAGGTTTTGCACATGAAGGACTTCCACCCAGCTTTATTACCCTTTCATTTTCATCTTTGAACTGGAACTTATCAACCTGCTGACCAATAATAAAGTTTGTATCCCCCACGTCAACGATCTCAACCTTCCTGAGCATCTGCCTTACAATCACACCAATGTGCTTATCATTTATGTTTACACCCTGAAGCCTGTACACCTCCTGAATCTCGTTTACAAGGTAACTCTGTAGTGATTGTTCCCCTTTTATCTGTAGTACATCATGGGGATTTATCGAACCCTCACAAAGTGGATCTCCAGCCTTCACTGTATCACCATCTCGAATAGCAAAGTGTTTTCCAAGAGGTACGAGGTGTTTATACTCAATTTTATTTTCATCTTCTACTATAATAAGGCGTTTACCTTTTGTAATTGATCCAAATTTTACAACACCATTAACCCTTGCCAGAACTGTTGCATCTTTTGGCTTTCTGGCCTCAAAAAGATCAGCTACCCTGGGCAGACCCCCAGTGATATCCTTTGTTTTTGCCTGTCCTCTTGGGATTTTCGCAATTACGTCTCCTGCTCTAACATCCTTATTGTCATCAACCGTAATGTATGCACCACCCGGGATACTATAACTCTCAACCTCATTTCCATCATCATCAATAATAACAATCTTTGGCTGGAGCTGTTCATCCTGGAAGTCCAGTATAATTTTGTTTATTACCCCTGTAACTTCATCCACCTCCTGCTTCATTGTTGTTCCAGGAATTATCGATATGAGTTGCACCTTTCCAGAATGTTCTGTTAATATTGACTCTGAAAATGGATCAAACTTTGTGATTGGGCGCTTGCTTAATACTATATCCCCTTTATTTACCAGAATTTCCGAGCCAATCTTCATTACTATTTCATAGGGATCGCCTAGTATAAAGAGCCTCTTATTTTTAATCATAATATGTGTACGTTCCTCTGATACTATATCCAAGTTATCCTTTTTTACTTTAGCAATTACCATTCCAGGCTCAATATAATTGTCATCCTTAATTTGAAGGTCAATATCAGATAATGAATACTGATGATAAATGCGATTCACCGTTACCATTCCCTTTCTCGGGATTACACGCTTCCCATCTTTTCTCTTAATAACATTTGCATCGATCTTGGAGATATAGACAGGATAGTTCAAAACTATTGCATTCTCCTCTGTTTTTCGTGCCGCAGTACCTCCTATATGAAAGGTTCTCATTGTAAGCTGGGTCCCGGGCTGTCCTATTGATTCTGCAGCAATTATTCCAACAGCTTCTCCGATATCTACAGACCTTTTGGTTGCAAGGTTTATTCCATAGCACTTAACACAGACACCATGTTCAGATTCACAGGTTAATACTGTTCTCACTTTCACTGAAATAACCCCTGCATTCTCAATCCGTCTTGCGATACTTTCTGTAATTTCCTCATTAGAATCAATAATTATCTCTTTTGTACGGGGATCTCTAACCCTATCTACAGTATAACGACCAACAATCCTATCGTAGAGGGATTCAATAATATTATCCTCCTGCTTAAGTGCACTCATATCTATACCGTTTATCGTTCCACAGTCCTGTTCAGTAACAACAACATCCTGAGCAATATCTATCAACCTCCTTGTTAGGTATCCTGCATCTGCTGTCTTAAGAGCTGTGTCTGCAAGCCCCTTTCGAGCACCGTGGGTGGAGTTAAAATATTCAAGTACTGTTAATCCCTCCTTAAAATTGGATTTAATAGGAAGTTCTATTATCTCACCTGATGGCTTTGCCATTAAGCCTCTCATTCCAGCAAGCTGTCTGATCTGAGTCTTTGATCCTCTTGCGCCAGAATATGCCATCATATATACCGGGTTGAACCCATTTTTATCCCTCTTAAGATTACCCATCATGACATCCGCGATTCTTTCATTTACAGACGTCCATATGTCAATTATCTTATTATACCTTTCCTCATTTGTGATGAGGCCATTTCTATACTGATCATAAACCTCAGCAACCTCTCTCTCAGCTTTCTGGAGCATCTCTTTCTTCTCATCAGGAATTTTGATGTCCTCCATCCCTATTGTAATCCCAAAATAAGTTGCAAATTTAAACCCTATCTCTTTGATCGCATCGAGCATCTTTGTAGTGACTGCCGCACCATTATTATCGTAACAGGTATTTACAAGAGCACTCAGTTCCTTCTCTCCAAGGGTGTAGTTGATAAAATCGATCTCATCTGGGAGAATTGAATTAAAGACTGCTCTTCCAACAGTTGTTTCAATCTTTTTTCCATTGTGCCGAAGTATGATTCTATCATGGTAATTGCATGCCTCATTTTCAAGAGCTATCAGTACCTCTTCAATAGAGTGATAAAACAACTTCCTTCTTTTTACATCTTCGCTAGTATCTTCTTTTGTAAGAAAGTAAATTCCAAGAACCATATCCTGCGTTGGACCTACAATGGGTAAACCATTTGCAGGATTGAGAAGGTTCTTTGAAGAAAGCATCAACACCCATGATTCTATCTGAGCTTCAAGAGAGAGAGGTACATGAACTGCCATCTGATCACCATCGAAATCAGCATTGAATGCGTGGCATACAAGCGGGTGAAGTCGTATTGCTTTACCCTCAACAAGAATAGGCTCGAATGCCTGAATACCCACTCTGTGCAGGGTTGGTGCCCTATTCAACATAACAGGGTGTCCTCCTACCACCTCCTCCAGTACTGACCACACTTCAGGAGCCCTGCTCTCAACCATTGTTTTTGCTCTTTTGATATTATAGACGTATCCTCTATCAACAAGTTTTTTCATTATAAATGGCTTAAAGAGCTCCATTGCCATAAGGCTTGGAAGGCCGCACTGATGCATTTTTAATGTTGGACCAGCAACAATTACCGATCGACCTGAATAATCAACCCTCTTTCCTAAAAGATTTTGTCGAAACCGTCCCTGCTTTCCCTTCAGCATGTCAGATAAGGATTTTAGAGGCCTGTTTCCAGGACCTCTCACAACTCTCTTTTTCCTACTGTTATCAAAAAGTGCATCAACAGCCTCCTGTAGCATCCGCTTCTCATTCCTCACAATTATCTCAGGCGCATTGAGGGCAATAAGCCTCTTCAGACGATTATTACGGTTAATTACCCTTCTGTACAGGTCATTCAGATCAGAGGTTGCAAACCTTCCTCCATCGAGCTGAACCATAGGTCGTAGTTCTGGAGGAATAACCGGTATAACTTCCATGATCATCCATTCAGGTCTATTACCAGAATCCCTGAAATCCTCGACTATCTCAAGCCTCTTAAGAAGCCTTTTGTCTGTTTTTAAACCCTTCTCCACCATTTTGGCCCGGAGCTCTGCGGAAAGTGCATCAAGATCTATACTTTCAAGAAGAGTTTTAATAGCATCGGCCCCTATATCAGCGGTAAAATTCACACCGTATCGTTCTCTATACTCATTGTACTCTTCCTCTGTCAATAGCTGCATCCTCTTCAAATCTGTATCTCCAGGATCAATAACTATATATTTCTCAAAGTATAGAACGCCTCTAAGTTCAGTCATGGAAAGATCAAGAAGCAATCCCATCCTTGAAGGAACACTCCGGTAAAACCATATATGAGAAACTGGTGCAGCAAGCTCTATATGTCCCATTCGCTCCCTTCTTACCTTAAAGTGGGTAACCTCGACACCACATCTGTCACATACTACACCTTTATATCTTATGCTTTTAAACTTACCACAGTAACATTCATACTCTTTTGTTGTTCCAAATATCCTCTCACAGAATAACCCCTCTCTCTCAGGCCTTAGCGTCCTGTAATTGATAGTTTCAGGCTTTTTCACTTCTCCATAGGACCATTTTCTTACAAGTTGTGGAGAAGCAAGTTTTATCTTGATTTTTGCAAACTCGCTTAAGTTCTTCATGAACTTACCTCTTTCTTTGGTTTACTCATAACTATTTCAAGTATTTTAACACGAGCATTTGCACAAGCTTGTAACACATAAAACTCACATATCTGTATCAAATACCCTCACATTTTTATCTGTAATTAATTCTTCGTCTTTCTCTGTTAGTGGTATTTGACTCTCATTTTCATCATACACGGTAATATCGAGCCCCAGACCCCTCAATTCCTGGACAAGAACATTAAAGGATTCTGGAACTCCAGACATTGCAACATTTTCTCCCTTAACAATTGCCTCGTATATCTTTGCCCGTCCTGTCATATCATCCGATTTTACAGTTAAAAGCTCCTGGAGATTGTTTGCAGCACCATAGGCCTCAAGTGCCCATACCTCCATTTCACCAAGCCTCTGACCTCCAAACTGAGCCTTTCCTCCAAGCGGCTGCTGTGTAACAAGTGAATAGGGCCCAGTTGATCGTGCATGTATCTTATCATCAACGAGATGAGCAAGCTTCATCATATATATAACGCCCACAGATATTTTATTTCTAAAGGACTCACCTGTAAGCCCATCATACAGTGTCGTCTTCCCACTTTCTGGCAATCCCGCCTTTTTCAAATATTCAGTTATCTGCTCATTTGTTGCACTTTCAAAAACTGGTGTACTGATATGCATATTCAGTTTCTCTGCTGCCCATCCAAGACCTGTTTCAAGAATTTGCCCTAGGTTCATTCGAGAAGGAACACCAAGTGGATTGAGAACAATATCAATAGATGTCCCATCTTCTAAAAAGGGCATATCCTCTTCAGGCAGAACTCGAGCAATAACCCCCTTATTTCCATGTCTTCCTGCAAGCTTATCTCCTTCCTGAAGTTTTCTTTTCATGGCTACAAAAACCTTTACTACCTCTTCAATTCCCGGAGCGAGCTCATCACCATCCTCCCGTCTGAGCCTCTTAATGTCAATAACCGTACCTTCGGTGCCGTGAGGAACCCTTAAGGAGGTGTCTTTAACATTCTTTGCCTTTTCACCAAAAATTGAATTAAGAAGCTTATACTCTGGAGTAATATCTGTTTCACCTTTTGGTGTCACTTTACCTACAAGAATAGAGCCTGGTATTACCATTGCACCTATTCTAACAATACCTTCTTCATCAAGATCCTTAAATGCCTCTTCACTAACATTCGGGATATCTCTTGTAATACTCTCCATACCAAGCTTTGTTTCCCGCACCTCGATATCGAACTCCTCAATATGGACAGAGGTAAACAGATCTTCCTTCAATACCCTTTCACTTATCAAAATAGCATCTTCATAGTTGTATCCCATCCACGGCATAAATGCGACTAAGATATTTCTTCCAAGAGCAAGTTCTCCTCTATCAGTTGCGGGACCATCTCCAATTATATCGCCCTTTTTGACTTTATCTCCCTTTTCAACAATTGGTCTCTGATTAAAGCATGTATCCTGGTTTGTCCTTCTATATTTTATTAGCTTATAAATATCTGGATTTTTTCCATTATTAGGACTAATCCTGATTTCAGTAGAAGATACATATTCAACTGTACCTCCTCTTCTTGCTTTAACAATTACACCAGAATCAAGTGCAGCCTTCTTTTCGATCCCTGTGCCAATAAGGGGAGATTCAGGTCTTAAAAGAGGAACAGCCTGTCTTTGCATATTTGAACCCATCAGGGCTCTGTTTGCATCATCGTGCTCTAAGAATGGAATAAGAGATGTGGAGACACTGATAATCTGCTTCGGTGAAACATCGATATAATGAATCTCTTCTGGTGTTACTGTTAAAAATTCACCCCTGTTCCGTGCAGCAATGTAGTGATCAACAAACTCTCCCCTTTCATTTAGCTTTGCACTAGACTGCGCAATATTGAACTTCTCTTCATCCATTGCTGTGAGGTAATCAATCTTGTTTGTGACCTTCCCTTTAATAACCTTTCTATACGGGGTTTCAAGAAATCCATATTCATTAGCCCTAGCATATATTGACAAAGAAACTATTAAACCAATATTTGGACCTTCTGGCGTTTCGATTGGGCACATCCTACCATAGTGGGAGTAGTGAACATCCCTAACCTCAAAACCAGCCCTTTCACGGGAAAGTCCTCCAGGTCCCAGTGCGTTTAGCCTTCTTTTGTGTGTGAGCTCAGATAGGGGATTTACCTGATCCATAAATTGTGAAAGTTGAGATGATCCAAAAAACTCCTTCACTGAGGCAGTAATTGGTTTAATGCTTATCAAATCTTGAGGCCGTATAGTATCAGCCTCCTTTATAGACATTCTTTCTTTTGCTATACGCTCCATCCGGGCAAATCCGATCTTAAGCTGATTCATGAGCAGCTCACCTACCGAACGGACCCTTCTGTTTCCAAGATGGTCAATATTATCTATCATTCCCTCACCAATATATACCATAATGAGATATTTCATTGTATTTATGATATCCTCTTTTCTTAGAACCCTCTCCATAATATGTTCACTGTAGTCAAACCGTTTATTCAGTTTATATCTTCCTACCTCCCCTAAATCATAACGCCTTGGCTCAAAGAAGAGGGTATTAATATCTCTCTCAGCATTCTCAAGAGTTGTTGGTTCACCTGGATGAATCACTGTATAAATTCTGATAATTGCATCTTCTCTCGAGGGCTCATCCTTCAAGGGATTATCTGGATCCTTTGAGAAATCTTCCTTGTCAAGGCAATTAATGATGACGGTTGAGTTAAGGCTATCTGCTGTTTCAAAATCTATCACTTCGATTTTATTAATCCTTGCATGTAAAAGTGAGTCAAGTGTAGTTGGGATTAGCCTCTCACCTGCCCTTACGATTTTTTCATTACCACTTTTTCCATAGTAAGCTCGTGCTGTATACCTGTTATTCAAACTCCCTTCAGCTATAACCTCTTCACTCAACTTTTCAGATGTGGTCTTGTAAAAGAGCTTTATAATCTCATCCCTTGTCTCAAATCCAATTGCCCTAAGCAGTAAGGTAGCAAGAATTCTCCTTTTCCTGTCAATCCTTATATATAAAAGCTCTTTCTTATTTTCCAGCTCAAACTCTAACCATGACCCCCTGTCAGGAATGATCCGGGCAGTATGCAACTGATCCTTAGAATCATAGCCAAATACAACTCCCGGAGACCTGTGTATCTGGCTTACAACAACTCTTTCTGCTCCATTAATAATAAAGGTACCCCTCTCGGTCATATATGGAATATCCCCCATATAGAGAACCTTCCTCCTTATCTCCCCTGTTTGTGTAAAAATAAGGTCAATCGTTGCTTTGAGTGGAAGAGCGTAAGTTAATCCCTTCTCCTTGCATTCCAGCTCGTTGTATTTTGGTTCATCAAATACATACTTCTCAAATTGGAGAACCATATCCCCATTAGGGCTCTCTATAGGAAAAGTTGACTCAAATACTGCCTGAAGGCCCTCATTTGCTAAAGGTTTGTTACTATCAATTATCTTTTTCTGGAGAAACCGTTCAAAGGAGTTTAGTTGAATTTCTATCAGGTTTGGAATCTCTAGTATTTCTTTTGATTGTTTACCTATAATCGTTCTTTTCAATTTTTTAATCATAAACTCCCTCTAATTGTTTAATTTTTCTGCTCCAAAGGAAGGTTATCAGATATGTATACTTTCCCATAATACAAGAAGTGCCTTATTATAAGATTCTAGTAGTAAAACATGCTCTTATAAAGATTGCTTTATCAAGAAGTTATAGGAAATTTGTAGTATTATGATTTTCGGTATATTAATTGGACTCTTTAAGGATACTTTCGAATACTGCTAAGAATCAAAAGTAGCAGGCATCCCTACCTTTTATCTATTTCCTTCACACTGCTGATGTGAAAGCCCTACTCCTGAAAAAATGTAATTTACAAGAAAAAATCATGCCAAAAATATAAAATTCGACTATAAATATAATACATTATCCACAATTAGTTAAATTTTTTTAAATAAAGATAAGCTATTATTAACAATAATAAAAAGTGTAAGTTTATATCAATTAATCATTGATCTACTTTAACTCAACAGTTGCTCCAGCAGCTTCTATCTTGGCCTTAACCTCTTCAGCAGTTTTCTTATCAACATTTTCCACAATCGGCTTTGACATACCTTCTACAAGTTCCTTGGCTTCCTTAAGACCCAGACTGGTAACTGCTCGTACTTCCTTTATTACCTGTATCTTTTTATCACCAATTGCAGTGATAAATACGGAAAATTCGGTTTTTTCTTCTGATGGAGCAGTTTCTCCACCAGCCCGCACCTCACCTGGAGCAGCTTGAACAACCGGCATAGATGCTGTTACACCAAACTTTTCCTCTAAAGCCTTTACCAGGTCAGCGAGCTCTATAACAGTCATCTTCTCAACTGCTGCAATTAAATCTTCCTTTGTTAATTTTTCCTTTGCCATATTATCTTCTCCTTATATTCTAGATACAGATGCAGGCAATCCAAATCGAAGACATCTGTATCAATTTATATACCATAAGATTTAATATTATAATGTATTTCGTTTCAAATAATAAAAATATCAGTAATATATTTAATAAACATACTTGTTCCAAGTCATCACTATAATATCTTTTACAGAGAGGTAGTTAAAGGATTTACGATTCGCTCTTTTTTTTCTCAATCGCTTTAAGTGTTCTCATAAACATTGAAATGATATCGCTTAATACAAATACAAATCCCCTTGTGGGAGCATTAAGCAATCCTACTGTCTGAGCAATAAGTGTCTCTTTTGAGGGAAGCTTGGAGATGTTTACGATATCCTCCGGTAATATGATTTCACCGTTTGTCATTCCGCCTTTAATCTGAATAGATGTCTCTTCCATCGAATCTACTAAAATCTTGCTTGCCTCCGAAATACCACTTGAACAATAAGCTATTGCAGTTGGATTTATAAGAAACCGATTCATATTACTATATCCGAGCTCATCAAAGACCCTCTTCATAAATCTATTCTTCACTACATGGAAATGAACATCTTTTTCCCTAAGGTTGTTCCTCAGAGTATTCATCTGTTCTACGTTTAATCCTCTATAATCAGTAAATATATAACTCTCATAATCCCTCAATTCTTCCTTTAATTCATTTAACTTTTCTACTTTCCATTTCTGAGCCATAATTAACCCCAACTATCTATAAAGGCATAGCTTTACTTTATCTAAAATTAAGCAATCTGTTTATGATCAACCTTAATTCCAGGACCCATTGTAGATGATAGATAAACCGACTTAATATATTCACCCTTAAGGTCATGTGGTTTTTTTAAGAGAACACTATCGTAAAGCGACTTACAGTTCTCTATTATAGCATTATCGTCCATTGAAAGTTTCCCTATTCCCAAATGAACGATCTTCGTTTTATCAGCCCTAAACTCAACTCTTCCCTTTTTTAATTCCGCTACAGTTTTTTTAATATCGTTTGTGACTGTCTGGGTTTTTGGATTTGGCATCAATCCTCTCTTGCCAAGAAGCTGTCCGATTTTACCAACCTCCCTCATCATATCAGGAGTAGCTACTGCAACATCAAAATCAAACCACCCTCCTTTGATCTTTTCAATAAGATCAGTATCTCCGACAAAATCTGCTTTTGCTTTTAAAGCCTCTTTTGCTTTATCAGCTTTTGCAAATACCAAAACCCTTCTCTCTTTTCCTGTACCATGCGGTAAGGAAACCGTATCCCTAATTGTATGCTTTTGAAGAATATTTAGATTAATTACCATTTCAACACTTTCATCAAAACTTGAATATGAAATGTCCTTTAGTATCTTCACCGCTTCACTTAAAGAGTACATCCTATCCTTTTCTACTTTTGATAACGCCTCTCTATATTTCTTACCCCTTTTCACTTATATATAGCCCCCTAACCCGCATTTCTCACAAATATCTGTAATTACAGCAAACGACGGGTTTTGGCGGTTTTCCCACGCCTAACTGCGTTCTATGCTTAATAACATAGTGTATTACCATATCGCTAATTAGTTTCTATGTTACTCGTTTTGTGAGAAAACCGCACTAATGTGGACAAGCCACATTCTCGTTTATGTCGCTTTTGCTCAACATTGAGGCCTACGGCCTCAATTGGAAAAATATTTTCTTGCCTAAAAGGCAAGAAAATCTATAATTGATTCATACATGTATTTTTTTGATGTTGGAACACGATTTTTTATTCGTAAAAATGAACCATCTAACTTGCTATATCAACCCCCATACTTCTCGCTGTTCCCTCAATTATTCTTTTTGCAGCCTTTATATCATTTGCATTTAAATCAGGAAATTTCTTTTTAGCTATCTCTTCCAGCTGTTCATCCCTTAATGTTCCCACCTTACTCTTATTTGGTTCTCCCGAACCCTTCTCCAGGTTTAATATCTTTTTTATTAATACCGCAGCAGGTGGTGTTTTTGTTATAAATGTGAAGGATTTATCTTCATATACTGATATGATTACCGGTATTATTGTCCCCTTCTGCGATTCTGTCTTAGAATTAAAGGCTTTACAAAATTCCATAATATTAACACCATGTTGACCAAGTGCCGGTCCGACAGGGGGCGCAGGATTTGCTTCTCCAGCCGGGATCTGAAGCCTTATTGTATTTTGTATCCTTTTTGCCATAATACTTTACCTATCTTTTTCTATTTTATAAGTTATGAAGTAGTTGTATTATACATGAAAGATAAATTCGGAGTGAAAATATAACTACATACTAAAAATGAGTCAATCAAATTTCTCCTCTGTAAAAACTTGGATCAGGCCTGATCTTGGATCAGGCCTGATCTCAGGACTAAGTTACCTAAATCTTCTCAATCTGAAGAAAATCCAACTCAACTGGTGTAGACCTACCAAATATCTCCACTCTTACCCTGATCTTTCCCTTTTCATCATTTACATCTTCAACAGTTCCTGTAAAAGATTTAAAGGGACCATCCACCACCTTTACTGTCTCTCCTACAGTGTATAAAAATCTTGGAATAGCAGCCTTTTCCCCCTTAATCTCTCCCATTCTTTGAAGTATATTTTTTACATCCTCATTGGATAGAGGAACAGGCTTTTTATTTCTTCCTGATCCCACGAACCCTGTGATCCCGGGAATCTTTGTTATAAGGGATAAAATCCTGTTCCATTCATAATCCGATCCCTCCGGTATATTCATTTCTATGAGAATATAGCCAGGGAAATACTTTTTTTTTGAAACCCTTTTCTTACCTTCTCTGATTTCTGCTACTTCCTCAGATGGTATTTTAACCTGAAATATTACATCCTCAAGATCTTTCTTTTCTATTAAGCTCTTGATACTCTTCTCAACTTTGTTTTCATATCCAGAATATGTATGAAGCACATACCAATTTTTAGCCATATCTAGCCACCGATGATAGAAAATACAACTGTTCGAATTACATAATCAATTAATGCTATTACTGCGGCAATAATAAGAATTGAAATTATCACAACTCTTGTCGAAGTTAAAACCTCATCTTTTGAGGGCCAGTTGACCTTTTTTAACTCAGCTTTTGATTCTTTTAAAAAAGTAAATATCTTTTTCAAGCTCCTATCCTTCCTTTTTCGATAGTTTTATTAAAACAGAAGCCGTTACTATTCAGGCCAGGCAGGATTCGAACCCGCAACATCCGGTTTTGGAGACCGGCGCTCTAC
>CAYRKG010000019.1:0-70954 GCA_964424795.1 uncultured Spirochaetota bacterium
TCAAAGAACTATTGCGGCTTCTTATTGCCGCATAAAACTCAGTCAACTTGAATAAGTTACAAAAGTGTGGTTTTGAAACTTTACCTCCTCTTCGCTAACTCATTGCTATCTAATAAATTATAACTTCTAAAATCTCGATTTTTCCTTATTTTCCTCCATTTCCAAAAGGGGTGAAGGAGAACCTTAACCTCTTGCCTTAACCACTCCTATTTTGTGAAACCCTAAAAAATATCCAATTTCATCAAATAGGTCATTATAGCCTTATATTTTTAGTTATATTTACCGTATTCTAACCAAGTTTCCCACATAGCAACAAAGTTTTCTGGTGGAACATCGAATTGAATATTATGAACAGGATTAAATATAAATCCTCCTCCTGGGGCAAAATCATCAAGGCGTTTTTTTACATCATCTCTCACCTGCTGTGGGGTTCCACTGGCAAGAATGTATTGAGTATCAACTCCACCCCCCCAGAATGTTAGAAAATCACCAAATTCCCTCTTTAATTTCTTGCTGTCCATATTAGCCGCACTAACCTGAACCGGATTTAAAATATCAACTCCAATTTCAATAAAGTCTGGAATTATTTCATATATTGATCCACATGAATGAAGAAAGATATATATTCGCTTCTTTGATTCTCTTTTTATGAATGAAAATAATTTCTTTTGCCGGGGTTTCACATATTTTCGATACATTTCTGGAGAAATCCTTGTAGTATTTTGTGCCCCCAAGTCATCTCCTAATCTTACAATTGAAATATATTCTCCCAATTTCTCAATTATCATTTTCCAATATTCCATTTGGAGTTCAACCATTTTATCCATTAAATAGCATGCTATCTGTGGGTTAGCAGCTAGATCAAGATAAAAGTTCTCAGTACCCCGAAGCCAAAAGGGAGCATCAAATATTTCTGCGCCAAATTCTTCCATTAGAATAGCAGTATGAACATCAGACATCCACTCTTTTGCTTGTTTCTCTAATCCCTCAATTCTTGATACATCATTTGCCTTGGGCCAATTATAATTATCAATTCTTTCTTTATTAATTATTCCCTCGCTAAGTGGGGAATCAAGTGGATCGTAATAATAACCATTTTTTATCGGCATCCTCCATTTGATACCAAATTCATCTACAAAATATTTATATTCTCCTTCCGTTAAAAGCTTTAGTTTCCAATTCTTAGGTGCTTTTGAGATAAGGCCTCGTATATCAACCTTTAGTCTCTTGAGAACATCTTCATGAATTAAAGCTGTTTGCTGAACAAAATTTAATATCGGAAACTCCTCTTTTTCTATTCCAAGATGCAAAAGCAAATTTTTATATGCATCAATATGAATGCCCGTATTAGCTGTACTCCCCAAGTCAAAGGGAACATGATCCGGTTCGGTATGATTTAATGCCAGGTTTACTCTCTCTTCAGATGTAAATTGTTTCGTCATAACATTTCTCTTACACTACTTATAGTTTTTAATAGTGCCTATAAGAACAGTTAGTTCCTTTTAAAAAATATCTATCCATCTTGTATAATTTCATTTTAAGTTATTACTGTTAGCGCTCGGTTTTACAGATCCGACCATTAATTTTATTAATTCTTCATCTGTGGTTTCATCAATTTTTCTCTCTCCTGCATTTGTTCCTGCTCTAAGGACAACAACCCTATCCACAACAGCAAATAAATCTTCGAGCCTATGAGTTATATAAACTACAGATGTTCCTTGAGATTTCAGCTGTTTTACCAATTCTAGGAGTTTTCCTACTTCTTTTACTCCTAATCCAGCAGTAGGTTCATCCATAATAACTAATTTATATTGCCTTAGAATTGCTCGCCCGATAGCAACTGTTTTTTGCTGGCCTCCAGATAAATATTGCACTTCTGTTCTGATAGAATTAATTGTTGATTTTACTTTATCCAATACTCTGTAGCTTTCTTTCTGCATTTTTCTTCGATCGACAATTCTTATAAACCTCCCCAAAATGGCCTTACTTGGTTCGTCACCTAAAAAAATGTTTTCAGAAACATTTGCGTTCTCAATTAAACCAGAATCTTGATAAATGATACCTATTCCTATATCTCTTGCTGTCCTGGGATTATTAATAAAGACTTTCTGATTTTCAAAATATATTTCACCATTATCTGCATAATACGCTCCAACTAAGATTTTCACTAATGTTGATTTACCAGCAGCGTTATCTCCTATTAATCCAACTATTTCTTTTGGATATATAACGAAATCTACCCCTTTTAATGCCTGAACAGTTCCGAAGTTTTTTACAATATTATGCATTCTTATTAAACTATTGCTTAACTCCTCATTTTCATTCATTTTAATCTACCTATTTTGTCTTCTATGGGTTAACTCATCAATAGAAACTACAATTGCTAACATCGCTCCCATAATAAACCTTTGATAATAAACCGAAACATTCATTAGAACCATTGCATCCTGTAGTAAAGCTAAAAAAAAAAGTCCCAAAAAAGAACCGATTGCCGAACCTTTTCCACCACGTAATGTACAACCTCCGATAACACAAGCTGTAATAGCTCGCAATTCTTCTCCCTCTCCCATAAGTCCCATTGCTGCTCCAAATCTGGAAATTGAAAGAATTCCTGCCATGCCAGCTAATAATCCACTCACTACAAATGCACTCAACTTGAGCCTATCAACATTTATTCCGGCAAGTCTAGCTGAAACTTCATTTCCTCCGACTCTATATAGTTGACGCACACTTACTAATTCATGCAAAAAAAAGTCTGCTATAGGAATGCTAATAAGAGCCACCCATATAAAAGAAGAGATACCTAAAAAACTAATCTCACCAAAACTTAAAATAGCTTTAGGCAATCCAGACATAGCCGTACCTTTGGAAATAATAAAAACCACACCTCTTGCCATAAACATAGTTGATAAGGTAGCAATCAGAGTATTAACCTTTATCTTGCTTACCAAAACTCCGTTAAAAATACCCCATACAAATGCCGTAGCCATACCTATTAATATCGTTAACCAAATAGGGAACCCTTGTTTTAAAGTAATTGCTACTGCATATGCTGCACAAGCAAATACAGAACCAACAGATAAGTCAATCATACCTGCGATCATAACTACTGTGACTCCAATGACTATTATAGTACTTAAAGATATGCCCATTAATACACTTAATAGGTTTGATTTTTTAAAAAAATTGGGAAGGAATAAACTGAATAGTGTAAAGATTACAATAATAATGAAAGCAAGCAACAACTCTCTTGAAGATTTAATATAGGAAATAAAGTTTGAATCTTTTATACGTGAACTTTTTATTTCATTATCTCCCATAATATACTTCCTTATTATTGATTATCATTGTTTTTCAGTAAATACTCTATTTTTTATCATTGTAGAATTTCTTATTATTAATGAAGGTTCCAACATTAAACATTTCTCATTTAGGATTCCTCCATTAATCATTGTTAAAAGCATTTCAACACTTTTTCTTGCCATTAAAGCCTTGGGTTGAGAAATAGTTGTTAACGTCGGTGTAACAAGTATCGATAGTTGAATATCATCATAACCTATTATTGCAATTTCATTCGGTATATTTACATTATGCTCCTTGAGCCTCTGCATAATACCAAAAGCCAGTTGATCAGAACTGGCAAAAACGGCATCGATAGTATTATTTAAAAGAATTTGAGCTCCAATGTTATACCCCATTTCTATTTTGCTATATTGATTATTTTCTATACAAAGTACTCTATCATTCTCTCTATATCCTAATTTCTCTATTGCTTTCAAAAACCCCTCAAACCGTAAGTTTGATGTTCTATTAAATAATGGTTCACTAGCAAAACATATTTTTTTTGCTCCAATACTGTTGAGATGCTTTACCGCTAGCATACTTCCATTAAAGTTATTTATTTCTATACAAGGTATATCAAATTCATCAATTTCTATTTTGTCGTCCATTAGAATAGCTGGCGTTTTGTATTTGTAAAAAACTTCGTATGAACTCTTATTTATAAGACCGTATCCTATTATTATACCTGCTACCTTTTGTTGAATTAAAGAATTAATATATAACTTCTCAAGTCTCTCATCATAGAAAGTGTTGCATAAAAATGTAATAAAACCATATTCTCTTAAATTTTTTTCAATATTTTTAGTTATTTCAGTATAATAACCGTTGTCAACATCAGGAATTATTAATCCTATAGTGTTTGTTTTCTCTAGTCTTAAATTCCTAGCCAGGACATTGGGTATATAACCTAATTTGTCAATTGCTTTTTTTACTTTTTCTTCAGTTTTGAGAGATAAAGTAGCTGACCTATTTATAAAATGTGATACTGTAGGTTGTGATACTCCTGCTAATTTTGCAACATCTTTCATTGTAACATTTTTATTTTTTTCCATACTTTTTTATAGCTAAAAATCTATATATTATTTTTGAATTTTTTGTTCTTACGATTAAATTTTAATAAAATAAATAAAAATAATTTATATTTATTTATACGAATATATTACAATATTATTTGAATATGTCAATATATTTTTAAATTTTTAAAACTAATAAAATAGTTATTATACTATAATATTAAATAAAATTTTATATTTTTTTATACGTTTAAATAAAATGAAAAAATATTTGTTCAAATAACATTTTAAATACAGGAAAACTGTTTCTGAACTAACTTTATAATAAATGATCTTTGAACATATAAGTTCTAAGCTACTAGAAAATATGGGATATTTTCTACATTGTAAGTGTAGCAATATGTTCGAAACTGTTCCTAGATGGGGAGCCGTGCATGAATTATACTAAGCGATTTCTGGTGTTAACCGAAAAGCGCTTAGTTCGAGTGCGTTTTACTCGACTCCCATGAATTTTCCTAATAAATTGTAAGTTCGGGAGAGGGGTTTTTTATCCATTAATTTAAGAGGTTATTATAATGCTAGATACCATAAAAACCAGATCCGCAAGTTTTAATGATATAAACAGTGTTATTCTACTTTCGAGGAAGATTCCTGCACCTGGATTTCATCAACTGCTGGTACGAATGAAGGTCAGCGGGATATGCAAGTACGATCTCAAATGTTTCAAAGGTAAATTAAAAGACCCTGATTACAGCAGATGGCCGGGACATGAAGCTGTCGGGATTGTCGAAGATGTTGGAAAGGGGGTAGATGATATTAAGTCTGGAGATAAGGTCACCTCCATATCCTTTGGAGGAGCCATGGCCGAGAGATTTATAGTAGAGAGAAATACAATTGCAAAAATACCTGAAGAGGTGGAAAAGTATGAATACTGGATTGCTGAACCCGTTGCCTGTGTGGTTAGTTCTCTAAGGCTCTCAAGAATTGAGCCCGGAGATGATGTTGTTGTATTTGGATGTGGTTATATGGGCTCACTTATAATTCAGGGATTACCAAAGGATTACATAAATAATCTCATTGCTATAGATATTGATGACCGGAGACTGGATTTGGCAAAGAAGTATGGGGCCACCAAAGTGATAAACTCGCTGCATGATGATGTCCCTAAAGCTGTATTAAACATTACAGGTCGACTGGCTGATATTGTCTTTGAAGCTGTGGGAGAAGCTGGAACTATTGAACCGGCAACTAATATGGTGAGAAATGGTGGTCGTCTTGTTATTTTCGGTCATCATGTAAAGGATGAAACTATTACAACAGGAATGTGGCATATGAAGGGTCTGGAAGTATTAAACACAACTCCATTTTCATCTAAAGATTTTCATAAAGATTTAGTTGACGCTGTGAAATTATTAATAAAGAAAAAATATGACCAAACAGAACTTATTACTCATAAATACCCATTTAAAGAGATAAAGAGAGCCTTTCAAGAAGCTTCTAAAAAACCTCAAGAGGTAATAAAATCTGTGCTTATAAATGAATAGATTTTGATAGGGTGGAGAGGCTGTCATAATAGCCTAGAGATTTTAGGCACTGTCTGTTTTTCGAAACTGCTTTTTTTTATCATCAAAGGCATCATCTGACTCCTCCTCTGCAACTACCCAGCCCTTATACACAATATCTTCAGCAATGCAGGGCCTTTTTAAAATCACAGACACCATATCCCATCATCTTCCATTTGCCCTGGTTATCGACATCTTTGAAATGAAAGTTTTTTATTCTTTCTTTATATTTCTCCAGTGTGGAGATAAGATCAAGGCCGCCACACACTATATGTCCACTATCCGGTGTCTATCCGACAAAACCTTTAATTGTATTTGTGATTTCAACCCCTTCATATCCTGATTCTGAAATTATATCAAGCATATCATCAACTGTACCTTTCCATTTATCGCCCAGCATCTCCCATGTATAGGTCTGACAATCGATACGAAATTTTCCCATATCTTCCTCCTTGAAATATAATTTTTTCGCCTATCAGCTTTCATAAAAGATTATGTCTCTTTAGTAAGCTGTCCATGAATATCTTCGATTCTTCAAGCACTTCCCATGCCTTTGAAAAGAAGCATAGATCGATTGTCCACCAATCATCTTTATAGCCTGAATCCTTAATTGCTTCAACAAGAACATCAAAATCAATTACTCCGCTGCCAAAGGGAGCATGTGTGCTTGTCCAGTTATCATGAAGTGTGTTGTCTGAATCAATAAGGTGAACATAGCCAATACTTCCTGCCAGAAGCTTTGCTAACTCTGATTCGCCGCCTGATAGTTTGTCCAGAGGTTCTTCCTGACGTGCGGCAACTACCGAGCACATATGGGCATGGCAGCTGTCAAAAAGAATCTTAAAGTTTCCGTGATCCACATCCTTTATCATTTTGACTATTTCATGCGGCTTATTAAACATAAATCCGGGCTCAAACTCCCATACTACAAGAACACCATCTTTTTCAGCCTCTTCAGCGCATGAACGCCAGGTTTCGGACATACGTTTCCATGCATCTTCGTAGCTTACACCAGGTATTAGCGGTGGCTCATTGACTGTATCTACCCGTATACTTGGAATTTCACAATCAACACAGAACTCTAGATTCTTCTTGAATAATTTTTTATAATCAGATCTCTCTTCAGGGTCGTTGCTTGCCGGTGATTGTTCTTTAAAATCAGCTCCATAATTTGAAATTTCAAGGCCATGATCCCTGAACATATTGAGAAGCCTTTTTCGGTCATCGGCTTTTGCATAGTCATCAGGATCACCGTAGGGCCTGCATCCAAGGAGTTCTATTCCCTGAAAGTTCAACTCCTGCAGTCTTTTTATCAGACGCTCAAGGGGTACTGGATTCGAAGAATATACACCAAAGGCAAATGCTGAGCTGCCTACTGAAATTTTTGCTGTCATATATCGCTCCTTTTTAACGAGAAATTAGAGTTTGGTATTAATGAAATTTCACTTACAAGTATTGATATTGTATGTATGAGATGAGGCTGTTTAAACATGATTTAAAGTTCTCTTTCAATGGCCTTAATATAATCAATAGCCTGTTTTGTATAATAGTCAAAGAACTCCCTTCCTCCGCCCTTTTTTAAGGTTCCAAAAGGATCTGCTGAAGCTGGAAGCAGTTCAAATGTTATATATCCCTGATAGTTTATTTCCTTTAAGGCCTTGAGTATAGGCCTGAAATTAATATGCCCTTTGCCAGGAGCTGCTCTGTTACTATCTGCAAAATGGACATGAGACAGGTAATTTCCTGCTGCCCGAAAAGCATCTGCGATATATTCTTCTTCAATATTCATATGGAATGTATCACCCATAACACCAAGATTGGGCAAATTAATTTCATGCATAATATCCAGACATTGGTCAATACGGTTCAAGAAATATGTCTCGTATCTGTTCCATGCTTCTATAGCAAGCTTTACTCCAATTGAGTCCGCATATTCTCCGCCTTCACGTATACCTTCAACTGCCCAATTGCGTTCCTCGACAGGATCTTTCCATCCTTTGAGCTTTGTACATTCTGTTGGTGCAATAATCATGACCGGGCAGTTGACCTCATATGCCAGATCAGCAACACGTTTTACATAATCAACAGCTTTTTTACGGATAGCTGGATCCGGTGATGCAAGGTCACGCTCTGCTGTATAGATTGAACATATAGAAGAAACCGGGATATTGTTTTCTGCACATAGTTTTCGGACTTTCGATGTGTCATAGGCATCAGGTTCGCCAACAAGCTCAATAGCATCATATCCGAACATGGCAACTCTCTTGATACTGGTTTCTACCTCTTCTCCATAGTATACCAGTGAATTATAGCTGTATCTGAACATCCTAATTACTCCATTAATATAAAAATATAGTAGCTTGATGACTGTTTTACCAAGAGCTACATGGTTTTAGAGGACAATAAATAATCTATCTACTTTATCTGAGCAGATAGAATATTTCATTCCCGATCTTATCATTCATTCTCATTGCAGTCAAGCAAATCAATATTTTGTTTTATATTGGAATGTATTGAAAGATATGATTCACAATTGAATGTAGATTACAATTCCTCTACATCGAGATCGACGAGCCTTCCGAAAATCCTGTGGATAGGAACAATACCCTTGAAGGCTCCGTTTTCGGTTACAATCACGGGATCATAGATTTTGCCCTTATATCTTGAAAAGGCTTGACGAGCCACCTGATAGAGGGGAGTTTCACTTTCCACACTATAGGCGTCGGTATCCATGATCTTGGCAACCGCTTGCTCATAAAAAAGAGCCATATCCTGCTCTGAGTTGGAGATCTGGTACAATGAGTAGTTCATGATCAAACCGAGAGGCTTGCCGCCCTCCACAACGACCGCAGATTTAAGTGGGCCGGCTTCACTCATTTTCATCTTCAGATCCCGTACTGACAGCTCCGGAGGGATAACCAAAGCCGGCTCAGTGAAGAAACCTATTGTGACAGCATGCTCCTTGCCACTCATATTTTCGATAAAGTCCACTACCTGGTAGCTCTGAATGGGATGGCTGATACCTTTTACTGTTAACGGTTTCAACTTGATGCAGTATATTTGATCCTTTACAAGTGACCAGGTTTCATGAGAGATAATGATTTGATCAGGCTCTGCTCTTCGCTGAAGGCGGTTGGCGATGTTCACCTGAGAACCGATTATCGTATAGTCCATGCGAGATTTGCTACCAAAATTTCCTACTGTGCAGTAGCCTGTAGTAATTCCAGCTCGTACTTTAAAGGGTTCCTGGATACCGTAGGCATACCACTTCTTTTGCAGCTTCTTCAGCGTTTCCCGCATCTCAAGTGCCATGGATACGCAGGCCAGGGCGTCTTCTTTCAAACCGAGGCTGAGCGGATCTCCAAAGAACACGAGAATGGCATCTCCAATAAACTTATCAATGGTACCTCCATGCTTGATGGCGATGTTTGCCATCTCCTCGAGATAGCTGTTCAATAGATCGGAGAGATCCTCCGCTTCCATGCCTTCGGTGGTCTTGGTAAATGAGACGATATCTGAGAAGAAGATGGTAAGCTTTTTACGTTTCGACTCAATCTTAACATCCTGATCGCCGCGGAAAATAGAGAGGTAGACTTGCGGGGACAGGTACTTGGACAGCTTGTTTGAGAGAGCGGCAAGCTGTTTTGTTTTGTTCTTTAAGCTGAGTGTAGAACGCACACGTGCCATAACTATCGGTGGGCTAATTGGCTTGGTGATGTAGTCTACAGCACCGAGCTCGAAACCCTTGGTTTCGTCCTGCGTCTCTCCCATAGCTGTTATGAAGATGACCGGAATGTTACCCGTCTTCTCACTGGCCTTCAGCCGGCGGCAGACCTCATAGCCGTCCATGCCGGGCATCATGATGTCCAGCAGGATCAGATCTGGTGGCTCTGAATCGACGATCTCAAGGGCAGTGGGGCCGTCCATTGCTACACTGACTTCGTACTCGTCTGACAATGTTTCGACCAGAATATCAATGTTCGCTTCAGTGTCGTCGACGACGAGGATGGTTGATCTCGTTGCTCGGGCCATAGGTATACCCCTAAGAAGGGAGATATTTTTTCACGATTTTTTTGACGAAGTCCGGGTCTACCGGCTTAGTGATGTAGTCGCTCGCTCCAACATCGTATCCATTAATCTTTTCGTCGATCTTCTCCTCGGCGGTGACAAAGATTACAGGGATATCCATGGTTTTCTTGTCGGCTTTGAGCCTCCGACAGACTTCATAGCCGTCCATGCCGGGCATCATGATGTCCAGGAGGACCAGATCAGGAGGCTCTTCAGCAACAATTTCAAGAGCGCTCTCTCCATCCAAGGCTACGCTTACATCATAATCATCCCCCAGTATCTCGACGAGGATATCGATGTTGCTTTCAGTGTCATCGACTACCAGGATCGTTTTTCCCTCTTCGCTCATCCTTCACTCCAGGATGCACGTTATCGGATTAATATGTCCAGCTCAGATTTACATCAAGCTTTTTTTGTTCCTATGGTTTCGATCAAACTCGTAAAAATAGCCTGAGCCTCCTTGAACTTGTAGCGTTTAATTAGTCGGGATAGCTCGGAAAGCTTTTCGGTGTATTCAGCAGGAAGGCTGTAGCCCATAATTTTTTTCATAACCGGGGCACATTGCTTTGGCTGGCGTTTTTTTAAGTTAGGCCCCAGTTCCACAAGCAGTTCACGCAACCTGTCAACCGAAAGCTCCTCTGCCTCCACCTGGCTTCCCGCCTTCAGCTGCTCAGAAGGCAGTTCTTCCAGAGACTTCAGGATCTTCTGAAGCTCCACCTCGAAGGCATGTATAGATTTCGTCACCGTGTGGGCCTCCCTGCTTCCGGTTACAACTTCCTTGATCACTGCATCCAGCTCTTTAGCCGCATCCTGTAAGCTTTCAGCCCCGATGTTGCCTGCTACTCCCTTCACCGTGTGCGCTAACCGCTTGGCAGTCTGGGCATCCTCCTTGCTCAACGCCTCCTTGATCTGTAGGGCCACCTTGGAGAAGTCCTGCCTAAACTTCAGCAAGAGCTCACGGTACAGCTTTCTGTTCCCTCTCACACGGGCCAGACCCTTCTCCACATTGATCCCGCTAACCTGCGGTAGGGGGGCTTCCTCGGCCGTGTCCGTTGTAGAAGCTAGCCCCTCCACCACGACCCAATCACCTGGTTTGATATACTCCGCCAAGGTATTGAAGAGCTCCTTAGGATCTATCGGCTTGGACACGTAGTCGTTCATCCCTGCTTCAAGGCTCTTCTCCCGGTCCCCTGCCATGGCGTGGGCTGTCATGGCGATGATCGGCAGCTCTTTGAAGCGAGCATCCTTACGGATTTCCCGCGTGGCCTCATAGCCGTCCAGCACCGGCATCTGCACATCCATCAGCACTGCCTGGTACTCTTTTTTCTGCAACGCTTCTACCGCTTCCTGGCCGTTGCATGCCACCTCCACCACAAAGCCGGCTCCCTCCAGAATCTCTTTGGCAACCTGTTGGTTGATCTCGTTGTCCTCCACCAGAAGCAGCCTTGCTCCCCGAATAGCCCTCACTATCTCCTTTTCCTGATCGGCCTTTGTTTCCCGGTAGAGCTTCTTGTCCACCTTCTTGTGAAACACCTCCATGATGGTGTTGAAAAGCACCGAGGGGCTCACCGGTTTGATCAGGAATGCATCAAGTCCTACACGCTCGGCCTGTTTCATCACATCCTCACGGCCATAGGCTGTAACCATGACAATCACAGGAACATTGGGAAGCTCGGGATGCTCTTTGATCCGCTTCGAAGCCTCGATCCCGTTCATACCTGGCATTTTCCAGTCCATGATCACCAGCTCGTAGGGCCGCTCTTTGGATGCTGATGCCTCTAGCTCGGATATGCCTTCTTCACCGCTCGCAGCTACGGTCACCTCGAAGGTGTAAGATTCCAGCATATCGCTCAGGATTTCCCTGCTTGTCTCATTGTCGTCCACAACAAGCACCCGCATACCCTGCAGGTCATCGGGAGGTGCGTGCTTCTTCTTTAAAATCTTCTTGCCGCGCTTAAAAGTAGCAGCAAAGCTGAAGGTGCTGCCCTTTCCCTCTTCGCTATCCACCCAGATCTCCCCGTCCATTAAATTCACCAGTCTCTTGCAGATCGCGAGCCCCAGTCCGGTACCCCCGTGCTTGCGGGTGGTGGAGGTATCGGCCTGGGTGAAGGCCTGAAACAGCCGGGCTTGCTGCTCTGGGCTCATGCCGATACCGGTATCCTGGACAGAGAACTGGAGCGTTACAAAATCGTCCTTCTCCTCTTTAAGATGGGTGGAAATGACGATCTGCCCTCGTTCGGTGAACTTGACCGCATTGTTGGCCAGGTTGATCAGGATCTGCCCGAGCCGCAGGGGATCGCCGATTAAGGCATTGGGTACCTCAGTAGCCGTGCGGAAGAGTATTTCCAGCCCCTTCTCCTGAGCCTTCAAGGTCACGAGGTTGGACAGGTTGTCCAGCACATCTTCGAGGTAGAAGTCGATGGACTCCATGTCAAGCTTGCCCGCCTCGATTTTGCTGAAGTCCAGGATATCGTTGATGATCCCCAAAAGCGAATGTGCCGAGGAGCTGATCTTGTTCAAATAGTCGTGTTGCTTGGGACTGAGTTCGGTGCCAAGGGCCAGGTGGGTCATACCGACAATGGCGTTCATCGGGGTTCGGATCTCATGGCTCATGTTGGCCAAAAACTCCTCTTTGATGGCCTTGGCGCGTTCCGCTTCATCGGCATTTTTATTGGCTACTGAAACGGCGTGCTTGAGCTGGATATTGGTCTGCTCCAGTTTTTCCTTGCTCGCCTGATACTTGCCAAGCAACTCCTGGAGTTCGCTGGTTCGCTCTTCAACCCGTTGTTCAAGCTCATCATGCGCCTTTTGCAGCGCTTCTTGTATCTGTTTCTCAGCTTCAAGCTCTTTTGCCTTTGCCTCGAGTTTTTTTCTCTGAGCATCACGGTACAAAAAAAAGACACCAAGCAGGATACTTAATCCAGAGATAGCATATAAAGTATAGGCCCACCATGTTTTTAAAGGATGAGACTGGATGCGTAGATTCACGGAAGCCCAGTTATCTTCACCCGTCCAATCATCATCGCTGTTTGTAGCCTTTGCCCTGAATACATAGCTGCCTGCCGGAAGGTTGGTATAGCTTGCATAGCGCCTGTTGCCTGTATAATGCCAGTCTTTATCGAACCCTTCCAGTATATAGGCGTACTGGTTTTTCTCAGGGTTGGCATAATCCAGAGCAACAAACTCGAAAGAAAAAAATGAATCACGCCAGGAGAGTACGATATCTTTAATGCTTGAGATCGATTTATCGAGCTCTCTTTCCTGATCAAAGACCTTGAAGGAAGAGAGAACTACATTGGGCTGAAGGGTGTTTGTGACCAGGTACGGGAAAAAGCTCATAAAGCCATCATTTGTGCCAATAAACATTTCCCCGGAAGGGCTCTTATAAATATCGTCTGGCCAGCAATGCCTCAAATAGCCTTGTATGTCTTTATTATCAGGGTTCCACGTCAGTACCCCCGGGGTACCACCTATCACCCAGAGGTTACCCTGATCATCGGTCTGTATTCCAGTATATGGAAACTCTTCTGAATATTCTTTTTTATATTCACCTTTTTTTCTATTGAATTCTATCAATCCAATCGTAGTTCCAACCCACAACCTGCCGGAATTATCCTCAATGATTGCATAAACCATACTTTTTATAAACTCACCGGCATCTTCAGGGTCCCATACGTAACGTATAAACTCCTCCTTCTCTCTCTCAAATCTGTTAAGGCAGTTGCCGTAGGTACCGACCCACAGTATCCCCTTGCTGTCCTCATAAAGGCATGTAACGTTATCGTTGCTCAAACTAAAGGGATTTTCCGGATTATGGATGTAGTGTGTAAAAACATTCTGCTCCCGGTTAAATCTGTTCAATCCGCCACCAGATGTAGCGACCCATAGGTCTCCATGACTATCCTCATATATTTCATTAATTGTGTTATTACTCAAGCTATGAGGATTTTCAGGATCATGAGTGTAGCGAACGAACTCATTCTTCTCTTTGACAAACCGGTTCAGCCCTCTATTATTTGTACCTACCCACAGCACACCTGAGCTGTCCTCATATAGGGACTTGATAATATTTCCGCTCAGGCTCTTTGAGTTTTGTGGATCATGATTATAGTGAAATTTCTCATTGCTCGTTCTGTCTAAACCGATCAATCCCTCATTGGTACCGGCCCATAAAATACCTTCAGAATCCTCCCGTATAGCAATAACTCGATAACCGCCAAGGTAATGTCTGAATCTCTGCTTTCTTTTACTGTACTTTTCCAACCCATCCATGGTGCCGACCCAGAGCACCCTTGATCTGTCTTCATAAATTGACACTATTCTCTCATTCTCAATGCTTTCCGGTTTTTCCGGATCGTGAGTGTAGCGTGTGAACGCATTCCTTGGTCTGTCGAATAGATTCAGTCCTTTATCAGTTCCCACCCAGAGCATCCCGGCAGCGTCTCCATAGACCCGTACCTTCGTATTACTGCTCAGGCTCCTTGAATTATCAGGATCATTGTTATAGTGAATAAAGCCGAATCGATCTTGATCAAAGCGGTTCAAGCCACCGCCATCAGTGCCCACCCACAACACTCCTCCAACCTCTCTGATGCTCAAGACATGGTCTTCACTTAAACTGGCAGGGTCTTCATCATTATGCCTGTAATGAAAAAACCTGGCCTCATCTCTATCAAACCTGTTCAACCCTCCACCATTTGTAGCTATCCACAGCTGCCCCGAGCTGTCCGCACAGATATCCATGATTTGATTATTGCTCAAGCTTGCAGGATTATCCGGTTCATGAAGGTATCGGATAAACTGTTCGGTTTCTCTCTCATACATGTTCAATCCTTCATTCGTCCCTATCCAGAGAACACCTTTACTATCCTCATAGACAACATTGACTGTACTGTTACTCAGGCTCTTTGGGTTTTCAGGATCGTATGTGTAATTAGTAAATACCTCTTTTTCTTTATCAAACCTGTGTAACGCACCGTCACACGCAATCCAGAGATAACCAAAACTGTCTTCACATATTGAGGTAAAGTGAGCGCCCAAAAAAGGCTTGTCAGGATCGGAAAGATCATATGTATATTTTTTAAACTCAAGGCCATTATACTGAAAAAGAGCTGTTTCTGTTCCAAACCAGAGGAATCCTTCATTGTCCTGAAAAATAGAATATACGGGAGTAGAGATTCCTGGTTCTATGAGGATATGCTCGAATTCAACTTCTATTGTCTGAGAATATGCTCCAGCAGGTGAAATAAAGGCAAAAAAGAGTGCCAGAAAAAGAAAAATAAAATTCCCTTTCATAATTACTCCATTTTAATAGGGACAGCACCTATTTTTTTAAAAGATTTTTACATTGCATGTGAACCCTTTCTCTTATGATTATAAATTTAATATTAATAAAAGCAATAATAAAGATTCTGTAAATAGGTGTAAATAGAGACAGCGACTATTTTTTAAAGAAGATTTTGTCACTACATGGGATCGGACTCTATATAAGGTTGATGCAAAGTTAATCCCGGACCAGACAATTAAAGGCAAGCTTAAGAAGGTAAACTTCTATGTGGTTCAGTCGGTTAACGATGAAAAAAGGAATAAATGGTTTAAATAAAAAAGATTATTTTTTGATATAAAAGAGCTTTTAAGACTTGATAAGTTTAGCAAAATTCGCTCCAAACTCTTCACCCCTCTTGAGATCTTCCTCAGTGGGGCCTCCTGCAAACTCAAAGGTATCAACAAGCTCCCAATTCACAGGTTCTATAATCCTTTTAAGCTCTTTTAAGGCTCCTCCACTCCAGCCATAGCTGCCAAACATACACACCTTTTTATTCATAACACGTTTTATAACTGCCATCTCCAGAACCTGGGCCACAGGTGGGAATAGACTTGCCTCATAGGTTGGAGCGCCAATTACTACCCCGGAGTTTGTCCATAGCGAGGGAAGTATATAGCTTACATGTGTACGGGCAGCATCGAAAATATTTAACCGGGTGCCAGTACCAGAGATTCCCTGGGTAACCGCATTCATCATTATCTCGGTATTGCTGTACATTGATCCATATATGAGAGTAATCCCTGGTTCTGTTTCTCCTTTTGCATATTCTGACCATTTTTTATACAGGTCAACAATAATTTTTGGGTTTTTTCGCCATATCAGACCGTGAGATGGCGCAATAATATCAATTGGAACATCAGAAAGCCTCTCAATTGCATTTAAGACAGGCTTTGTAAACTTAGCAACGATGTTCACAAAGTAGCGCAAGGACTCTTCCTGATAGAAAGTCAGATCCCTGCACTCATCATCAAAGATGGCTCCCCGAAGAGCTCCATAACCCCCAAATGCGTCACATGAGAAGAGAATCTTATGAGTTGTCTCATATGTGACCATGGTTTCAGGCCAGTGCACAAAGGGAGCATAGATGAACTTAAGATTTTTCCTTCCCAGTGAGAGAGTTTCACCATCCCCAACCTCTATTATGTTTTCAGATATACTGTAGAAGTCTTCAAGCATCTTCTTCGCTTTCGGTGTAGCTAATATTTTCAGCTTTGGAGCCATTCTTTTTAAGATTCTCAGAACGCCTGTATGATCAGGCTCCACATGATTGACAATTACATAGTCTATTTCTGAGATTTTAAAAATCTCGGAGATATTATCAAAAAATATATCTGTCTTTATCGCTTTGGCCAGATCAATGATTGCCTTTTTTTCATCGTTTATCAAATATGAATTGTACGATACTCCTTCGCGTGTAATGGGCCAGAGTCCTTCAAATAGATCTGTGGTCCTGTCGTTAACACCGATCCAGTAGATATCAGGTTTAATTTCAACTACCGACATGGTTCTTTCTCCTTTACAAATAATAAATCTGTTTTCTTCGATAAATGGTTATCCGGATAAATAACGAAACATTTGCTTGATACTATACTTTGCTTGTACAATTTTTGCAAATGCCTTTAAGGTAGAGCTGTTGTTCTGTTACTAAGTGGCCATCGATTGTATTGCCAGAGACATGTGGAAATTTTATTAAAATATCATATATTTTTCCACACTCAGTACATTTGAAATGCGCATGAGGCTTTTTACTTGATTCATACCGCGCTTCATTTTTCTCAATAGTCAAACTTGTAATAATATCTCTTTCTTGAAAAAGATTTAATGTATTGTATACGGTTGTTTTGGAAAGTGTTGGTATCTGTTTTGAGAGGTCATTATAGATCGTATCAACTGTGGGGTGTACTCGATATTTTAATAGATACTCGAGTATTTTCAATCTCTGATATGAAGGGTTAATCCCCTCCTTCATTAAATATTTCTTTATACCATCGATACTTAATTCTTGAATGTCCATGGCACCCCTTTTAAATGTATCTCAGATTTATATATGGGCTTTACATCGAGGCCTTATAACATTATTCGACCATAATTATAGATACATTTACAGGAGCAAAACCTCGAAGTAAATCCTCAACCCTCCCTCTGTGCAAGTTCTCTATCTATCATAAATAATCCCTGTGGTGATTCTTTAATAAGCTTCAACTTCTGGACTATTTCATCTGCTGAAGACTCTTCTTCAACCTGCTCATCAATATACCACATCAGAAAGTTTTCAGTTGCTACATCCTTTTCTGACCGTGCAAGGTGGACGAGATTATGAATTAGCCCTGTAACTTTTACTTCATGTTTATATATACTTTCAAATACATCGAGAGGTGATTTCCACTCAGCCGGAGGACCATCAATTGATTTTAAGGTTACATTTCCTCCCCTTTCAAAGATATAGTTATAGAACTTTAATGCATGGTTCACCTCTTCCTGCGCCTGAACATTCATCCAATGAGCAAACCCCGACAGATTTTTAGCTTCGAAATATGCTGACATAGACAAATATAGATATGCCGAATAAAGTTCGGCATTTATCTGGTTGTTAATTGCCTTTTCCACAGTTTTTTTAATCATTCCATTCCCCCAATAGAAATTTAGGATTATGTTTGCTAATAACAGTTAAATAATCTTTTATTGTAACCTCATGCATAATTTCTGCTATATTTCAACACAGATCACACTTATATCCAACCCTTAGCCATTATAGTTCTTTTTTCATCTGAGTAAGTTTAAGAAAGTGCCTTCTCTCTTCAGAGATAATATTATCAATCAGATGACTTTTCTTTTTGGGTACCAAGGATTTGATATCCTGATAGTATAGTATGGAATCTAATTCTCTTCTTATTCCGAAGTCACAGGCAGTTTTGGCATCTTTTATCTTTGACACTTCTTTTTCTAGTGCATCTTTAGTAAAGATAATGTTATCGGTATATGCCCGAAGGTATTCAAAATATTCGTCTGGATAGCTAATTGTAGGTTTATACTTTTCGAACTCATTTAGCATGTTCTCAAATATTTTAATATGTTTTGCCTCTTCATCTGCTAAAAAGTTGAACATCTCTTTTTCTAAGTTTCTCTGCAAGTTTTGAGCAAACGTTCGATAGAACTTTTCTCCATTTTCTTCAATTCTGATAGCGAACTGAAACACCTCACTTGCACTTAATAAGCTCATATCTCCTCCTGTGTTAATTTACCGTCATTATTGCAATAAGTTTCGATGAATTGTTGCAGATATCGAACATCGAATGGATTCAATACCCAATGATTAAACAGCGATTACCTCTTTTACTCCAGGGACTTCGTCTTTCAATATTTTCTCTATTCCCATTTTTAGAGTCATCTGGCTCATTGGACATCCTCCACAGGCACCGGTAAGCTTTACTTTTATCACTCCATCCTCACCCACTTCCACAAGTTCAACATCACCTCCATCGGCCTGAAGCGAAGGTTTTATTTTATTAAGTGCATTTTCTATATCTTCTTTCATTTATCAATCTCCTTATATAAAATATTAAAATAAAATAATGCTACATTCCTTTGAATTAAGATATTGATCCATAGTTGTAATTGTTACAAAATAGTATCACATATTGGAAAATTTTTCAAGTATTTTTTTATTATAAACGTTAAACTTCATTTTCCCTGTTATGTCTCTTTATAAGATCATCTATTGTAATAGATGCAAGGGATTCCCTGAAGCTATTATTAATGGAGACCCATACATCCCTTGAAATGCATGTGTTAGATCTCTTACAGGAAGATGGTGCATCGATACATGAGGAAAAGGCTGTACTATCTTCTAATATCTCAACAATATCTAAAACCTGAATATCCTTTGGATCACGGGCTGGAAAAAATCCACCACCCTTTCCTTTACAGCTTTTTAGGATGCCTGCTGTACGTAACCTTGTAAAGATATTCTCGAGATATCGTAATGAAAGTTCCTCCCGCTCTGCAATATCTTTAAGAAATACAGGCTTTCCTTTATAATGTAATACAAGATCAACCAGAGCTCTCAATCCGTATCTTGATTTTGTTGATATAACCATTTTACTGTGATCTCTCAATTAAAGTTCGTCGTTAAAATATACATCTACCTTTTTTATGTCCCAAAGAGGGTCGAGTCTTTCAGTAATCTCTTCTCGTATATTATTTGCAAACGGGTGATCACTATCAAGATTGATATATACAGTAATAACCCCGTCTTTGAGATCAATTTTGTTAACAAAATTCACCTTTAAAACGTCGAATCCGGTAAGAGGATTTATCACATGCGCTAATCTTTTCCTTATGATCTTAATATCTGTAGCTCTTTTATCTTTTATCAATCCTCTTTTGTGTTCATAGTTTTCAATTGCTGTTTTCAGTGCATCTACAGCTAAAACTGCACAGTGCACCTTTACAGGAGGTAAACCTCCAAGAGCATCGGAAGCCTGTTTCCAGGAGATTTTCTTTGCATCTTCAATGGTTTTATTTTTTGCTAGCTCTGTAATTATGGATGCTGTGGCAATATTTGAAGCACATCCATAAGATTTGAACTTTATATCCTCTATTACCTTTGTTTCATGATTCACCTTCAAAAAGAGTTTTACCACATCACCGCATGCAGGCGAGCCTTCTGTAGCAATTGAATCTGCATCATCAATTATTCCCACATTCTTTGGATTTTTGAAATATTCAAGTACCTTTTCAGAGTAGGGTAGAGACATATAAACCTCCTTATACTAGAACAGGTTAGAAGTTTTAATTAAATTTTAAAATACCAATATTATCTTAAAATTTCAAAAAATAAGTCGAATTTACTCTACATTCGCCTATTAATCACTTACCGATTGGACTCAGCTCTCTTAATTTATTAACAACCTCTTTTACATTTCTAAACGTATAATCAATATCCTCTTTTGAATTATATCTGCTGGGAGAAAATCTTATAGAGCCATGGGCCCTTTCATGAGAGAAGCCCATTGCCAATAGTACATGGCTTGCCTGTAGGGCACGAGAAAAGCATGCAGAGCCTGTGATAACCGCTATTCCCCTCATATCGAGATGCAAAACAACAGATTCACCCTCAACATATTCAAAAGATACATTAAGGTTATTTGGTATTCTTTTTGTGAAATCTGAAGCACCGTTTAACAGGACTCCATCTACCTGAGTTTTTAACTGTTCATAGAGGCGATCCCTCAGCTCTTTGATTTTTTTGATATCGTTTTTACTGAAGAGCTCACAGGCCCTTCCAAATCCAGAGATCCCGGGTACATTTTCAACTCCGGCTCTCAAATTAAACTCCTGAAATCCACCATCCATTATCTTCTCGATGCCTATCCCCTTTCGAACATAAAGTGCGCCAACGCCTTTAGGGCCATGAACTATACTTGCATCCACACTCATCAGGTCTATACCATACTGATCTACATCGATCGGTACCTGCAGGAAGGAATAGGTTGCATCTGTATGAAGATAGGCCCCTTTGCTATGTGTGATTTTAGAGATTGTCTTCAAATCCTGAAGTGTGCCAACCTCGTGGTTTCCATGCATAATGCTCACAATTAGAGTTCTGTCATCAATAAGGGATTCAAGATGATCGATATCTATAAATCCTTCTTCATCGACATTTATGTATTCAACCGGAAAGCCCTGTTTTTTTAGTTTTTTAGCAGTATTGAGAACTGAAAAATGCTCTATTTTTGAAACGATTATTCTGTTTCTCTTTTTTGCTTTATTTGCACTTACAATACCTTTCAATGCAAGATTGTTACATTCTGTTTCGCCAGAAGTAAACACAATTTCATTACTATGGGAATTTATATTTTTTGAGATGACGGTTCGTGCCTTTTCGACCCCCTCCTTAGCCTTAATACCGGGTGTGTGGGAAAACTGAGAAGAGGCTACTGCATAGTTTTGTTGATGGTACTCATTCATATATTCAACGACTCTCTCATCCACCATTGTTGCTGCATTATTATCAAGATAGACATTCCTTTTTTCCATCTTCCTTCTCCCGGGCCAGATAATCTTTAGATAAAGAGCGTAATATTGGCATCTTTTGATACATAGCAGTATTTTCCTACAGTACCATATTCATCTACAAGGTCAGCTCTCAGATCTTCCTCTTTAATGCCCATGAGCTCCATTGTCATTGTGCAAGCTATAATTTTTCCACCTAACTTTTTATAACCTATAGCTAGGTCATCCAGTGAAGCAACATTATGCCTTTTCATTCTTTTATTTATCATTGCTCTTCCAAGTCCAAGCATATTCATTTTTGATAGAGGAGCCTTTGTAAATCCCTTCTTTTTTAAGGCCATTAGACCAAAGAAGGTAAAGAATATGGTAACAGGAATACCCATTGAGAGAAAACCGTTACCAACAATGAAGGCGCTCATTATCTTATCTAAACCTCCGCTGTGGAGAATTACTGTAGCTTTTTTATTTTCCATATCTATCTTCCCCCCGTTAGATTGAAATCCCTCCTTTAGTGCTTTTCTCACAATCCTTACATCCTTTATCCAGATATTTATGAAACAACAAATGTTATATACCAGGTTTTGTTTTCATGACCCCTTTCCAATATTTTTATTCCTAAAGCATCAAGGGCCATAGGTATCTCTTCGAATGACTGTGGATGTGTTCCTATCACCTTTATAATATCTCCCTCTTTTGCTTCCATTATTGCTGCTCTTGTTTTTACAAGAGGCATTGGACAGTTCTCAGAAATACAGTCTACAACATTTGTAACATCATAGGGCATAATATGATCCTTTAAATATTACTATTTTAGTGATATTATAATCAATATTTCCTTGAAAGTCAAGCATATTCATGTCGAAGAGCTAAGGTTTTTGTTGTTTCGATAATATGTAGTTATTATTGTAAAGTAATAATATTTCTGATAAGAGGACCCATTATGAATCTCGTAAGCCTGATAAACAAGAGAAGGGCATATCGTTCGCTGTTACCAGTTACAATCACTGATGAGATCATTCAAGATTTAGCAAAAAACGCTAGCCTCTCCCCCTCATGTTTTAATAACCAGCCATGGAGGTATGTCTTTGTTTATGAGAAAAAAAAACTTGGACAGACCTTTGCCGCCCTTTCAAAGGGAAATCAATGGGCAGAAAAGGCCTCCTTGATTATTGCGGTTTTTAGCAAAAAAGATTATGACTGCCTGATAAAGGGTAGGGAATATTACCTGTTTGATACGGGGATGGCTTCTGCGTTTCTAATTCTCAGAGCCACTGATCTGGGACTCGTAGCACACCCAATTGCTGGTTTTAATGAAAGTATGGTTAAAGATATACTGGACATACCAGAGGAGATGACTGTTATTACACTTATTATTGTTGGAAAACATTCTAAAAAAATAGGCGAGATTCTCTCAGAAAAGCAGGTTGAATGGGAAAAGGTAAGACCTGAAAGAATGTCAATTGAGAAATTTATATTTCTTAATAAGTATAGTAAAGAAGACGATCATTGAAACATCTTTGATTACAGGGATTTAGTGCGGTTTTCTCACAAATTGAATGAAAGAAAAGTTTATTAAATTGCAATATTAAGCACAGAATGTAGGTAGGCGTGTGAAAACCGCTAAATCCCGCCCTTTGATTTAATTACACATGATTTTGAGAAATGCGGGTTAGTCCTGGCTCAGAATTTCATCGTCATAGATCTTTTCGAAAAAGAGTTTGTGTTTTGCCTCTTCAGAAGCGAGTTTTAAAAACAGCTTCTTGATCCCAGGATCCGAATTTTTTTCAGCAAGTTCATTGTAAAGTGCAAATGAAGTTTCCTCTTTTTTCATTGCAGTTATGAGTATGTCCTGATAGCTCATTTCTGCATAAGGCTTACTCTCTACTATATAATCGCTAATATGCAGATTCTGGACCTCTGGAACATCGATTTGTCTTCCCTCGCTTTTTCGTATCTGTTTCAATATATTTTCCAGTATAGTTATATGACCCTTTTCCATTAATTCAAAGTCATGTAGGAGCTTCTGTTTTTCAGTAAATTGTGACATTTTTTGCATCTCTTGATAAAATCGAACAGCCTCCTTTTCACGCTCAATTGCAAAGTCAATAATTTCATTAAAATGTTTCTTTTCCATTTCTGTTTCCTCTCATAAAGAATGTTATATGAGTAATCATTTGCCTTAATAGATTTTAATTAGAATAGCTATATATACAATCAATCAGAGATGATAGAACAAAAAACTAGATTTTCAGATAAATCATGCCTCTTCTTCTTCTTCAAATGCATCTTTATCTGCTCCGCACTCAGGACATACCCAGTCATCAGGTAGATCCTCAAAGGCAGTTCCAGGTTCAATATCGCTATCTGGATCACCAACCTCTGGATCATATACATAACCACATACTGTACAAACATATCTTTTCATTTTTCCTACCTCGTATAATAATAAAATTTAATTAGTTACCCTTGAATAATTGACTTTTTCTATTCTGCTCACAAATTAATTTATTGCTCTATTTATTATTGGTCTTCAGATTTTTCTACTTCAAGTATTTCAACGAGATCCCGCGGTTCAAGTCTGAATGGTGACCCCTTCCCCTCATAAAACCCGTGTGATCCTATCATATGAATGTGTAGATCTGTAAAGGTGATCTCCCTGTTATAGTGAATATTTCTGACAGTTGTATTGGTTTTTGGAAAAACTCCAGGATCTCCAAAGGGACAGGGAAGCTTTCCTCTCACAGAATCGACACAGACCTCAAAGTGTGGCTGAGTGCTAATGAAGCCTCCAAGCCCGCGCATTCCTGCATCTCGCAGTTCGATCATACGGTTCGAAATATCCTTATGCGTAAGATTCATTCTCTTTACCTCTGCATCGTCTGCAACGAGTATATCGATGAGATTTCTCCTATCCTCACCTAAAAATCCGTCTCTGGTAATAACACCCTGCTTCATTTTTTCCTGTATTCTCTTCATTTGAACAGTTTGCTTCATCTATGTTTACCTCGTATAAAGAAGATGGTTAAGTAATGTCCTGCCTCCAGGTTTATGCAAACTTATCATAATAGATAAGCTCTTCAGGAACTCCCTTTTTTGTGAGCACCTTTATAGATGCGTCGATCATTCCTGGAGATCCGCAAAGGTAAGCCTCAACATTTTCTCCTGATTTCAGATGTCTGTCAAGTACATCAGTAATGAGACCTGTTTCACCTTTCCATTTATCTTCCTTTAATGGCTCTGAAAGCGCAGGTATAAAGCTGAAGTTCTGAAGCCTTTTTTCAAGTTCACGCATTTCTTGTACCAAAAATAGGTCTCGAACTGATCGTGCACCAAAAAAATATGTTGTCTTTCTTTTAATATTTTTTTCAACCATATCGTAGAGCATTGACTTTATAGGGGCCATACCGGAGCCTCCTGCGATGAAAATAATATCTCTTGTGCTCTCTCTCAGATGGAACTCGCCATAAGGTCCGTTTATGGTGACCCTATCGCCGACTTTAAGATGGTTGAATACATAGGTGGTGCATATTCCATTTGGAACGAGACGAATCTCGAGTTCAACTTTGGCTTTTTGTGAAGGATGAGAAGACATTGAATATGCCCTGTATACCGATTCGGCGGTCATCTCGTACTCCGGCACCTGAAACTGAATATACTGGCCAGATTTATAGCTGATCTCATCCGGTTTTATGAGCTTTAGTGTTACTTCCTTGATATCGTAGGTCAAATCTTTCATTGAAATTACTTCTGTAATGTACTCCTTAACGTTAAAGAGTTCTTCAGGGATCTGAATAGATATATTCTTTTTGAGCTTGAGCTGACATGAAAGTCGGATATTTTCCCTCTTTTCATCCTCAGTAATCCATGGAAGTTCTGTGGCAAGGTAGTCACCTGTATCACTCTTGACCTTAACCTTGCACAAACCGCAGGAGCCTCTCCCTCCACAGGCTGAGGGTATAAAAAGCTTTTGCTCCATGAGGGATGAGAGAAGGGGCCTTCCTCCAGGCACAATGAGCTCTTTTTCCTCATTTATCTTTACCTTTACATCACCGTAATTTGCAATCGTTGCATCTGCAATCACCATAAGGATTGCCAGGAATGTTGAGACTCCGCATATAGCACCTATACCGATAAGTAGTTGCATAACTGGCATTAGAGCACCTCGATTTAGTTCTTGGTGATTAATTCGAATAAATCTCATGCAATTAGAAAATGCATTTTGTAAATCATTGTATTATCTGTATATAATGAAGCCACCAATGAACTTGCCAAGTTAGAGAACTTGGTACGTTCGAAGAACGCAGGTTCTGGTGTATCTTCGCCAATTTATTGGCGCGTTATTCACCAGAAACTCTATTTAAGTAATTTTTATCATCCCCGAAAAACCCATAAATGCAAGGGCCATAATCCCTGCAATGATCAGTGTGATACCTGCCCCTGCCAGGCCCCTAGGTATCCTGGCTTTGGCCATCTTCTGTCTGATTCCTGCCATAGCTATAATTGCAAGCATCCAGCCGATCCCGCTCCCAAGACCGTAGAAGAAGGAAGAAAGTAAGTTGTAATTCCTTATAACCATGAAGAGGCTTATACCGAGAATAGCGCAGTTTACAGTTATTAGAGGGAGAAAGATACCAAGGGAGGCGTAGAGTTTATCTGAGACCCTTTCTATGATCATTTCAATTAACTGTACAAATGCTGCAATGATTATGATAAAAACAATGAAGCGCAGGTATACCAGATCAAGTGGAATAAGTATATAATGGTATGCAAGCCAATTTAAAACGCTTGTAACTGCCATCACAAAGATAACCGCCAAGCCAAGTCCCATTGATGTTTTTACTTCCCTAGAAACAGATAGAAAGGAGCACATACCCAGATAGTTTGTAAGAAGTATATTGTTTGTAAATATTGCTGCAAAAAATATTGCATAGAATGTAATTCCTTCACTCATTTTTTTTCTTTCCTTTCTTCTCTTCTTGCTATGTTCCCTTTAACAATCCATATAAAGATTGCAAGCATAAAGAATGCACCTGGAGCCATCACCATGATAGACCAGTTAGTCCACCAATTACCCAGAACCTTTATTCCCCATATACTACCGGAACCTAAAAGCTCTCGTAAGAAGGCTATGGTCAGCAAAACGTATGAATAGCCAAGCCCGGAGGCAATTCCGTCTAAAAAGGAGAGTCCGGGAGGGTTTTGAAGGGCAAAGGCTTCAGCTCTACCCATGATAATGCAATTTGTAATAATAAGCCCCACATAGGGTCCCAGTTGCCTCGATATATCCGGCAGATAGGCCTTAAGAATGATGTCAACAATTATAACATAGGAAGCGATAATGAGGGTTTCCACCATCATTCTGATACGAGCTGGGATTAAGCCACGCATGATAGAGACAGTGAAGTTTGAAAGTGAAGTAACAAAAATAAGCCCAACGCACATAACAACGGTATTTTTAAGAACATTTGTTACAGCCAGAGTCGAGCATATCCCCAAAACCTGTGCGAATACAGGATTGTTTAATCCAAGATCATCTGAAAATACTCTTTTTATTTTAAAGGATTCCATTTTGTTACTCCTGTTCTTTATTGATTATTGATCGAGCAACGTCTGTCGTAGCATTTAGAATATCCATAATTGCATTGGATGAGTATGTTGCACCTGTGATTGCCTGAAACTGATTTTCATCTGTTATTGTTCCCTCTGAGACGCTTTCAAGAGGACCCTGTTTACCACGGAACTGTTCTTTAAACCATATTTCAGATATACGCCCGCCAAGACCAGGTGTCTCGTTCTGATCAATTATTTCTATACCTGTTATCGATCTAATCTCTCTATCGTACCCAACAGTAACTTTAATCTCTCCCCATAAACCTGGGCCAGTGTAGATGATAACGTAACTTTTAACAGTAGATGTATCATCCTCCTGTACGATATAATATTTGAGATTTCCCTCTCTATCTTTCACTTCCTTTACCCTCTTGAGATAAATATCTTCAAGTTTTTCTGCCCCTTCGGGGACAGAGATACCAGCAGTATAGAGAACAGCTTTTTTTAATCGTAAGGATTCATTAAACTTTATGGTATCTTTTGTCAGAGTATATATTACTGTTGTTACCGAAATGAAAATAAGGGTAAGCACAAGCATGAAAAGTACAGGGAAGATTCTTCTTCTCACAATCCCTTGATTGCTCATTTCTTGTCCCTCCTCATCTTTAACTGCTTGATGTAATAGTCCAGTATGGGATTGAACATATTTCCCAGTAAGATTGCAAACATCATACCCTCACGCCAGATTGAGAAGGTTCTGATAACAGATGTAAGGGCACCGACAAGAGCACCGTAAATCCATCTGCCAGGGTTTGTATTAGGAGCAGATACGGGATCTGTTGCCATGAAAAAAATACCAAGCATGAAGCCACCACTGAGCATTGCATACAGAGGATCAAACGCCTGTTTTATGTTGAATATCCACAGCACTGTTTGGACAATTATCATCCCGAGAAAGCCTGAAATAACAATTCTATAGTTAGCTGCTTTTTTCCATATGATATAAATACCACCGAGGGCTATGAGTAATGCACTCGTTTCTCCAAGGGAACCTGAAACATTTCCAAACAAAAGTGAAGTATAGGAGATTATATTTTCATTTGCTTCAGAGACAAGCGGAGTTGCTTTGGTTACTGCATCTGAGATAAAGGTCCCAAATCCTCCAGGAAATCCTGAAAGGGGTTTCAGCCATGAGGTTGTCATGTATGTACCGAAACTGATATAGATAAACGCTCTTCCGGTTAGAGCTGGATTGAAGACATTCCTCCCAAAGCCGCCAAAGGCCATCTTTCCAATTGCAACACCAAAGATTATACCGATGATTGCTATCCAGAAGGGTATTGTAGGTGGTAATGAGAGTGTAAAAAGAAAACCTGTTATGAAAACAGCCGAAGTTACAGGCTCGTTGAAGTAGAGTTTTGCAAAAATATATTCAGTGAGAAAACCAGCCACAGTAACTACAGCAAGTAGAATCAAACTTCTACAGCCAAAAAAATATATTGATGCAATTCCAGCAGGGATCAATGCAAAGATTACCCTCTTATTCGGCAGCTGCCATTTTATCAATGGCTTCTTTTTACCAGAAGACACCATTTACTCAGTACCTTTTCCCCTTGAGAGTATGCTATTCTATCATTTTTTTAATGCTCCTGCTACTAATTTTCCTTTATTTCGATGTCCGTAAACCAGAGGAGATTTCCAGAGGGTTTTACAATTTGAGCAGGATAAATATCATCTGTCGGTCTTTTGTTTTTTAAAATCTCTTTTAGTATCGCTTTTTTATCTCCTCCTGTAACTAAGAATAATACATTTCGAGCATTATTAATCACGGGAAGGGTTAAAGTAATTCGTTTTCGTATTTTGTAGATATCAGGCGCATCTACAGCTCTTACCCAGTGTTTATTCTCCTTAAGGACTGGGCTTCCTTGATAGAGTGATGCCACATGCCCATCTTTACCAAGACCAAGAAGGATAAGATCAAAGGAGGGCAGGAGTTCTGATTGGCCTCTCTTTTCATTAAAGAATGCCCGAAGCGTCTCTTCATATAATAAAGCGGCCTTCTGGATTGGCTCGATCTCTGTTTCTATTGGAAAAATATTTTCTTCAGGCAATGGAACTTTTGAGATAAATGCATTAAAGGCCATACCATAGTTGCTTTCAGGATGATCCTTTGTAACATAACGTTCATCTGTCCAAAAAAGATTTACATATCTCCATGGCATTGTAGCTCTGAAATCATGCTCTGATAATTTTTCATAGAGTGCTTTTGGGGTTTTTCCTCCAGAAAGCACAAGGGAAAAGAATCCCCTTTTCTGTATACTTTTTCGTGCGATTTTATTTATATACTTACATACTTCTCCTGTAAGTTGCCCTGGATCTCTAAAGGTGTATATATTCATATCCAGTATCTTCCATCTTCCTTTAAAATATCCTCAGAGGCATCAGGGCCCCATGTACCTGAAGGATAGATATACAGAGGCCCTGTTTCTTTGCATTCTATGTCACTTTCCCATGCCTGAAGAATCGGTGTTATGAGTGACCAGGATACTTCCATATCGTCGTGCCTTATGAAGAGTGTCTGATCACCTAACATGCAGTCGAGCAGGAGTCTCTCATATGCCTCTGGAAGACTGCCTTCTATTATATCCTTGTACTTAAAATCCATCTCCAGGGCTTCCATGCATAATTTTGGACCGGGATGTTTTGCTTGAATCCTCAGTGAAATCCCCTCTTCAGGTTGTACATGGAATATAAGAATATTCAGATTGAGATCATCAGGAGTGAGGGGGTGAAACATTGAGTGGGGGATGCTTTTAAAGGTCACAGCAATTTTGCTTTCCTTTCTTTTCAGACGTTTTCCAGCCCTCAAATAGAAGGGAACTCCCTGCCATCGCCAGTTATCTACAAGAATTCTAGTTGCAATAAATGTTTCTCTCTTTGAATCTGGAGAAACTCCCTCCTCATCCACATATTTCTGTACCTTATTCCCGTCAATGGTTCCCGATCCGTACTGCCCACGGATTATTGTATTCTGTATCTTTTCAAGAGTAAAGGGACGAATTGCCCTCAGCAGTTTGATCTTTTCATCACGCACTCTATCCGCCTCAAAGGAGATTGGCGGTTCCATGGCTACAAGGGCAAGCATCTGTAGCATATGATTCTGAAAAATATCCCGCAAGAGGCCTGCCTGCTCAAAATACCCAGCCCGGTGTTCCACTCCAATGGATTCTGCTACAGTAATCTGTATATTATCGATGTAGCGTCTATTCCATATGGGTTCAAAAATTGCATTTGCAAACCGAAAGAGAAGAATATTCTGTACAGTGTCTTTGCCCAGATAGTGGTCAATCCTGTATATCTGGTTTTCAAGAAGAGCCTCATTAAGGACTCTATCCAGGTCCATTGCACTTTCCAGATCGTGGCCGAAAGGCTTTTCGATGACCACCCGGACATTACCCACACCTCTTACCTTTGCTTTCGCTAGCCTGGATGAGCCCAAATTTTCTATAATGGATTTATAAATATTAGGAGGTGTTGCAAGGTAAAAGAGATGATTTTTCTCGGGTACAAACCTCTTATCCAGGATTTTCAGGCGACTCATTATATCGGTATATAGCCTTTTATCCCCATAGTCTCCTGAAATATAGAAACAGCGGCTCAAGAAGCCTTTGTATTCGTCATTTGAAGATATATTTGGATGCTTTTTTATGGAATTGTATACCCTATCTCTGAAGGATTCATCTGTGAGAGGGCTTCGTGCACAACCAAGGATATAAAAGCCGGGCGGCAGGAGCACCTTTTTAAAAAGACTGTAAAGAGAAGGGATTAGTTTTCTATAGGCAAGGTCTCCAGAAGCCCCGAATATAATAAAGCCGGTTGCGTCGGGTGTTTCCTCAATACAGAAACCTCCTCTAATTCTTGTTGAATTATTTTTAAAGTCCATTATATGCCCTCACTCTTTCGTACTGTATGTCCGCCAAACTCGTTTCGCAAGGCTGCCAGAACTCTATCGGAAAATAGGTTATTCTTCCTAGACTCAAAACGTTTAAAGAGCGAATGTGCTATTACAGGAGCAGCCACGCCGGATTCAACTGCTGTATTTACTGTCCACCTCCCTTCTCCAGAATCCTCAACATAACCTTTGATGGTTTTCAGTTCTGGATCTTTTTTGAATGCCGATTCCAGAAGTTCCAGGAGCCAGGAACGTATAACGCTACCCTGATTCCAGAGGCGGGCTATTTCTTCATATTTTAAATACTTTTTGTATGGTGATGCATCAAGTATTTCAAAGCCCTCTCCATATGCCTCCATAAGGGCATATTCTATTCCATTATGAACCATTTTTACAAAATGACCTGCTCCAGCAGGTCCGCAGTAGAGATAGCCATCTTTTGGTGCCAGAGTCTTCAAAAGCGGCTCTATATACTTGAAATCCTCTCTATTCCCTCCAACCATGGTACAGTAACCGATTTTAAGCCCCCAGATACCTCCTGAAATCCCGGCATCCAGGTAGTGAATTCCGAGTGGTGCAAGCAAACTCGCCCTTCTCATATCATCTTTGTAATAGCTGTTCCCACCATCGATAAGTATGTCACCGTCATTTAAAAGTCCTGACATTGATTTTATATGCTCGTCCACGATATCACCTGCAGGGAGCATCATCCAGGCTACCCGTGGGGTTTCAAGCTTACTCACAAGTTCTTCTAGTGATACTGAGCCTTTGGCCCCTTCCTTTTCAATTACTCTAACCTTTTCCTGTGTCCGGTTATATACTACTACGCTATGGTTCCCCTTCAACAACCGTCTTGCCATATTCATTCCCATTCGCCCGAGTCCGATCATACCTATCTGCATCTGTCTGCTCCTATTCTTATTAAAATAACATAATAATGAAATGTATTTTCCCCGGCAACCTTTAACCTTGACATTTAAAGAAATGTTATTATCATACATTTTGAAGCTCCAGTAGCTCAGGAGGATAGAGCAACGGTTTCCTAAACCGTGGGTCGCACGTTCGAGTCGTGTCTGGAGCATGAGCATGATGATACTCTTTGAGTATCATCATGCTTCTGAGATTCGATCCTGAAGACCGAAGGTCTTGAAAATCTACGATTTTAGGGATCAAATCTTAAATCCCCTAACTTATAAAAGAGTTAGGGGATTTTTAAATTTATTATCTGTTAAACCTATACTTGTATATTTACTCCTAACCTAAATGTTTTTATCCTTCTATATTAGTTCTTTAAGTATGGAATTGATTATTCTTCCGAGAATTAAATGATAGAGTAACTATAGTTACAGGTTATTTGACTTGACATTACGTGAAATATTGGATAAAATTACCAGTAAATGTTTATAATTGCTGGTAATTTTATCCATAAAAGGTACTGTAATGATAAGTAATGAAAAATTTAAAGAAGCGCGGAATATTCTTATTTCTCATGGAGGCATCATGAGTACCGGTGAAGCAATAAGCTCGGGCATCCATCCACGAACACTATATGCGATGAGAGACAATGGTGAGATCGAGAGGCTTGAGAGAGGACTATACCGTCTTGCTGATCTGTCTCCTCTTAGTAATCCCGACCTTGTGCCTGTTGCGCTGAAGATACCGAAGGGAGTCATTTGTCTCATTTCTGCGCTTGCGTTTTACAAACTGACAACCCAGCTACCACATGAGATTTTTATAGCTCTACCCCTGAATACAGAGCCTCCGCGGTTTTCTCATCCCCCCATACGAATTTTTTGGTTTACTGGAGAAGCATATTCGGAAGGGATAGAAGAAAATAAAATTGATGGTGTATCGGTAAAAATCTACTGTATTGAAAAGACTATCGCTGATTGCTTCAAATATCGAAATAAGATTGGCCTAGATGTCGCTCTGGAGGCTCTTAAAGAGTATTGTAAGCATAAAAAACGCAATCTGGATGATATTCTTTATTACGCGAAAATATGCAGGGTAGAGAAGGTAATGAGGCCCTATATTGAAGCACTGGTATGAGTGAACAAGAAATTAAAAATATCGAGCATTCAGTTCATAAACGACTACTGAACAAAGCACGTAAAGAGAACCGACTTTTTGATGAACTCCTTCAGTATTTCGCAAGGGAGCGGTTTCTCTATCGTCTCAGTAAATCTGAGTATAAAGATATATTCATTCTGAAAGGAGCACTTCTTCTTACGGTATGGCAAATCCCTGTGACTAGACCGACAAAAGATATAGACCTTCTTGGTATAACTGATAACAGAGTTGAAAATATTATCACAATTGTTAAAGAGATTTGCAAAACCGAAGTAGAGCGGGACGGGATCGAGTTTGATGAGTCTACCGTAACAGGAGAAAGTATTACTGAGGATGCTGACTATGAAGGCGTGCGCGTACGGCTAAGAGGCAGTCTCGGAAGAACTATTATTACCCTACAGCTCGATATAGGATTTGGTAACCTCATAATACCAGAGGCAGAAGATATTCGTTACTCCTCGATACTCGGCTTTCCAGAACCGATACTTCGAGGATACAGTAAAGAAAGTACAATCGCTGAGAAGTTTGAAGCGATGATTAAACTGAGAGTCGTTAACAGCTGTATAAAGGATTTTTATGACATATGGCTTTTGAGCAGACAATTTGATTTTGAGTGTAGGGTTTTGTCTGAAGCAATTTTAAAGACATTTAAAAACCGTTATACAAATATCCCTTCAGACATCGATACACTTGTAAACAAGATTAAGAACGATCCTTCAAAAGAGAATCAGTGGGCGGGATTCATACGTAAAAATAAACTGAATAATACTCCTGATGAACTCAGTACAGTGCTGGATGACATTTTCAGCTTTCTCTCTTTAACAGTTAAAGTACTAAAGGAGAAATATCCTTGTAAGTCCAGGTGGAAAGCACCGGGCCCATGGGTTGAGTGAATGGTGACTTATTGCAATTCAGCTGTTCGTAAATTTGTAACAATTTGTAACGATTTAAAGAATTTTTTATGATTAAATGCTTTATTTTAAAGAAACGAACTAGGAAAAACATTATTGATCTTATTGAATACCGATTAAAGAAACAATCAAGGAATAAACGAGTATTAGGACATGATAATAGTATCGTGTCCCGAAGTATTGTGTCCCTGGGAATAAAGTAAAGTTTGAAAAGGAAAGAAGTAATGAGAGTAAATTTTAAAAATTCCATTAAAAAAATATCTGTTATTTCTATCATTACAATAACCATCCTGATGATACTAGTGCTTATATATCTTTTTTCCTGTACTGCTGCGGTGGATATTGGAAAGGCAAGCAGGATACTACAATCTTTTGGTATTACATGGCCCGCTGGTTTTTATTACAATTGCAAATCCAATGAGCCGGTGATAGTAACAATCAATGCCCTTGATCAGAATGGGGAGGTGTTTGACAGTTGGAGTGGGGATGTCAACATAAGATGCACCAATGTTAATGTTTCAGTGAATCCTTCAACAGCACCTGTAACAAATGGGTCAGCGGAGATAGCGATAATCTTTGAGAGCATAACAGGGGATGTAGAGCAGGTACAGATCGAAATCAGTTATGAAGATGTTGTTGTGGAGGTAGCAGATGTGATACTGGTAGGCCTTTTAGCCCCTACCGGTGTTCTGGCAACTGATGGGCTTGTTAAAGATTATGTATTAATCAAATGGGATGCCATGGCTTATGCTGAGAGTTACGAAGTATACAAGTCTATTTCAGTGGGTGGACCTTATTCTTATCTTACAGACACGACATTATTAACTCATCAAGATTCAAATTGTCTAAGTGGGACAACGTATTATTATAAGGTGCGTGCTTATTTAGGGACATATTATAATTATAGTGATTTCAGTAACTTTGATTCTGGATATATAAAAAATCAGGTTTTCATATTAACATGGGGAATGGTCGGAACAGGGGATGGGGAATTTGATGGAACAAGTGATGTAGCCGTTGATTCGGATAAGAACGTCTATGTTTCAGATAGTGGTAATAATAGGATTCAGAAGTTTGATTCCAGCGGAACATTTTTAGGATGGTGGGGAAAAGATGACATGGGTGGTATTAGATGGCATGCTTCTGGTTCGGGAAGAACAGGTGTTTCCGGAACAGGAGATGGAGAATTTTACGGTCCCGGTGGCATAGCAGTTGATTCATCTGGAAACGTCTACGTTGTAGATACTGCTAATTACCGGATTCAGAAATTTAATTCAAGTGGAACCTTTTTAGGATGGTGGGGCAAGGATGATCTGGGGAGTACTGGGTGGCATGAACCTGGTACGGGAAGAACAGGTGTTTCCGGAGTAGGGGATGGGGAATTTGATGAACCTTCTGGATTAGCAGTTGATTCAGCTGGAAACGTCTATGTTGTAGATACTGCTAATTACCGGATTCAGAAATTTAATTCAAGTGGAACCTTTTTAGGATGGTGGGGCAAGGATGATCTGGGGAGTACTGGGTGGCATGAACCTGGTTCAGGAAGAACAGGTGTTTCTGGATTTGAGGATGGACAATTGAGAGAGCCCCGAGATATAGCAGTTGATTCATCTGGAAACGTCTTTGTAGTAGATAGATTTAGACGCTTGATTCAGAAGTTTGATTCAAATGGAGGATTTATTACAAAATGGGGGAGCAATGGATCAGGTGATGGGCAATTTAGTTATCCCTATGGTGTAGGAGTTGATTCATCTGGAAACGTTTATGTTGCAGATACATTTAATGACCGGATTCAGAAGTTTGATTCAAATGGGGTTTTTCTTACAAAGTGGGGGAGTTCTGGAACAGAGGAAGGTCAATTTAACGGTCCACGTAGGGTAGCAATTGATTCAGATGAAAACATATATGTGGCAGATGCTGGTAATGACCGGATACAGAAGTTAGGTTTAAGCGGGGGCTTTTTAGGATGGTGGGGACGAGATGACCTGGGGGGTATTGGATGGCATGCTCCTGGTACAGGAAGAACAAGTGTATCTGGAACAGGCGATGGGGAATTTTATCACCCTTCTGGTGTAGCAGTTGATTCAGCTGGAAATGTCTATATTGCAGATGATTCAATTTGCCGGATTCAGAAGTTTAATTCAAGTGGAACCTTTTTAGGATGGTGGGGACGAGATGATCTGGGGGGTACTGGATGGCATGATCCTGGTACAGGAAGAACAGGTGTATCCGGAACAGGTGATGGGCAATTTGATAAACCAATTGATTTAGCAGTTGATTCGGCTAAAAACGTCTATGTTGCAGATATGGGTAATCACAGGATTCAGAAGTTTGATTCAAGTGGAACCTTTTTGGGATGGTGGGGAAGAGATGACCTGGGGGGTAATGGATGGCATGCTCCTGGTACAGGAAGAACAGGTGTATATGGATCAGGGGATGGGGAATTCTATAGTCCTGTCGGTATAACAGTTGATTCAGCTGAGAACGTCTATGTTGTAGATTTTGGAAATAGCCGGATTCAGAAGTTTGATTCAAGCGGTGGTTTTCTTACAAAGTGGGGGAGTTATGGAACAGGAGATGAACAATTTAATTTTGCCACTTATATAGCAGTTAATTCAGCTGGAAGCGTTTATGTTGCAGATAGCTGGAATCACAGGATTCAGAAGTTTGATTCAAGTGGAGCCTTATTGGGATGGTGGGGACGGGATGACCTGGGAGGTACTGGATGGCATGCTCCTGGTACAGGAAGAACAGGTGTATCCGGAACTGGGGATGGGGAATTTGATGAACCTTCTGGTTTAGCAGTTGATTTAGCTGGAAACGTCTATGCTGCAGATAATGCTAATAGCCGAATTCAGAAGTTTGATTTAAACGGGAGTTTTCAAGCAAAGTGGGGGAGTTTTGGACCAGGAGATGGGCAATTTAATTCTCCCTTGGGTGTCGTAGTCGATTTTAATGGTAGAGTATATATTTCTGATTCAATAAATTACAGAATCCAGAAGTATTATTAACTAAATAAATTTTCTTGGGCTATTTGTCTATTAGAGGTTCTGTTAGGTTAAGGGATCCGCAAAATGAACTTTAGCAATATTTTAACGATTTAACCCAAAATTGGTTATGTTCAACTATAAGTGGTTCTACTGAATGGAATCTGCAAAGTTTCTAATTCTTTGCGGGCATAATAATTGAGTATAACTTGGTATAACGGGTTATAATAGAGTCTGAAGGTAAAATTGGTTTCCTAAATCAGGTGTTGGTCTAATAAAGGTCGGTTTTTCGAGTCGTGTCTGGAACAAAATTATAAGTCCCTATCTTATAATAGGTTAGGGGCTTTTTTATTTTTTCACCTATCAATAATATTAGATATGTGATAGGCTTGAACAATAAAATATCTAAAGAATTTTTTTTGATTAGTTTTTGTGATTAAATGCCTTATTTTAAAACGAGTATTAGGACATGATAAAAGTATCATGTCCCGGAGTATTGTGTCCCTATGAGGACATGATAAAAGTATCGTGTCCCGTCCTGTGTCCTATTAGGACATGATATGTCCCTATTAGGACATGATAAAAGTATCGTGTCCCGTCCTGAATAGGAAAAAATATGCCACTTTTAACTTTTCTCTTTGAAGCAGTGCTTATTTCGTTATCTGGTGTCCTGATGCCTGGCCCAATTACTGCAATAACAGTAGCAAAAGGAAGTGAATCGCCACATTCTGGAGCTTTTATTGCTGCTGGCCATGGAGTAGTTGAATTTCCGTTAATGATATCTATATATTATGGCTTTGGGTATTTACTGAACCTGTTTTATGTAAAGACTGTAATTGCTTTTGTGGGAGGATTGTTCCTTTTATTTATGTCCTACAGTATGTTTCGCAGCATTACTCAGGTTGAGTTACGTTCAGGCAAATATACCCATTCTCCGCTGATAGCTGGAATAGTTCTAAGTGCAGGCAATCCCTATTTTCTAATCTGGTGGGCCACTTTGGGAGCTGCTTTAATTTTACGTTCCATGAATTTTGGTATATTGGGATTTTTGATGTTTTTATTAGTTCACTGGCTGTGTGATTTCGCATGGTGCTATTTTCTCTCAACTCTATCATTCAAAGGTGGAAAGTTCTTTGGAAAAATATTTCAGAAGGTTGTCTTTGCTCTGTGTGGAGCGGGCCTTTTATTTTTCAGTGGGAAATTTATTATAAGTGCATTAAGAGAGATTATCGTATAGAGTGAGTGTTTGATTTTTTCAAATTAGATAAATAAAAATCCTCAGTTAAGAGTAGATTGTTATGGATAATATAGAGGATAGATGGTAAAATATGATAGATTATGAAGAAAAAAACTATACATACTATATATGAAAAGAACAGGATTATTAAGAATATCATTGATGCATTGCTAATGCGGGATCATTTTCTTATGATCGGACATCAGAATCCTGATGATGATTGTATTGCCTCCATGGTTGCTTTTTCACTTATTCTGAGTAAATTTTCCAAAGATGCTAAGATCTGTTTAAAGAGCCCTATTCATGAACATTTTCAGTACCTTCTCAATATCTGTAAATATAACTCTATATCCATTCTGAATATTTGCAACCTCATGGAGGAGCCTGTTGATACCATTGTGGTTTGTGATACTCCAAAGCCATCGATGGTTGACTCAAGGGATGAGATACAGACACTGTTGGACAGTAGGGATATATTAACGATCGAATTTGATCACCATATTGGGGCAGACAGTGAATATATTGGTAATGAGGGATATTGCCTTGTTACAGAAGCATCATCAGCCAGTGAACTGGTTGGGCATCTTGCCTTTAAACTCAGAAATAGAAAAGACCTTTTGCAGCAGCATCAGATTACTGATCTTTTCTCACGGAATCTTGTACTGGCTATTCTTAGCGGTATTATTGGTGACTCAAAGATGGGGCAGTTCTTGAAGTCAAAAAAAGAGCAGAGGTATTATCAGATTTTCAGCGCACTTTTTAACAAGATGCTTGTCAGAGATACAGTAAAAGAAACAAACTTCTCGAATATGGAAGAGGTTTTTCAAGAGTTACAGAGGCTTTCAACAAAAGAGGAAAGATGTTTTAACTACTTCATTAAGAATAAAAGGTTTTCCAGCTCTATTGGGTATGTAATACTAAAAGAAAAGGAAATGGAAATTCTGCATAAGGAATGTGATAAAGATACTCTTGTATCAGTTGCCAGGGCCTGTGCAGATACACTTGCCGAGGAGTCTGGAAGACTCAGTCTTGTGGTATACTATGATAATCCAGAAGATTCCGATCTCATACAATTTCGTGTGAGAAGGAGTCAGCACTATAAATCTTATGATCTGCGTAATGTGCTCGATATATTCTCAATTGAGAATGGCGGCGGTCACGAAGGAGCTATTGGTTTTCGAATTCCCAGAAGCGAGATAGGTGATCTTGATGCATATATAGAGCACCTCATCAATGGTATTGAGGGAGCGATTGCTTAACGGGTTTTTCCTGTTGTATAGAATACATTTCAGACTTAAGAGACAGAATTTCAAAAGAAGAGACGAAGAGGGTAGTATGAAGAGGAAATATTGAAGGTATGATAGTTAAGCTCAAGAATATCTCAAAGAGAATCGTGAGAATTTTTACAATTCTCTCTCTATTTGCTATTATCGTTTTCAACAGCGCCTGTAATTCGAAGGGTACAACAAAGGATATTATCAATGCCCACATTACACGTGAGGGATTAAAGAATATAAAGATAGCAATCGAGCTATATAGATATGAGTTTGGGATTTATCCTGAAACGCTCGATGAACTCCTCATGAGAAAGGGGATCACTGAAAGAAGTATTATTGAAGATGCATGGGGACGTCCATACCACTACATTAAAATAAATGAATCGTATGAAGTCTTTTCAGTGGGGAGGGATAAAAGGCCTTTTACCTCGGATGATGTACATCCTCCTGACTGATTTCGCAATTTTACATTACCCTTTCGTTATTGAATTTTTGATACCTGAACTTGCCATTTCAAGGGCCGGCAATTGGCCTCTTTCATGTCATTTATTATGATCATAATAGCTTTACGGTTATAACAAAGATGGACTGAAGAGTTGATCGAATTTCGAGTTTTAGATAAGTAGCAAATTATTTCTTTTTAAAGAAATAATTTTTGAGTTGGTGACTTCGTCACCAACGACTAATCAGAGGTGACCATACAGAAAAAATAATGGAATGCTGACAACCTTTGGTTGTACAACCAAAGGTTGTCGGGAACTTCTTTTTCTAGTTAATTCTGAAAGAATTAATTATTGAGCTGGTGAAGATATTCACCAGCGACTAAATCATAAAAAATATTACAATTTAAGGAAATATTTTGATTAAGTTTGTTCAATTTGAAAGCTCGAAGTTCGCCTTAGTTGATATTATAATAATGAAATCATTAAAATTCTGAGCACTATATATTCTAAATATGGTATAACCCTTTACCTATACTTATGTAAGCGTTCATAATGTTAGTATATTCTATTGTTAGTTTATGATACTTTTAGTGACAGGAGTGGAGCAGTGGGTTTTAGCTGTGGCATAATTGGGCTTCCCAATGTAGGAAAATCAACGATTTTCAATGCCCTTTCTGGAGCAGGGGCTGAGATGGCCAATTACCCATTCTGTACGATAGAACAGAATAAAGGTATCGTAGCTGTTCCTGATGGACGTTTAATGAAGATTAAAGAGTTGTTGAAAAAGGATAATCCGATACCAACGAGGATTGAGTTTATTGATCTAGCCGGTCTTGTAAAAGGGGCATCTAAGGGAGAGGGTCTCGGTAACAAGTTTCTCGGTCATATACGCGAAGTTGATGCGGTTGTTCATGTTGTACGCTGTTTCCACAATGAGGATGTGGCTCATATACCTGGAGAGGTTGATCCTATCAGGGATGTTGAGATCGTAAAAACAGAGCTCTTAATTTCTGACATTGAAATTCTTGAGAAGGCAAGAGATAAACAGTCAAGACTGGCACGTTCTGGAGATAAAGGGGCTAATGAAAAAGTGGTGATTATTGAGAGATGCATTGACCATATGGGCGGAGGAAAGCTTTTAAAGAGTATGGAACTGCATGCTGATGAAAAGATGTTATTAAAAGAATTCGGACTCATATCACTTAAGCCTGTCCTCTACTGTGCTAATATCGATGAGGATGTGCAGGTTCATGAAGAGGTGCAGAGGCTCAAGAGTTATGCTCAAAAGGAAAGCTCAGAGGTGCTAACCATTACGGGGAAGCTCGAAGAGGAAATTTCAGAGCTGCCAGCAGGCGAGAAGCAGGAGTATCTTAAGGAGATGGGTATAGGTGATTCTGGGCTGAATAGGTTGATAGAGGCATCCTATAAAATACTGGACCTGATAACTTATTATACTACTGCTACAAAACTTCAGGCGTGGACCCTTCATCGAGGCGCAACTGCAAGGGAGGCTTCTGGTAAGATACATACAGATTTTGAGAAAGGATTTATAAGGGCTGAGGTCTATAATTATGAAGACCTGCTTAAGGCTGGTACAGAATTACATGTAAAGGAACTCGGAAGACTGCGATCCGAGGGTAGAGATTATGTAGTGCGAGACGGGGACATAATTCGTTTCCTGTTCAATGTATAGATTCTACAATAATTTTGTTTTTAATAGGAGAAAATAGTTGTGCAGGATACCTCTCAAACACGTATTACTTCGCAATTATCATCTATTCTGTTATTAGCAAGCATATCATTTTTTAATCTTCTTAACCGTGTGATCTTTTCACCCTTACTGCTCACCATAGAGAAAGACCTTATGATCTCCCATACAGAAGCAGGGAGCTTCTTTCTGTTAATTTCATTGGGTTATACCTTTACCATATTAGTATCCGGTTTTGTTTCATCAAAAATTTCTCATCGAGGCACGATTCTTCTTTCGATCCTGTCAGAAGGTTTGGCACTATTACTCATCTCTTTTATACCATTTTTGATTGGTGTCCGGATAGGCTTATTCTTACTTGGTATGGGGTGTGGGTTTTATATCCCTTCGGGTATGTCCACAGTTACGGGCCTGGTTGATTCGAGACATTGGGGAAAGGCGATTTCTCTGCATGAGATAGGTCCTAGTATGAGTTTTATCATAGCCCCCATTCTTGCTGAATTTTCTCTACGGTTTACTTCCTGGCGGGGTGTACTGATAATTCTTGGTATTTCAAGCTTAATAATGGGAACAGTATTTTTTTTATTTGGAAAAGGAGGAAATTTCTATGGCCAGCCGCCACATCTTGATAACCTCCGCCTTGTTCTCTCACAGTCATCTTTCTGGGCTTTAACTATCCTGTTTAGTGTTATTGTTGGTGCAGGACTGGGGGTGTATTCTATTTTTCCTACCTTTCTTGTAAGTGAGAAGGGAATGAATCAGGGGCTGGTCAATACAATTGTGAGTCTTTCAAGGGTTTCTGGGTTATTTATGATTTTTCTTGCAGGCTGGCTGGTTGATCGTTTTGACATTAAATTATTAATTGGAGCTGTTATTGCTCTAAGCGGCATTTTAACTGGATTGCTAGGCTGTACCAATAATACCCTGCTTGTGATAGTTGTATTTCTTCAGCCAATGGTGATCGTCTGCTTCTTTCCTGTAGCTTTTGTATCACTGGCAAATATTGGGTCACGGCATACCTACAATGTCGCCCTTTCACTCATGATACCATTCGCATATTTATTCGGTGGAGGTGTGGTTCCTGCTCTTATGGGAATACTGGGAGAGCATAGATCCTTTGCAATCGGTTTTTTCCTGATCGGGGGGTCACTTCTGTTAAGTTTATCTCTCCTGTTCCTGTTAAAATTTAAAGATGAATCTTATACTTCCCAGGAATAATTGTTGAGACAGTTATCTTAATCTTGGATAGGAAATTAAAAAGCATCTTAGAAGGATTCTTATAGTTTAGATACTTTAGGATATAACAGTTTATATCTTACAATAGCTGCTGTGGACTTTGAAAAATAGTTTTTTTATTTTTTAGCTTACCTTGACATTTTTAGAACCTAAAATTATCGTTATCTCTATCAAATGATGAGTGATCAAGATATTAAGGAGGAAAGGTATGTCTGACAGTATTTACAAGGTTATTGAATTGATAGGTACGAGTGATGTTTCCTGGGAGGAAGCTGCTAAGAATGCTGTGGAGCTAGCTGGGAAAAGTCTTAAAAACTTGAGAATCGCAGAGATTGATAAACTTGACATGAAAGTTGAGAATGGGAGAGTTATTGCTTACCGGGCCAAGGTAAATTTATCCTTTAAATTTGAACCTAATAATCAATAGTACCTTTTAAAAAAGTTTGAATAATATCAAGAAAAATATTAGTTGACGATATATGTCAATTTAGTTAGATTTGTTAATCCTTTTTTTAAGGATGAGAAATTTTATTTTGTGGAGGATCTATCTGTTATGCCAGAAGGAAGAGTAAAATGGTTTAATGAGAGGAAAGGCTACGGGTTTATCTCAAGGGAAGATGGTGATGATGTTTTTTGTCACTATTCGGATATTGAACTGGAAGGTTTTAAGACACTATCTGAGGATCAGAAGGTTTCATTCGAGATAAAAGAAGGGCCAAAAGGATTACAGGCAGTACATGTCAAGCCTCTTTAAACTCAAAAAGGCCCTGAGTAATCCGGGCCTTTTTAATATCTTTCAGATCATACTTCAAGTATCCAGTCTTAGTATTATGTTAATCAGTTCCAAAATTGCCTTTTTCATAATAAATTGAGTAATGGAAGTTAAGCACCTGCATCCCTGGCATTTAACATCACCTGAAGCAAAGAATATACAGGAGACACTTGCAAAAAAGGTAATAAGGGAAGATACGTCTCTGAATATCAGTACTGTCTGTGGTGTGGATGTTGGATTTGGGAAAGAAGGAAAAGCCCATGCAGCCTGTGTTGTAATGAGCTATCCTGTTCTTGAGGTTATCGATTATATAACGGTAAATACAACCGTTGACTTTCCCTATATCCCTGGCCTGCTTTCATTTCGTGAAATCCCATCTTTCATACCTGCACTTGAGAGATTAAAAATCGAGCCTGACCTGATTTTATGCGATGGGCATGGAATTGCCCATCCAAGACGGTTTGGCATTGCTTCCCATTTAGGATTGCTGCTTGATAAGCCCGTGGTAGGATGTGCAAAATCAAAGCTCATAGGAACTTATCATGAGCCTGATAATAAAAGAGGATCCTACGAATATCTTTATCACAGCGGTGAAATCATTGGGGCTGTTATGAGAACAAGATCAGGGGTAAAGCCTGTTTTTATATCGATTGGACATAAATTATCGCTTAAACGTGCCTTAGACTTAATCCTACATTGCTGTACGAAGTACAGGATTCCTGAACCAATAAGGTGTGCGCATATGAAAGCATCAGATGGAGTGAAATGATGATCATTGTTGCTATTTCTGATATTCATGGACATATGAAACAATTGATAACAGTCTCCCATGCAGTAAGGGATGCGGATCTTGTTTTAATTTCTGGTGATTTAACACACTTCGGGAGGGAATATGAGGCACGTGAGGTAATTGAAAGGATCCAAGAGCTTAATAGAAATGTTTATGCTGTTCCTGGAAACTGCGATTATTCCCAGGTTTCTTCCTATCTGACGTCTGAAGGCATAAATCTTAATAGAAGAGGTACTGTTATCGGGGATTATGCATTTATAGGGATCGGTGGATCGCTTCCATGTCCAGGAAGGACACCGAATGAACATACAGAAGATGATTTTTTATTACACCTAGAAGAAGCTAAAAAGATGGTTCCTCAGGGTATGCCATTAATACTTGTATCTCATGAGCCTCCTCATGGTACAAAATGCGATCTTGTGCAAAGCGGTATACATGTTGGAAGCAGTTCGATACGCGATTTTATTGTGAAAGTCCAGCCATTGATCTGTTTTACAGGACATATTCATGAAGCACGGGGCATTGATACGATTGGCAAAACAAATGTGGTAAATCCGGGCCCTCTCCATTACGGGGGATACATTCTTGCAAAACTCAACAGGGAGGATATGAGTATAAAAATAATGGTAGGGAATGGGAATCTCTGAAAGAGCCTTGTAATCGTGAATGCGGCCTGCTGCATTAGTACGTTAATAATGGTTTTCATGCCTTTAGGCCAAAAAACTCTATAATCGTGAATGCGGCCTGCTGCATTAGAAATCAATCTAAAGCATCCTGCTTGCGCCTCAGTTTGACCAGTGTGCTCGCTTCATCGAGCCTGACATCATCCCATGTGATGATTTGACCCCCACTAATGGGTTTTATAACTTCAGCACCAGGTGCCAGTCCTATCGGTAAAGCCTTCAGTTTTTTGGCTTCAGTTGCAAGATCTAGCGTACCATAAGATGTATAACCGCCAAAGGCATCCAGTATTTCTCCCGGATATAGATCCCGCTTTGCAACTGACATTACTTCCGTTACCGGTTCATCGAGTGGAACAAGTGTAGTCTGCCTGTAGAAATAGGCTCGCGCAAATGAGATGGGTGCTTCGAGAAACCAGAGGTGATATGGTCTAAAAAAGGTGTAGTACATACCTTTCCCTACTTTTAGATACTCAAGGTCCGACTGTATCCTCTTATCCTTTATTCTCACTGTAATAAATACTCCACCAGCCATTGAGCCTCCCTGTACAAAATCTACGGTATATGGAGATTTTGTAATGCCGCCATCCTCCTCAAGGGCGAAAACCTGGGATACTGTTTCGATCGTTGCCTCAGGACCAACCATACCCCGTTTAATGGGCTTACAGCCTGTAGCATTGGCGGAACATGCCATTTCAAACATCGTCTTTGTTCCATCCACATATGAAGCTACCTGGAAAGGGTCTTTATGAGACCTTTTTGCTGCATTATAGACTGTATCTGGAGTGGCAAGATGATTGAGAGGGTTATTCTTACCTTTTCCAATTACTATCGGTTCGTAGCCAAGAGTATTCACAAAATCCCAGAGCTCCATAAGACAACCAGGTTCATCACCTGATGATACAGAGTAGAGTACCCCGGATTCCTCTGCAAGTTTTTTCAGGATTCTGCCCACAGTCACATCGGCCTCAATGTTAATAAGGATAACATCCTTTTCATGGTTTATCCCTGCAAAGGCAGTATCTGCGCCAGAAACAGGGGATGGCGTTACATCAGTAACAATATCAATAATGTCCAGCTTGGCAGCAAGGGTGTAGTCCCCTGTAACAACCCTTTTTCGGGATCGAAGGGCATCCATTGCCTGATTGACCCTATCAGTTTCAACGATAGCCTCCTTTTCGATTCCTGCTTCGATAAATACATTCCATGCTGCTTTTGTATCGGTATCTGCAAGAACAGAGACTTCCATACCAGGTACGTATTTCACCTGTGTTATGAAACCGCTTGCCATCCATCCAGAACCACTGCAACCAATTCTTATAGGTTTTTCTTGAGTCTTGCGCTTTAGTAGTTCCTGTTTCAGCATTAACTTTTCTTCCCTTTCTCTTTTATAACCTCTTTTGAAGCATGGACGATGTCATCAGCTGTAAGGTGGTATTTAACAAGGAGATCTTCAGGAGGTGCGGATTCTACATAGGTGTCTGTAAGCCCTACGAAACGCATGGGTACAGGATGCTTTTGTGAGACTATACGTGCAATATTACTACCCATGCCGCCGGTTAAAAGGTGCTCTTCAGCAGTAACAATGGCCCCAGTTTCTTTCGCTGCCCTCGTAATCGTATCGATATCCAACGGTCTTATTGTATGCATATCTATAACACGGGCTTCAATCCCTTGCTCAGCGAGCATTGAAGCTGCATCCAGTGCCGTTGCAACCATAATACCGCATCCAATAATTGTAAGGTCAGTGCCATCTCGAACAACATTGGCCTTTCCTATTTTAAATGGACAATTTTTTTCAGGGTAGATGTATGGCATGGCTACTCTACTTGATCGAATAAACACAGGTCCCCTGTATGCTGCTGCTTCATGAACTGCCCTGTGCATCGAAGCTGGATCGCCGGGTACCAGTATTACAAATGTTGGCAATCCACCCATAAGAGCAAGATCCTCAATTCCCATCTGCGTGGGGCCATCCTTTCCGAGTGTAACTCCTCCATGGCTACCAACAATTTTGGCATTCGCATTGGATAGGGCAATAGCAAGACGGATCTGATCATAGGCGTTGCACAAGAGGAAGGATGAGAAGCTTACTATAAATGGGATAAAGTCGCAGGCAGCAAGGCCTGCTCCAATACATACGAGGTTGCTCTCTGCAATGCCTATATTGAAGAATCTTTCGGGAAAGTTTTTTCTCACCCTCTCTGCCTTTGTGGAATTGCCTAAATCTCCATCAAGGACAACTACCCTTTTGTTTTTACTGGCAAGCTCCAAAAGAGCATCTCCAAAAACATCACGCATTGGTTTACTCTGTTTTAATCCAGCTTTTTCTCCTAACTGCATAGTAACTCCTTTTTGGCAATCTCGGCCTGTTCCTTTGTAAGTGCCTTGCCGTGGAAGGTGAAGTCCTTTTCAACAAATGAGACTCCCTTTCCCTTGACAGTATGAGCAATAATGATAGATGGTTTATCCTTTACCTTCTGAGCTGATTTCAGTTTTTCGATTAATTCCTCTATACTATGTCCGTCTGATTCAAGAACATACCAGCCGAAGCTCGTCCATTTTTCTACCAGTGGCTCCAGTGCCATCTCCCTGGCGATAGGACCGGTTTCCTGGTATTTGTTGTAATCGAGAATCGCAGTAATCATATCTGTTTTGAAGTGTGAGGCAGCCATTGCAGCCTCCCATACCTGCCCTTCTTCGCACTCACCATCTCCGAGAAGTACATATACACGGTATTTTAGATTGTTGAGACGGCCCCCGAGAATATGTCCTATCCCGAATGAAAGACCCTGTCCCAGGGAGCCGGTTGTTGCTTCCACCCCGGGCATAATGTTCTGAATAGGATGGCCCTGTACTGGACTATCAATCTGGCGCAGTCTATTTAACTCTTTTTGATCGAAGTATCCTGCCCGAGCGAGGGTTGCGTAGAGGAGGGGTGCTGCATGGCCCTTACTCATGATAAAGCGATCCCTCCCGGGCCAGAGAGGCTCTTCTGATCTGTAGCGCAGTATTCCGCCGAAGTACAGTGCTGTTAGAATTTCTACTGCTGAGTAACAGCTTGAGGGATGTCCTGAACCTGCCCGTGTGGTCATATCCAGTACATCAAGCCGTAGATCTCGAGCTATCTCTTTTAGTTTTGCTATATCCTTGTAATTTGGATTTTCAGCCATTGATATAACTCCTTATTTAATACAATCAAGAATCAGTGCAGTTGATATTAAACCAATCCAGCAGATTAATAATTACTGGAATGCAAAATCTCATATCTATCGTTTATCTGAAATTTATGAATTTTGATAGAAAATACACTCTTTTTTTAAACTTAAATCTTAATCATATCTACAACTTCAATTTTTGTAAATGAAATCTAGATTTTAAAATATATACATGATTATGTTCATGACCTATTTGATAAATAAACTACCTCGAGAGAGTAAAAAATAGTACATTATTAAAGTACAATCAAAAAAATATGCACGATGTGTTCCCCGAGGATGCAAATAAAGACATTTGCAGTAATAATGCCATAAAAAAAGAAATAAGTTATGGATATTGCAGTTTCTAATTTAATAGATCCTGTCTTGGCACTTCTTTTCCCTAACAGATGTTACTACTGCAAAAAGGTGCTCGAAAAAGGATGCTTTGTATGTTCAGATTGCCTTAAAGCAATCGATATTATTCAGGCTCCTTTTTGTAAGAAGTGTGGAGCTCCTCTTGGGAAAGAAATAGTGATAGATCGACACTGCTTCCAATGTCGTAATCTTGTTTTCCACTTTCAGAGAAACGAATCGCTTGGAGTTTTTAGTGGTAAGCTGAGAGATTATATCCATGTGTACAAATTTGAAAAAAGACGTTTTCTGTATCGGATCTTTACAGATCTTCTTGTCCAGTATAAAAAAGAGTATATCATGAGCCATGATGTGCTTGTTCCCATGCCACTTACTCAGTCCAGATACACAGAAAGAGGCTTTAATCAATCCTATCTAATTGCAAAGGAGATTTCAAAAAGAGTTCCCATTTTATTTTCAGGACATGGAGTAATACGAAGGGGGAAATCAAGACCTCAAAGCAGTATACCTACTATTAAAGAAAGGCTCAATAATGTTACAGATCGTTTTCTTTTGAAAAAGGGATCGAGAAAGCTCATCAAAGATAAAAATATTCTTATTTTTGATGATGTTCTTACAACTGGAGCTACTTCTTCAAAATGTGCTCAGGCACTTTATGAGGAAGAGGCACAGAATGTTGATATTCTTACAATAGCAAGAGCGATTAAGGATAAAAATCAACCTTGAATGTGGATTCTTTACTTTTATAGAAATAGGTCGATAATTTAGGCGAATATGTTGAAATCAAGTAGGGATGGTTCATGTATTGTTCCTGCTTTAAAGATAAAGAGTGGTTCTTTTGCCGAAATTCGAGTATAATGATACTCGAATTTCGGCACATTAAAATGTATCTATTCAGGTTGAATAATGGCAAAGTTAATAATTAGATATCCTAATAATGTGATACAGGAAGCAGAGATTGATCAACCGAAATACAGAATCGGAAGCGCAGATGATAATGACCTTGTACTTGATAATGAGGATGTATCACCCCACCAGGCAGAGATTGCAGAAGAGGGCGGCCTTTATTCAATATTAGATGTATCGGAGAACAAGAGTACTAGGGTTAACGGGAAAGAGATTGAGAGGAGTAATATTGGCTATGGAGATAGGATAGCCTTTGGTCCTGTTACCGGACTTTTCTACCCTGCGAAAAAGAGTAAACTTGCTGAAAAGGCAAAGCTCTCTCTCTATATTGGAGCAGGTGCCCTGGTCATAATACTCTCCATTGTTTTTATCTTCTACCTTACAAGCAAGCAGATATCTACAGTCGTATCGCAACAGATAGGAGAAGATTTTAAACCAGAGGAGATTGTTGCAGAGGCACTTGGAAAAGAGAGAAAAACTAGATTGGAGAGAAGGGAAGAAAGGGGGACAGAAAAATTAGTTCAATTAAAAAAGGTTACTAAAAGGGGAAAACTTGTCTTACCAGAACCTGACAGAGAAATAATAGAAGAGAGAACGGCAGTAGCAATACCTCGTGGACCAAGAAGGCTATTTTTCAGGAAAATACCGGTCAGCATAGAGTGGGAGGCTGAAGAAGAAAAGGAGGTACCGATAGAAGAGGAGATGGGGGAGGAGGAAGAAGGAGAGGCAGTAATTGAAGAAGAAGCATCTCCTCTTGTAGAAGAGGAAGAGAAAGGATTTTTTACAAAACTACTATCGCCTGTTAAGAGATTAATCTCAGGCGAGGGAAAAGAGCCGGTTTTGGAAGAGGAAATAGCTCCTGAAGAGGTAGTTACAGCAAGAGAACCTGAAGAGCTAGCGCCTGTACCTCTTGCTGAGGATGTAAAACGGGCTATTGAGCCGCTTTCCATCCTAAACAGAGTAGATGTTGCTGAAGTAAGAGAATCGGTATTTAAAGAAGAACCCATCTATAGTGAGGGTGAGTTAAAAAGCTTTGAAGAAGAAAGTATACTTGGTAATATAAAAATCTCTGAAGCTGAAAGTATTAACATCGATATAGTATGGAAGTATCCAAAAGGTATTGAGAAACTAGAGCCTGTTATTAGAGCAGGTGCAGTTCTACGAATTGACGATAATAAGACAATCGACTATCTGTTTGGTACAAAGAACGGTCTTCTTATAGCTATTGATGGTACTACTGGTGAAGAAATATTTACTGAAAACCTTGAGAAGTCCTTTTATGAGCCTATTATTGAATATATAGATGATGATAAATTGAAAGATATGGTCATTATATTTGAAGATGGCGATATTGTGGCTTATAAGGGAAATCTTGAGAGGCTTTGGTATTATGAAGGTAAGGATAAGATAACCTCGCTTCCTCTCCTTATAGATGTAAATGGTGATGGGACCTGTGATCTTGTTTTTCCAACGTTGAACATGGATATCATCGCAATAGATGGCAGTACGGGATTTGAGATCTGGCGATTCTTTGATGCATCAAGCGAGATTATCTTTTCTCCAGTTGCTGTTGCTATAAATGATGATTCAGTGCAGGATATTGTGTTTTCTACAGTAGATGGATTTTTATATGCTCTTGATGGAAAAACCGGATGGAGTTTGTGGAAACGAGAAATATTCGGGAAGCCAGCAGGTCCCTGTTCAGTTGGCGATCTTGATGGCGATAAAAAATATGATATTGTAACTCTGACGGGAAACGGCATATTATCGAGCTATAAGAATGATGGGAAGCTGCTTTTTACCTATGATTTGAAGGGTAGATATAATGTTGCTCCATCAATTGGAGATACAGATGGTGATAAAAGTAATGAAATTGTTCTCATAGATAGAAACGGTGTGGTAAGGGCAATAGAGGGAAAAACCAGAAGGGAAAAATGGTTCTTTGAAACAGAAGAAATGGGAGCACTGGGAAGGTTGGCCCTTGCTGATATAGATACTGATGGTGGATTGGATGTACTTTTTACTACCTTTTCTGGTTTGCTGTTTGTCTTAGATGGAAAAACAGGAGCACAGGTTGCACTGTATAATTATGGGGCATATATTTTTACTACACCCATTGTTGTAGATATAAACAGGGATAAACTTTTTGAAATTATTTTGGGTACTTACAGTGGAGAGGTATTTGCCCTCAGAGTTGCTGATATAAAGAAAAGATTCTTATCACTTAAGAACTCGTTCTGGATAACAAGTAATCATGATTATGAAAATAGTGGATATTCCCCATCATATTTTATTAAGAAACCGTGGAAATAAAACTATGAGATGGATAAGATTTTTTATTACTGTTATGTTTTTTCTGTCCTTTCCTGTTTTTTACTCTTCAGGAGGGGGAGAGAAGAGTACGGCAGAAAAAGAGGCTGAAGAAATAGAGGAAGAAGTTGAGCCTACTCCTGTTCCAGTTCCTGAAGGGGCAGAGGCCCCGGAGAAAGAGGAGCCTCGTGAAGCAACTATTAGGGGGAGATTACTGGATGAGTTTAGCAATCCCATATCAGGGGTGAGTGTTTCCTGTATTGATAAGAATGGTGAGGTTGTTGCTGATACTGTTACTGATGAAAATGGTGAATACGCGTTTAAGAATCTTGATGAAGGCGAATATACCGTGAGTGTTAACTACAGCGGCTTCACAAGTCCGATTGAAATTCAGTTCGAAGAATCGCGAAAAAGACCGCTTATACCAACAGGTCTTAAGGTTTTTGAGATTGGCAAAGATATTTCCGATAGCAGTTATGTAGAGGCTCAGTGGGATAAGATGCCCGATGTTATTGGCTACAGGTGTGAGATATATGTTAAAGGAGAAAAGGTGCCGCTAATAAAATATCCTGATATTATCCAAAACAGCTGCGAGTTCGGGAATCTGAAGGAAAATACAGACTATCAGGTAAGAATTTATTCAAAGAACAGGTTTGATTATTCTACATCCTATGCATTGGGGTCCATTCGTACTATTGATAAGTTACCTTTAGCCCCCTTTGGCCTTGGGGTTGTTTATGCAAAAAATTATAGAGTCGATCTTATCTGGAATAGAATTGAAGCTGAGTATCCCGTATCGTATATCATTCAAATAAAAAAGGGTAAAGATCCATACCTGTTTTACAGTAAAAAAGGCCTTGTGGCTGATAAAAAAGATGCATTCATAATTGAAGCCCCAGATAGAGGGCTTATAAGCTACAGCATTAGTGACATGCTCGAGGATGGAACCCCTGTCATTGATAATCTCATTCCCTATTCATTCAGAGTTTATTCTGTTGATGGGAACGGTACTCTGAGCAAGCCTTCAACAGCAGTGGAGGGAATTGTTTTAGATGATACAGTGCCACCACGACCGCCAGCAAACATAAATTATGAATTTATTGATGAGGATCGGTTAAAGATTAGCTGGGAATCAAAGGATAGGGATATAGCGAAGTACAGGATATATTACGGAGTAAATAAGGACAGATGGGATGGCATTGCTTATTCGGACAAGAACTCCTATGAACTCATCATCAACAGGGAGCTTCTGAAAAATAGAGAACTCTATGTCACCATAACTGCGATAGATAGAGCTGGGAATGAGAGTGGCTATAAACCGCTCGTTAAAAAGACCGAGGTTTCTCGAGGTAAAGAGATTACTGAGGATTTTATACTTTCATTTGACGAGGTATTCAAGGATTTTTCAGTAGCGATCAAAGAGCCGATTAAAAAGGTCGAAAAAAAGGTGACTGTTAAAAAGAAGGTCATTAAGAAAGTCGTAAAGCCGATGGAGTACGGGTTTTCGTACCTTGAAAAGAAAGGATTTGTCATAGAAGAGGGTGAGAAGGCAACCCTAGAGGGAAAGATATCTGTGCCTGAAAATACAGTCATACGTGTAAACTCAGGCGGTACACTCATAGTTAAGGGAGCAGAAATTATTGCTAAAAAGGGAATATGGGGGGGAATACGTTTTCTTGAAGGGTCGAATGGTAATATTCAAAATGTGATTATCTCAGATGCCCACACAGGAATAGCTGTTATAAACAATGAAAGGGGTGTAAGGTTTAGCAATCTCGAAATTAAGGGCTGTAAAGAGAATGGCCTATATATTAAAGACAGTAAAGCAGATATGACTATTCTAACAATTAGAGATAACAAGACAGGTATTTTCCTAGAGAATAGTGAGGTGAGAATATCTAATTCATACATTGAAGATAATGAAAAGGGGATTCTAGCATACAACTTTAATTTTGCAGTTGAAGAATCTCAATTTAAGAATAATAAGGTATATGGATTAAGACTCTACGGAGGTGGAACGATAAAGAGATGTTCCTTTACTTACAATTATGTTGGAGTTGCCATAGAGGAGGGTAGAGGGAGCGCCGTGGTCCTAGATAGCAGAGTAGAAGAGAATAGTATTGATGGAATCGTTGTAAACACATCAGCATTGGAAATCAGGAATAGTCTAATATCCAATAATGGAAGAAACGGTATATATGTAAAAGAGAAAACGAACCCAACTATTATAGATAATGATATCATACATAATAATAATTATGCAGTTACTGGAGGGGGGAAGGTAGCACGATGTTTTGTTGCATACAATAATGGGAGCGCATATATTGATGATACCAGGGAAAAGGGAAAACCTGACAATATATTCAGTTCTTCTTCTTCTGGTATGCTGAAGCAGATTTTCAATGTAGATTATATCAAGGATCTTACGTACTCATCAGTTTTACAGTAATTAGTTCTGGTTGAATAATTACGTTTCTTAAAGAAGAAAATAAATGAATATCATATAATTCTTTGTGATATAAAAGGTTAAAGAACTAATTTTGAGCCGGTTATTCTATAAATAAGAATATTTGCAATTAAGCCGTACCATACGTCAATTTGTCGTATGGTACGGAGGATGCACCGGCGACCAATTGGGAAGAGGAATGGATATTCAGGAAAGAGTTGAGATTCTTATAAGGTATATAAAATCTTCGAAGAGAAAAATATATATAAGTGCACTTATCGCCTCTATAGTCGCAGTTTTGCTATTTATCTTTGGTTCCTACTACCTCCTGTTTCATTATTATGAGGGTATAGTTAGAGACTATTACAGCTCATTTTTAAGGGATGTTTACTCTTTTCAGCAGAGGCTTATTGCAAAAGAAACATACAGGGAAGATCTAAAGCAAATAGCACATACTGTAAAAGAGCAAAAGGGTGTTGAACATGTATGGGTTACAGATAGGTTTGGAAGATTGATCTATTCAACAGATGATAAACTTTTTGCAGAATATAGCGGAAAGAGACTTCCTGCCAACTATTTTGAAAGCATTCAGCATCTCTGGAGTTTTGAAAACGGATACCCGAAAGCTAAAATTGTGCCCATAAAGAGGCTTTTCTCCCTTCGGCTGTCAATTCCTATATATGCGTATGGTCATGAGGATTACGATTTTATACTTGGTGCAGATGTAAAGCGATTCATATACCTGCCTGACAGAATTTCGTTTCTTCTTCCAGTATCCCTGGGTTACATCGTTGTTTTTGTGGCTCTCCTTTTCTTACCAATATTTCTATGGGTTAGAAGTGGATTCAGTACGCTCAGTACGCAGGCACGAGTTTTAGGTGGTTCTATCCAGTTCGATTTGGAAAAGGTAACTTCAGAAATACCAAAACATGAAGAAGCCAAAGAAGAAGCTGCTTTTGAAGAGAAGGAAGAGGTAGAAAGAGAGAAAGAAGAGAAAGAGGAAATTAAGCCAGTGGAGGAGGAGGAAATTAAAGAAGAGAAAGAAGAAAAGGAAGAAGAAAGAGTAGCTGTGGCCACAGAAGAAAGAGATGTTCTTTCCGAGTTTATGGAAAAAAAGCTCTCTGTATTCAAGAAACAGGAAATTGATCTTCCATTTCTACAGGCAAGCAGTTTTGTTTTTCATTCTAATGTATTAGAGGGAAGCTATTTCTATTATCATAAAAACGATAGTAATGATTTCTATATATCCTTTAACTATCCTTTTAATCAGCTTGAAAATGCAGTCAATAAGACAGAAGAGATTGTTGAGTACTTTGACATAGAGATGAATAAAACAGATCAGATTAAAGAGATAACAAAGGGATTTAACACATATTGTTTGCAAAATAATATGGATCTAGATTTATCCATGGTTAAGATCGATGAGGCGGAAAATAGAGTAGACTTTATTTCCTTTGGCAAAGGGTATTCAATCTATTTGAAGCATAACGAAGAGAAGGGTAAAGAGCTTATGCTGGATATTCCCAGGCTTGGAACGATTTCTGAGGAGGATTTTAAAGAAAGAGTTTCTTATGCAGAGATTAAATTTGTAAAAGATGACCTTTTTATATTGCTACCACAAAATATATCTGATATTGTGTTTAATGATGAAAGGTTTATTGATCTAATACAGAGGGTTATGCTGGTACAACGAGATCATAGTGCTCTGGATATTGGATCAGAGATTAATAAGGTCTTGGAACCATTTTTTAGGAAAGAGAGTAAACTGCCGCAAACCGGGTTTATTGTTTTGAAATTTTTATAAAAATGTTAATGTTGAATATTCAACATATAGATAATGATGGATAGACTATTAGTAATCTCAGGTAAATCCTGGAAAGGATTTACCTGATTGAGCGGACGTTAGTCTGCGACGTAAGGCAATGCAGACAATCTTTGCTTGTAGCGAACTTCGTCTGTTTAATTAATGATAAGTTTAAGTATATTGATTAATTTTTTCATTTAAAATTCTAAGTTCGCCATAAAATTCCTTGACGTAAGGGATTATTCTTATTAATATTTTGATACCAGGTGTTTTTTCTAACAAGAGTCGCTCTGCCGACTCTTTTTTTATTGTGGTTCATTCACATATTGATTTTCTGGTTAGTGCGGTTTTCTCACAAATCGATTGAAATATAAGTTAATTGTTAATATAGAAATATATTACAATGTAAAGCATAGATTGGAGTTGAAAGTGGGAAAACCACCAAAACCCCCAAAAAGTTACATTTACATATTCTTTTGATAAATGGGGGTTCGAGTTTTATATTATGGAAGATATCCAGGAAGTATTATTTAATGAAGTAATAAAAATTTCGGAACCGTTAAATATTAGAATTATTGAATGTTCAGCAAAAAGAGGGAAAAATGGATTAAACATAAAGGTGGTTATCGATAAAGATGGAGGGGTGACTATCGATGATTGTGAAAAGATTACACGATTATTTAACAGTAGAGTTGAGATATTAGAAATTATAGGAGAGGAGAATTACAATCTTCAGGTTTCGTCTCCAGGGATTGATAGGGAGTTTAAGGATAAAAAAGAATATAATATATTTTTATCAAGGGATGTGGTTGTAACCCTAAAAAAACCACTTAATGATAGAAATACTAGCACTGTAATAAAAGGGAAGCTTTTGGGTATGAAAAATGGTATTGTAAATGTAGAGGTGTCAGGAAAGATACTGACTATCCCTTTAAAAAAGATACACAAAGCAAAATTAAATGGATAGAGGAGGAAAGAATGGCAAACGAGTTCGCGGTTGCTGTAAAACAGCTCGTTTCTGATAAAGGTATTTCAGAGGATTTAATTCTTAAAACAATAGAGATGGCTTTACTTGCAGCATATAAGAAAAAGTTTGGAACAGCATCGAATGCGGAAACTTATATTGATGAAGATAACCATGTTGTTAAGATATATTCGAAAAAGGAAATTACAGAAGTTGTCAAGAATCCCGTTTTTGAAATTAGTGTTAGTGACGCAAAAAAATTACACTCAGGGGCTGAGCTGGGAGATGAACTTTTAATTGAAGTGAAGCCCGAAGAATTTGGAAGAATTGCAGCTCAGACTGCAAAACAGGTTGTCAGACAGAGGCTAAAGGAGATAGAGAAGGATGTTGTCTATAATGAGTTTAAACAGCGTGAGGGAGAAATGATTGTTGGCTATTTCCATAGAGAGCGGGGTGGTACTATCTATGTTAATCTTGGTAAAACAGAAGGGATAATGCCCAGAAGCCAGCAATCCCCCCGTGAGCACTATAGAGTGGGAGATAGAATAAAGGCTTTTCTTTTAGAGGTGAAGAAAGAGACAAAAGGTCCGCAGATTATCCTTTCAAGAAGCCATCCAGGTTTTGTAAAGAAAATTTTTGAGCTTGAAGTTCCTGAAATTGCCGATGGTACCATTACAATTGAAAATATTGTTCGGGACCCGGGTTACAGAACAAAGGTTGCTGTTTTTTCTCCACGGGATGAGATAGATCCAGTAGGTGCATGTGTTGGTTTAAAGGGGATACGAATTCAGTCGATTGTTGGTGAACTTGAGGGAGAAAAGATAGATATTTTAAAATGGGATACGGATATAAGAAGATATATTGTAAATGCCATGAATCCTGTGAAAATAATCAGAATTTTTATAACCGATGAAGAGAAGAAAGAGGCCCTGCTTGTTGTTCCTGAATCTCAACTATCAATTGCTATTGGTCGTCAGGGTCAGAATATTCGATTAGTATCGAAGCTTGTGGGATGGAGGCTTGATGTAATCACAGAAAAGGAGTTTGAGGAATCTGAATATGCTGAATATGCCAGAAAGGCAGCAGATGAGCTTTTTGGCACAGAAGAGAAAGCAGAAGTTGTTACCCTCAGAGATATACCTGGTATTGAGGAAAAAACGCTTGAGGTACTTGAAAAAGCAGGAATAAGTAATATAGAAGAAATTATCAATAAGAGTGTTAAAGAGCTATCCGAAATTGAAGGGATGAACGAAGAAATGGCAGGAAGGTTAACGAATACGCTATCTGAAAATATTGAAATAGTTGAGGAAGAGGTCGTAAAGTCTGATGAGGGGGTAACAGGGATGACTGAAGATGAAGAGGAAAAGTACTATGAATGTCCAAACTGTGGAGCTCGTATAAATGAAAACATGAAGGTATGCGCATCCTGTGGGGTAGAGCTTGAATTTAAAGAGGAGGAAGATGGATAAAATTCGACTAGTGAAGCGATTTTTTATTAATATATATGTTATATTTTTCCTCTATTGAGAGGGTAGCTATTTGTCTATGAGGTAATAAATGAGAATACATGAGTTAGCAAAAAGCCAGGAGTTAGCAACCAGTGAAGTTTTAAAGATATTGGGTTCTCTTGGAGTTAAGAATAAGAAGTCAGCGAGTGCTTTGAACAAAGAAGAGCTCAAAAAGTTCCATCAGTATATTGAAGAGAATATGAAGAAGCAACCTGAAGTAGCTCTTATCAAAAAGAAACCGAAGGAAGAGGAAGAGGAACATAAAAAGATCATTATTAAGAAAAAGAAAGTAGTTATTCTTAAAAAAATTCCTAAGGTTACGGATAAAAAGGTAGCAGCGGAGAAAAAGAAAAAAGAGAAGAGGCGTATTAAGCCAGAAGAAAAAGTTGCAAAAGCAAAGGAAGTAAAAAAGGCTGCTGCTCAGGTTAAAACAGAGAGGAAAGCATTAAAAGAGGAGAGAAAGCCTGTCTACAAGCTTAAAGAGAAGAAACTTTTTAGGATCGAAGAAAAGGAGAAAGAACCAGGGAAAAAGGCTATAAAAGAAAGAAGGAGGTACGCCTTCAGGAAGGATAAGGAGTTTGAGGAAGAAGGGAGTTTAGATAAGCTCTTACAGCATAGAAGAAAAGAACAGAGAGTAATTGTAAATCCTATTCCCAAAGAAATCGAGATTCTTGAAACCATTACAGTTGGTGACCTTGCTCGAAAGATGAACCTTAAAGCAAATGCCCTCATCTCAAAATTGATTTCTTTGGGAGTGATGGCGAGGATAAATGATCAGATTGATTCTGAAACAGCTACCCTTGTTGCTGAGGAATATGGATGTAATACAAGGGTAATTTCTCTTTATGAAGAGACAGTGATTGAGGAGGAGGAAGACAAACCTGAAGATCTAATACATAGACCACCTGTAGTTACCATTATGGGCCATGTGGATCATGGAAAAACAAAGCTCCTTGATGCAATTAGAAATACAAACGTTGTTGACAGTGAAACAGGCGGTATTACCCAGCACATAGGTGCATATAAGGTCACTTTAGAAGACAAGCAGATATGTTTTCTCGATACCCCGGGACATGAGGCATTCACAATGATGAGGGCACGCGGAGCAAAGGTAACAGATATAGTTGTTCTCGTTGTTGCAGCAGATGATGGAGTAATGCCTCAAACTATAGAGGCAATAGATCATGCAAAAGAGGCAAAAGTTCCAATCATTGTAGCAATTAATAAGATTGATATCAAGAGCGCTAATCCTGAAAAAGTAAGGAAAGAGTTGGCAGAAAGAGGGATTGCTCCTGAAGAGTGGGGGGGAGATACCCTTATGGTGGAAGTATCTGCTCTAAAAAAGATAGGTATTGATAATCTCCTCGAGGCTATCCTGCTTCAGGCAGAGATGCTTGATTTGAAGGCAAATCCAAAAAGAAGGGCTGTGGGGACAATTATTGAATCCAAAATAGATACTGGAAGGGGCACTGTTGCTACAATACTTATCAGGAACGGAGTTCTCAGATTCCAGGACCCATTCGTTGCTGGAGTCTATCCAGGAAAAGTAAGAGCTCTATTTGATGAAAATGGAAAAGAGGTTAAGGAAGCTCTGCCATCAGATCCTGTAGAGGTTATAGGGCTTTCTGGTATGCCAGTGGCTGGTGATCCGTTTCAGGTTCCAGCCAATGAAAAGATTGCTAAGCAGATTGGGCAGAAGAGACAGGAACTAAAGAGGGTTGAAGAATCGAGAAATGTGAAGAAGATTACTCTGGAAAACCTCTATGAGCAGATAAAGGAAGGAGAGATTCTGGAGCTTAAGGTAATTATCAAGGCTGATGTACAGGGTTCAGTTGAAGCCTTGCAAGATTCTCTTGAAAAGCTATCAACTTCTCAGGTGCGGCTTAACTGTATTCATGCTGGCGTTGGTGCTATAAATGAAACAGATGTTATACTTGCTTCAGCATCAAATGCTATAGTCATTGGATTCAGAATCCGTCCAAATACAAGAGCTTCAGATCTTTCAAAGAAGGAGAAGGTTGATATAAGAAAATACAGCATTATATATGACGTTATAGACGATGTGAGATCTGCAATGGAAGGTCTACTTGCTCCAGTGCTCAGAGAGGAAATCGTTGGTAATGCTGAAGTTAGAGCAGTGTTCAAGATTCCGAGGGTTGGTAATGTTGCAGGCTCCTATATTAAAAGTGGGAAAGTTAGTCGGGAAGATAGTGTACGTATTATAAGGGATGGTGTAGAGATATATACTGGAAAGATAGTAAGTCTTAGAAGGTTTAAAGAAGATATCAAAGAAGTCTCTGAAGGGTTTGAGTGTGGAATCAAGATAGATAATTTTGATGATATTAAAGAGGGAGATATCATTGAGGCTTTTGTTATTCATGAGATTGCACAAAAGCTTGAAACAAAGGCTTGATATGCATTTTATTGTAACTCAGACATTTAAAGCTTGTATTTTCAGAGAAAATGGGTTAGCAGTAGATTAGTACTTTCACCTTACAAAAATAAGATTATGGATATACGTTCGAGAAAATTAGAAGAATTGATAAAGATAAAACTTTCTGCCCTTTTAGTTAAAGGGTTGAAGGATCCACGATTGGAATCGTTCATAACTATTCTTGGTGTAAATTTATCTAAAGATGGGAGAAGTGCCAAAGTACTGGTATCAGTAATAGGATCAGAAAAAGAGAAGAGGAATGCAATAAGGGGATTGGAAAGTGCCCGGGGATATATTCAGATGAGGCTCGGGAAGGAGATGAGAATAAAGTATATACCGCACCTCTTTTTCGAACTTGATGATAAGACCGAAGAAAGGGTCAGATTCGTTCATAGAATCAGTGAAATGGAAAGGAGTGAAAAAGAAAGTTAGAGGGTCCGTTAGTTACTCTATTTTTAAATTCATAGGATGCAAAAAACTGGAAAGAAAAGTGTGATCTGGGAGTTCCTCATAGAATCACACATAATTGTCCTCACAACTCATGTTAGAGCTGATGGAGATGGAATAGCATCAGAACTTGCCCTTTATATGATCCTGAAATCTTTGGGGAAAGAGGTATACATGGTTAATCAGGATAAAACTCCTGATATGTATTCCTGGCTTCCAGAGACCGAGATGATAATTACGCTCGATGAAAAGGCTAATTTTTCTCTGAGCAGGATTGACCTTACTCTCCTTCTTGATTGTTCAAACAGGAATAGAATCGGCAGAGTTTATGACATAGTAAAGGATTCAAAACGGATTATCAGCCTTGATCATCATGAGGCAATCGATTGTTTCAAAGACTACTGTTATATTGATACTTCTGCTTCAAGTATAGGAGAACTTATATATGATCTTGTGCCAGATATTGAAAGCTATTTAAACAAAGAGATTGCTACATGCTTATATGTTTCAATTATGACAGATACCGGCTCTTTCGCATTTTCTAATACAACTGCCCGGGTGTTCCAGATAGTATCGCGGCTTATGGATTATGATGTAGAGCCAGACTGTACATTTAAAAAGATTTATAATAGAAAGCGTATAAACCATTTTCGACTCCTCAGTATAGCTCTGGAGCAGATGAAGACAGATGAAACTGGAAAGGTTGTTTATGTTCTTTTACCTATGTCGGTTTATAGAGAAACAGGTGCTATAGAGGAAGATAATGAGGGAATACTTGAAGTTATAAGAGGATTGAGAAATCTCGAATTGATCATACTTCTCAGGCAGATTGATGATCAGAGGATTAAGTGTAGCCTGCGTTCAATAGGGAGTATAAATTGCAATCACCTGGCCAGGATGTTTAATGGCGGTGGTCATTTTAAGGCGAGTGGTTTTGTTATAAACGGAGATATTAAAGAGATTGGGGATGAAATTGTTAAAAAAATTTTGAATGAGGTCAGGGTGCTGGGGTGGATCTAGATGGTATCATTATAATCGATAAGGATGAGGGGTTAACCTCATTTGAGGTTGTTCGAAAGGTTAAATCTCGCCTGAAGGCAAAAAAAGCTGGACATGCAGGAACACTTGACAAGGCAGCGAGTGGTGTTCTAATTGTGTGTATTAATAGAGCAACCTTGGTTCAAAGCATCCTTATGAATCATTTTAAGAGGTACAGGGCAACTATCCTCTTAGGTATGGAGACCGATACCCTGGATCGTTATGGAAGGGTAGTAAAGACAGCCAAGGTGAATAGATACTCAAATGATAAGATTAACAGGACGCTCAAGGGTTTTAAAGGAAAGATTAAACAGAGGCCTCCTGACTTTTCAGCAATACATCAAAACGGCGAGAGATTGTATAAAAGGGCCCTTATGGGCGAGAAGCTCGACCCAAAGCTACGTGACATTGAGATAAGAGAACTTCTGTTATTAGAAAATAAAGAGAATAAGATCACTGTTGAGGTGTTTGCATCAAAAGGGACGTATATCAGGTCTCTGGCAAGAGATATTTCATTCTCTTTAGGTACATGTGGCCACCTTGCTCAATTGAGGCGGCTTGAGGTGGGTCCTTTTTCTGTTCAGGGAGCTGTTAAGCTGGATGAGGTTTCAGATTATAGCTGTCTTATACCGTTAAATGAAGCTTTAAATGGTTTACCCTTGATTGAAGTTAATGGGGAAGAGGCTTTGATGGTTCAAAACGGTGTACCTCCTGAAAAAATATTTCTGGAGAAAAAAGTACTTTCTCTGGAGGAGAGATATTTTCGTGTTCTCTTTCATGGCAAACTTATTGCAATTATAGAGAAGGGGAATACAATTAGATACTACAAGGTGTTCAAGGATCTTGAGGTTGTACATTATTGAACGAATTAAAAGAGTTGATTCCTACTTTGACATGATAGCTCTTACTGTGGGGAACTTTGAAGGTTTTCATAGGGGCCATCTTAAAATAATAAAGACCCTGATAGCTGAATCCCGCAAGAGGGGCCTTTTTTCTTCGGTAATTACCTTTAAAAAACATCCAATGACTGTTATTTTTGGTATAGAGCCAGAAAAATTGATTGCACCATCTGAGAAAATTGAATTTTTTCAAAAAGAGGGAATTGATCTACTGTTCAATATTGATTTCTCTCGAGAGTTTTCAGAAACGATGCCCTTAGATTTTTTGCGTAATCTAAAGGAAGTTCTTTCTCCAAAGCTATACTGCCTGGGAAGCAGTTTTCGATTCGGTAAACATAACCTCGGTGATATCGAGCTCATAAAAAAGAGTGCTTCAGTATTTAATTATGAACTGGTCAGTGTTAAAGATATGTTATTATACGATCTCCCTATTTCAAGCACAAGAATTCGTAGTGCTATAAAAGAGGGTCAGTTTGTGCTTGTTGAAAAGCTTCTTGGTAGAAGGTATGGGGTATATCTTGAACCTGATCAAGGAGTGAAAGGGGGTTTAAGATCTTTTATTTCAAATACGGCTCTACCTGATTATGGTCGATTCTCCGGTGAAATTGTAGACCTGATCGCAAGAAAAAAGAAAAGAGAGATTGTTAATGTTTCTAATAGTATTTTCCTTAATTCTTATAGAAACAGTGTGAAAGACGATACACTGTACAAATATTACTTTGAGCGCTCCATTGAAGAGGAAAAATGATTTTGATATTTTTTGTAGTTAAAGTATATTATTATTTTGGCACTGATTTTTTGCCTTTTGGTTAAGAATTTTAGTTTGCGTAGAATTGACTGTATGAGGAGATTTTTATGACATTAGCAAAAGAAAAGAAGGCCGGAATCATTGATAGCTTTAAAAAGCATAAAGCCGATACTGGTTCGCCTGAAGTGCAGATAGCTCTTTTTACAGAAAGGATTAATCAGCTTACCGAACATTTTAAGGTTCATAAAAAGGATCATCATTCAAGGAGAGGACTTCTAAAGCTTGTTGGACAGAGAAGAAGGCTTTTGGATTATTTAAAGAAGAAGGATGTACAGCGATATCGGGATGTTATAAATAAATTAGGGATAAGGAAATAGGTAATAAAAGTCTATGGAAGAAAATATTCAACTAAAGATAGGTGCAGGGACAATTATTTTTGAAACTGGGAAGATAGCGAAACAGGCAAATGGGAGTGTTGTGGTAATGTATGAGGGTTCGGTTGTGCTTGCAACTGCCTGCTCTTCTAAAAATGAGGTAAAAGGAATTGATTATCTGCCCCTTACAGTAAACTATACTGAAAAGTACTACGCAGCAGGTAAAATCCCCGGGGGATTTATCAAAAGAGAGGGAAGGCCAAAAGATAAAGAAATACTCGTTTCAAGATTAATCGATCGCCCCATAAGACCTCTCTTCCCAAAAGAATATAGAAACGATATTCAGGTGATTGCTACCACAATATCCACTGATCAGATTAATCCTCCTGACATACTTGCCATGAATGCAGTCTCAGCAGCTTTAGGCATTTCTGATATCCCGATACAGAAGCTTGTAGCTGCTGTCAGGGTTGGGCTGATAGATGATACCTATATTATTAATCCTACCTTCGCTCAGATTGAAGAGAGTAAACTTGAGCTTGTGGTAGCAGGTACTGAAGATGCAATTGTTATGGTTGAGGGAGGCGCTGGGGAGGTTTCAGAGACTGAACTTCTTGAGGGAATAAGCTTTGCAGAATCCTATATTAAGAAAATGATAGAGGCGCAGGAGGAACTGGTAGCCAAGGTAGGAAGGCCGAAGGCCGAGGTTTCCCAAGAGCCAATCGATGAAGGGCTCATAAAGGCTGTAAGGGAGATAGCGATTCCCCTGTACCAGGATGCATGCTTTGTCCATACCAAGCTGGAGCGTCAGGCAGCTCTGGAATCTGCAAGTGAGAGAACCATTTCAGCATTAAAGGATAAGTTCGATGAGGAGGCTCTTCTTCCTGTTTATGAAATACTGGAGCAAATTGAAAGAGAGATTGTAAGAAAATCAATTCTCGAAACTGGCAAGAGATCTGATGGTAGAGGCATCAAAGATATTCGACCGATAAGCGCTGAGATAAACATTCTTCCCAGAACTCATGGATCTGCTCTGTTTACGAGAGGGGAAACCCAGAGCCTTGCTATAACGAGTCTAGGCTCTGTTAATGATGAGCAGAGGTATGATGACATAGAGGGAGAAGGAACAAAGAATTTTATGCTTCATTATAATTTTCCACATTTTTCTGTAGGTGAGGTTGGATTTTCTGGTTCTCCGTCCAGAAGGGAAATAGGACACGGGAATCTTGCTGAGCGTGCAATTAATGCAGTAATGCCCTCAAAAGAGGATTTTCCTTATACAATACGATTGGTTTCAGAAATTACAGAATCAAATGGTTCATCATCCATGGCTTCAGTTTGTGCAGGGACTCTCTCTCTTTTGAATGCTGGTGTTCCTATCAGAGATTCAGTTGCCGGTGTTGCGATGGGGCTTGTATATGAAGATGGAAAATATGCGATACTGACCGATATCCTCGGCTCAGAAGACCATCTTGGTGATATGGATTTTAAGGTTGCAGGCACAAAGAATGGCATAACTGCCCTTCAGATGGATATAAAGATAAGCGGCATCTCAAAAGAGATCATGAAAGAGGCTCTTCAACAGGCTAAGGAGGGGAGGCTTTTTATTCTAGATAAAATGGCCAAGGTTATTAAGGAGCCTGCAGAAAGTGTATCAACGTATGCCCCTAAAATCTTTACAGTAAAGGTTCCTGTTGATAAGATAGGAACAATCATTGGATCAGGAGGGAAGACAGTACGTTCAATTATTGAAAAGACGGGTGCTGATATCTGGGTTGTAGATGACGGAACTGTAACCATATCGAGCAGGAATAGTGAAGATGCCCAGAAGGCTTACGAAATGATAAGAAAACTGACAGAAGAGGTTGAAATTGGAAAGATATATGAGGGCCGTGTAAAGAGAATAGTAGATTTTGGTGCTTTTATTGAAGTATTACCGGGAAAAGAGGGACTCTGCCATATCTCGAAGCTCGATTTCAGGCGTGTAAATAAGGTCTCTGATATTTTAAAAGTTGGCGATACTGTGAAAGTTAAGGTTGTAGACATAGATTCAATGGGAAGAATCAACCTTTCAAGAAAAGATGCTCTTGAAAAACCATACAGGAAAAGATAGCATACAGACTGTTGTTTGAGTTTTTACCAATACACTCGATTTAATCCATCTATCTGTTATCATGATAGGTATTCATTCAATTAAAGGAATTATTGATCTCCCACCTAATGGAAATCCTGCATCTTTTGTATATTGATTAAAGTAACCCACTGGTTTTAAATAAGATTCCCTTTGAATATTGGTATATTTTTCTTATTATAGATCTATGTTAAATCCTCAATCCCTACCAGTATACAGACACAGAGAGATCATTATTAATGCTCTAAGAAAGAACCAGGTTGTAGTTGTAGAAAGTCCCACAGGTTCAGGTAAAACAACTCAGATTCCAAAAATACTCTATGATTCCGGCTTTTCAGCCAATGGCATTATCGGTATTACTCAGCCAAGGCGAATTGCAGCTCTTTCTGTATCAGCCTTCATTGCGAAACAGTATCGGGTTAATATACCTGGGCTTGTCGGGTATAAAATGAGGTTTGTTGATGAAACGAATAGGGATACGAAGATAGCAATCATGACAGATGGAATCCTCCTTCAGGAGGTAAAAACAGATCCCTTTCTTTCAGATTACAGTGTAATTATTGTGGATGAGGCCCATGAGAGATCCCTGAATATTGATTTTATTCTGGGGCTTTTAAAAGGCATTTTGAGGCATCGGAAGGATTTAAAGGTAGTGATCTCATCGGCAACAATTAATGCCATGGTATTTTCTGAGTATTTTGATGAATGTCCTGTCGTTTCAATTGACGCTCGAATGTACCCGGTAGAAGTATATTATGAGCCACCTGAAAGGCCCGGTGATAATGAATCTGTCTTTAGTAAGATAATAGAAATAGTAAAAGTAATTGATTCAAAAGGAAAAAGGGGCGACATATTGATCTTCCTTTCAGGGGAGGCCCAGATAAAGGAATGCATCTCATATCTATCATTGCTGAATAAGAAAAAAACAATGGTGATACTTCCTCTCTATGCGCGGCTCTCGCAGGAAGAACAGGAGAGAGTGTTTTTTGATTATCCGGATAAGAGAAAGGTTATAGTAGCCACAAACATAGCCGAAACAAGCGTTACCATAGACGGAATACTGTATATTTTAGATCCAGGGTTTGCAAAGCTCAATTATTATAATCCGAAAAATTTTACCTCCTCTCTGATAGAAGTTCCTATTTCAAAAGCCTCCTGCAATCAGCGGAAGGGTAGAGCAGGAAGAACTGCCCCAGGTTTCTGCTATAGATTGTATTCAGAGGAGAGTTATGAAGAACGGCCATTGTTTACAGAAGAGGAGATATACAGAACCGATCTTTCTGAAGTCGTGCTTCGAATGGCCGAGTTGGGGATAAAAGATTTCGAACGCTTTGATTTTATTTCAAATCCTGGATACGGAAACATTAAAGGCGGGATTAAAGTACTGAGGGTACTCGGTGCTATCGATGAAGATAGGGAGCTCACTTCCATAGGGAGGATGATGGTGAGGTTCCCTATCATTCCCAGGCTTGCAAGGATGCTCGTTGCTTCCATTATGGAATATACAGATGTGCTTGAAGAGGTTCTCATAGCCTGTGCCTTTCTGAACGACAGAGCCCCATTTTTACTTCCCCATGGATTTGAGCTTGAAGCACGAAAGGCTCATCACACATTTCGGCATAAACTTGGTGATTTTGTTTCATACCTAAAAATATACAGGGCTTATGTGAACACAAAGGACAGAGAGGATTTTTGCAATAGATATTATCTCGATTATAAGGGGATGCAGGAAATTTTTAATATAAAACAGCAGCTTGCAGAAATAGTATCGGAGCTGGGCATTCCAATAGGTAAAGGAGGAGATCTATCTGATTACCTCTGCGCTGTATCAAAGGGACTTATCCAGTTTGTGTGTAAAAGAAGAGGCAGGGCGAGCTACAGTAGCCTTACTGCCTATGGGATTAAGATTCATCCTGGGTCGGTCATGTTCAGACAGAGGCCTGATTTTATTGTTGCTGGTGAGATACTGAGAACTTCACAGATGTATGCGATGTCTGTATCACCCCTTAATAAAAATCAACTCAGGAATATATCCCCTGATGTTTATTATTCATTTGTACAGAGGAAAGAAAGAGGAAGGGAAAAGGCTTCGCTACTCCGGGATTATACAAACTTTATTAAGATAGGGGAAGGGAAGTTTGAAATAAGGACTGACAGAAAAAAGAAAAAGGTCGTTGTTCTTCCTTTTGAAAAATTAAGGAGTACGATTTCTTCAATTGATTTTGCAAGTCTTCAGGATTTCAGAGGCCTGAAGGGTAAGGTTATCGTTAATGGTTATGAAATTCTTGGTAATATGAGTTTAAGGAGAATCCTTGAAGTAGTGCCAAAGATATCGCGGGTGGATAAGATCATTGATAAGTGGCCAAAAGGCATACATTTTGAGTATATGAGGGATGCCTTTGAAATTGTCCGGTATATCCCATATCTTCTCTATCCATGTAAAAAGAAGGAAAGTAATAGAAGGCTTGGTTTCTTAACACTCCTGGCCGATGGTAACGGCTATTACTGGTACTCCAGTTACAAAGATTTTGTTCAGGCTCTTGAGGAATCGGTTTCGAGCCTTGAAACATTCATAGATGAGGATATCAATATACTGAATAAAGAGCAGGAAGAGGTGGTCAATGATACTTACAGGAGGCTTAGTGAGATTCTTACACAGTGAAACTATTGTAATTAAGATGAAATTTTTCATATTTTTTATATTTTTTTGAAAAGATGGCATCCATTACACGACCTTTCTAGTTTTTATCTTCAGAAACTGTAAAAAAGTATGAATTTTCGTTGACATAGTAACTGCTTTCTGATAAAATTGCAATCGATTACAATAATCGAATATCGATTTTTAGAAAAATAGATAAAGATTATTTCTGCTGAATTATTCAAATAAGCAATAGTAATAAGTCATATGTAGTTACTTCGTATGTAAAATTATCGAAAATAGTAACATTTATAGTGATCTCTTTAACTCAAATTTAAAACTCGAAGATCACCTTAAAATTTTATACGAGATTGGAATATGAATAAAAGACTGAATATTGCAAAGGTTGCTGAGCTTGCGGGAGTTTCAACAGCAACTGTATCGCGGGTTATTAACAGTTACCCTTTTGTAAAAGAAAAGACAAAGGAGAGGGTATTAAAGGTTATTGATGAAACAAATTACAGAGTAAATGCAGTTGCTAGGAATTTAAGACGAAAAAAAACCCATTCTGTGGGAGTTATCATCAGCAATGTCCTCAGCCCCTTCTATTCTATTATTGCAAAGGCGGTAGAGGATGTTGCAATAAAAAACAATTACAGTACGATTCTTTGTAATGGAGGTGATAATCCTGAAAAAGAGGGTAAGTATCTGAAAGTCCTTCATGAAAACAGGGTTGATGGGATCATACTTTCTCCAACTGGTAAAAACAAAGATTATCTGGACTTTATCATATCTTTGGGAACCCCAATTTCATTTCTGGACAGGGTCGTTGAAGGGGTCGATTGTGATGTGGTTATTATAAATAATAGAAAGGCGTCCTACGAGGCAGTTAAATATCTAATAGTTAAGGGTTATAGAAATATTGGCTTCATATCCGGTCCCAGGGACAGGATGACTGGAATTGAAAGGTTAGAAGGTTACAGAGCTGCGCTTGAAGAAAACGAGATTCCTGTTAATAACGGGTTAATAAAGTTCGGTGATTTTAAACTGGAGTCAGGCAGGCAAATGGCAGAGGAATTGATTGAGGAAGGATCGCTGGATGCTCTTTACGCAGCAAACAGTGATATGGCTACAGGCGCATATCAGGTTATCAAAGAGAGAAATTTAAGGATCCCAGAGGATATCGGTTTTATGATGTTTGATGATCCCGATTGGACAACCCTTGTAACTCCCAAAGTAACCGCTGTTTCTCAGCCAGTGTATACAATGGGATCAACAGCAGCCGATCTTCTTTTTAAACGTATACTTGAAGGGAAAGACTACATGGATAAGGAACCGGTAAAGGTTGTTTTAGAGGCAAAGCTTATAGTTCGAGGATCAGCATGATTAATTTTACAGTTTGATATAATATTTCATTGAACGATATACATCTCTTAGAAAGTAATCGATTACAAAATAAATTTCTTTTAATTCGTTTGAAATTTTGAATCTCATCACTTAGTATCAGGAGGAAAGGGCATGAAGGTTGCTGAATCAGGAAGCAGGCTTATGGGATCATTGCCAAAAATCGGTATTCGCCCTGTAATTGATGGCAGGAGGAGGGGGGTAAGAGAGGCTCTTGAAAAACAGACAATGGGAATGGCAGATTCGCTAAGAGAATTCCTGTCAAAGAATTTGAGGCATTCAAATGGCAAGGAGGTTGAATGCGTTGTAGCTGATGCATGTATTGGAGGAGCTGCTGAGGCAGCCAAAACAGCCGAGAAGTTTGAAAGGAAAGGAGTAGGGGTGTCCATAAC
>CAYRKG010000020.1:0-70183 GCA_964424795.1 uncultured Spirochaetota bacterium
AAGCTTATCTGTGCTTATACCGATTTCAGCTCCAAGACCAAAAACAGCTCCATCGCTCAAACGCGTTGATGCATTTACAGTTACTACAGCAGAATCCACCATTTGAACAAACTTTTTTATATTCTTAATATTTTGCGATATTATTCCATCAGTGTGGCAGCTTCCATATTTCTCTATATGCTCTATAGCTTCATCCAACGAATCTACAACCCTGACAGCAAGTACAAGATCGAGATATTCAGTGTAATAATCCTCCTCTAAAGCACTTCCTATTTTTGGCAAGATCCTCTTTGTTCTGGAACATCCCCTAAGCTCAACATTCTCAAGGGTCTTCTCAACCAGAGGCAGAAAATGCTCGCTTATATCAGAGTGAACCAGAAGGGTTTCAAGTGCATTACATGTTCCAGGTCTCTGTACCTTTGCATTATGCACAATTTTTAAAGCCATATCAAGGTCCGATTCACAGTCAATATACAGGTGGCATACACCTTTATAGTGTTTAATTACTGGTACTGTCGCCTGTTCTGTTACCATTTTCGTTAGAGACTCCCCTCCACGAGGAATTACAAGATCTACATATCCTTCCTGCTTAACTAGATAGCCCACCCCTTCATGTTCGCCTCGTTCAATATATTGAACAGTATACTTCGATATCCCTGCTTCTTCAACAGCCTTCCTAATAATCTTGATGAGAACTTTGTTACTCTCTATTGCATCGCTCCCACCCCGAAGTATACAGGCATTCCCAGATTTAAGGCATAAAGAAGCAGCATCAACTGTAACATTTGGTCTTGATTCGTAGATTACTCCTACAACACCAATTGGAACTCTTAGCTTTTCCAGCACAAATCCCTGGGGTCGTCTGACAGAAATCATCTCACCAACCGGGTCTTCCAAAGCCATGATCTCATTCACTGACTGTATCATGCCATCTATCCGCTTATCTGTAATTAAAAGCCTATCTAATATTGCATTTGAAAGCCCGGTTTTTTCCCCATTCTTGTAATCAATCTCATTTGCTTTAACAATCATCTTCCTCTCTCTATCAATAAGATCAGCAATATTACCAAGAGCATGGTTTTTAACCTCTGCCTTTAGCGACCGAATCGATACCGATGCCTCTTTAGCTGCCTTTGAAATATTCTCTATGTAAGAACGAATATCCATGCATCCTCCTAACAAACTTTTTAAATTTACACCAAAATTACCATATTATCACGGTGTACAACCTCCTTAAAATATGTATCAACTCCAAGGACTTCAGGAATCATCTTAGTATTCAATCCTTTAATAAGCTCTATTTCAACACTTGAAAAGTTTGTTAGCCCCCGTGCAATCTCCTTATAGCTCTCATTCAGTATAGAAACGTTATTTCCTATTTCGAAAGATCCTTCAACTTTGTTTACACCTGCAGGAAGAAGCGACTTTTTCTCATGAATAATTGCATACTCTCCACCCTTATCAATAACAATGCTGCCCTCAATTTTTGGATTAAAGGCTATCCAACGCTTTTTCCCTCGCAGCTTTTTCTTTGATGGAACGAAGTAAGTCCCTATTTCTTCCCCATTAAAAAGCTTTTCTAAATTGATCGTTCTTCCGCTGGCTATAACAGTGCCCACACCACCCTTTGTTGCTATTTCTGCAGCTTTCAGCTTCGATTCCATTCCACCAGAAGAAAACTGTGAACCTCTTCCTGTGGCTATACCCTTAATCTTGTCATCTATCCTATGTATCTCCTTCAGTATAGCTGCATCATTATTTAGTAAAGGATTTTTGTCATACAATCCTTCGGTATCTGTCAGGATCACGAAAAGATCCGCATCAATCATGTTCGCAAGATATGCTGCCAGAAGGTCGTTATCACCAAATCTTATCTCACTAAAAGATACTGTATCATTCTCATTAACGATTGGTACTGTCCCAAAGGACCACAATGTAAAGATCGTATTTCTTATATTCAGGTATCTTCTTCTGTTCTGAATATCCTCGTAAGTTAAAAGAATCTGGGCAATTTCACGCTGGCTTAAATGAAACTCTGTTTCATACGCATGCATGAGCCTCGACTGTCCCATTGAGGCTGCTGCCTGTAAAATGATTATATCATTCGGTCGCTTTTGTAAACCCATTCTACTCAAACCCAAAGCAATAGCTCCTGAACTTACAATGATAACCTCTTTCTCTTTATCAATAGATGCCGAAACCTGCTTTACTATAGATTTTAGAATTGAGTAAGAAAGGGTATTATCATTTTCAGTCAAAACCGTTGTTCCTATCTTTATTACGATTCTTTTAGCCTTTTTTACCAGATCTCTTTCCAATTTCATACCTTCATATTTACAATAATCAATAAATATACAAAACTTTATTTTAATAAGGAATAGTTATGTTGGAAAAATCAAATTATAGTTTACATATACCAGCCACCATTAATATGTATTACCTGCCCAGTTATATAACTGGCCCTATCCAAGACTAAGAATGCAACCAATTCGGCGATCTCTTCAGGTTGAGCAGATCTCTTCATAGGAATCTGTTTTAAAAATTTTTTACGTACATTTTCCGGTATTTGCTTTGACATATCTGTTTCTACTAATCCTGGTGCAACTACATTTACAGTTATATTCTTTGCCGCAACTTCTCGAGCAACTGATTTAGTAAACCCCATAATCCCTGCTTTAGCTGCAGCATAATTAGCCTGTCCAAAAAGCCCTATCTGGCCACTTATAGAGGATATGTTTACTATTCTACCCCATCTATTTTCTATCATCTGCTCTATAACTGCTCGAGTACAATTAAATACAGCAGTAAGATCTACTTCTATAACTGAATTCCATTCATCTATTGACATTTTCTTTAATGTCCTATCTCTATTGATACCTGCATTATTTATTAAAATATCGATTTTTCCAAATTTCTTTCTGATTTCCTCGACCATTCTTAAGACACTTTCGAAATTACTTACATCTGATTCGAATATTACTACTTTATTACTGCAGTGTTTAATTTGTTCTGCAAGGTTTTTTACATCGACAAAATTTTTTCCCTCCTTATCCTCTATATAATTTACAGCTATATTTGCCCCATACTTAGCTAATGTTAATGCTATTGCTCTACCTATTCCTCGAGAACTTCCGGTAATTAAAGCACATTTACCACTCAACTCCATTTTTTATCTCCTTCCAAACATTTATTTCCAATGTTGCAGAGAGAATAGTATAAATTATAGTAAAGAGAGTTGAGGATAAAGTGAGGTATACCCTGTATTATTATGTTTTAGCTCTGCTCTCCAATCTCACCGTTGGTCTTTGCATATCCCCTTTTATAGATAGCTTTATAGTGCCGTTTTCAGAAATAGAACCTACAATGTCCTTTAAGTTTGCATAACTCTTAAAGAATTTATCCGACAATTTAAGCATTACTCTCATATCTATTGAATCAACATTTACAGCTCCTGATATTTCTAAGTTAAAGATATCACTTTTTATAAATCCTTTTTCAACGATATACGTTTCATTCTGATTCAGAAAAGATATGTAGCCCTGTGAAAGTTTAAAAGAAGAAAATTCAAATCCCGACAAAAAGACCTTTTCAACCTCAACTCTATCTACAGAGAGTGCTAAAAAATTAAGTGCAGCGCTACTCTTTCCGCTTAACAGCTTTAGAATCTTGACCCTTGACACAAAGTTAAAATGAGCCTCTGAAAGATTAACATACGTGCTCTTTACTCGTAAACCGCTCCCATCTATCTCAACATTTTTTAATTTGGAAGTAGGAATCAAAATAATCCGCAAAAGAAGGCTTTCAACATCAATGGAAAAAGGAGAATCTTCCCCCTCCAGTCGAATATCCTCAACCAATAACTTAAACGGAAACCTGTATTTAATATTCGCAGCAGAAAAACCAATTGAGTATGTATTCTTTAAAGAGGAGTCAATCCTACGAACAACAGAAGCATAGGGAAAATTGTAAAAAATAAACACAACAATAAGTAATAGAGATAGAAAAAAAATTATTATAGCTAAAACGACTTTTTTAATCATTATCTTTAATTAAAGGCGCTCTATTATATAAACCCGGAAACGTTTATCCTTTTGTTTTTTCTTATCATATATGTGAATTGGGACAAAGAATGAAAATAAAAAAATGATCGAAAGCAGTGCCGGGAACAATTCGCCCTTTAATCCAAGTTTTAATGCAGTATTAAGAAACCTTGCAAAATAATAACCAAGGACAAGCCCTAATATGGGCAGGATATAAAGAATTGTTGCTGATTTTACAATAGTACCTGGACGAACAGAGAGAATTACCCTTTCTCCCTTCCTTACAGGTATCTTGCAAAAAGCATCCACCAACATTTCTGTAGATGAAACCTTCTCGCATAGCTGACACCTTTCACAGGCTTTATTTGCTGCTATCTTCACTGTTGCCTTCTGTCCATGAACAGCAACTACTTCTCCCTCTTCCTGATTAACTCCTCTTATAAACAACCAATAACCTCAACTTGTTATTCTTACTAAAAAGCTAATTAAAACCTCATGCAAAGAGGATAGAGATTGTTTATCCTCTAATGTGCAAGGGGCTACATTCTTGATTATGTCGCTTCCACTCACATTGAGGCTTGCGGCCTCGATTGAAGCCTACGGCTTCAATGAAAAGATCTTTGTGCCTAAACGGTAAAAAAATCATTATTAAGGTACTGAGGAGATCAGTACTTTTATTACACCTTTTTCTTTTCTTCAATTACATCGGCTGATTTCACTGCGGCTTCAAAATGGCTTTCATATCCAGGAGCAGGATCTGATACCCTTATTACCTTTGTAGGACATCTCACTGTAGATCGAACAGGAGCTTTATTGACTGAATAATCGATTACAGCCAGGTTATCAAAAACCTTTACTGATCCTGTATCATCATCCTTTTCGCAGAGCTTACATGCTATACAGCCTGCCTTACAACTTTTCCTTACTACAGGAGCTCTATCTTTTGATCTGCAATAAACATGGACTACTTCGTCATAGTCAGTAAGTCCTATGATATCCCTCGGACATACCTTAACACATTCACCACAGCCTGTACACTTAGCAAGATCTACCACAGGGAGCCCGTTATCATTCATGTGTATTGCATCAAATGAGCATACTGGAACACAATCACCATATCCGATACATGAATCTAAACAGGCCTTTTCACCACCTACAATATGAGCAGCAGCACAGCTCTTTATCCCGTTATAAACCTTATCCTTAACAGTCTCTTCTATGCCACCACTGCAGAAAACACGTGCAACCTGCGGTGAAATGGTCTCTGCTTCTTCAATACCTAAAAGGCTTGCAAGCTGTTCTGTTACCCCTGGACCTCCAGGTTTGCACTCATTGATAGAAACTTTACCCTCCACTAATGCTGTGGCATAAGCTGAGCACCCTGCAAAGCCACATGCGCCACAATTCACGCTAGGCAGGATCTCAAGAGCCTTTTCAATCCTCGGATCTTCCTTTACAGCTAACTTCTTATCAGCAACAGCAAGCATTATTGCCAGGATTAAACCAACTCCTCCCATACTTGCAAGCGATACCAGTAATACAATAAGTTCCATATAGTCTCCTAATGTAGAAAGCAACATTCTTGAATATGTCGCTTCCCCCCACATTGAGACCTGCGGCCTCAATGTGGGGAAAAAGATTTTCTCTTAAATTGCATGAAAATCAGTACTGATGTACTAATATCTATATTAATTCATAGTATATCCCTATTCATACAATACCTGAATACAGTCTTCTATGCAGAAATTAATCCTGCAAATCCCATGAATGCAAGGGCTAAAAGACCCGCTAATATAAGGGTAATCGCCGCTCCTTTCAAAGGTTCCGGGACATCTGCAAGGTCAAGTTCTTCTCTAATGCCGGCCATGATAACCAGGGCAAGGGTAAACCCGATTCCAGCACCGATTCCAAAAACAATATTTCCAATGAACGAGTATTTCCTCAAAGCTCCAAACAGAGCTAAACCCAATATTGCACAGTTCGTAGTGATCAAAGGCAGATAGATACCCAGAGCATCATAAAGTGTTTTACTCGTTTTTCTTATAAACATTTCAACAAACTGTACGAGTGATGCAATAACAATAATGAATGCTACATACTCTAAAAAGGGTACTTTAAAGGCTATCAAGATAAAATTATTGATCAGCCATGTAATAGCAGCTGCAAGGGTAAGTACAAAGGTTACTGCAAACCCCATACTCACAGCAGATTCAATCCTTCCTGATACACCGATAAATGGACAGATTCCAAGAAAATAGGACAGTACAAAGTTATTCACAAGCACAGCGGATATAAAAATAAGTATTACCTCCACAATCATCCCCCATATATTTTATACTAACTTTTTGAACTCTTCTCCCTCTCTTTCATTTTTCTGTCTATGACATTCTTTGCCCCGAGCATTAATCCCAATGTAATAAACGCCCCAGGTGGAAGTAGCATCACAACCCAAGGCTCAAACCCCTCTCCCAAAACGCTCATTCCGAAGAAGGTTCTCATACCAAGCACTTCCCTGATTCCACCAAGAATAACAAGGGTTACTGTAAAACCAAAACTCACTCCTAAAGCATCCAGGAATGATAGCCAGACATTGTTCTTTGAGGCAAAGGCTTCTGCTCTTCCAAGAATAATACAGTTTACAACAATAAGAGGTATAAAGGCTCCAAGTGCTTTGCTCATTTGCGGTGAAAAGGCCTTAAGAAACAGATCTACCATGGTAACAAATGTTGCGATAACTATAATAAATGTTGGTATCCTTACCTGTTTTGGTATGATATTTCTAACGATTGATACAATAAGACTGGAACAGGTCAATACAAACAAAACTGCAAGTCCCATGGTGAGCCCATTAATTGCAGATGTTGTAACTGCAAGTGTTGGGCACATTCCAAGAAGCATAACGAGGATAGGGTTTTCCTTCCAGAAACCTTTCGTAAACTCACTTAACACATTCTTTTGAGAATCTTTCACTGCTGACATAAATCCCTACCTCCTGTAATCGGCATAAGGATATACAAGTAAACTTTCAATAAATTATCTGTTTTTTTCAAACTTTAAGCCAGCCTATTAACAACCTTCAAAATTATACAAAAACCTATTAATTTATATTATCTGCTTCAATTCCTGGATACTTTTATTAATAATGGCAACAATAGAACGCGAAGATATGGTTGCACCTGTAATAGCCTGAATATCGGTGTCCTTTTCAGGTTTCTGATTTTTAACATACCCGACAGCCGGCTCTGTACTGATTCCTTTAAACTGATCCTGGAATCCACTCTCGATAATCCTTCCTCCAAGCCCCGGGGTTTCAACCTGCTCAAGAACCTGCAGCCCAGTGATCCTCTCTAGATCCGGAGCCAATCCCACCATAAGTTTTATTACACCCTGATAACCATTCCCCTTTGCAGGGAGAGCAATACCAACGGTACTTCCAGACGTATCCTTACACTCAAAATATGTTATACCATCTTTTACTCTCTCCTCATAAGATTTAGCATCCGGTACAACAAGAAATATCGATCTGTTCTGTTCTTCAAGCATATTTGCCTCTATGATGGGACTGCTAAACAGATATACAAGGGATAATACTCCTCCTGATATACTTGCAAAAAGTGTAAGAATAAAGATCATTTTTAATCTTCTATTCATTTTCAACCCCTGTGCCAAATATTCTCGGTTTCGTAGCCCTATTAATCAATGGAACGAAAGCATTCATAAACAGAATAGCATACATAACTCCTTCTGGAAGCCCTCCGAAGAGCCTTATAAAAATAACAAGACATCCTATTCCAATACCAAAGATAATGCACCCCTTATTCGTGAGTGGCGAAGTAACCATATCGGTTGCCATATAGAGGGCTCCAATCATCAATCCGCCGGCAAGAAGGTGAAAAAGAGGATCAGGATACTTAAGAGGTTTGATTAGGTGAAAGATCTCCCCCAGTAAAGCAACAGTCAAAAATATTGAAACAGGAATTCTCCACTTTATGTACTTCTTTATTATTAGATAAATGGCCCCAATGATTAAAAGAATTGCGCTTGTCTCACCCAAAGAGCCACCAATCTTTCCTAAGAAGAGTGGATAATAAGAGGTAACTATTCCTTCAAACTTCATACTCGCAAGTGGCGTTGCACCAGAGATAGTATCGATACTCAGCCTTGGCATAACCCACGTTGAAATCTGTACAGGGTACGTTGCTGCTAGAAATGCCCTCCCTATAAGGGCTGGATTGAAAATGTTATATCCAATCCCGCCAAAGATCTGCTTACCAATAGCAATCGCTACAACCGCACCAAGTACAACTCCATATATTGGAAACCTTGGCGGAAGCACCATGGCAAGCAAAATCCCGGTTATTACTGCACTGTAGTCATTAATAGTAAAGGGTCTCTTTCGAAGTCGTACAACGATAAATTCAGAAACAACACAGGTCACAATTGAAGCAATATACATGAACAGGACATAGAGACCAAATTGATATATACTGAAAACAACCGCTGGTATCAGCGCTATTATAACAGAGAGCATTATCCTGGGAACTGATTCACTGCTCTTAATATGAGGCGATGTAGAAAGAATCAGGGCCTTTTGATCTTCTTCCATACTATTTCTTCTCCCGTGCCTTAATCTCTTGTAACTTTACCTTTGTTGTTTTTATTAACTGGACAATTGGCCTTTTGCTAGGACAAACATAAGAGCAGCTTCCGCATTCAATGCAGTCATTAACACCATAATCTTCAGCAAGTTCCCAACTTTCTGCTTCGGCAATAAGAGATAGCCTGGATGGTAAAAGGCCTGTTGGACATGCCTGAACACAGAAGGAGCATTTAATGCAGGGGAGATGCTCCTCTTTCATATATCTTTCTTCCTGTAAAAGGAGGATTCCTGATGTTCCTTTAATAATGGGCACATCAAAAGAGGATTGTGCAATACCCATCATCGGTCCCCCTATAATGAGCTTTCCTATTGTCCCTACCGTACCACCAGCCTGTTCAACAATACTGGCAATGGGAGTGCCTATTTTTGCAAGGAAGTTACCTGGATTCTTTACGCCATTACCAGTTATAGTTACAATACGATCTATAAGAGGTTTTCCATCCCTAACTGCTTCACATACAGCAAGGGCTGTACTGACATTTGAAACTAGAACACTAACATCCATAGGGAGGCCACCACTTGGAACCTCTCTATCCAGAATAGCTTTTATAAGCATCTTCTCTCCACCTTGAGGATACTTTGTCTCAGTCACAGCACATGAAATTTCTTTCCGTAGCTCCATTTTCTGGAATTTTTTTAATGCATCCAGTTTATTATTCTCCAAAGCTATGATAATTGCATTCACCTTAAGGATTCTCCCTATCATTCTTGCACCCAATACAATATCCTCTGCTCTCTCTATCATCAGTCTGTGATCGGCAGTGAGATAAGGCTCACATTCACATCCATTTATAATTAGCGTATCGATTTTTTTATCCTTTGGTGGAGAAAACTTTACGTGAGATGGAAAGGTTGCACCTCCCAGTCCTACAATTCCTGCCTCCCTAACACGACCCAATATCGACTCTGGATTAAGTTTATCAACATCTGCTCCAAGAGGATACATGTATTCCTTTGAATTCTCTCCATCCGGCTCGATGATAATAGAAAGTATTTTTTGACCCAATGGGTGAAGAGACCTTTCAATCTTCTTCACCTTACCTGAAACAGAAGCATGAACAGGGGCTGAAACAAAGGCATCACTCTTCCCAATTGTCTGGCCCTCTTTTACTGTATCACCAGCAGCGACTGTAGGCTTGCACGGTGCACCGATATGCTGTATTAGAGGAATAATAAGGTTTGGTGGAATTTCAGCATTTTGAATCTGTTTATTCTTTGAAGCTTCCTTCCTATATGGGGGATGTACGCCACCCTTAAATGTAAAAAGCCTCATTTAAAATCTCCAATTTTTAATGTTTAAATCTATTAGGTAAATAATCTTTCAATCAAATATGAATTTGAAATATCAATTTCTTTTTCTTATATCAGGCACGGATTATTTAATAAAAATTCTGAATCCTATTGTAGAATTCGTTGTCTATACATACCAAACAGCAAATATCCAAGATTTTAATGAATAGCATAAAAATTTGTATTATTTAAATCCAACTAGTAAAACATATTAGGATAGTAAGAATATAGAAAAATTGCAATACTAATTTTTAATAGCTATTCGAAATTTTCATTAATTCTTCTGTTTGTTTAAAATCTGCCATCCTATTGAAGCTTACAGGATAGTACTTTTCTTGGTTAAGCTTTACCCTCTGGGAAAAATATTATTTTCTTATTTTACAAGCCTATATATTTTTTAAACTAAAGCTCACTTTTATCGTACTTTTCAACAAATCTTCTGATCTGATCTATAGATTTCAAAATTGCCTTGGATTTACTTAAGCCGAGAGAAAAAGGCCTGAAAGAGCCTGTAAAGCGCAAAACTGGATGCCCCCTGAAGATCTCTTCAGTAACTACAATCTGTCCTTTAAGCCTCGCTATCTCTTCTTCCAGTTTCTTTATTCTTTCATCTTTAATATCCTCTTGATCACTCATTTAATCCTCCATCTAATTTTTAATTAGTCGTTGGTGAATAATTGCTTTTAAACGATACTAATAAAAGCACAAACTCACGAATTGCTTCTTGATAATAATTAGATATTGTAGTCAAAATTGCTATCATATTAAATGTTATATATTTAAAAGAATCAATTCTGTAGTTGGTGATCTTGTCACCAACTACTAATTAACAATTAATGATTTATCATTCAAAGTCTATTTAGAATAATTTACTAAGTTGAATTATTCACCAGGAACTAATTAGACTAAACAGAATATTCAGGTCTTTTATTTCAGCATAATTAAGAAAAGTATTACCTTACAAGGATAATCAAACTTAAAGAGACCGATAACAACATGAGCTCAAGGCACGCTCTTCACAATCAAATAACATCTTTCAATTAATTACCGTAATTCAGATATTTAATAATTTTATGCTCATGGAAATGTTGGATAAAACAGAGGAACTCTCGACCTTGCATTTTTTATAAAAATGAATATCCTATATGTAAGCTAATAATTAGTCAAAGCGTTAGTGCAGATTGTTTAACAATACTGTATCTTATTGAAAGATACATAAGGTTTGCTAATTATATTACAAACAATTGAGGAAGTAGGGAACAATTTTTGATTAAAATTCAGGTCAAGATAGTAAAAAGCGTTATAAAATATGTTCATATTACCGGTCATGGTGGAGGTATCAAAGGAAAAGATATTATCTGCGCTTCTGTTTCCGCAATTGCCCATACAGCACTTGCGGGGCTCATTTTCTATGGTAAAGATAGTATCACATGGAAAAAGTCAGTGGGAAATTTAACAATAGAATTAAAGGAAGGTATTAATAAAAGCAATGAAAAGAGCCTACATGTTATTCTAAACACCATGCTACTGGGACTCAAAGGTATTGAAAAAGAATACCCAGATAGAATAAAAATAGAGATTAAAAATTAGTATTAGTAGACAACCCCTGCATAGCCAACAAAGCTTGAGTCAGGATGGATATCGTAGCTCGTTGTATATTTCACAAGAATCCCCTTTTTTCCACCCATCTTTTTTACAGCTGCAATTGCAGCAGAAGCAGCTCCAGGACAGCACGCATTATGTGCCGATACTCCTATTCTCAATACATCAAGAGGTTCAGCACGAAGAAAGGAGTCAACAATCTTCTTATCATTTGTCTCTTTCACCCATCTCACACTTCCTGGACCTATTCCCTGAGGAGTAAATCCATAGTTCGGTCCATAATGGGTTAGATCGGTACTGCCTATAAAACAGGCATCAAGCCCAAGCTCTTGGGCTATTGAGGCTGCCTTTTCACCTATCTTAAGGGCTCTCGTTGTAGGAGCAGCACATATAGCAACAATGTGCGAATCATCAAAAAGATGTTTTATAAAAGGAAGCTGAATCTCTATAGTATTATCCTGAGAATAGGAATGCGCATCCTCTTTTATAAAATCAAAGGAATCGCATAGCTTCCTTGCAGCGTCTAGGTGCACTTTTATTATTCCGAGGGGAGTTTTAAAACCCTCATCCATAAATATGTAATCAGGACTTCTTTCCGAAAGGTGCATACCAAACAGGAATATTATATCTGGTTTCTTCTTCTTGGATATGCTGTACAGCACCGCTAGAGCTGTTTTCCCCGAAAAATACCACCCAGCATGAGGAACAATACCACCCAGACCATGATACTGTTCCTTCGGAACGAGAGAAGAATCTATATATCCCTCTATAGCTTTTCTGCATTCTCTTTCACCCCCTGGATACCACGATCCTGCCAGGTCAGGAGTTCTTATCCCCATCTTATGCCTCCTGTCTATCTATATTTTACAATAGATATGCTAAACATTCAACGTTTTTACCATATAGTCATCTCTTTAAAATCAATTACATGTTGAAAATATTTAATTTGAATAGTAAATTATTGACCTGTATTCATATATTTTTTAAAGAGGAAGAGAAAATGGCTAAGAAAAAAGCTTCTGCAAAAATGACGGTAGAAGAATCATTTATTGAAATACTGCAAAATACCTTTGGAGACAATCTTATATCAGCCATGCTCTATGGAAGCTATGTAAGAGGAACATTTATCAGGGGTGTTTCTGATATAAATATATTGATAATTCTGGAAAAGCCTCTAACCGAACAGATTGAAAAGTTTGGTATGAAAAAATCCTTTAGATTTATAAGACGCAATAATATTACTCCACTAATACTTACAAGGTCAGAGTTCACAAACTCAGCAGACGTTTTTCCAATGGAATACTTTGATATTAAAGATCATAACAGGGTACTCTTCGGTGAAGACGAAACAAAATCTCTCTCTTTGACAATGAAGAATCTCAGGCATCAAATAGAGGACAGACTAAGAGGAGAGGTTGCTTCTCTTAGACAGTCCATAATTGCATCCTCAGGTAGAAAAAGGGCTCTAAAGAGATATCTCAGAAGGGCAGGGTCTTTAAATGCTGCTTTCAGGGGATTGTTAAGGCTTAAAAAAACAGCAGTCGCTTCATTAAGCAGTGGTGATGTTCTACAAAAGGTAAGAGAAGTATTTAATATAGATATAGATCCAATTAGCAAGCTTGATAAAATGAGAAGTGGAGAAAAGATTGATCCCAAGCCTTTGGCCCGTGATCTTCTTGTTATGCTTGAAGAGCTCATAAAAATAGTAGACAAAATGTCATTTTAGAGTAAGTCTAATTATTGAGGAACAGTATCAATGAAAAAGAAAAAAGTATTTTTTATCATAATTTTATCCATCTTATTCACAGCAACTTTCCTCTATGCACAGAAACTTCCTAAACCTGTAGGATGGGTGAATGACTTTGCGGGTGTTATAGATGAGGGATCTAAAGTCCAGATGGAGAGGATTATTCAAACTTTGGAACAAAAAACAGGAGCAGAAATAGCCGTCGTAACAGTGGAATCTTTTGCTCCCTATGGAACTATTGAAGAGTATTCTATAGAACTGGCAACAGAATGGGGAATCGGTAAAAAAGGTGAAGATAACGGAATACTGATCCTTGTAGCTATTGAGGAGAGGCGTATTCGTCTTGAGGTTGGGTATGGACTCGAAGGAATAATTCCTGATGGTCTTGCCGGACAGATTAGAGATCAATCAATTGTCCCTTCATTGAAAATTGGTGATTATGGAACAGGCTTGCTTAAGGGTGTCCAGGCAGTTGCCGGGATCATTGCAAAAGAATATGATGTAGATTTAGGCTCCTACGATCTGGGAGAAAGTCGTCAGTATACCAGAAGGAGTGCTGCAGGTATCGGCTTTCTCATCCCCCTAATATTAATACTTCTCTTTGGAGGGGGACGCTTCTTTTTATGGCCTCTACTGTTTATGGGAGCAGCTTCAAGCAGGGGCTTTTTTGGCGGTGGATTTAGCTCTGGTGGGAGTAGTTTTAGGGGCGGTTTTTCAGGATTTGGCGGCGGTGGATTTGGTGGAGGAGGAGCATCCGGGGGATTTTAGTGTATGTATTGCATTAGGAAAGGATATAAGTAATCTATTCGATGTGATGTGCGCTCTGTCTTATAATCACATAACTGTCCTAATGTAATAATAACTTGAACAAATTCGATTATCAGAATGGAGTGAAATATGGCAAAAGGAAGATTAGTAGGAGTATTGATTGTAGTAGCAATTATCATCGTGTTTGCTGTTATTACTGGAGGCTGGTTTATCGGTACGAGAAACACGCTTGTTACAATGGAAGAAGCAATCGATAGCGCATGGGCAGAGATTGATAATCAGCTTCAGAGGAGGAGCGACCTTATCCCGAATCTCGTAGCCACTGTCAAGGGATACGCAGCCCATGAAAGAGAGGTATTTACCCAGATAGCAGAGGCGCGGGCAAAACTTGCCGGAGCAAAAACCGTAGGAGAAAAGGCCCAAAGCTACAATCAACTGGAAACAGCACTGAGCAGACTTTTGGTTATTGTTGAGCGCTATCCAGATTTGAAAGCGAATGTAAACTTCATCAGACTTCAGGATGAGCTTGCAGGTACAGAAAACAGGATTGCAGTTGCAAGGAAGCGCTACAATGATAATGTGAGGTCATTTAATACAAAAATCAGAAGATTTCCTGCCTCTTCAGTAGCAAATATCATGGGCCTGGAGAAGAGGGAATATTTTGAGATAGAAGAGAGAGCAAGAGAGGTTCCAGAGGTTGATTTTGAAAGCTAAACTGAAGTTGAGCTTACATATATTGTAAAGGAAGTTTTTCATGCACTATATAGACCTTCTTCTCTCATTTATCCTTTTTATAATGGGGATTCTGGCAGTAGTTTTAAAAAGATTCAAAAAAAATATCTGGATTGTGATACTCTCTATTCTCTTTTTCCCAATCGCAATTGCTACATACTACTTCCCTGAAACTGATAAAGTGATTTTTGGGAGTGTATCAGTTTTACAGATTATTGTATACCCTCTTGTCAAGATACTTATTATACTTGTCCTTTTTAACTATATCTTTCAGGCGAAGAGGGAGGCAAGAAAATAAAAAAGAGGCAACACCTATAGGTCAAGTGTTGCCTCTAAATGGCCTGGCATAATGAAATGACGGCTATTTATACCAGTCCATCAATGGATATTAATAAACCCTCTGTTGCCTGAATAAAACTAAAACCTATATCTTCTGATACTCCTTCTTCCATATATCCTCTGTTGCCTTATCTACCTTGATACCAATCTCAGTAAGATCCTCTACAAACTGCTTGTCTCTAAATGACTTTTCAGTTGATTGTCCAACGGGAATTGCATTGTTCTCTCTAGCTATTTTATGGAACTCATTGTGATGATCCCTTATTGGGCATGGTACAATCTCGTTTCCAGCTTCCTTTGAAGGTTTCTTATAGCTATATCCTGCCTGCCATTCTCGTAATTTCGTAAAGAATGGAGTTTCAAGTACATCATCAAGGTTTTTGCCTTTATCAAAAAAATCTGTTTTTATATTTCCAACAGAATAAGGAACAAAAACACAGGGCATTACATTACCATACCAGTCTATATATAGATATCCGCCCTTCCTTCCTGCGCATATACATCCATCGCTAATCGGTCCACCATTCCAGAAATCAACAAAGAACACTCCTTTCTCTCTGATAAGATGCCTTTCCCGAAACCATAACTGTCTTCGCTGCTCAGGTGTAATCATTAAATCAAAAGTCGGCCCCCTCCCGATGGGCATATATTGAAACATCCACGCAAATGCAGCACCCATTTCATCATAAAACTTGTCGAAAAATTCATCACTTACGATCTCTTCAACGTTCTGGCGAGTTGCTGTAAGAGATATACCAAACAGAACTCCTGCCTCTTTTAGATTCTCCATTGCCCTAATAAGCTTTTTATAAACACCCTTTCCTCTTCGACTGTCAGTTTTTTCTTCGAAGCCCTCAATTGAGATTGCTGGAGCCACGTTCCCCAGTTCTGCAAACTTTTTAGCAACAGTTTTATCTATAAGAGTCCCATTTGTATATACGAGAAAAAAATTATCATTGTGTTTCTCGAAAAGATCAATAATCGTTTTTCCCTTACTTTCATATATAAGGGGCTCCCCGCCTGATATTACAGTAAAATATGATCCCCAAAGTTCCCTCTTCTGTTCCATTATCTTATCCATAACATCCCAGTCCAGGGTCCCGTATGTTTTTTTGGAACTTGCTGCATAACAGCCAAAACAGCCAAGATTACACTTCTGTGCCGGGCTTATGGTCATAAATACTGGCAGGGGATCCTCACGCCTTCTCCTAGCTCGAGCTTCCGGGTGCCTCTCCCCCCAGTTCAATATTATATCTCCCACCAGTTTATTAAATACCCAATCCTTAACTGTAGGAGCAAGGGCATCCTCTCTGAACTTTTTTTCAAATGATTTCATTAAGTTTCTTACGACAAGGAATTTATCTTCCTGAGCACCTACAGGCCTGTTTCTTGGGTTCTTCACAACAAGGGCCTTTAATATCTCTTTTTCACCCCATCTTAAAAAGTAATTCATAATGAAGTTGACCTTCATTAATTCAAGGCCAACCTTTGCTAACATCTTTTTGCTTTTTGCACCAATCTTCATCTATTACCCTCCGCAGTAACTATGAATAACCTTTAAATTGGTAGTATTAATACTACCCTGAAAGGAAATATATTGTCAAGTACTTTTTCTCTTGAAATTTACTTTTTTTAGCAATGAGCTTTATTTTTATCTGGAAAAAATCATACAGACAATATAAACTTGAATGAAAAAATGTGATAATTGTCTTTTATAAAAAAGAATTTCACATTATATGCCACAACGCTAACTTTGAAGATAGGTATTAGTGTGGATAGATTTTTTAAAGAATATTTTCTGAAACTCGGGCTTATTTTCATCAATTTTCTTATTTTTTTTGAAAGTCCTTTATATGCAGAATCTAGATTAATAGTCCACAGCATACCAAAAGTTGATGTCGCTCAAAAATGGTATTTTAAAGAAAGCAAACATTTTCAATTAATATTTCCCCTCCGTCTTAAAGAAGTTGCCCATCTCATTGAGATAGAGGCAGAAGGTATCTTTGAGCATTTAAGTAGCTGGGCACAGTACAAACCTTCAAGAAAGATAGATATAATAATTACAGATAATATTGATCGTGCAAATGGCTTTGTAACATTGAGCTCCAGAGGGCTTTACATCGTCATTTACACCATGTATCCATATATGGATTTTATCGATGGTCTCGATGCATACAAAAACTGGTATAGAAACCTGTTAATTCATGAACTCTCACACATTTTACACCTCGATATTGTTGATGGCTTTCCTGCGCTATCGAAAAGGATATTCGGAAATATTATTTATCCAAACTTAACGACTCCCCTCTTTTATAAAGAAGGCTTTGCAACGTATTCTGAAACAGTCACCGAAGAGGGGTACGGTCGTGGAAACTACACATACACCGATATGTATATAAGAACAGCTTTCTTACAGAAAAATCCCCCTTTACTTGACCGTTCATCGAGCAGTGCAAATATATGGCCCTTTGGGGAAGCGCGCTACCTTTACGGTGTCTCATTTATAAACTATATCAACAAAATGTATGGCGAAGAAAAAATTTTTACATTTAACAGAGAAAATGCAGGATACCTGTTCTTTACATGGGGGATTTCATTTAAAAATGTGTATGGAAAAGAGATGTATAAAGTCTGGCAGGATTGGATTAACTATGAAGAGGAAAGAGAAAAAAGCTTCGTGGCCCGTATAGAAATGGAAGGAATAACCAATTTTATACCGATCGGCATGGAGAAAGGGTATGTATATTCAATATCTTTTAATAATACAGGGGATAAGGCAGCCTATTGTATCAGACCGGCAGAGAGACTTGGAGGTTTGTACATCTATGATTTTAAAAGTGGCTCTGAAAAATGTATAAAGAAGGGTTTGTACGCTGGAAATCTTCTATTTTCAAAAGATGATAAGAGAATCTTCTATATACGCTCTGATGTGATGAGGAATGTCTATCATAAAAACAACATCTATGAATTTGATCTTATTAAGAAAAGGGAGAAACAGATTACAAAGACTGGAAGCATACAGGGCTTTACCTTCACAGAAGATGAAGATGAGCTTTTGATCTGTTATTCCACTCCTCATGGCACTGAAATTCATTTTATAAAGAGTGATGGAGAAATAAAGAGTATTGTAAAACCCGAAAATAACATTCCTTTAGTAGAGCAGCCTGACCTCTCCCCGGACAAAAAAACTGTAGCCTTCTCCTGTAAAGATCTGAATGGAAGACGAGGTATATATCTATCTCTACTTCAAGATCTAAAAATGGGAATTTTTCGAGTTAAAAAGATTACAGCCTCCCCTTACAACGCATTCTCTCCTGCCTGGTTAAATAGTGAAGAGTTATTATTCGTTGCAGATAAAGATGGCATATACAATATATACAAACTGGATATTAACACTGGGATAACAGAGAGAATCACCAATGTAGTTACCGGTGTATTTGATCCTGAAGTCTCCATTGATGGGAAGATCATACTTAAAAAATACACATCGGAGGGATATAGAGTTGTATACTTGAAAAATCAATATTCTTATGAAAAGGCATTTTATCTGTCTAACGATCAAAAAGGGGAATCCTTTGAAATAGAGAAAAAGGCCTTGAATACTAGTAATAATCTTAAAGAGTACAAACCGGGGGAATGGCTATTTCCAGGATACTGGCTTCCTTTTTTTATTAATGATAGAGTAAACCTGGGCCTTGGTTTTTATACCTCTGGTGCTGACCTTTTAAAAATACATACCTACAGCACAGCCCTTCTCTACGATGTTATAGATTCAAGGCTGAAATCATTTATAAACTATACGTATCATTCTTACCCCTTCTCCTATTTTATTTCTCTCTTTGCCTATCAGAATACTAACTCCTCAGTTTTTGCACCATATACTGCTCTTTTCCCAGGTATTTCATTTCCCATTTTTAAAAGAGATTTTCTGCTTCAGACAGACCTGGGTTTTATTTTTGAAAGCCCGTACACAGGAGTCGATCTTTCGTTTTACTTTAATAATATAAAAAGACCTCTCAGGTGGGTGGGACCTGAGCAGGGGATTATCTTTATGCACGAAATTTTTTACAACTTTGAAAAAGAGATGTTTGTTATATTTAAAGATTACTTTTCCAGTTATTTCAGGCTCTTTGATATTTTTCTCTTAAATCTTCAGGTAAAGAGCAGTTGGGGAGTGATCGATGAAAAAGAACGAGTAACATCCGGAGCCCTTTCCGACTACATCTATATCCCGCTGAACAGTATATATACCATGGGGTACCCTGAAGTGATAAATGGTCGATTTGTACTGGATTTTAAAACAGCGCTTTCAGCTCCTCTTTTCAATGTGTATAGAGGCATTAGAGCTATTCCCATATTCTTCGAAGGGATAAACATCAGCCTGTACTTAGATAATGGAATAATCACCGCAAACAGTACCCCATACGATTTTGTTATAACTGACCTGAACGATTTTTGGGGAGATCCTATACGATACATACGTTCTTCAGTCGGATTTGAGCTTCAATTCGGTTTTATTATAGGATATGAGGTACCTCTTAAAATAAACCTCGGCTATGTGCATACACTGTCTTACGGAGGGACAGATGGCTTTTATACAAGGATAAAAATGGATATACCTCTTTAAAAGGCAGGAGGTGAAACCTACTCCTATCTCAAGAGAGGGATTGTATATATGCATTATACTGTACTGTTCCCATTGTCTGGCCATATAAATCGGAAAAGGATCTTGAAATATATACACCTCCAGATCCTCTTGATCCTATGCGATCTGCCAATTCAATACACTTGCATGTGAAGCCCGAAAACTACAAAGCCATGCTCGAAGCTGTAAGAAAGTACAGGAACTATAAACATCTGGGAGAGGCAGCCAGAGATCAGTGATCTATTATCCTATTTAACTCTTCTCTATAATATTTAAAATTTCTCCAGCATGCATCTTCAGAAACATGATGATCTATATGAGGAATATGTCCACTTTTTTTTAATAATAATTTCACCTTATTTAATTCAACATCAATATCAGATAGCTTCTTGTCTCTCGATAATATCATCTTATTTATTCCACCCAGTAACTGTATTTTAGGAAAATTTTCTCTTACTCTCAATAAATCATTTCCTGCCTGAACTTCGAAGGGTAAAAACCCTGTTATTCCTGCTTTAACCCACAGAGGAATCAATTCTTCGATAAACCCATCACTATCAACAATTATAGTATTTATTTTATACTGCTTAAGGAAATCTACCAATTTCAGGTAATAAGGAAATAAAAATTCTATAAACATTTCGCTGGATATCAAGGATCCAGACCTGTAAGCCATATCCTCAAAAATAAGACAGCAATCTACATCAACTTCATTTAATATTTTAGACCAGTAATTCATAACGAATGTTAAAAAAAACTCATTTATATCTTTTATTAATTGAGGATCATCGTACATTGTAAGAAACAAATTGTTCTGGCCCATTAAATGTCTTGGAAACCCTAAGAATCCATATGGGTTTCCTCCTATTCTTACCGGATAATCCCGTAATTTTAAACTTTTTATTATTGTATTCCAATATTTTGGGAGCCTCTTTTTATAGTTCTCATCATAATAATTTTTATAATCTTCAAAATCTTCTCTGTTTTTTACTGGATGCTCAATATCCATGGGTGTAGATGTTCCATCTTTTCTGATCTTTTTAGTTATTCCATATTTGTCAGTATATATTTTAAAATGTTCATCTTCTTCTATTATTTTTTCTTCCAGCAGAGGACTGATATCAAATGGAAACTTTGATATATATGAATCAAGGTTGAAATAAGCTCTTACATTCTTATCAGAAACTTCACTACTTACAGGATCTATCTTTGTATATCCCATAATACTTCCATTATCTGAAATATTTTTCGGTAGCTCCTGGGTAACCGGCATGCCTTCCTTTATAAATCTTTTTATTGTTCCAACCCAGTATCCGTATTCTGCTTTTAAAGTAGCAACTCCTTTTTCAAAGCTCATAATGGCATTAAACTTTTCTCTGGAATTCAACTGAATATCCTCTTTTAAAATCAGCTTTAAAAAATGATGATAGCTTTTACATCTATTTAAATTTATGAAGAAATCTTTCTATAAACATCTTTTAATGCATTGAATAGTTCTCTATATATCTCAATATACTTAACATATTTTTCATCTTCTCCAGGGGTTGGTTCTACTTTAATATTACTTTTTATAAAATTTTTTATAGAATCTTTATAATTCTTAAATAAACCTGTAGAGTATCCAGCAATCATTGCTGAACCTAATGTTGACAGGTCACTTCTGAATAAATTTTGATAAGGTATCTGTAAAATATCAGCCTTAATCTGCATCCAAAGCTTACTATGAGCACCACTTCCAATTGCAGTTACCACTTTTAAATCCAATTCAGGTACAAGATCTTTTATAATCTCCCTGGTTAAATAATGATCATAGGCTATTGATTCGAGTATAGATCTGTAAAAATGTATTTTTTTATGTGCCCATGTATGTCCAATGAAAAGTCCCCTTATGTCTGAATCAGCGGGGAAAAATCTACCTTGTAAATAATCTATAGCAATAAGCCCATCAGAACCTGGTTGAAGTTTTTCTGCTTTTTCATCCAGGTAATTGTAAATATTACTTCCGCTTTCTTCTATATTTTCTTTGGTTTCCATAAAAAACTCATCAATAAACCATTTATGAGTTCTGCCACCTAAAACAACTGACATTAAATAATAATTATTACCTATTGCTGATTTCATACAGGCAAGGGTTTTATTTTTCTTATCATATTTATACTTATCTATACATGTCCCTAATATACACGCTGTTCCAGTAACATCAACCATCTGTCCAGTGTTAAGTATACCTGCACCTACAAAACCTGCAGCCTGATCACCACATCCAGCACAAATTGGAATACCACTTGGTAGTCCTGTGTCATTAGAAGTTTTTTTAGTTGTCTCACCAATTATATCAGTTGATTTGATTATTTTAGGAAGCTTTTTTATATCAATCTGCAATTTATCACATAGCTCTTGAGACCACTCTGACTTCTTTAAATCACATAATCCAGAAAAGCATAAAAAACTCTCATCTATAAAAGCATCAACACTTGAAAGACCGGCCAATTTTCCTGCCACAAATGCAGAAGGCTGAATAAATTTATAAATATCTTTCCATTCATTTTTTTTCTTCCAGTATAAAATTTTATTTCCATATGTGGAAAAAGAACCATTTTTTTCCAATATTAAATCACCAAAGTTTTCATACATATATTTGTTTTCAGCAGAACTCCTGATATCAAGAGGGGTATCGTAATAGGTAACCGGATTAAAACTTTTATCTATGGTCATAATACCACCCATCTGGCTATCAATTGAAATACCTGAAATATTTTTTTTATCTATATTTGAACTGTAAATACTCTTTCTAATAAGCTCACACGTTATTGTATAAAAATCAAAAGCATTCTGTTCTGCTTCACCAGATTTCGGGTAAATAACTTCCATCTCTTTTTGTTCTTCTGAAATAACCCCTCCATTCTCATCATAAATTGCACATTTTGCCAAGGTTGTACCAAGATCAATTCCTATTAAATACCTTATGGACATTTTTAACCTCCATCTTGAATAATAGGTGAGTGTCAAGTTTTTAGCAAATAGATAAAGGGTAAATTATTGAAAAATTATAATTTTTCGTAAAATATAATGATTATTTCTATTAAGGTTAAAAACTCGAAGTTTACTATAATAAAAATGTCAGGAACGAATTTTATTATAAAACTTTTTCATTTCATCATCAGAATCAATCCTCACAACAGGAATGCTATATTCTCTACATGCTATTTCAATTTCCTTTGTGACATCACCTAAAGTTGCACTTATATGATTTGCTCCAATAACCTTTACAAAATTTTCTGCTTTGATTCCCAGATCAACTACTAGCTTACCCCATGCGTGTCCCAGGTGACAGTTTAATCTTTTTCCTAGTTTTGAGGTCAAAAAATTCTTAGCATCGAGGGCCCTCCCCTTACCAAGCTGCATAAAGTATCTACCTTTAATACGAGTGATCCTTGCAACAGTAATTTCTGGAGCTTCAACTCCATAATAACTGAAAGCTGCACCAGAAACTCCATGTATATTTCCTTGAGCCTTAATATTTTTCAATACATCTCTGGCTTTTAAAGAATTCTTTGCCCAAAAGACTGATCCCGCACCACAATTAGCAAATTCTATATGATCATCATCTATAGATATTAGGTCACCAAATGCTGGAGGCACATCAGGATTTATTGCATGGAGGAGCATGGAGGTCAGCAAACCCTTTATATCACCTTCACATACAGTGGGATATATCTGCTGTTCACCATTCTCATTTTCAGCAAAGGGTAAAAAAGCTGGTAGTGTACAGGCATTTACACCATATTCAGAATATATTTCTGGTTGGCATTTTATCGAAACCCCTCTGATATTTTCATATTTCAGCTCTTCAAGTCTATCTCTTGCTGCAAGTAATAGAGCAACCTGTTTTGCAAACGTTTCTTTCGTCAACATCTTATCATCGTAAATAATTTTTAGTTTATTGTTTTCTATCCAATTTATAAAAGATCTAATTCTGTCAGGCTGATTTTTTATAATCTTTTCAGCTCTGCTTACAAGTATATATTGATCTTCATTCAATACATCTCTCACCATAAAAATTTTTAATCTGGGTATGTCATCCTGAAGCTGTTCCATTTTTACAGCATAGGTACCTCCCCAGAGAAGCAGTGCGCTTTCACGCATATGCGAAACAGCAGTAATGGCTTTTATCCATGTCAACATTTCATTTTTATTACCAAAGTTTCTCTCATGGGTAAGAGCATATCTATTCACACCCCATTCCATTAAGCTTGCACATGTAGCACTTAATTGGGAAAGCGAGCCGGATAATGGGTTATTTTCACTATAATACATAAATGGCTTTGCAAATTTTCTTACAAATTCCATTATAAGCATAGGAGGAGACCATGTCCAGGCTCCAATAATAGCAGCATCAATTTCATACCTCGATAAAATAGATATTAAATTATCAATATCTTTTAAATTTCTCACTCCATACCATATTGAATTTGCTTTTCTCAATTCATGTAAGGGATCGTACACGATAACATTATTAACAGTGAGAAATTTTTTTAATTCCTCCTGTTTGAGACGAAGATGTTTCTCTACTCTTTCAGAAGATATTCCAACATCTCTATCGTCTGTAAAAGTTAAAATAGCAATCCTTGGTTTGCTAGCAGTCATTATCTTCTCCTTAAATTTGAAAAATTATTTTCCCTTACTTCTCTGAAGTAATGTATCAAACTATATATAAAAGTTCATCTGGTTATTGGGTACTTTTAATAAAAAAATAGGACATAGATATAACCTCCTAATTTATAAGCAAACAAACAAGGAGGAAAACCATGTCCAAAAGTTTATTGTACAAAGGATTTGGTAGAAGAGATAAAAAGGGCCACTTTCGATTTTTAGAAGATAATAGGTGAACGAAAAAAAATACAGAAGTACCGGAAAACCCAAGGTTGTAGAGAACTTCGTTGCCTAATTAATTCTTGTTGAATAATTACCATTACGTCATATGACAAAATATCTAAAAAAGCCATCTAGCACCTCCGAAAATATTAAAAATATGGATGGGAGGTACTGGATTATCAAAAAATATGATGTGCAGAAAAGACAAGCTTTTCAGAGGATGAAGGATAAAACTGAAGAGCAATCCTTCACCAACTATATTTATAAAAATACTAATCTTTCACATATAGAATCTCAAGTAGTTTTTGAGCAGTTTTCAAAATCTTTTCTTAATAATAATCAGCAGAGGTTGAGTACAATGCAACCGATTTTTATTGCGACTAAGATAGGAGCGAAACCGGGTATAAAGCTCGCTGAATCTGACTATGAGGAGGTTATCAGTACATTGCACAATCGGGAAGATGATGAGATCCAGGAAGATCCTGCTGAGTTTTGAACAAAATATAATTTTGGGAATATTGAATCTACAACTGCAGTAAGAAGGAACAAGCTGCTACGGATCTCTGAGGAGGTATACAAACAGAGATGTGTATTAACAGAAGAGGACCTTGTATATAAGATTTTGAATTTTAGAATAAGGACAATACAGAGGGATATTGCAACGTTTAAGAAAGCAGGTGTAAATATCTCGATACATGGGGTGGTGTGTGATATTGGGAGGTCGATCAGTCACTAGGTGGGGGCAGTGAAGGGATTACTTGAAGGAAAAGGCTAGACTCTATTGCCCGGAGAATATACCATTCACCAACAGCTGTGGGGCGCTATCTAGGTAAGTTCATACAGATTTACTGGCAATAGAGAAGGGATTGAAGGAGCCTGAGATAAGTTTTTTGACCTCGATATCATATTCGTTTATAAGGGAATACAGGGAGTTATATAAGAGGGCGAAGCAGGAAAACAGGCTTGGGCTGGTAGCAGATTATATGAAAGGGGGCAAGATTATCCCCCCAAAAAAATGGCAGGGGGGGATAAGATGATGAATAAAATAATTACAACGTGTATCAGAATATTGAGCAAAAGACATTTAGGTTATCCCTCTTTCAGTTTGTGAAGGGGAGTATGAGTTCATGATGTGAACCTGGCGCTTGAACGGTTTTGTAAGGATGTTGAGGGACTTGTTGAGAAATATTATCCGAAGAGGGATCAAAAAAAGGAAGTTAAAGAAAAAGTAATGGAGTTAATAAAATTATACAATTCAGAAGGAAAGGCATCCTGATTTTACGGTTATAGGCAAGATACCATGGATCAGAGGATAGAAACATCAATCTATTAATTCTCTACCCTCTATCTGTTATTATCTCATATATCAATTGGATAATTCCCATACCTTTTCACTGTATCGTAAAAGGCCATAATATTCTCTATTGGTACCTGTGGCTGAACATTATGTGCCGGCCCAAGTATCAATCCCCCGCCTGGAGCAACTGTTTTCAGTCTCAGTTTAGTTTCTTTTATAACATCTTCTACTTTACCAAATGGCATGGTTCCCTGATTATCAATAGTACCCCAGAAGGCTAACTCTTTTCCAAACTTTTTCTTCAGTATCCCCGGGTCCATTGATTTCGGCTGCACGGGATTCAGAATATTCACCCCAACATCTATTAAATCCTGTAAAATCGGGATATTATATCCATCAGTATGGAATGCAAACTTGATATCTGGATTAATACCCCTCAGATGGGAAAAAAGCTTTTCATAGCGCGGCTTGAAGAATTCCCGGAACAGATCTGGAGATATGAGCATTCTGTCCTGTGCCCCAAAATCATCTCCTATCCAGATAATATCAACTCCGTATGAAACCAATACGGTACTTGCATCCCAAACCCAGGTGAGGAGTTTATCGAGATAGGCATGAAGGAAATCCTTATTCAAAACCATATCCTCAAGAACCTTATCCATTCCCCTTAGATACCATGAAAGCTCGAAGAGAGTACATGCAAGCCCGCCCATAATTCCGTATTCTTTTCCATATCTATCTATCATTTCCCTGGAATCTCTGTACCGGCATTCATCTTTAAAGTCGGGTATCTTCAATGAATCGAGATCATCCGTATTGGCCATTGGATGCTCAACCATTTCGGTATACCTGTTTCCTGTCTCTGTATCAATCCATCTCCACCCTATACCCCACTCGTCGTAGTACTCTGGAGTATCTTCTAAATAATAGCTGGTACATGGACCAATCCATGTAATTAGAAGATCATGATCCATTAGATGAGGCAGATAGCCTCCATCAGCTGCATATAACGATAATTTCTCCGTATCTTCACCCAGGTGTTTTAAAACCTTCTTCTCCGCCTCTGGTGTATACCATACATCAATAGGAACCCTATCTGGCTCTTCATGGTTTATGGCCATTAACAATCTCTCTTTATGAGTCATCATGCGCCCCTATAAATGGCTTTTATAGTATCATTCTAAAACATTTTTCGTAAAAACCATATTACAAGAAATATACTTGATTAGATAACAATATTTTAATTAAGACATCAGTAGAGCCTGACAAAATACTTAAATAAAAAATTATAATAAATAATTACAGCACCATAAAATCCAAGCAAATAATAGAGTGAGTTTACATTGCCCTGAGCAAACAACACATGCTGTCTCAAAACACACCCTCCTGCAAAGGTAGAAACAATGCCGATTAACCATCCTCCTATACAAGAAGGCATTCTATTACCCCAATTGCAATGGCATTATTTACTGCTACTATAGCTGAAGGTATCTGGATGAGCATTCGCGTGAGTCTTAGTTCATCGTTATATACAAAATCAGAGCTTGTTACAATCATTATATAACCAGTCTGTTTTGAGGCTATTTCAATTCCTTTCGCAACCTCTGTAAAAAAAGGATTAATGATATCCTCTAATACAAAACCAATGGTATTGATCTTTTTCTTGGTTAGGCTATGTGCAATATAGTTTAGTTGTAATTGAGCTTATCAACAGACTCAAGAACTCTTTTTTGGTTTTTTCACTTATTTTAGAGGAATTATTTAAAACCCTGGATACAGTAGATTTCGATACCCCTGCCATTTTTGCGACATCACTAATTGTAGGAACTTCTTCCATCTGTATTTACCTAACTATAAATTACAATTTAATAGGCAACCAATTTCATAAAAATATCATTTTTATCGGTAAAAAGGTTATTTTAAGAAGAATACTATTTAATAATATAGATATCAATTATAATAATTATAGAATTTATTTGAGAATTGTTATTTATTGAACAAATTTAATCTACCCTTAACTATATAACTGCTTACACTATTTTGTTTTACAATAGTTACTTTGTCAAGAAAGAAATTCTCTCGAATCTATAAGAAATGATTATCTCCTTTTCAGGATTCATATATTAATTTCAAAGGAGTTTTAGCAAGATGATTAGACTTGTCTGTGTATACTGTTCTTCAAGCAAAAAGATAGAGTGCATATAATTTGCCCGTGCTGTGTAAATCGGAGAAGGAATAGCACGAAATATTCTGAACCTTGTTTATGAAGATGGTAATCTATGATTAATGCACACACAGGCTGAATCTGTAAACACCAATGGAGGCAAGGATATTGGGATTAACTTGTCCATATTAAGTATTTAATTGAGTATACACCGACAAGAATTCCTGAAAAGTGGTAAAGAAGAATTCCCTATTTATCAACATTCGAATTTATTATACTTCTCCTATGACTTGGTTCATCTTGGCATTGGGGGCTTCAGTATTTTGGGCCTGCGGACAGGTCTTAATAAAAAAGGGATTTGAAAATATACCACCTCTTTGGAACAACATCTTCTCCAATTTTCTTTTACTTTTTATCTATTTAATACCAGCGTTACTGCTAAGTAATTTTAGAATTACAATTCCTTCCCTACCAATATTCTTTATCATCTTGGTAGCGGCATCATTTTACCTTACATTCTACTATGCAATATCCAAGGGCGAGATCTCACTTACAGGAACAGTTGTCGCAGGTTATCCTGTTACAACGATCCTTCTGGCATATCTATTTCTTGGTGAAAGATTGGCAGCGTTTCAGTTTGTTGGGGTTTGTTTTGTAATAGCAGGAGTTGTTTTAGTGGCAATGCCTGAAATGGATAAGGCCAAAGAGAGTAAAGATTTCTCATGGTTTAAATGGGGGCTTTCAGCTTCAGTATTAATAGGAGCAGGGGATTTCCTGACAAAGCTCTCAATTAACAATATAGGATCATACTCCTATATATTTTTCCTGGCAGTAATTTCAAATCCTCTCTCATTCTTTAACTATCTTATAGATATGAGGAGCAGGGCCTTTCCAAGTATCCGGGAGAAAAAGGTTCTATTTACATTTATTGGTATAATTGCTGTATTAACAGGCTCATTACTATTTTTTTTATCCTTTGATTATGGAAAGGTTTCATTGATTACCCCTGTTTCTTCCATCTATCCAGCACTGACTGCTCTGCTTGCAGTTCGCTTTTTACATGAAAAGATAACACTGAAACAGTGTATTGGGATCGCTGTTACTGTTGTTGGTTTAATTTTGATTGGTTTCAGCTCGGTCTAGTTATTACTTTCCTTTAATCAACTTTTCTGTAAGCACACTCCCCACAAAAGCGCATACATCTGTTGGTAGATAATGGTTTGCCGAGGCGTCAAATAATACCTGTGAAGAAGGCGGAAACTCTTCATCTCCACCCCAGTAAACTGCTATTAAATAAAATCTTGGCAGAGCCTGAAAAGAAAAAGATAGATCTCCAAAGTTTTCAGAAACTCCCCCTAAGGAAAGAGCTGAGCTTTTAAATGCCTTCAAATCATTCTTGAATGCTCTTACAAGCCTGTTTCCTGTATATCCCTGATATGCATGCTTATAGAAGCCACCATTGGGGAGCTCTGATAAGGATATCCAGTGAGATTCTCTCTCCTTTCCATCTGAGAGGAAATAGTATAAAAAAACTGTCTGTATTATATCGGGTATCACTTTCTCTGTACTGGCATTTATCATCGTGAAATCTGGGAAGGCTACAATAACCTTATCCTTAAAGAAATTTAGATGAAACTCTTTTTTACCTTCTTGTGTTAAATAATATGTAGAGCCTGTATGATCTGCAAGAACAAGCGGGTCCATGCTTTTCAAATCATTACGCATCTTTGCAATAGTCTGAATCTTTATATCAATTTCCATTAATAGAAATGATAATTTATAATCTCTGTAACGTCAAGGTAAGGAAAGGCTTGCAATGCAGGATTTGAAGGATTTTAAGATAATGAAAAATTAATATCCACTATCTTTCAAATAGATTAGACAGTATATTAGCAAGGAAGAGGGAGAATTTATATGTCCTTAAAAATATTTCTTATAGCAGATGTACACTTAGGAATGAAGTTCGCCTCCTATCAAGAGGTACAGGAAAAGCTGAGTGAGGCACGGTTCAAAACACTTGAAAACTGTATAAATTTGGCGAATGAAGGGAGATGTGACCTTTTTGTTGTGGCAGGTGATCTTTTTGACAAAATATCTGTAACAAAAGCAGATATAATCCGTGCTGCAAAGATTATCTGTGATTTTCAGGGTCGTCTCGCTGCTCTCCTTCCAGGCAACCACGATTATTATTCAACCGGAAAGAATGATATATGGACTCTGTTTCTTGAAAATGCAGGTGATAATATTCTAGTCTTAAAAGAGAGAGAGATCTACAGTTTGAACCACTTCGACCTGGACGTAAATCTATACCCTGCAGCCTGTGACGCTAAACATTCAAAGAAAAATCATCTGGATTGGATAAAGGAATCAAAGAGAGATCAGAATATCAAATACCACATTGGCATTGCCCACGGAAGCCTCGAAGGATTTTCACCAGATTTTAATGAGGAGTTTTTCCCAATGACACTGGAAGAACTTCTAGAATGCAAACTTGATCTATGGCTTTTGGGACATACACATGTTCAGTATCCTGATAAAGAGGGCACTCATGATAAGATTTTTTATCCAGGTACACCTGAGCCTGATGGTTTTGACTGCAATCATGAGGGAAAGGCATGGCTTATCTGTCTGGATGATGAAAAAAGAGTCATTCCCAGATCCCTATCCACAGGAAGCTATCGCTTCTATCATGAATCAGTGGAGCTTAAAACTATGGTAGATCTTGAAAATTTGAAGAAAAGATATTCATCGCCTGAACATGCCAAAAGCCTTTTGAAGCTCAAACTGAGAGGTAGTCTCCCAAAAGAGATATACAATGGTATTCAAGATATTGAAAAAAAAATAGAAGAGAGGCTTTTTTATCTATATCATCCAGTAGACATAAGTGAACTGACTGAAGAAATTTCTATCAAAGATATAGACAGAGAGTTTACAGAAGGATCATTCCCCCATAAACTCCTGACTGAACTTTCAGATAATAGAGACTTTGATGGCCTACAGATCGCTTTTGAGATGATTCAAGAGGCAAAATGATTTAAGAGGCAAGGTGATTCAAGAGGCAAGGTGATTCAAGAGGCAAGACGCTTTAAGAGGCAAGGTGATTCAAGAGGCAAGACGCTTTAAGAGGCAAGGTGATGGTGATAATAAATCTCTTACTAAAACCTTTTGGTGCTTTAAAAAATACAGAACTTAATTTCAAACATGGACTTAACATTATCCTCGGCTCAAATGAAGCAGGAAAAACAACGATCTTTCATGCAATTCAGAATGTACTCTTTACCGGTGTAAACCTCACTCAAACGAAGTTTCAAGCAAAGATAAAGCGCTTTGTTCCCATTGGAGGCGGAGATACAATTCATGTAGAAATAGGGCTCCTTGATCAGGATGATACATATCTACTCTGGCGGACATGGGGAGCAAAAAAGGCTCAGGAATTAACACTGCCAGATGGTTCTGTTATCTCCGATGAGAATAGAATCTCGGAAAAATTAGAGTCACTGCTTCATGCAAAGGAGGGCACTTATCGATCAATTTTAATGTCCTATCAACAGGGCCTTTCAAGAACATTGGAAGAGCTAAAGAGTAATTATAAGGAAACCGTTCAATCATTAGGTGATATTCTTCGTAAATCGATATTGGAGACCGATGGCGTTTCCATCGACCGCTTCAAAGAAATGATAGAGCAAAGGTATGAGGAATATGCAAACCACTGGGATTTTAGCAATAACTATCCTGTGAAAGGGAAACGTTATAAAAAACAGGTTGGGAAAATTCTGGATGCCTTTTACAAAAAAGAAGATATCAGATCTAAATACAGAGATGCTCTTGATTATGAAGAAGAGCTGGATCAATTAAATAAAGATATCTCGAAGCTTACTATTGAGATTGATGAAAATAAAAGATATATCGAACAGAATAGGGAAATCGTTGATGCAGCTCGAGAGAGAAAATCATTGGACAAAGATATAGAACTTCTTGATAGAGATATCCGTGAATTAAAGGAGGCCAACATAAATTGGCCCATCTATGAGAATACCATAAAGGAGCTAAAAAAATCCATTCCTGTTTTAGAAAAAAAAGAAAATGAGCTCAAAGATGAAAAGGTTGAAGCCGAGATTGAAGAGAAAAACAAAAAGTTAAGGGAAAGGCATAAAGAGGTATCAAATAAAAAACTAGCACTCGATGAGGCTCAGATTAAACTAAATAAAATAAGAAGGTTAACCAGAGATGAACTGGAAATCATACAAAAATCCTGTGAAAAGTTGAACACTTTAAAAACAAGATTGGAAGCAGGGAAACTAGGACTGGAATTGATGGCAAAAAGAGATCTCTCATTCCTGATTCAGAAGGATTCAGAAACTGAATTGAAAGAGGAAGTAAAAAGGGATAAATCATTAAAAATAGAAGCTGGAGCGAGAATAAAGCTTGAAAACCAGGATCTTATTATGGAAATACTATCTGGAAGGGGTGATATTAATGAAATAATTATAAATTTCGAGGAGACTGAAAGAGAGGTTCAGGCCCTCTTCACAAAATATGGAATAGATTCATATGAAAAAGCAAAAGAGATAAACAGGGCCTACGAAAAGGAATTACAGAATGTGCAAACCTTAAAAAAGAGCTTTGATGATGAACTTGGAGATGATAACCTTGAAGAGCTTGTATCGAAAGCAAATGAGATAGGACCTGAAAAGAAAACAAGGCCCCTTTCAGATATCTTAAAAGATCTTGCAAATATCGATGCTGAAATAAATAGCTTAAAAGAAAAACAATCCAGTCTGCAAGAATCCATTAAGAGCTTTGAATCCTCCTATAAAAGTCACGATGAGCTTTTGAAAAGACTAACCTATTCTATTGAGCAAAAGAATAAAGTTACAGAAAAACTAAAAAGCCTCCCCCGGCTTCCAGAAGGTATTGAAGACGCAGATACCTTTATTTCGCAATATGAAGGCATTAAAAAAGAGCTCGATGAATTAAAAGATAAAGAAAAATACCTCCTACTTAAACGTGCCCGTGTTGAGAGTGAGGCCCCGGCTCTCTCTTCTGAGGAGTATGAAAAAGAGCTTCAGGACTCTGAAGAGAGGTTTAACAGTGTTTTACAGAGGGGAGAGGCAATTTCAAGAATAAGGGATCTAAGCCACCGAATAATGAAAGAGCTAGATTCAGGTACCTATAAGGGGATAGAGAAAAAATTAGAAAACTATATTGCCATAATTACAAATAAAAGATATGAGCATGTTATGATGGAAGAAAGCCTTCCTCAGGGCTTTATTAGGGACGACGGAAAAACAGTTCCTTATGAGTTACTCTCAACAGGAACAAGGGATGTTCTTGCTTTGGCATTGCGGCTATCCATGGCCGAATATTTCTTAGAGGGTACCGATGGCTTCCTGATGATGGATGATCCCCTGGTAAACCTTGATCCAGATCGACAGAAAAAGGCAGCAGAAGTAATAAGAGATTTTTCTAAAAGGAAACAGCTCTTACTCTTTACCTGCCAGCCATCACATGCTGAGATATTGGGTGATGCTGTAATCAACGTTTAGATAATAATCATCGAAGCGTCCTATACTATTTCTTCCTGCTGACTCTATATTTCTCAGCCATCTCTGGATCATAACTAGCCCTTCTTTTAATGCATCTTTCCCTGGTACAGAGCATACAGCTCTTAAAATCAATCTCTGTGGGAAAAAATATTCCTGAGACAGATTTTACTGGATCCATCATAAAACTTTTCGTTAGTTTAACTCCGATTAGCTCTTCTACATCTCCAAATATTGAAAACAGATGTCTCTGCTCCGATACCGGCCAATTATTCAAAGATCCAGGGCTCATATGTGACATTTTCCCCAGAGCATATATATCTTTTAAATATTTTTCAAAATATCGTATAGCTCTTTCCAGGATCATCTCCTTTATTTTATCAAGGCAGAAAATCCTCATAATATCCTCTTTTGATATCTCTATCTCCTCAAGCTCCCTGCCAGCAGTTACAACATAAGGAAAAACTCTCTCAGCATTCTCCAAATTCATTCTCAGAATCCTGCTCGTAAATCTTATTCCGTCAATATCTACTGAATCTTCATCCTTTCCATTGATATAAGAAACCTTATATAAGGCTTTAGGCTTAGCAATTGGTTTGGTGGCTTCAAGCAGCTCATAGGCTGTTTTCTCTATAGATGGATTCTTCTGCCTGAAGCGTAACTCTTTCACCACATCTTCAGAATTTATAGTGAATGGTATATTATTTAAAATTTCCATTTCTATATAACTATCCTCACAATTTCACTGGCACTTTGTGCGACCTAAGGTATTCCTTTACCTCATGTATGGTAAAGATTCCGATCCACGCCTCTATCTGAGTAGGCCTCAGCCACTTCTACGGGGTCAGCTGCATCTCGCAGATTGACAAAGTGTATGCCCTTAACCACCCTTCCCTCTTTTATATCAAGACATGGAATGGTCTAACAATATCCATCTCATATCTCCCGGTCCTAATAACATATTCTGGATTCCTGTGAAGGTTTTTTCATTTTCCAAAAAGGCCATATCAGCTGAATATTACCTCAAGTTCAGAAAATGTCAAGAACAGGTGTTCTAAAGAACAGCTGTTATTACATATCTAACAGAAGCTGCTATTTATCTTCAATGTATCTGTAGAAGAGTCTTGGCCTCCTCTTTATTTTTTAAAAATTATTTAATATCTGTATAAATGTTATAAGTTTTCATTCTCAGGTTTTCTGATCTGTCCTTATTGATATTATAGGTTTTCAGTATTCGTTTTGTGCTCTTGTTCGCCATTTTCCTGTCCAGTATTATCTGTTTTTCAGTATCGGTTATTATGATATGATAGGCCTTTCTATTGGATTCAATAGCATTGACAAGATCATCCATACTTCCAATCTTTTTGCCATTCACATATGCAACGATTTCATGGTACAGATCTTCATAACCTATGTTTATTTCATCAGAAAGTACATCAACAATGACAACAACCTCTTTCTGTACATCCGTAGGTTGCCCATAATAAGCTACATATAAAAAGTTTAGAGGAGCTTCACTCCACCATGGTGTTTCACTCCACCAGTCATCTCCAAACTCCTTTATAAGGTTCTCTGTGAGAGGAGAAAAGATAAAGCCTCCATAGATATAATACACTGGCTCAACACCATACTGTTCAAATGGTACTAAACGATACGATGCAGATGGAATACTAAGTTTTACAGTAAGATTATATATCTTTCCTCCTCTCAATATCTGAACTGAAACAGTATCACCAATGTATTTATTCTGTATTGTATAGGTGTACGATGTCCTCTCACCTTCCCTGAAGCTGATGGTGCCGTCATTGGCAATATCAGTACCATCAATGGAAATAATTACATCACCAGGTTTTAGAATATTCTTACATGGCGATAAGGGGTAAACCTTTCTTACAAGGATCCCTGTTTGCTCGCTCTCCATTCCAAAGAATTCCCTCATCTGAGGATTTTCCATGGACTGGATGGAGATCGCAAGATCAGGAATACCGTCATACGAACCATCCTCGATATCCTCAAGAAAATGTTGTATGACAGGAACAGGCACCATAAATCCCTCGTTTTCACCTCCCCAGGATGTCATCATCGCTATACCGACAATCTTTCCACCAGCAATAACCGGTCCGCCACTGTTTCCTGGATTGATGGCAGCATCTATCTGGCAGGTAAGTAAATTGATATGGCTGTGGCGGTAGTTATCATGATCCACCCGGGATACAATACCTTTTGTAATTGTAAGCTGTTCAGCATGGCTAGGATATCCATATACAGAAACCTCATCAGTAACCATCGGCAGCCTCCCGATTTCAAGGGGGGGTACTTCAGGATAGAATTTGCGATCCCTTACCTCAAGGACAGCAAGGTCACATTCATGACCGATAAAGCGAACTTTTGCAACGTACTTTTTTGTTTGCCCTGAGCGCTTTACAGCTATAAAGGTGTGATTGCTCACAACATGGGCATTTGTAAGGATAAGATTATCTTTGATAATACACCCCGAGCCTTCGGAAGTCTCATGCCCCTTCATCTGCCATGGATCATAATAGTTATGTTCATTGTAAGTGGTATATATCTTGACAATATTCTCATTTAACTGATCTTTCCCAAAGCTAAAGGAACAGTTAGCAAGAAGAATGAAAAGCCAGATCCAGCTTCTTAATCTCTTCATATTCCAAACCCTCCAAGTTTCATTAGACTGTGCGTAATCCCTTATTTTAATATACAGTATATTCAGCTAAAAAACAAAAGATCGAAACGTTGATAAAGTTCACAATAATTAGTTTGTATCATTTTGTTTAAAACTTGACATTCAACGTCTATAAATTAACATCTATAGAGCGCGAAAATATCATAATTTCTATCTTATTATTACTAAAATGATGGTATAATTTTTAAAACTGAACGGAGTAAAATATGAAAGTATCGGTATTAGGGGCTGGCCCTGCAGGTAGTACAGCAGCCTACTATTTAGCAAAAGCAGGAATTGAAGTTGAATTAATAGATAAAGTAGAGTTCCCGCGGGATAAGCCCTGCGCTGGTGGGCTTTTCAATCCTATATTATTTTATAAGGAGTTTCCACATGTAAAAGATATAGATGGAAAATATATCTATAGAGCAAAATACTGGTGTGAAAGATATTCTTATGAATATAGATCTCAGGATCCCTTGATGAAGAGCTGTTTCAGAAAAGATTTTGATTATTTTCTTTTAAAAAAGGCTTTGAAAGTGGGTGCAAACTTCACTGTTCATAAAAGTCCTGACCCTGATGGAGATATTGTGATAAATGCAACAGGGGCTAGAAGAATAAAAGACTATCCTGAGGCTGGAATATGCCTGGTGAATGATTTTAAAGTAGATGAAGAGATCGATACTGTACATATACACTACGGTTTTCATGGAATCAAAGGGTATGCGTGGTTGTATCCTAAAGAAGGTTATGCAAATATCGGTATTGGTGCTTATCTTCCACAAAAGAATATCAAAAAAATATATTATAGCTACATCGATTTTCTTGAAGAAAAGAATGTAGCTCATGTTATTAGAGAATCATACAATGCAGGTATCAATCCTTTTTCTCCCATAAAAAAATTTTATACGGCAAATTCATTGACAGCGGGAGATGCTGCCGGTTTTGTAAGGCCTGGAACAGGAGAAGGGATCTACTTCGCAATGCTCTCAGGAAAGATTGCAGCAATGACAATTATTGAAAAGAGAGAATTCTCATGGTATGAAGAGCAGTGTAGAAAGGAGTTTGGTATATATCTAAAATCAGCATTGTGTGGATTGAGCAGGCCTCTGATTAATAAAATAATGCAAAAAACAGTGAAAATTGCTTCTAAGGATGAAACATTCAAAAAGATGCATGTCCAGGATTTCTTCAGATTGAGATACTACAGACTTGGCCCAAGATTTTTCAGAAATATCTTTAAGTAGTTAATTATAAAGAGGGGCTTATCATGATAATGATCGATTTACGGAGGGATACCATCACTCTTCACTAATCTAAAATAAAGGATATCCTTTATATCATCAGGGCTGTGAAAGAGATTCTCTAAGCTTCAATGTAGAAACATCTCCATTTTTCAAACTTATATATTAATAATAGATGGAGGAAATGTGATCAAAGCAGGATTTTCTGGTTTCACAAAAGAGGGAGTTTCCTTTCTAAGAGAATTAAAGAGAAATAACAACAAAGAGTGGTTCAGTACGCACAAAGGGCTCTATGAAAACAAACTCCTTGCACCAGCAAGAGCTTTTGTCACTGCCATGGGGGAAAGATTAAAAGAGTATGCTCCTGAAGTTAATGCAGATCCAAGACGGGACCGATCGATCTTCCGAATTTACCGGGATACCCGATTCAGCAAGGATAAACAGCCATATAAAACCCACCTCGGGATATTTTTCTGGGAAGGACCTCTGAAGAAGATGGAATGTTCCGGATTCTACTTCCATCTCGAGCCTCCCTTTTTAAATCTATATACCGGACTATACATATTCTCACCTCCTGTTCTCAGGGAGTACAGAGAAGCAGTTTCTGATCCTGAACTGGGAAAAGAGCTTGAAGATTCCATCAAAAAGATGATTACACACGGTCCGTATATATTTGGAGGGGAGCACTATAAAAGGGTTCCCAGGGGTTACGATCCTCATCATCCGCGTGCTGAACTTTTGCGATACAACGGCCTGTATGCAGGGATCGAAGGGGATATTCCAAATGCCCTCTTTTCTGATGAACTTATAGATTTCTGCTCCCATCGTTTCCAGAATATGCTTCCTCTACATCAATGGCTTGTAAAATTAACAAAGAGGATCTGAGAGATTAAATAGATCGAATTTGGATTTTAGAAAAGTAGATAATAAAAGGTTAACATACAGAAAAAATAATGGAGTGTTGACAACCTTTGGTTATACAACCAAAGGTTGTCGGGAACTTCCGTTTATAAATCATTATAAACTATTAACAATTAAGGAAATATTTTGATTAAGTTTGTTAAATTTAAAAACTCGAAGTTCACCTTAAATAGATACAATTTCGAGTTTTAAAAAGGAACGTACCCTGATTGCTTTTATCCAAGGGCATCGATCATGGTAAGAATATTTGCAACAGGTACATCTGGCGGCATGTCGTGGGATGGAGAAATAATATAACCTCCATAAGTGCGGGCAAGCTCAAGCCTGTTTTCAACCTCCTTACGTACATCCTCTGTTGTTCCAAAAGGGAGTGTTTTCTGAATGCTTAAACCACCATAAAATGCCAGGTGGTGAGAGTATCTCTGTATTATTTTCTCAATATCCATAACCTCTGGCTGAAAGGGGTTAAAGACATTCACTCCGATCTCAATAAGGTCATCCAGAACCAGGGAAATATCTCCACATGTATGGATAAAAACATCGTATCCCCGGCTATGAGCCTGGGCATACATCCTTTTCAGATAGGGTTTGATGAATTTTCTCCATGTGTCCGGGCTCATTAGGAGGCCCCGCTGGCTTCCCCAGTCATCACCAAATAGGATACCATCAACCTGATAGTGATCCATAGCTTTAATAATCGCAATGTTAAAATCTGTAATCATTGTAAAAAGATCATGTACAAAACCTGGATTTACAATGAAATCCATCATCAAGTTTTCCATTCCCCGCAGAGACCATGCCCTTTCAAACAGACAATAGCTAAATTTCGCCATTATATAACGCTGCTGGTTTGCCTCTATAAGGGGTTGAAAATGAGCGAATCTCTCTTCATCCAGAGGATCAGGAACGGTCAACATTTTCATATTCATGTCTTCCAGTAAGCAGTTTACAGGAGCTCCTATATCCTTATCGATTCTTCTGTCCCACAGTACATTCCACTCATCCTTCCATATGCCAGGCTGCACCTCTTTAACACTGTTTACTGCTCTGTTCCGTATAAAGGTAATATGGTTGCCAAGAAAATTATCGAGATTATTATAAGCATAGATATTTTTCCCTAAAACGGAATAAACCTCTTCTTCTATCTTTAGGGCCTTCATGATCTTTTTCCCCAATTCACTGGTATAGCCTATCTGCCACGGTATTTTATCAGTATTATTAAAGTTAATACAATCTTTTATCCTCTGTTTTTCGTTAATTTCTTGTTTGCTCATAATGACCTCACTCCTTTAAATTTGCTCATTGAGTCTTTCAGCCAGTAGGATAATTTCATCTTTCCTCGCAATACTCTCCACCCATCTCTCTGGAATATTACTAAAGCCATAGTATATACCTGCTAATCCTCCTGTAACAGCACCTGTTGTATCCGTATCTCCACCGAGGTTTACAGCTTTCAGTACAGCGTTTTCATATGAATCGCACTTGAGAAAGCAAAAGAGGCTTGCTTCTAATGTATCCACAACATAGCCACTTGAATAAATTTCCTCCTCACTGAAAATGGATATATCATCCACTAAAATCCTCGAAAAATGCCTCATTTCATTTCTGTACGGATTAAACCGGTAATAATTCAAGATTGTTTCCTTCATTTTAGAATAAGAGGCTTTCGGATCATAACCCTTTAAGAGATACAGTGCAAACTGTATATATATACCACAGGCTATATGTGACCTTGGATGGGCGTGAGTTATGGATGAAACCCTGTGAATTTTGTCGAATCTTTCAGCAGTATTATAATTCTCCAGATAAAATGCAAGCGGAAGTATCCTCATGAGGGAACCGTTACCATTACTGTATTCATCCTTTCCACCTGCCTCTTCGGGCTTTGTTCCAGATCTTATGCGTTCTATTGCCCGTGCTGTTGTATACCCTATTCCAAAAGCCTTCTCTTTTGGAGTCCAGTAGCCCTCAAAAAGCCACCTCAAGAACCTGTTTGCAATATCCTGAATATTAAATCCAGTACTCAGGGACTCTGCAAGACAGATGGAAAGCGAGCTGTCATCAGACCACCAACCAGCAGTGATATCCCTATAACCTTCCTTATAACCCATATCTTTTACAGGCACTCTCCGTAAAACCTCTCTGGGAACACCCTCAACCGGAAGACCAAGCGCATCACCCACACACAATCCGAATAATCCATCGAGAACCCTATTCTCTTTCATGACTCTTCCACATGCTAAAGGAAACTTTTTTTAATACAAACAATGTATACCCCTAAAGGGTTGTTGAAGCATTTAGCTTCAACCTTAGCTAAAGCAAATTGAGACAGTAGTTACCAATTTGAGGCATAGTTTACACAGGGTTATTATCTATTTTATATTCTTTATGAAAAGATAATATAAATAACAGTATAAACAAAATGCTTATCTACAATAAACCATATTTGCTCACTTTTCTTATTAACAGATGTGTTCAAGGTATCAATGGGTTACTACAACTGGAATTTCTTTAATCTTGACATAGATTTATTATTGTATTAATTTCAATATTGAATTGATATTAATTAAATATAAGGATAACAACATGAAAAAATCTTTTCTGATCTTTACAATCATTTCACTGGCATTTACGTTTGTAACTCTGAATGCTTCAGCATCTATAAGGTTTGCGCCCTCTTTGGATTTTTTCAACAAACAGATTGCCATGAATAATCCAGACCCGAAAGATTCTGAACAGTCACCTATTGATGCAGTAAAAGACCTTCATGTTACAGGGGATCCTCAGGATGTGGATATCGAAACCTGGAGACTACAGGTAAAGGGATCCAAAGTAAAAAACCCCCTTGCTCTTAAATACCAGGAACTTGAAAAGATGAAGATGGTGAAGAGGAAAGTAACCCTAGTCTGCCCTGGAGTTTTTACTGATCATGCAGAATGGGAAGGAGTTCCCCTGTCCATCATCCTTGAAAAAGCAGGAGTATCAAATGATTATACTAAAATTGGTTTTCGCTCCATTGATGGATATTCTAGAAGCTTACGTAAAGATGAAATTGAGGAGAATCTCATATTCCTCGCCTTAAAGGTCAATGGGGTAACTCTGCCTAAAGAACATGGATATCCTTTAAGGCTTGTGGCTGAAAATATCACAGGAAGTGTATGGGTAAAGTGGATATATGAAATTGAGGTAGATTGATATATCCTCAGCAATTTAAAATTTCATCCATACAAAATCATAAAATCTTCGAAAGCCTTTCATGATAATTATCCTTGATTATTGATAAAATAACTGCAAAATTTACAATATACAAAAGGAGGTCTTTAATGAGTTTCTTGGATAGGATGAAGGATGCATTAGAAAAAGGAGTTACAGCTTCAAAGGAAGTTTTGGGCAAAACAAAGGAGAAGGCAAAGGATCTAAGTGAAAAGGGAGCTTTAAAGATATCGATAATGAAGCTTGAGAAAAAGGCTGAAAAACGATTTACCCTTATTGGCACAAGTGTTTATGAAATTCTTATTAAAAAAGGCCAGAAAACAGTCTCAAAGAGTACACCAGAGATAAAGAAGCTCCTTCAAGAAGTTGTAGATATTGAGAAGAGCATTGATGAACAGGAAGAAGCTCTGAAAAATGTCGGTAGTTGAAAAAGACAGATTAAGGATTATAGGACATCTCGCAAATCTGCTAATTTATTTTTTTAATCTTTATGTACATAAACTCAAAATAAACTAAGAGAATGCTGAATGTTAAGATATTGAAAAGGATTAAGATTTTCTTTTACCTGCCTCTGATTGTACTTCTGAGCACCTGCAGCAGTTTAAATAAAGATAAAACTCCCCTTATACCCCCTGTATCAAAGGCTCGGGTTTTAACTCAAGAAAGGATAACCCTCAATCTTGGAAGTAAAAATAGCCTTTTTCTTGAGGAGCTTTCCAATGGCCTGAAGGTATTGATTTTAGAAATGCCATCTTCTCCAATCAGCTATGGAATGATCGCTGTACAGGTGGGTGGAAGATATGAACCTGACAGTTATGCAGGTATATCTCATCTTCTGGAACATATGCTCTTTAAGGAAAAAGATGATTTTAAGCCATTGACAGTGATACGGGAATCAGGGGGCAGTGTGAATGCTATTACTGATTTTGAACTTACCAAATTCTATTTTACAGTACTCCCTGAGCACTTTGATGAGGCTATGCGCGCTCTATCCTGTATGGTAATTGATCCTCACTTTGACGAAAAAGACTTGATTACAGAAAAAGAGGTCGTTTTGGAAGAGCTTGCGATGGGAAAAAACGACCCCAGGACTGCAGTGCTTCCAGCGCTGGTAAAGAAGATATTTCCTGAGTCATCTCTTGCAAATCTCGTTATCGGTAATAAAAAATCGATTCAGAGGATATCCTATACTGATCTGAAGAATTTCTATAACGCTTACTATGCGCCTGATAATATGGTGGTAGTGGCAGCAGGCAATATAAGAGCAGAAAAAACAGTGGAGTATCTGAAAACTCTATTTGGAAATGAAGTTCGGCGTCCTGTTCCTGAAAAGACCTTTGAAATTCCTGAGATAGCGATAAACAAACTGAACAGGAAGATACCCATTAATCAGGCATTCTATATAGTAGGAGCTCTTGTTCCCGGTAAATCATCAGAAGATTTCTATGCCATGAAAGTGCTCGATCTTATCCTTGGTTCCGGTGTTAATTCAAGGCTATATAACAGGATAGTTATGGATGAAGGATTTACAGATGAACTCTATCCATACTGGTTTTCCCTCTCTGATACAGGGATGTGGGCTGTATTCTTAAGCTTAAACCCTGAGGATATGTCGAAGGTATCATTGATTGCAGATGAAGAAATTACTTACATAAAAAAAGGACATTTCAGCATAGATGAGCTAGCCAATGCAAAAAAAGCGCTTATTTCCAGATCTATCATCGAGCTTGATAAACCAGAAGATATTGCCCGTTTTGAACTTGAAAACCTGGTTTTCAGGGAAAAGGTTCTTTCTGTCCAGGAATATATAGAGACACTAAAAGGTGTAAGCAAACAGGATATTATCAATACAGCTAATAGATATTTTACACCTGAAAATATCATAACCATTGAACTTGAGCCTGCAGATGTCCCATATAAATGGTTTCTTATGCTCAAGTATCTCCTGACAGAGGAATTGTGATGAAAAGGATAATAATTTTTTTTGTAATCAGCTTTTTTATATTTATAACATCTATCTTTGGCCAAACTAACCAGTATCAACTCACAAACGGTATAACTCTCCTTTTATCTGAGAGTAAAGAGACAAATCTAATCGGTATCTGTATTATTGTTTATGGAGGTACCCAGTATGAAAAAAAAGAGGAGAAGGGAACCTATCGCTTACTTACAGAGATACTGCAGAGAGGAACTATAAACAGAACAAAGGATGAAATAATAAAGGAGATCTCCCTTATCGGAGATTCCTTTGAAGCCTATACAAGAACAGAGTACTGGGGTATCAGTGCAACAGTACCGCAGGCCTCTTTAAAACAGCTCCTTGAACTCTCCCGTGATCTACTAATAAAGCCTCTACTCCCAGAAGAGGAATTAAAAAAGGTTAAAAATATAGCAGTCCAATCTATAAAGAGCTCTGAGAATTCACCGTGGAGTAACATGTCTGAGTTCTATCGATCTGTATTCTATCCAGATTTCTATATCAAAAGAGAAGAAAGGATAAAACATATACAGGATGTAGAAAGAAATACTCTCTTAAAGATATATCACAAATTCTTCACACCCGAGAATATGATTATTTCAATCTCAGGAAATTTTGAAACTGACAATACTTTGAACCTCGTAAAAGACATTTTCGGCACTATTCCTCAGTGTGAGATATCATTTGAGAAAAGGTTAATAGCCCAAAAAAAGGATAGCCTCCCTACATATAAAGAGAAAAGGGGTGGTGTTACACAGGCTGGAATCCTTATAGGAACAAGGCTCTATGACTTCGACAGAAGTAATGAACATATAATCATGGTTCTGAATGCTGTACTGGATAATTCTCTAGGAGGGAGACTCTTTGAGGAGGTGAGAGAGAAAAAGGGACTTGTCTACAGTATAGCACCTTACTACTCCCTGAGCATCATGCCCTATACCTGGTTCATATTCAGTACCGCAAGGAAGAAAAACACATCCTCTGTTATAAAGGAGATAGACAAGGTCCTAAAAGATCTCAAGAAAAATCCACCCTCAGAGGATGAATTGAAATTAGCCAAGGAATATTTAAAAACTAAACTTGCAATCTCGTATCAATCACCCGCCCTGGTGGCCCAGTACAATGCTCAAAACCTTTTACGTAATCTAAAGCCAAAGAGCCTATCCGAAAGATTAAAAGAAACTGAGGATGTATCAATTAAAGACCTCGATTCTTTTATCAATACCTACTTTTCAGAGAAATGGACAACGCTTGTGCTCAGGTAATTGGTTTCTGGTGAATGATTCACCAATAAATTGGTGTCTTGGCGCCAATAGACTGGCGAGGATGTACCAGAACCTGCGTTCTTCGAATGTACCAAGTTCTTAAACTTGGCAAGTTCTTGAACTTGGCAAGTTCATTGGGAATTGTCTATACTTCAAAAGCTAGTAATATTTAGCCGTATACATTTTAGAACTAATTAAACGTTCATAATTGCAACCACAGCAGGACCAGCCTTTTCCACAACACTCACCACAGCACTGGAATAGGCATCAAGTAATTCTTCATCACTCTTTCCCTGGCTATCTTGATCTGTAACTGTAATTTGCTCAGGGCTGACTTTATTTTCGGAAATAAGTTCAAGAAGCAATTCTGAGCCCTGATAATTTTGCCTTTTAGCAGCCATCTTATACTCCTGTTGCTTCTAGCTTAAAATCTATATTCCCTTATTAAAAAGAAAGAAAGATGTTTCAAATTGTTATGAATAATTGATAATTAGCCAGCAGGTTACGGGGCTTTCTCCATTACCTATACTATCTAAAAATTATGATCTTTTATGAAGCTTAATGGTTTATTGATTGGGCCATATTACATAGCTCAGCCTAGTAATTCTTTCCGCACTTTCAATAGATAACTCTCAATCGATGATAAGGTTAGGTTTTTCAATTTTTCCAGCTCAGAATCACCTATTTTTACCTGAAATGCCTTCAATAATTTTTTGTAAACCAGAATGTTCGGGATGTATTCCCCATTTTTAAAGATCTCTTCTTCATCCAGATGATAAAACTTTGATAAGGCAGCAGCAATTCCGGCACTTCGCGATACACCGACTTCACACTGGCAGATTATTACATTGACTTTTTCATTCTTCTGAACAAATTCCTTAATTTGTTTTGCATGACCATCAGTAAAGTGCAAGTATCCAATTACCGGCCTCTCGATATCATAAAACTTTAACTGTAAAATTCCTCTGCAGTATCTATTATCCGGTATCTTAATAAAATGTTCACCAGGTGAGGTTACAGAAATCAGGATAAAATCTTCATCAATCTCCTTTACAAAATTTACGACCTCTCTCTCACCTTTGATAATGATCCTTTTCAATTTAACCCCTATTAACAACCTTTTTGTTATAATAAAGATAAATTCAGTCTTTATATGAGTAAAGAAGAAAAGCTTCTGTTTAACCTATCAGTGAGTCTTCGAAAATTTGATATATAAATAATCTTTAGAATACTTCAGTACTCTCAGTTCAAAAAAATCCTTGATAACATGGAATCATAAGATAAGTAAAAGAATTAAAACTGAATGGCGATTTTCAAAAAATGTTACGTTTCTAAATTATCTGTGTAAAGCATTATGCGCATTTTAAGCCCATTTTCTACCTGTGATGCCTCAAGTAATCCATTATGATTTTCTATGATCTTTTTTGTGATGGAAAGTCCCAGACCTGTTCCAGAGGCTTCTGATTTTTTAACCCGGTAGAAAGGCTCGAAAATCCTTTTTAAATCTTCCTCATATAAAGGCTCATGATTGTTAAAAATAGTGATCTCTATTCCATCTATCCTCTTCAATATCCTGAACTCAATTTTTCCATAGTGTGGAGTAAACTTAACAGCATTGTCAAGAAGATTTGAAAGCGCAACCTGGATATCCTCATGGTCAGAATAGAGCAAAATTGGCTTTTGCGGAATGTCCATTTCTAACAGTATATACTTGTGTTGAATGGACTGTGAAAATTTCTTTATAAGGCCTCTGGCAATCTCTGTGATATCCACCTCTTCCATCTTTTTGGATCCCTTTTTCACATCGAGTTTTGATAGCTTCAATACCTGACCAATAAGACGATCCATTTCTTCGATCTCATCCTCTACTGATTTTAAGTGCCTTTCAAATTCAACCTTATCAAGCTTTTCAAGATTTTCCATAAGAAGCTCTTTTTCGACACGTATCCTGGCAAGGGGGGAGCGAAGCTCATGCGATATATTGGCAGTAAGTTCTCTCATTCCAATTACCATTCTCTCGATCTTTTCAGCCATGCTGTTGAATGCTTTGACAAGATCTCCGATTTCATCCTTCCCTTTTGCCGTCGCTCTCCCGGAAAGATCACCGTCTGCAATCCTGAGTACTGATTGGCGAAGGCCTTCCAGAGGCCGGGTAATGTAACGTGAAACAGGCAATAATAGAAGAGCTATTGCTAGACCTATCAAAACAAGGCCAATGGCAAAGGGTCTCTGCATATGCCTGTTTTCAATCCTTTTAAAATCAAGGTTGAGAAAGCCTTCTTCATTCCCAGGAAGGTCCAGAGGAATACTGATAAAGTGGGATGCATACCTATTAACATAGAAGTGCCTCAATCTCTTCATCCTTTTCATGTAAATAACTGCGGCTTCTCCCTCAAAAGAGCGTACCAGTACTCTATTATCCTGAGAGGTAATCCAGATTCTGGCATTGTACAATTGGTCTAACCTGATGAGCAATTCAAGGAGCGATTGATTCTCCGCCAGGGGTTTATCGGGCTCCCTGTTAATCCTATCTTCGATCAATTCCTTTAATACAAAAGTATGGGCTCTTATAGAGGGAGCAAATCTGTTTCCTGTTCTTCCTATCACTGCAAATCGAAAAAAACCGAAAATCAGTATCTCAGTAACTACCAGTATCAGGATAAAGTATAAGAATATCTTTAGGTAAAGTTTGCCAATCTTCATAATCTTTCCATAAACATATAGCCTGAGCCCCAGATGGTTTTTATCCGCTTCCGGGATTCTAAAATGGTTTCAAGCTTTCTTCTCAGTCTGCTGATGTGAACATCAATACTACGATCAAATGCCAATAGCTCTCTTCCACGAGAAAAAATCATAAGTTGATCACGGCTTATCACTGTGTTTGGCCTTTCCATCATCGCTTCCAGGATTTTATATTCTGTAGTAGAGAGCTCAACCTCTCTGCCCTTCTTCAATAGAGTTTGCTTTGAACGGTTTAATATAAGCTCTCCAGACCTTATAAAGCTTCTTTCTTCACGTTCTTCTTTTTGATGCCTTCGTAAAATCGCCTTCATCCTTGCGAGAAGCTCTCTTGGATTGAAGGGTTTGGGTAGATAATCATCAGCACCAAGCTCCAGTCCTATAATCCTGTCCATATCTTCACCACGAGCAGTAAGCATAATTACCGGAACTGTGAAAGAACGCCTTATCTCCTTGAGTACTTCTAATCCATCCTTATCGGGCAACATTATGTCCAGAATCAAGATATCTGGGTCTTCACTTCGGATAACATCTATTACATGAGCCCCGTTCATAAGTGATATGACATTGAAACCGTATTGCTCTAAATATTCTTTAAGAAGCTTCTGAAGCTTGGTGTCGTCATCCACAATAAGTGTGTTTTTTTTCATTATTCATTCTCGTAATTTGAAAATAAGATTACAACAAAAAGCTGTGTTAAATTTTACAATCTTTTAACACTTTTTTACTTCTTAGAAAAATTTTTTTAACAATCATACAGTATATTCACAGGTAAATCAAAGGAAAAGGAGAAGAAAATGAAACTGAAGAAGATCTTGATAATTGGTTGTGGTCTCTTGCTGGTATGCGGATTAATAGTATCCTGCGGTTGTATACGACCCCATCATCACAGAATACATACCAGGCATTTTTCTCGGGGGTTTATGATAAGGATCGATAACCAGGTGAAGAGACTGAATCTTACTGAAAGTCAAAAGGGAAATTACAATGAGATTCGAGAAAGGATGAAAGCTGACCTTGCTCACGACATGAAGGAAATGAGAAAGTTCCCGGATGAAATCAGTGTATATCTTGATTTAGAAGATGCGGATATCAATGAGATAGTTGATGCGTTAAAAGAGGACATCGCTGGAAAACCCAATATCCGCATGAAGTATCTTGATTACTTTGTCGAGTTATACAACATCCTTGATGAAAGGCAGAAAGATCTCCTGATAAAAGATATCAAAAAGGAGATAGACAGGCGTCACATTGGTAGATGAAACTTAATATTTCTTTTAGCTGAGAATGCTGGGGCGAGTGCCAAAACATCATTGTGAAAATGATAAATAACCTATAGAAAATATTTTCTTGCAAGCTAAAGTTTGTACCCTAAACTCCCATTCTTTGCAAAATCCTCTGCGTATTAAGATAGGGGTTTGACTATCCTTTGGAGAGTTAGCACTTTTCTCACTTTGTGAGAAAAGTGCTAAAGGGAAGAAAATCACTATTAAGGTACTAACGCTCCTCTTTCGAGCTAAGAGGGCAAATTAGCTACGATAGTGATACGCCGAAGCTATTCTTATCTGGATGAACACTACTTTCAATCAACCTTCCTTACAGTTGCAGGATAGTTACAATAGAAAATTTGTTGTGTTATATTGATTTATCTATATACTAAATATATAATAGAGAATATTGTTACTTGAGAGGGAGCTTTATATGAAAGAAAAAAATAGATCTACCTTTGAGATGGCCCTGGAGAACTTTAATATCGCTGCGCGTAACCTCGCTCTGGATGAGAATATAGCAAAAAAGTTAAAGTATCCGGAGAGGTGCCTGATAGTATCAATTCCAGTAAAAATGGATAACGGAAGTATGGAGATTTTTGAAGGCTACCGGGTCCAGCACAGTACACTGAAAGGGCCTGCAAAGGGCGGTGTCAGATATCATCCCACTGTAACTTTGGATGAGATAAAGGCTCTCGCAATGTGGATGACATGGAAGTGTGCTATAGTCGGAATTCCCTACGGTGGAGGAAAAGGGGGAGTCCGATGTAATCCAAAAATACTTTCCATTGGAGAGATGGAGAGGATTACCAGGCGATTCACCAGTGAGATACTTCCCATCATAGGGCCCGAAAAGGATATTCTTGCACCGGATGTATATACGAATCCTCAGGTCATGTCATGGATAATGGATACCTATAGTATGAACAGGGGCTTCTGTGTACCAGGGGTTGTAACGGGGAAACCTGTAGAGATAGGCGGCTCTTTGGGTAGAGTCGAAGCTACCGGGAGGGGTGTATTTTACACAATTCAGAGTGCACTCCAACACCTCAGAATGAATATGCCAAGCCTGAAGGTGGTGGTACAGGGCTTTGGGAATGTGGGCTCAGTTGCTGCACATCTTCTGGACACTGCTCAGACATATGTAATTGCTGTGAGTGACTCAAGTGGCTGCATCTATAATGAAAACGGCCTTGATATACCAAAACTTATTCTTTATAAAAAAAAGACAGGAAGTGTTGTTGGATTTCGAGATTCAGAACAGATCAAACAGGAAGAACTTCTATCACTGGAATGCGATATTCTCATCCCAGCAGCACTGGAAAGTGCGATTACTATTGAAAATGCAAAAAACATAAGAGCTAAGATTATCGCTGAGGGAGCAAATGGTCCAACAACCCCTGAAGCAGATAAAGTTCTTGATAATAATGGTATCTTCATAATACCGGATATCCTCTGTAACGCTGGAGGGGTTTCTGTTTCATATCTTGAATGGGTTCAAAATGAACAGCACCTCTTCTGGGAAGAAAAGGATGTCTTTGAAAAACTCGAGCAGATAATCAAGAATGCATTCAAACAGGTTTTAACTGTCAGCCTAGAGAAGAAGGTCCCCATGAGAATTGCAGCAAATATGGTTGGTATAAAGAGGGTTGCAGATGCAACACAGCTAAGAGGCATATATCCGTAAGAGCTCAGCGCGGTTAATTTCTAGGATATCATCAGTGCCTTCATCTTTCTTAATATTACATCATAAAGATTTTCTTTCCTGTTATTCATAATCTCCTTAATAAAGGCTGAGCCCACTACACAGGCATGGACATATCTGGAGATGGCCTCGATCTGATGTCTCTCAGATATCCCGAAGCCCGCAAGGATCTTTTTCCCAAAGGTTCCAACATTTTTAAGAAACATAATATTTTCAGCTCCAATTTCAGTAAATGAACCTGTGAACCCCTTGCGCAGTGCTGTATACACAAACTCCGATTGGCCTGAGAGGATCAGTTTCAGACGGTTTTCCTCTGTAGAGGGAGCAATAACAGGGATGACTTTCATGCCAGTTTTATCCCCAAGACAAAAAAGACCTTCATCATAATCAAGAGGGAGATCTGGCACAATTACACCCTGTACTCCTGTAAGTTTACACTGATCTAAAAACTTCTCAACTCCGTGAAAGAATAGAGTATTTGCATAACCCATAATAAAGATAGGGATATCTGAAAACTCTCTGATCTTTGCTATGACCTCAAATCCAAGTGGAACTTTAAATCCTTCCTCCAGGGCTTTCGCACATGCCCTCTGTATATAGAAGCCATCGGCTGTTGGATCGCTGAACGGAAACTGAATCTCAAGGTATACGCATCCTCCATCTATTAATGCTCGTGCAATCTCCAATGATGCTTCTCTATTCGGATAGAAGGCAACCATGTGAGCCATAATCTTATTTGACATCCTCTTCGACCTCCTCTTTGAGGAAGGAATACCAGTTATTCTTATCAAGGCTCTTTGCAAGGATAAAGAGATCCTTGTCCCCTCTTCCTGACATATTAACTATGATTGATTTTTCAGGTGCAAGGGTCTTTGCCAGCTTCATAGCCTGGGCACCTGCGTGTGCAGGTTCAAGAGCAAAGATAAGCCCCTCATTCTTTGCAAAAAATTGCACTGCTTGAAGTGCTTCAGCATCTGTAACCTCCGTAAACTCAATCCTCCCCTTCTTTCCTAAGGCCGCAAGTTGAGGACCGATCCCCGGGTAATCAAGGCCAGCAGATATCGAATGTGTAGCCTGAACCTGGCCATCTTCATCAAGGAGAAAGAGCGATTTATAGCCATGAACAATACCCACTCTTCCCGCACCGCACATTCTTGATGCATGCTCTCCAGCTCTTTTTCCTCTTCCTCCAGCTTCAACTCCTATGAGCCTTGGATAAGTCGTTTCCAGAAATGGATAAAAGAAACCTATTGCATTCGATCCACCACCCACACATGCTATCAATGCCTCAACATCAAGTTTTTTCTGCTTCATTTCTCCATAAACCTCTTTTCCTATAATGGACTGAAACTCACGTACCATATCTGGATATGGTGAAGGTCCCAATGCTGAACCCAATAGGTAGTGGGTATCTTCAAAACTTTCTGCCCAGTCCCTGAGGGCTTCATTTACAGCATCCTTCAGGGTTGCCTTTTCCCCTGTAACTGGCACAACTTCAGCACCGAACAGCTCCATCCAGAAGACATTTGGTCTCTGGCGCTTGATATCCATCTCCCCCATATAGACTCTGCACTGCAAGCCCAGCTTTGCGCATACAGAAGCTACAGCAACCCCATGCTGCCCGGCACCCGTCTCGGCAATAATCCTTTTCTTACCCATTCTTCTGGCCAGAAGTGCCTGGCCCAGAACGTTGTTTATCTTGTGTGCTCCAGTATTTGAAAGCCCCTCAAGCTTTATAAAAACCTTTGCTCCTCCCAGAACTTTTGTAGCATTTGCTGCATACATCAGGGGAGTAGGCCTTCCTGCAAACTGGGTGAACATTGTATCAAGCTCTTTCTGGAAAGCCTCATCTTTCATGGCCTTCAGCCACTCTTTTTCAAGCTTATCGAGCGCTGGCCGTAAGATCTCTGCAACGTACCTTCCGCCAAAATCATCAAAGAAATCGTTATAAAGCTTTTTCAATACTTATCTCCTCAAAATATTTTTTAATCTTATCATGATCCTTTACACCGTAAGACGATTCAAGCATGCTTGAAGCATCTATAAGCTCAGGTCTATACTTTTCAATTATATCCCTCACATTCTCAGGGCCTATACCTCCTGCAAGCCAGAGATTTAGTCTATCCTTCAAGTGAAGAAGAATTTCATCGGATATTCTCTTCCCTGTTCCCCCCTGGATACCGTGTACAAAGGTGTCAATCAGTACCCTGGGACAGTGGTAAAGATCGATTTTTCCGATGTCATTAATGGCCTTAATTCTCAACGCTTTAAAATAGGGAAAGGCCATTTTGAAACAATCCTCTGGCAACTCTTCTCCGTGGAACTGAATTACGTCCAGAAACCCATCTTCCAGTAGGCCCTTGACCTCAGGGTCAATATTGTTAACCACGACCCCTGCCTTCAGGATATCAAGCTCTCTTATCCTTTTCAAAAGTTCAGGTCCTGCCCTCCTCGGCGAATCTGCGAAAACAAAACCAAGCATATCCGCACCCATCTCTTTTGCAAAGAAGGCATCTTTCTCTCTTGTAATGCCGCAGATTTTTGTCAGAGGTATATTTTCTTTCTTCCTTGAAAATAATCTAAACCAGAAGCTTCTCCTTTTATGAGAAAATGATTTAAAAAGCTCTTCGATAAGCTCTTCATTCCTCATAACAGCTTCCCCAACCAGGAGCCCTGAAAAACCTGATGAGAGTGCAAATACAGCATCCTCCTCTGATAATAGCCCCGATTCAAATACGGTTACTGTATCCCATGTTACTCTGCTTCGCTGCTTCACAGGCTGAATAAGATCAATCTTGAAGGAGTTGAGATCCCTGCTGTTGAATCCAGTGAAATCAGGTTTAATTACTCTGGCCTTCCTTATGTCATTTTCATCATGCACCTCGAACAGGACCTCCATCCCCAGAGTTTTTGCCTTTCTGTAGAGCCTGAAAAGGGCGTTCTGATCATGCATGGAAGCTATGAGAAGAACAGCATCTGCACCTGCTCTGTAGGATACTTCAATATCCTCCTCATCTATGATGAAGTCCTTTCTTAAAATAGACAGATTAGGGAAGGCCCTTTTTATTACAAAAAGATCCCTTAAAGAGCCTGAAAAATAATCCTCTTCTGTCAGGACCGATACAGTTTTGATACCTCTATCGATATAATGTTTCGCCTTTTCAACTGCATCAACAGCGGGGGCAATTCTACCTCTTGACGGAGATGATCTCTTTATCTCACATATCAGAAAAGGGCTCAAACCAAAAGGGATTATCGGGAAGCTTCTCTTTAACGGTAATTTCAATCCCATTTCATAACCGGAGCTCTCTATTCTTTTTCTCCTTTTTGCCACAATCTCATCTATTTTACCCATTCTTCAGATCCTCCCAAATGCTCAACCCTCCAAAATTCTCTTTCCCTCATCAATGATCTGTGTCAGTTTTTCCTCTGTCTTTCCTGATTCAAGGGCCCTCTTTGCAAGCAGGTATCCCTCCCTTATACTTTCAGAAAGATTATAGATGTAAAGTGCTGCTCCTGCATTCAGTAAAACCGCCTCCTTAATGGCTTCCCTCCCCTTTGAATTGAAGAGGTCATATGCAATTGAAACATTCTCCTTTGGAGTTCCGCCTGCAATTTCGCTCTGGTGGAATCTCTTTATTCCAAGATCTTCTGGATTTAAGATATAATCCCTGACATTGCCTCTTTTATCGATCTCTATAATTCTTGTTGCAGCTGAAACTGATATTTCATCAAGACCATCAAGTCCGTGAACAACCATAACCCTCTCCTTACCAAGAAGGCTCAAAGCCTCTGCCATAGGTGTACAGAGTTCTTCAGAGTACACCCCGATGAGCTGGTAGGCTGCATCAGCAGGATTCAGTAGAGGACCCATAAGATTCATCACTGTTTTTATGCCAAGTTCCCGTCTTACCCTTGCTACATGTTTCATCGATTCATGATAGATCGGAGCAAATAAAAAGGTAAACCCAGTTTTATCCAGTAGAAGTGAAGCCTTCTTGGGAGAAAGGTTTGTTACGATGCCGAGCTCATGATAAAAATCAGCACTTCCAGACCTGGAGCTTATGCCCCTGTTTCCATGTTTGGCTATATAGGCACCACATGAGCATGCTAAAATTGCTGCCATTGAAGAGATATTAAAGCTTCCCTTTCCATCCCCTCCTGTTCCGCATGTATCGAGCAGTGGATATGAATGGGAGATGCTTTTTTTCCTCTTGCGAAGAACTGAGGCAAAAGCAGCTATCTCGCGGGCACTTACCTTTCTTGCAGCAAGGGCAGTGAGGACAGCTGCAGATTGTGCATCTGTGAGCTCACCATCTGTAAGCTCTTCCATAAAATTATGCGCTTCTTCATCTGAAAGTTCTTTTCCAGATGTTATCTTTGTAAGGATCTCAGATATATTGAACGGCTTTCTCCTATAATTTAAGAAGTTCTTCAAAAGCTTTTTCCCATACTCTGAGGCAACAGATTCAGGGTGGAATTGAATACCTTCGATCGTATATAGTTTATGTCTGATCCCCATAATCTCCCCATCATCCGACGTTGCTGTTACCTCAAGCTCAGGGGACAGGCCTTTCCTGCTTATCACAAGAGAATGATAGCGGGTAAATCTGGAAGGAGATGGTATATTTCTGAAAACTCCCATGCCATCTAGAGTCATCCCCTCAGTTTTTCCATGCACAATATTCTTTGCCCCAATTATACTTGCACCAAATGCATATCCTATTGCCTGATGACCGAGACATACACCGAGGATTGGTATCTTTCCTGCAAAATGTCTTACTACGCTCACAGATAATCCTGCCTCTTCGGGTCTTCCAGGTCCAGGAGATATAATAATAGCCTTTGGATTAAGCCTTTCAATCTCCGGGATTGTTATTCTATCGTTCCTGAAAACTCTAACCTCCTCATCACTCATCTCCTGGATATATTGAAACAGGTTATAGGTGAAGGAGTCATAATTATCGATAATGAGATACATTGCCTATACCTCCACTCCCAGAGCTTTTCCCATTGCCTTCAGTTTTGAAGATGTCTCCATATACTCTCTTTCAGGAACGGAATCAAAAACAATGCCCGCTCCAGCCTGAAGGATGAGAGTATCGTTTATTTTAAGGGCGCTTCTTATGGTAATGCACGTATCAAGCGTCCCCTGTGGCTCGATATAGCCTACAAGCCCTGCATAGAATCCTCTCTTTTCCTTCTCAAGTAAGCTGATTACTTCCATTGCCCTTATCTTTGGAGCTCCTGTAACAGTACCAGCAGGGAATGTTGCACGTATGGCATCGATCCCGTTTTTACCTTTCATCAGTTTGCCTTCAACCTGAGACACCAGATGCATGACATGAGAGTATCTCTCAATTTCCATGTTTTCAGTAACCGAAACGCTCCCTGCTTTACAAACCCTGCCAAGGTCGTTCCTTGCAAGGTCAACGAGCATCAAATGCTCAGCCCTCTCCTTTTCATCTGAAATAAGCTCTGATTCGAGAAGCAGGTCCTCTCCATGATCTCTGCCCCTTCTCCTCGTCCCTGCAAGGGGGCGTATCTTTACGCTTTCGTTTTTCACCTTAACATGAATTTCAGGTGAGGAACCAAAGAGCTGGAATCCTCCTGTATCAAGATAAAACATGTACGGCGACGGATTCAGCGATCTCAGCCTCCTGTATGCCTCGAGAGATGGAATCTGAGATCTGACATAAACCCTTCTTGACAAAACTCCCTGCAGCAGGTTTCCCTTGATAATCTCTTTTCTTATTTTCCTGACACCTTCGATGAAATCAACTTTCCTATTCCCCTTTAACATAACAGAGGCTTTATACTCCCTATCAGGAGAAATAAGATAGTTGAAATCAAAGTCATTGATCTTTTCCTCTGTTTCACATATTGCTCTCTCGAGATCAATATGGTGCTCTTTATAATTAATTCCAGTAATGGCTATCGTATCTGTATAGTGGTCAAAGATTAAGAAGATATGTCCAAGGATAAAAAATGCATCTGGAATACCGAGAGGGTCCGGCTGTTTAACAGCTTTTATATCATCAAAATGAAATGCATAGTCGTATGCCAGGTAGCCAATTCCTCCTGAAGGGAATGGAAATGGATATTCTCCATCTTTATGCTGGTCTGCAAAGGATAGAAGGATATCAAGGATATCTTTCCCATCCCGTTCAATCCTTTTTTCTACACCATCCATTCTGATAAATATTTCATTATTTTTCTGAAAGATTGAAAAAGCCTCTTTAAGGAGAAGAAGAGAATACCTTCCCCTGCCCTGCTCGAAGGATGCAGATTCTAAAAGGGCCTTTGCTTCCAGTTTGTTACATAAGGAAAATGGTGTGAATCTCTCCCCATGGATTACCTTTATCAGGGTATTACCCTTTACTGTTTTAATACTCAAACTGAACCTCCTGTCTTTACACTCTGAAGAACATAAAAAAAGACCGAAAACCTAAAAGGTTTTACGGCCTGTTAAAAAACAGGCCGCAGAAACTGGTATCAGCAACCAGAACCTGCGGCCTGACTGGAAACGGGTATGGTTCTGGTTATTGCCAGAACCACCACCAGTAATTATCTGCTGAGAAAAATTTATTCACCTTTTTCCCCTGTTTTATTAATTAGTTCTTGGTGATTAATTGGAATAAATATAATTCAATTATAAAATGCATTTTGTAAATCAATATATTATATGTATATATAAAGCCACCAAGAACTTACAAAGTTTCTGGTGAATTATTCACCAGAAACTAATTACATATCAAATAAAGAAAAAGTCAAGGAAAAACTTTTACAATACTTCTGATAAGCCTTTCCCACTGATCAGCCACAATGCGGATATCATACCTCTTTTCAACTTCTTTAATCCCAAGCTTTCCCAGCTTTCTTAGAAGTGAATGATTATTCGATGCCTTTAAAAGAATACTTGCAGTCTTATCAGGATCTGCGAGGAGAAGAATCGTTTCTCCTTCTTGTACTGTGGTGCCTTTTGAAATCAGAAGGTCTTGATAGGGAACAATTTCAACAGGTCCCTGTACCGGATGAGTAATAATCGGGATCCCGCAGGCCATCGCTTCTATAACAGGTATACAGAAGCCCTCCCATTCTGAAAGGTTGAGATAGACATCCATAATAGCGTAAATCTGCGACAGCTTCCTTTCGTCAAAATCACCATCCAAGATTTTTGTTCTTTTATAGACTCCTGACCTCTCTGAAAGGGACTTCAGGTCTGCTCCATCCATTGACAAAACCCTATCTGTTTTGATGAGTAAAAGTGCCTCTTCTCTCTTTTTTGCAAAAATTGAGAATGATTCGATGATTCTGTCAAATCCCTTTCTCCTTGTATTGGCAGCAACAGTCCCGACAACAAATCGATCCTGTAATCCGTACTCTTTTCTGATCTGTTCCCTTTCTCTATCAGAACGCTGGTGAAAAACTTCTGTATCAACACCATGAGGAATAACAGGGCCTATATTTGAAACTCCTGATTTCATTAGAAAGGTCTTGGTCTTTTCTGTGAGTGGGACAGGAATGGCATTTCCTAGAGCTTCTGCTTCAGGGGGCTTTGAAAATTGCGCCCATAGCAATACGGGTATTCCTGATTTCTCTTTATCTGTAAGAAAAGGAAACTGGTCAGGGTAACCCAGCAGAATCGAAGCCTTTGCATTTAACTTTTTGATTAGATCATTAATGTATTTTAGATTCAGGCTTTTACCGTTAGTTGAGGGACCTGCAATAACGGATTCTATTCCCTTCTTCTTCAGAAATAAGCTCAGAAAATTAAACTGGCATGAAAAAGATGTCTTTTTCTCAAGCGGAAGGCCGCTTATGAGCAGTACTTTTAATTCGTTCGTCATTTTGTATTCTTTTACTGAACAGGTTCAAACCTTGCTGTAAAATGTCTTAAAAATGGAGGTTCCCATGTAATTTTTAGTCCTTTAGCCCTATCTCTTTCCTTGAATGTCTCAATAATAGCCTCTATTGCATAGTCAAAGTGACTCTGGGTATATACCCTCCTTGGAAAAGCAAGTCTGAGCAGCTCCATTGAAGCCGGCCTTTCCCTATCGGTTCCTTCTATCTTCTTTCCGAACATGACTGACCCGATTTCAACTCCTCTGATTCCACCCTTCTTGTAAATCTCACATGACAGTACCTGCCCCGGATATTGCGATTGTGGTATGTGGTGATAGAAGCTCTTTGCATCTAGGAAAATTGCATGACCTCCGGCTGGCCTGATAATATTAACCCCAGCTTTTATCAATTTTTCACCCATATACTCTGCAGTCCTCAGCCTGTACTTCAGATAATCTTCATCTAAAACCTCTTCCAATCCCACTGCCAGAGCTTCCAGGTCTCTCCCGGCAAGTCCACCGTAACTTGGAAACCCTTCAGTCAATATGAGAAGGTTTCGTGCATTGATGGCTAGATCATCACTGTTCATTGCAAGAAAACCACCAATATTTACCATTCCATCCTTTTTTGCGCTCATTGTGCAGCCATCGGCATAGGAAAATATCTCACAGGCAATCTCAAAAACAGATTTATCCTGGTATCCTTTTTCTCTCAGTTTTATAAAGTATGCATTTTCAGCAAATCTGCATGCATCGATAAAAAATGGGATCTTATATTTTTTATAGAGCCTTGAAGTTTCTCTTATGTTCTCCATTGAAACCGGCTGTCCTCCAATTGTATTATTTGTAACTGTAACCATTCCCAGTGGTATTTTTCTATGATTTTCTGCAAGAAATTTTTCAAGTTTTGTAATATCCATATTACCCTTGAAAGGATGTTCAAGTTCAGGGATCCTTCCCTCAGGAATGACGAGATCCACAGCTTCAGCTTTATTAAACTCTATATTTGCCCTTGTAGTATCAAAATGGTTGTTGTTGGGAACAACATCACCCTTTTTTACCATTACAGAAAAAAGTATTCTTTCAGCAGCTCTTCCCTGGTGTGTTGGGATTATATGCTTAAAACCAGTGATCTTTTTTACCATGCTTTCAAATTTAAAAAAGCTTTTACTTCCAGCATAAGCTTCATCCCCTGTCATGATTGCCCCCCACTGTTTATCACTCATGGCCCCGGTTCCACTGTCAGTTAAGAAATCTATAAGAACATCCTCAGATTTTATTAAAAAAGGGTTGTAGTGTACATCTTTTAAAATTAAAACCCTTTCCTGTTCAGTTGTCTGTTTGATGGATTCAACCATTTTAATTTTAAAAGGTTCGATTAATGTTTTCATTTTTCACCCCTCATAGATTAATAAAATGAAAATAATTCTGTGCTATGCACGTATTACATTAAAATCGATGCTTAATATGTATTATTGTTAACACTAAAAATATTAAGGGTTTTGTCAAATATGATCAACTCTATAATAGAAACAGGATCTCCTGAAATAAAAGTAATATTTAAATGTTAAGTCCAGATTTTTTGATTTCAAATTTTCTTTATCCTAGTCCCAGATCCCTGAGAGGGCAGTTACTTTCTTTATTAACCTCTGCAGGCTCATCCTCTAAAACCTGGCCTCTTATTTTGAATGATTACAGATAGCTTTTAAGAAGTTGCAATACTGATTAAAATTGTCTATCATAGATTATATTAATAAGAATAGTAATAAGGAGGATTTATAATGGCCCTTTTTAAAAAGCGATCAGGCAGCAGGAGGGCTAGACCCATTGGGGATTCCATGGATGTATATGTAAAATGCGATAAATGCAGCGAGATCATCAAGACCCACATTGTTAAGGGGCATGAGCTCATTCCTACTTACTCAGAGCAAGAACCAGCCTATACATTGAATAAGGAGCTTATCGGATCTAAATGCCCGAACAGGGTCCAGCTTCACATGGAGTTCGATGGTGCGAAACGTATGCTTTCCAAGGATGTTACCGGAGGTGAGTTTCAGGAGATGAAGGAGCTTTAGGATTTGCTTGCATTATCATTGGTCTTTGACCTTTTTGTATACCTCATGAGGTTACTTTACTTTAAACAGCATGACTAGACAATTTTCTCTAATTTGGATTCGAATAATTACATAAACAAAAAATTTCTTTTAAGTTCACAAAAATATCTATCTACTCTTAGCTATTACAAAGTACGCTTTGTAAGTTTAAACCAATAAACAAAAAGTCCCCTCTCTAACTTCTGATAATTGGGATACTTCATAGAAATTATTTCCCAAAATTTGTCACTATGTGTTCTTTCTAGTAAATGAGCAACTTCATGAAAGATTACATATTCTAATAGATGTTCAGGAAGATACTTCATCAACTTATTAATCGTGAGATTCTTTTTTGTACTGCAACTCGCCCATTTTGTTTTCATTACCCTGAAAAAAATATTTTTTATTTCAACATTCAATTCTTCAGCACTTCTTTCACCAAGAGAACATACCATATCTCTAAACTTTTCTTCGGATCGTGGATTAATCTCTATTCCTTCTGCTTCTTTTAGACACTCCTCAATAAATTTACATTTCTTATTAATCCATCTTTTATGCTTATTAATAACCTTTTCAGCTTCATAGCCATAAGGCAGAACAAGGAGTAGTGTACCCGTACCAAATTCCAGACGCGGGTATTTGATACTCCTATATGAAACATTATATGGTATATTAATGCTCTCCATAGTTCTTTACATTCTCACTGATTTTTTCATGGAGCTCATTCATATCTGTAAATGATAGATCATGCTTCACCTTTATTCCTCTCACAAACCTCCTTATCTCTCTCTCAACTTCTTTTTGAACTGTGATCTGATTTATCCAGCCATTGTATATGTATTTATCAAGCTTTAAATAAAGGTCTTTTGCCATATTGACGAGTGTATCACCATCACTTATTCTTTTTTCTAATTCGAGTAGTATCGAATATTCAAGATCGGAGAGCTGAAGCTGTTTTTTTCTTGCTGTAAGTGCATGTATTTCATCTATTGTCTTGATTCCCTCTGCGTAGATCCTTTCATAATCTTTTGTTCTTTCTTTCCACAATGCAAGGAGCCTCTCGACCCTTTCAACAAGAGATTCATAAATAGGATTTCTGTACCTGTCTACCAATACTAGTTTATTGAGGGTAAAGAGTATATTTGCAGCCTTTTCCCTTTTACTTTCCAGGCTCTTTTCCAGGGATTCAAGGTAATTTTCATCAAAAACCACAGATGGAAGTCCATGCTCCAGCTCTGATACCTCAGTCGATTGGTGTACAAACTGAACCGTCTTTTCATAATACTTTTGCACATACTCTTCATATGATTGTTTTTTAAAGACAACCTTCATATAATAGGTGTATATAGAAGAGAGCCACTTGTAGAGATCGAAATACTCAACTTTGATTCGATCTGCGCCGAGAAGCTCAAACAGCTTTCTTACCTTTCGATAATTCGCAGTAAAATATCTTGCCTTTTCCTCATCTGTTGTTAGCACCTCTATTGCATTGAACAATGTATCTCTGTCATAGCTTAATGGGATATCCTTTAGGATCTTTTTTGTTTCATTTATGATAGAAACAAACTCTTCTACGAGAGTTTCAATGCTCGAAAGTATACCTTTTAAATCTTCTTTACTATATATGGCAAATGCTCTTCTAAACTCTTTCAATACTCCGACATAATCGATTATAATGCCTGCTTCTTTGAGATCTTTATAGGGCCTGTTTGTTCTCGCAATGGCCTGAAGAAGCCTGTGCTCTTTAAGAGGTTTATCAAGGTACATGACTCCAAGATTGGGAGCATCGAACCCTGTGAGAAGCATCTCTGTCACTATTAATATCTTAGGTAGTTCATCTTCTTTGAATCTTTCAACTATATCTTTTAGAATATCGTCCGTTTCTTTTCCATTGAATCTTTCTCTCATCTCCTCGCAGTATTTAAGTACTTCGGATTTTCGAGAATCACTGCATGTCATTACCACCTCGGAATATTCCCGAGGAAGGAACCTGTCCAATTTATTCTTATAGAGAACACATGCCTTTCTGCTGCCTGCGACGATCATAGCTTTAAAACGGTCTTCAACATTATCTTTAAAATGACTCGAGATATCTTCAGAAATTGTCGTTATTCGCCCCGGGTCCTCAAATACAGTAGTTATTAAATCCAGCTTCTGTTTTACTCTATCTTCTACATCCTCCCTCACCTCCTCAGGGAGCTCTTCAAACTCTGATTCTAAAAATGCTTCGAGGAGATATCTTTTAAGCTGGATATCCCTCCCAAGCCTTGGTTGATAGATGATTTTTACAGTAAACTCATCTTTAATCGAATCTTTTACAAAGTATCGATCGAGGTAGAGCTCCTCATCTGGATAGCTAAACTCAATATATGTGTCCTTTCCTCGCTTTGAGATGGGTGTGCCTGTGAAAGCAAAGAAGAATGCATTTTGTAAAATTGACTTCATTTGCGATGCAAGTATTCCATACTGTGTCCTGTGCCCTTCGTCGACAAATGCTATTACATTTTTCCTGTTCATAATAGTCTCTTTTTTCTCTGAGAGACTTTCCAGTTCCTTTTGAAGCTCTGTTAACTCTTCTGTTCTGAATTTATGTATAAGCGTTATGAATACGCCCCTTTTACCTCTGTAGCTATCATGCTTAATCTTATCCTTCAGGTCACGTATCCCTTCGACTTTTTCTAACTCAAAAAGATCGAGCGCGTTAAACTCATCGTAGAGCTGCTCCTCAAGCTCCCTCCTGTCTACAATGAAGAATATTGTGGGTGCAGAAAGTTGATCCATATAGTAGAGCTTATTTGCAGCAAATATCATAGTGAGGGTCTTACCGCTTCCCTGCCAGTGCCATATAAGGCCCCTGTCTTTTGTACTCTTGCCTCTAAGGTTTGCAATTACTCTGTCAACGATTTTACTAGACGCTCTATATTGCATGTATCTTGCAATGACTTTTGTCCCTTCTCCCCGTTCCACTCTTGAAAACAGGTAGTTCTTAATGATATCCAGGATAGTGTCATTTGAGAGCATCTCTATAGTGGAATCTATCGAGTCTTTATTTTCCTCTTTCCATTCGTATGTTCTTACTTCATCCTGCCACGGAACGATTGGGAAATACTTCGCTATTTCTGCCGCTGCAATTCCTATCTGTATATACTTGTATAGGTCAGGAACTTTATTTTCGTATTCTTTTATTTGATTAAATGCATTTACCCATGATTCAGAAATGTTTGTCGGATCCTTGCATTCTATATCAACAACCGGGATACCATTTATGAATAAGATGATATCAGTTCTTATTCTTTCAATTCCCTGAAAGTATGTCTGACGGGTAACAATGAACTCATTATTCTGGATATTCTTATAATCAAAGAGCTGTACATACTTTACTACCTTGTCTTTTTCGAACTTTACAGGAACACCAAACTTGTAGAATTGGAGCATTCTCTTTGCCCCTTCCATTTGTGTGCCTGTTATCTTGAGCTCATTAACGACTCTTTTTATTTCTTCGTCTCCTGCATTTTGGTCTTTATTAATTCTGTGAAGTGCTCTGAGGAGATTAGGTATAAGAAGAGGCTCTTCAAGAGTTTCTCTCTCGAGCTCATTGGCAGGAATAAACTTCCAACCATTTTGCTTTAATTTTTGTATTATATAATCTTCGCAAACATTTGATTCTCGAAAGGACCTCATTTTGGAAATAACTCTTTTATTAGATTATTTTTAATAGTTGTACTAATTCTCTTCCATATAAGGTTCTTGGAATTTTAGGCATAGACAAATGTTTCCTCTTTTACTATATGTAAGCGGATAACACTTGGTATATCCCCCTCATTATTGAAATGACACTTAAGGGCATCTTTGATGTTCTTCTTGATTTCTTCTAAAGTCTCGCCTTCTGTAAATATTGAATGTTCAAGAGCTTTTGCGGTATACCCACCTTCCGGATCTTCCTCTACAAGGAAGATTATCTCTTTTACTTTCATTGCTTATATCTCCTTTGAAATTAAGCTTGTTACTCTTTTCTTACCTGTTAAAAGATCATTCATTAAGCCCTTCTTAATCTTTTCAAGCCTTTCTTTTTTCTTTCTCAGCAATTCAAGCCGATTATCCACTGTGCTCAGTATTTCAGCAATTTTATTTTGCTCATCGAGTCTGGGGCAAGGAAGTTTTAAGTTCTCAAATAGCGATTTCTTTATTATTGGGACTGCCGCAATTCCAGAAAATGATTTAACAACCTCACTTCTAAAAGAAATCGCGTAATAAATAAAATGTGGATTTATCTTATAATTATTGCAAATGATTGAATTAATTTGTTGATTTGTAACGCTTTCACTATAGGTCAAACTAGTCTTTCCAATAGTCGAACCTATACATACTACTAATATAGTGTTTTTAGGCAAAACATATCCAATCTGTTGCGCCCCTTGCTGTGAAACACTCCTTTCAGTTTTGTAAACATATTTGTCTACTCTGATATCCATTGGCGTTATAAATGGAATATTACCATTCCAGTAGACCCCATTTGTTGTTGAAGGTGTTTTCCCTGTGAATACTTTTCCCACATCTCTAATTTTTGCCACTGCCCATTCTTTCGGTATCCCCCCTATTTCTGTATCCTTAAACTCCCTATGCCCTATCCCCTTCGATAAAAGCTGCTGCATCAAACCTCTTTTTAATCTTTCTGTTTTTTCGATTGCTTCATCAACTTTTTCAATAGCTTGATCAACAGTGGATAGAATTTCAGCGATTTTTTTCTGTTCAGGAAGAGGGGGGACAAGGAGTTTTATATTTCTTAAGTATTTAGTTTGTACTGCAGACTGACCAACATGCCTAATAGCTACAGATTTGAAGAACCCTTTTCTCCATAATATGATAAAATTAAATAATACCCATTCAGGCAATACCTTTCGAATAAATCTGATGCGGGTAAAATGATTACTAAAAGTACATGGGAATGAAGCTTGTTTAAAAATTGTAGATTTTCCAACAAGATCAATACTATTTGTATTGTTAAATAAAAAATCGTTTTCTTTTAATAGAAATTCTTCAATATTTTCATAAACTGGTACTTTAATAACTGAATCTAAAAATAAGCGTCCATCTATAGTTACATTATTCATGCGAATTTGAACAATACCATTATTATCTCTTTTACCACTAGCAAATCCATTTTTTATATCCTTGATAACTTGTTCTAACCTTAATACTTTCCATTTATTTGGTATCTTTACTTTTTCAAGTTGCTTATATTCTTGGACATTTATCAATTTTAATCACTCCTATTTTTCTACCATCTATCTGACGGGCTACAAAAACCAAGGCCTTTTAGCCACTGGTCTAAGAATCCTCTCGATTCCACTTTTCGAGATAATCTTTGCAACTTTGCTTGAATAAAGAGATGTGACAGGGAGATGTATATCAGTCCTTAGAGAACCCCAATGTATTTTACTCAAACTGAAAACATGCTTAATCAAGTCAATGAAATGATATAGTTGAAGTTTAGGCAGTTCATATTCACGTGGATTAATCTCATAGTTTCTCAATAAAAGAGGTCGAGGCGTCCCTATTCCGCTATAAATCAGTTTCTTTCCTCCACGTCTTTCTCCATAAAATTTGCCTGTTGTACATAATAAAGATTCTCTATCTGTAAGAATAAAGACTGCACCTCTCCTTGGAGGTCTGTCTTTTACTACACTGATTCCACGCTCAAAAGTATCCTCATTCCCGAATAGCTTATAATTGTGGTACTGTATAATGGACAGGAGCCCTACTTTTTCGAATGCTGCACCGCTCCGTTCCATCTTTGCAAGTGCTTCCATTATCCCCTTGATTTCACAGTCATAAAGACTACCATTCTTATGAATAACTATATTTCTTGGGTATCCAACATTTGGATTGGCATCTTTGAACCTTTTTAGTGATTCCTCAGTTATTTTTTGTGAAATTTCCTTTGATAACTTATAGCTTGCAGACCTCTCAGTAAAAGCCTCGTAACCGTAGAAAGATTCCCTCTCCTTATCTGTTATGTCTTTATGGTCTGAGCAAATATCCAACCATTCGCCATGGCTATCAAAAATATTCGATACTCCAATATAAACATGATTCTCAGCCTCTTTAGGACTTAAACCAAAACCTATCCCGATAAAAGCATTTACATCACCTAACGGAGAATTTAAAGACCATGGCCTTCCTCCCAATTTCGAATAAACATTCACAAGGAGATTCTGTAATACATACCTATTCATTCTTGATAAGGTACTCTTTTCGATCATCTGGCAAGGAATACCGTTTTCCACAAATATCTTTTTAAGCTGATAATAAAGCGAAAATGCTTTTCCATATTCTCCATATTTTTCAGTTTCCACTTCCTCTTCTTCATACAAGACATCTGGAAGAACAATTATCACAATTCTTTCATTATCATTGTTCCACTTATTTACTATCGTATCAGCACTTTCAAGGAATTCTTCTTCTTTATCAGCATAAAAGAAGTCTTCTTCTTCAGGGAAAATAAACCTACAATTGAACCTTGAAAATTTATGATTCAAACCAACAAATTCGAATTTCTCCTTTCCAGATGATTTATCAATATATGTTTTTGCATTGGATAACCACAAAAAAAGCTGATCTATCTTCCCTTTTATATCATTTGGAAGAATCACATATGGTTTTATCGCACTGAAAGGTCTTATAGCAGAGGATGAATCATAGACTCCTTTGAAAAACAAAGAAGAAGGCTCTATTGAGCAAAGGTCATCTCTTATTGGGTCAAATTGAAGTAAAGGTTCTTCCAATACTGCTACATGATCCAAGATTCCCTCTTTAGGTAATTCATGAAAATTGCTTAGTTCAGAAGCAACTTGTAAAGTAAGCTTATTAACTGTCATTAAATCTTTTTTAAATATTTTATCTATGATTGTTTTTGTATGAAGATAACGTACAGAAGGAGAAGAGAGAGACTTGTTTCTAAACTCATTTTCAATATTGAATGAATGCCGTTCTGCCTTTGTAAGCTCTCTAAAAACCAAAAAGCTAGGGTAGGGGACTTCTTTTTTAGCCTTTTTTGTTCTTTTAATATAAAGGATCCCGAATTCTCCATCCTCCACCCCCGGGCACTCATCATAAAAATTTCTTAGGTTTTCTAATTCATTATCAAAAACTTCTGAATCATTGCATATATGCCCAGAGAGTAGTCCGATATAGAATGGATAGGAATACTTGCACCTTTCATTTTCAATAAACAGGCTACATTCGAACCTTTTGGAGCACAATCTTATTAGCTTGTTTCCTACTTGAAGTTTGTTTAATAACCGTGTGCAGTTCGCCATTGAGAGACAAGTAGGATTTATAAAATATCCATATGAATCATTAAACTCCCTAACCGTAAGCTCAAAAGAAGGGGTAAAAAACGGATCTATATTCTCTTCTGCCCTGAAGAAAATCCTATCATAGATCCCAAAATAGTTAGCTTTTGAGGCTACATGCCTGAAAAACTCTACAAGGAGTTTTTCTTTTATAGTTATATATAGCTCTGAAAACACTATTTTTTCTTCTTTTATTGCGCTAAAGGTTTTAAGCTTTTCAGAGAGTAATAAGCCTACATCTTCCTGGCTTTCTGTTGTCGTAAGACAGTAAAACTTATTCTGATAATAGATGCTTACCATGCCACATGCAGTGAAAAGCTTAACCATTAATGATTCAGAATGCCCTATTGAAAGTTTTGGGATAGAGATAATTGAGACCTCTCTAGTATCTATATTTTCCTTCGGTAGTTTGATCTCATTTATTGTTATTGTATCTGCCATTTTATTTTCCTTTGTTGCCTTTAATGAACTTAAATAATCCAGGAAGTTTATCTTGTATAAATTCAAATATTCCAAAAATAGGATCACCTGTCTTTAAATATGAAACTAGGATATAGATTAGGAGTACAATAGATGAGCCAAGTGCCAAGCCCTTTTTTGTACTTAAGGCTAATAAGAATTTCCCAAATAAAGACAGATCTATAGGGAACTCTATAAGTAAAGGAAAGAAGAACAGCAGACAGACCAAGCTAATGCATGCAATAGATATTGTACACAACAATAAATTACGAGTACTTACTCTTTTTTTATCTTCAATAAGATCATTTTTCAAAGCCAATATCTCTTTAAGCTCTTTAGAATATTTCGCAAAATAGCCAGAAATCTTATGATACTTTGCTACAAATAAGGCTGTTGCTGAAGAGATTATTTCCTCATCTTCAAAATGAGTTGTAACCTTTATCTTATCTCTAATAGCTTTATACAGTTTATCTTCAATGCCATCTTTATTTGGTAATTCTAAATTAGTCTGAGATATCCCGATAAGGTACAACGATATTAGGTTTAGTGGTAGGTCATTAATTTTCAATTCAATATACTCTAATATTCTTTGTAAGTCTCCTTTTGATATTTTTTGACTTAAAGCTAAAAGAGCAACAGCAATGAATTCATCCCTACCATTTGAAAGCCACTCACTGAAATTTTCTTTTAGATAATTTTCTGCATACTCTCTCAGTGGATTGTTTTTTAAAAAAGATAGACAGCATGCAATCCTAGGTTGTCCCAACCAATCTTTTGAAATTTTTGCATAATTAAGGTAATTTTTTATTTTATCATTATATTTTGTCTTTTTCTTTACAGTCTTATAAATTGCACAAACAAATACCTTTATCGTACGATTAAATTCCCTCGTTGGGTCAGAATTATAGCTTTTTATTTCTTTTTCGAGTTTTACTAAAAGGGGTTCAAGATAGAGTTTTTGTCTATAAACTTTCCAAAAAACAGTAAGAAAGCATTGGGTCGCAATCCCAACATCTTGCTGAGTTAAACTTTGTATGTGTCGTAATAGGTATGAGAATAAATAGGTTTCCTCTTCTTGGAAATAATTACTCCTCATTAGCTTAACCTAAAAACTGTTGTTTTGATTTACAAATTAGATCTAATATTTTCCTTATATATTTCTTATTAGAATTCTATGAAGAACTTCATAATTAAAAAATATTACAATAATCATGAACCTAATCATGAACCTAATCGTGAACCCCTTATTATATAAGCTCATATCTGATGCTTCTCCCTTGCCCAACTTGCTTTATAACTTCTAACTCCAATAATTTATTAATTTCATCAAGAGCTGCACGGTTTGATATATTGAACATATCACGTATTTCCCTGTTCGTAATCGAACCATTCTGTATCATCTTTTCCACAATCCTCATCTGTTTTTCCGTTAAAGCAATCTGCCCTTTCTTTGTTCTTCTCAATCTTTCACTGCTGAGTCTTATGACCCGTTCTTTAACAGCCATGATACTAACCTTAACTCCCTCAACAAAATACTCGAGCCAAGCTGTTAAATCGAGGCTCTTTTGATCTACACTTTGCAGAGCTTTATAATAGGATGGTCTATCTGAATCGTAATAATCATCGAGACAGAAGAATCGTTTTGCATCAAAACCTCGAAGATAAAGAATCAATGTGGCCAAAACTCTACCTGTTCTCCCATTTCCATCCGCAA
>CAYRKG010000021.1:0-60449 GCA_964424795.1 uncultured Spirochaetota bacterium
GGGGTAGGCTTAAAACCGATCAGTATTACAGGTTCAAAGCGTCTTATCAGAGCAGCAATACGCTACGCTTTGGAGAACAACCGTAAGAGTGTAACCCTTGTACATAAGGGTAACATTCAGAAGTTTACAGAGGGGGCTTTTCGAAAATGGGGATATGAGCTTGCCAAATCAGAGTTTGCTGAAAGATGTGTTACCTTGGAAGAGTGTAAAGGTGAAGTTCCTGAAGGGAAGGTTCTTATAAAGGATGTAATTGCTGATATCTTTTTACAGCAGCTTTTAACAAGGCCAGAGGAGTTTGATGTGATTGCGACGATGAATCTAAACGGGGATTACATTTCTGATGCATTGGCTGCACAGGCAGGAGGTATAGGTATTGCTCCTGGTGGGAATATTAACTTTTCCACTGGCCATGCAATCTTTGAAGCCACACATGGCACAGCTCCCAAGTATGCTGGGCAGGACAAGGTTAATCCTGGCTCGCTTATACTTTCTGGTGATATGATGCTGCGCTATATGGGATGGATAGAGGCAGCAGACTATATTATTAAAGGACTGGAAAGAACAATTTTACATAAAACCGTAACCTATGATTTTGCCCGCCTTATGGAGGGAGCAAAAGTCCTCAAGTGCTCCGAATTCTCCAAAGAGATTATTAATAACATGTAGAATGGGATTTTCTCATATCGTAGGAATCATTAGCGACTTCGTGAAATTTCAAGCCTTTAAAGACAATATCGTAGAAGGATAGGTATTTTAATTTATGAATTGTAGATGTCATTTTTTTAAAAAGACTAAAAAATCTTGAGGAGGAGAAGATGAGCAATGCATTATATGAGATCTCAGAACCAAAAAACGAGCCTATCCAAAACTACGCCCCAGGTTCAAATGAAAAAAAGGAACTAAAGTCAAAACTTGTAGAATTAAAAAAAGATAAAATTGAAATTCCTGTGATTATTGGTGGTAAAGAGATAAGGACAGGGAAACTTGGCGATTGTATTATCCCTCATAATAAAAAGTTTGTTTTAGCAAAATATCATAAATCGACAAAGAAAGAGGTGAACCTTGCAATAAAGGCAGCAAAAGAGGCATGGATTGAATGGAGCAGGTTTCCGTGGGAAGAAAGAGCGGCCATATTTCTAAAGGCAGCAGAATTATTGTCAGGACCATGGCGCGCCTCCTTGAATGCTGCAACGATGCTGAACCAGAGCAAAACTGTCTTCCAGGCCGAGATTGATTCTGCCTGTGAATTAATCGATTTTTTCAGGTTTAATACATATTTTATGACCCAGATTTATCAGAATCAACCGTACTCCCCAAAGGGAGTCTGGAACAGGATTGATTACAGGCCTCTGGAAGGTTTTATTTTTGCCGTAACTCCCTTTAATTTCACCTCAATAGCAGGAAATTTACCCACCAGTCCTGCACTGATGGGAAATACTGTAATCTGGAAGCCAGCCTCTACTGCAGTATTTTCTGGATACTTTATCATTAATCTATTACAATGCGCTGGTATGCCGGATGGGGTTATCAATTTTCTCCCTGGCAATGGAAGAGAGTTTGGTCCTATTGTGTTAGTAAATCCAGAATTGGGCGGTGTTCATTTTACCGGTTCAACAGAAACTTTCCAGGGTATGTGGAGGACTATCGGTGAGAATATTGAAAGCTATAAATCTTATCCAAGAATTGTGGGAGAAACCGGAGGGAAAGATTTTTTCTTTATACACCCTTCATTTAAGGATACTGATGCCCTTGCAGCAGGTATTGTACGAGGAGCTTTTGAGTATCAGGGACAGAAATGTTCTGCAGCATCGAGAGGTTATATTCCATCATCTTTATGGACAAAATTAAGAGCAAGACTTATGGAAATGATTGAAACTATTAAAGTTGGTGATGTGGAGGATTTTACAAACTTCATGAGCGCTGTTATTGATAATGTCTCATTTCAGAAGAATAAAAACTATATTGAGTATGCTAAAAAATCTAACGAGGATGAAATTCTTGTTGGTGGAAAGTGTGATGACAGGGAAGGATTTTTTGTCTGGCCCACTGTTATAGAGACTCAAAATCCAAAGTCAAGATTAATGGAAGAGGAGATCTTTGGTCCGATATTTAGTGCCTATGTTTATAAAGATTCCCAATTTGAAGAAACTCTATCTCTATGTAATGAAACCTCCCCCTATGGATTAACCGGCTGTATATGGGCGCATGATAGAAAGGCTGTTATGAAAGCTCTTGATACCCTGAAGTATGCTGCTGGAAACTTTTATATCAATGATAAACCAACTGGCGCTGTTGTCGGACAGCAGCCGTTTGGTGGCAGTCGTGCTTCCGGTACCAATGACAAAGCAGGCAGTTTATTCAATTTAATCAAATGGACAACCCCACAGGCTATCAAAGAAAACTTCGCTCCTCCTATGGATTATAGATATCCTTTCATGAAAGAAAGATAAGACCATAGGCCATTGCCTTATTCATTATAATAATGCAATATTGAGCCGCCATTTTTTTTATGCAGGATGAGTTCGCGAAGAAACCATAATAACTACATATATTTCTTCTTGTCACAAACTACTTCAGATAGTATGCTTCACCCATGAGCAGCCTTGTATGGATAGAATTGGATTCTCAAGCTCCTGACCATAATGTAAAAGAATTGCTCCGCTGTTCAAAAGAGGATGTTCAGTTGTGTGCGGTTGTAAAATCGAATGCTTATGGTCATGGTTTGTCCCAGATGGTTAAACTTCTGCCATCGGCACACTGGTTTGCTGTTAATTCACTTGAGGAAGGGCTTAAATTACGGGAACTTGGGATATCGAGGCCTGTTCTTATACTCGGTCATGTCCCACTTGATCGTTTGCATGAATCAGTAGAAGCTGATCTAAGACTGACTATATACAATCGGCAGAGCCTTCAGGTACTATCCAGACTAAACTCCCAAAAAAGGCCTGCTCGTATACATTTGAAGATCGAGACTGGCACAGCACGTCAGGGGGTAATGATCGAGGAAGTCCATGATTTTGTAAAGGATATTCAGAATAGAGGTGGGGTAATCCTGGAAGGGGTTTCCACTCATTTTGCCAATATAGAGGATACTCTCAACCACGAGTATGCAGAGCTGCAGCTTTCCATTTTCCATAGGGCTCTGAGGATACTTAAGGACCTCGGTGTTAATCCTCCAATTATCCATACTGCCTGTACAGCAGCCTGCATTTTGTTTCCCGAAACTCACTTTAATATGCTCAGGGCAGGTATAGGGCTCTATGGGTTGTGGCCTTCACGGGAGACGTATCTTTCTGCGCTTATGGGTAAATGTAAGATTCCGGATTTAAAGCCGGTACTCAAATGGAAAACAAAAATCATCCAGATCAAAACCATTCCCGAGAAAAGCTATGTTGGTTACGGTTGTAGCTACAAGACCACTAGGAACACAAAAATGGCAGTGCTTCCAGTGGGATATGCTGATGGCTATGACCGAAAATTTGGGAACCGTGCCTGGGTGCTTGTGAATGGGGAACGTGCACCAGTAATCGGAAGGATATGTATGAACCACACGATGATTGATATAACGGACATTCTTCATATAAATTTAGAAGATGAGGTCATTCTACTGGGTGCTTCCGGTGAGGAATCCATTACCGCTGAAACAATGGCAGAATGGGCAGAGACAATTAATTATGAAGTTGTTACCCGGATAAGCCCCTTTCTCGAACGCAGGATAGTATGATTACTTTCTGATAATCATAAGTTTCATAAGAACAATTTAAACTGGTAAAAAATAGTTGAGTGTGTTTTATTTAAAGGATAAAAATATACATGAAGTTATAATTGATCATTTTTTTCTTTAAATAAATGGAGTCTACTGAGATGAATAAATTAGCTTTAAAAGTAGTCAACGTAGAATACGGAGATGATTCTTTTCAGATAAATGTTCCTTCCTGGTGTGATATATTAAAAATGAGAAAGGTTCGCCCTTTAGAAAATCCATTAGAAGAAATAGAATATGCTCTTTCAAATCCTGTAGGAAGCCCATCAATAGAGGATATTATCACCTATCATAAAAAACCATCTTCATCAATAGGTGTAGCCATAGCTGTTTCTGATAATACGAGACCTGTTCCCTACAATGGAGAAAAAGAGGATGGAGTTCTTTTACCTCTTTTAAATAGACTGAAAAAAGCAGGGATAAGTATAGAGAATATTAAGATTATCATAGCAACTGGCACTCATACTTCGACATCTAATGAGTGGAAGAAAGATGCTTTTGGAGATTATATAACTGATAGATACGAAATAATAGATCATAGTTGTACATCTTCCGATCTTCGTTACCTTGCTGACATAGATGGAGTAGCGGTTAAGATAAACCCACAATTTGCAGATGCAGATATTCGTATTGTAACTGGATTAGTTGAGCCTCACATTATGGCCGGGGTTTCGGGTGGAAGAAAGGCAGTTTGCCCTGGACTTGTTAACTTAGAGGCAACTTATCTATTTCATGGTGTTGAGTTTATAGATAATCCTCATGCTACAAACCTGATACTGAATGATAATCCCTGCCATGATTTTGCTTTAAAGGTTGCCCGAAAGGCAGGGGTGCATTTTAGCATCAATGCTGTATTAAATGGAGAGATGAAATTAGCAGGAGTTTTTGCCGGTGATTTGGAAAAGTCTCACCTTGAGGCAGCAAAGAGAGTAAAAGGATGTGCTCTTGTTAAAGTTGGTCATGAATACGATATAGTACTGACTCATGGAGGGAAGGTTGCTGTTAACCACTATCAGGCTGTAAAGGCTGCTTATGGAGTGATGCCCATAATTAAGAGAGGGGGAATAGTCATTTTAGCTGCTCATAACAGTGATGAAGAATCAATAGGGAAAGATGATTATATAAAGATTATGAAAGTTTTAAAAGATCAGGGACCAGGGAAATTCACAGAATTTATTAAGAGTGATAACTGGCAGTTTGTTCCTGATCAGTGGGAGGCTCAAAAATGGGATCAGTTTTTTCAGAGGGTTGGATCTTTTGACAGTTTAATTTACTGTACAACAAATATTAGTCCTAAAGATTTAAAAGGGCTACCTGGTAGAAGTGGTTATGATTTTGTAGAAGGGGAAGATTTATCTATAGAGAAGATGGTACAGAATGCAGTATCTTATGCTGTAGAAAAGAAGAGACAGGAGGTGAAAAAGCCTGCAATGGCCTTTGTAAAAGAGGGTCCCTATGCAGTACCTTTAGTTAATTAAGATTTTCTATATTCAAATCATACCTTTACGACAATTTTTTAGGGTAGAAGGCTCTTCTAATGTCATTCCCGCGAAAGCGGGAATCCACATCTCTACAGATTACATGATTCATTGTTTTAATTTTATCAACACATTTGGGGAATAACCTTTCGTAATATTCATCCCAGGAGGGCTATCAGTACTCCTGCTGCAGTCGCCGAACCAAGTACTCCGGCAATATTCGGACCCATTGCGTGCATTAAAAGGTTGTTTTGAGGGTCTTCCTGTCTTCCCAGTTTCTGAACAACCCGTGCAGACATTGGTACTGCAGAGACTCCTGCTGCCCCGATCATCGGGTTAATCTTTTCTTTTGATATAAAGTTCATGAATTTTCCAAGTAAAACCCCGCCGGCCGTTGCCGTGGCAAAGGCAAACGCTCCAAGAAGCATTATCATTATCGTTTCCATCCTCAAAAACTTTGCCGCTGACATTGTGCTTCCAACTCCAAGGCCCAGTATTATTGTAACAATATTCATGAGAGATTCACGGGATACATTTGCGAGCCTCTCTGTCACTCCACTTTCCTTGAAAAGGTTCCCTGCCATGAGCATTCCTATCAATGGTATAGATTTTGGCACAAGCATCCCGGCAACAATGATTACGATTATAGGAAATACAATTTTCTCCTTCTTTGAAACAGACCTTAACTGCTTCATCCTTATCATTCTTTCCTTCTTTGTTGTCAGAGCCTTTATAACAGGAGGCTGTATTATGGGAACCAATGCCATATAGGAGTATGCAGCAACAGAAGTAGCGCCCAAGATATGAGGTGCCAGTATTGTAGTTACATATATTGTTGTCGGGCCATCGGCTCCTCCGATTATGCCTATAGAGGCTGCCTCTTTTGGATTAAACCCTAAAAGTATTGCCCCAAATAGGGAAAGAAATATTCCTATCTGAGCTGCAGCTCCAAGGAGAAAGGTTTTTGGATCAGCCAGAAGAGGCCCGAAATCTGTCATAGCCCCGATCCCCATGAAGATAAGGGTCGGGACAATCTCGAACCTGATGAGATATTTGACGAATATACCCAAGACACCTCCGATCTCCTCTGGATCTGCTATACCTGCGAGAGGGATATTTGCAAGTATGGCACCAAGACCTATTGGTACAAGGAGGAGTGGCTCCATCTCACGCTTTATGCCAAGGTATATTAAACACACTCCAATTATGTACATCACAATGTTTCCAAGGGTTATATTGAGAGCTCCGCTCAATGCCCATATCTTTAGTAAGGATTCAAATACCATTATTTCACCTCTTCAATAACCGCTATTATATCTTCAGAATCGATATTATCCCCCTCTTTCACTCTAATTTCCTTAACAATACCGCTTACAGGAGCAGAAATCTCATTATTCATCTTCATTGCTTCGAGAATAATAACAGGTTCCCCCATTTTTACAGCACTTCCTTCCTTTGCAATTACCTTAACCACATTCCCGGGCATTGGTGCTCTAAGGGGTACACCTGCTTCAACTGTATCAGTATTAATTTCGCTCTTCTGTTCAGTTTTAATATTTTCCTTAATAATACCTGTATGCTCCTTTTCGCTTCTCTTGATATCGAGAACCTCTTCGATCCTTATCTTAGCCTCTTTGCCTCTTAATCTTACAGAATATTCACCCGGTCCAGACTCGTCTATTTCCACTAGATGTTGGGTCCCATCAACAAAGACTCTGTATTTTTTCATCATCTCCTCCCCATAGATTCATTTCTGGCCTCTCTTTTCCAGTTTGTAAGTGTCTTGAACTGAAGAGCTGTCCCTTCAGTTTCAGATCTATAGTGGTGGATTGCCGAAGATATAGCTAATAGTTCACTATCACTAAAATCTTCCTTTTCATTTTTTCCCTTCTTTTCTTTTACCAGTCTTCCGGTCAACCACATGGCTAAGAATATTACAGCCAGGGTTAGAAAAACAACAACCATCCCTGTTATGATAAACTGGGCGCCTAAAGTCAAATCTGACATATCATCTCCTATAGAGGTATATTTCCATGTCTTTTTCTTGGGAAAGGCTCTTTTTTGCTCTCGTATATTTTTAGTGCAGGAATTATCCTTTTTCTGATGTTACCAGGATCTATGATATCATCAACATAGCCTCTCTCTGCAGCCTTGTAAGGATTTGCAAACTGCTCTTTGTACTCTTTAATCTTCTCTTCCCTCACCTTTGCAGGATCTTCTGATTTCTCAATCTCCCTTTTAAATATTATGTTTGCAGCTCCCTCAGGGCCCATCACCGCAATTTCTGCTGTAGGCAATGCAAAAACTTGATCTGCCCTCAAATGCTTGCTTGCCATAGCTATATAAGCACCTCCATAAGCCTTTCTTATTATTACAGTAATTAATGGTACAGTTGCCTCAGAATAAGCAAACAGAAGCTTAGCACCATGTCTGATTATGCCACCATGCTCCTGCTGAACTCCTGGCATATAGCCTGGAGTATCAACAAATGTGAGGATTGGGATATTAAAGGCATCACAGAACCTCACAAATCTTGATGCTTTATCTGCAGAGTTTATATCAAGTACACCTGCCAGGTGGATAGGGTTGTTTGCTACAATACCCACGGTTCTTCCATCAAGGCGTGCGAATCCTACAACGATATTCTCTGCAAAGTAGGGATGTATCTCAAGGAATTTTCTATTGTCAATAATCTCTTTAATAATATCTTTCACATCATATGCCTCATTTGGGTCATCCGGTATTATATCGTAAAGGGCATCTGTTTTTCTGAGAGGATCATCGTTAGTTACAATCGTTGGTGGATCCTCTAAATTGTTTGAAGGGATATAGCTTAGAAGATCTTTTATAAGATCCAATACCTCTTCATCATTCTCACCTATCATATGTGCCATTCCACTTTTTTGACTATGAGCCAATGCCCCTCCTAGATCTAATGGTGTTACCTCTTCACCGGTTACAGTCTTTATCACCTGGGGACCTGTGATAAACATCATGCTCGATCCCTTAGACATCAGAATAAAATCACCGATAGCTGGAGAGTATACAGCACCCCCTGCACATGGACCAAGTATTGCAGTGATCTGGGGGATGACTCCAGAAGATAGGGTATTTCTGTAGAATATCTCCCCGTAACCTTTCAGGGCAGAAACACCTTCCTGTATTCTCGCGCCTCCTGAATCGTTCAATCCTATAACAGGGGCTCCAACCTTTTTTGCCTGATCCATTATATAGCATATCTTTTCTGCATGAATTTCCCCCAAAGAGCCGCCCATAACTGTAAAGTCCTGAGAGAATATGAAAACCAATCTACTGTTGATCGTACCATATCCTGTAACCACTCCGTCGCCTGGAAGTTCTTTCTGGTCCATTTCAAGTTCTGTTGCCCTGTGTTTCATGAAGGGATTTATCTCAACAAAACTCCCGGAATCGAGAAGTTTGTCGATTCTCTCCCTTGCTGTCAGTTTTCCCTTTTCATGCTGAGCCTGTATCCTCTCTTCTCCACCTCCTTTCATTAATCCTGATTTTCTCTCTGAAAGTTTCCTTAACTTATCCTCTATGGACATGGTTGTTATCCTTTAGATTTGGATAAAAGATCAAATTAATACTTAAGTATCATTTATCCAAGTTCTTTATAATAAAAAATTATCAAGCATTGTAAAGAATTAAATATCATATGTCAAATAAAATAACTGAGGATATTCTAATAATAATGAAATTAGAAAATCATAAATCGACTATTAACACCTTTACCGATTCATCTGGATTTCCCTGGGTGTGGAATCCCTCTTTTACCTTTTCCAGAGGAAACCGGTTAGTAATCAATGTATCTCTATCTACCTTTCCTGTTACAATGAGATTCAGTGCTTCCTCAGTTTCAGATGCATAGTATCCCATTGAACCAAGTACAGACATATACTTAAAAACGATCATATTTGGATCTATACTCACCTCATCTTCGTAGATTCCAGCAATTATAGCTGTTCCATTCTCAGGTTTTAATACTTCAAGACTCTGCCTCAGTGTGAGTGGAATACCCGCACAGTCGATCGCTATATCACACCCCCCGGCTGTTCTGTTCTGATATCTAACAAAGTGGTCCCCTGTTAATTCTTTTATCTTCTTTACTGGATCTTCATCTTTTGCATCTATTACGATATCTGCTCCTAGCTTTTTTGCCATTTCGAGCCTTAACTCTGAAACATCGACAACAATTGCCTTTGTTTTTTTATATGCCTTTACAATCTGCAGATATCCCAGTCCGATAATCCCTGAGCCAAAAATAGCCACAGTTTCATTGTCATCCGGTTCCCTCATGTGATAGGAGTGTGTTGGATTACATAGAGGTTCGAGTGTAGCTGCTGTAACGTAGGAAACATGAACTGGTATCTTAAAGAGGTTTTTTAATCTCGCTCCATTTACCTCTATATACTCTGCCATGCCTCCCTTATTATGAACACTTGCAACTCTATCGCCTACCTTAAAATCTTTTACATTCTCGCCAACCTCAACTATTTCTCCTGTGAACTCATGACCGATTATTCTGTAACCTTCAACTGACTTTGTAGATGATTCTACCAGCAGATTTGAATTGAAAACATGCATATCTGAACCGCATATGCCGCAAGCCTTCATTTTGATGATAACACCATCATCCCTTACTTCTGGCTTGGCAATGTCAATGATTTTTATATCTTTTCTGCCAAAAAATGCCGCAGCTTTCATTACTTCTCCTGAAGAATTGTTATTATCTCAGATAATGTTTTTCATTGTTGCTTCAGCCAGTTCTCTGATACCTTTCATATTTTCAACGATCTTTCCATTGTTAAAGATACTTGATCCAGCAATGAGGTAGTTTGATCCTGCCTTTACAATCTGTGGTACTGTATTTTTGTTGACAGCTCCATCAACTCCTACATCGAAACGAGCTTTCATTGTCTCCCTCATCTGGCATGCCTTATTAATTTTCGGCAGGGTCACAGGAGAAAAGGGCTGACCACCAAACCCTGGATATACTGCCATAATAATTAACAGATCAATATGATTGAGGATTTCAGGATTTGCTTCAAACTTTTCAAAGCCTCTGTCTGGATTTATTCCGACACCTGCTCTGATACCCATTTTTTTTATGCTGTTTATAGTTAGAGGTAAATTAGGGCAGGTATCTTCCTGTACCACAATCATGTCACTTCCTGCTTCAGCAAAATCTTTTATAAACACATCTGGATTATCAATTTCAAGATGTGCGATAAGAGGCGTTTTAACTCTTTTTTTTAAGGTTGGTATAATGTCGATTCCAAATGAAAAGTTATGTACATAATGACCATCCATTATATCGATATGAATTGCAAAGGCCCCTCCTTTCTCGGCCTCTATAGCCTCTATGGCCAGATTTCCGAAATCTGCCGACAGGATTGAAGCACTTATCTTGATTGGATATTTCATTGTGATTTTTCTTTCTCCTTTTACTGTAATATGCGAAATACTAGTCTTTTAGTTAGATTTAGAATAGCAACGTTTACGAGAATTTATAAACCAAAGTTCAATTTAAATAATTCTTTGTCTTTTTCTTTTAGTAATGTCTTGATAAATTTTATAGAATTGAAATATAATTCCTTAAATAGCTATTGTACAAGACTATTATATATTGGTGACATATAGAATATTATGATCTCCGGTAATCAATACATGGCGGTGCTTTAGCACCGCAGCATTGCCAGCCGTATACAACAGATTCGACTAGATTAAAAGTGTATTTTTGTTAGTATCTGGGTACTGCAAAGTAGCAATGCCGGCTATTATGTGTTTACTCCTATATTCCTTGACTTTTAAGATAAATATTTTATTATCAAAATGAAAAAGCTCATTTCCATAAAGGTTGCGGTTTGGGAATGTGGATAAGCCACAGCGGTCCCGCCACTGTACCCGGGGATGAAAGCGGCATGATCCATTACGTCAATTATGCGTAAGAAGGGGCTTGTGAGTAAGTTGATCCGGAAGCCAGGATACCAGCCGTGACTGGTAACAGCCCTCGAGGGGTAGGGCTCAGTTGCATTTTACTATCGAATAAACCCTTGCCTTGTTTAGAGGTGAAGGGTTTTTTTATTAAATCGAACATACTGTTGACTTTAGTGTTCTATATGGAGTTACTGTAATGTCTATTTATAAAAGGATTTTTTGGAGAGGATGTTTAATAGTTATCGCCCTTTTTTTTATTTTATTCACACCTGTGCTTGCGGGAACCGGGGTGGATTCTATAGGCAACCGGATTACAGTTCCAGATAAAAATCAGAGAATTGTTTCTCTTTCACCTGGAGCAACTGAGACCCTGTATGCGTTGGGATTGAAGGATGAAATTGTAGGTGTATCCGAGTTTTGTAACTATCCCCCAGATTTTGTGACTACAAAGCCAAAAATCGGTGGATTCTCAACTCCCAATATAGAGAAGATTCAGGCAGTCTCTCCCCATATTGTAATAGTAACAAGGGTGGTACCTATTCAGGTAAAGTATCAATTTGAACAGCTTGACATAGAGCTCTTTGTTGCAGAACCGAAAAGTTTTAATGCTCTTATGGATACAATAAATCAATTTGGTAAGTTGTTTAATCGAGAAGAGGAGGCACATTTATTAATCCAAGGTATGAAAGAGGAAGCATCGGAAATTATTCAGGCAATTAGAAGTCACAGTGTAAGACCTGTTAAGACGATCATTGAAATATGGCAAAATCCCTATTATGCAGCAGGAAAAAATACACTGCCGGGTGATATTGTTACCATGGCTGGTGGTATCGTTATCCCTGAAACCGGAAAGGAATACCCACTGCTTAATGAAGAGAGTATTCTCAAGTTGAATCCAGAGGCCCTCATTCTTGGTCACAGAACCGATCAAAATAGCTTACTTAAGAGTCATTCAAATATTTCAAGCATCTCCGCCATACGAAATAATAAGGTATTTTCACCTGACCCTGATGAGTTTTTACGACCAGGGCCACGGGTTATTAATGCCCTTAAAGAGATTGCTCAGTTTCTACATCCTGAGGCCTTTTAAAAACGAATATGAGTGAATTAAAGAAAAACTATACAGGTCTTATTATTTTACTCGCTGTCCTACTTGCAAGTTTTATTGCCAGCACTTCACTGGGATCGGTTAACGTACCTTTTAGGAATACTGTACGGATACTTATTTCAGAGATCTTTAAGACTGTTCCAGTCTTTAAAACCGTTCCAGAAGATATTCCTGAGATGTATTATAATATTATTTTAAAAATAAGGCTCCCCAGAGTTTTTCTGGGTATGATTGTAGGGGCCTCGCTTTCAATCTCTGGCCTCGTTTTTCAGGCTCTACTGAAGAATCCCCTTGCCGATCCCTACACCCTTGGAATATCTGGAGGGGCCTCATTTGGTGCAGGGCTTGCTATCTTTTTATCTTATACTATCCATATATATTTTAAAAGTTTAATGCCTCTATTTGCATTTATAGGGGGTGTTAGTACTGTATTTCTCGTATATCTTCTTGCAAGAACCAAGGGTAGAGTACATGTACTGACAATAATTCTTTCAGGTGTGGTTGTTAGTTACCTTTTCTCCTCAGGGCTTGTGTTTGTTATGTCCCTTCTTGGTGATAAGTCACATGAGATTATATACTGGCTTATGGGTAGTCTATCAGGATACCACAGGTTTTTGCCTCTGGCATCAATACTGATCCTGGTTTTAATAGTTCTTACTTTTATATTTTTCAGGGATCTTGATCTACTGTCTCTTGGAGATGAACAGGCTAAGAGTCTTGGCGTGAATATAGAGCTTATCCGGCTTTTACTTTTTTTCACGACATCGCTCATTACTGCGATTTCAGTAGCTCTTACCGGCACTATCGGTTTTGTAGGACTTATTATACCGCACTCTATGAGGCTTCTTTTTGGTCCAAGGCATAGGAGGCTCATTCCTACAACCGTTGTTGCTGGAGCAGCATTTCTACCTCTATCTGATACTCTTGCCCGTACATTGCCCGGGCTTTTATTTCAGAGTGGAATGGAGATTCCTGTAGGGGTTATCACAGCGATTTTTGGTTCACCATTTTTTATATTTCTTTTAATCCGTGGAAAGAGGAGGTTCTTGTTTTAAGATTATGAGAGGATTAATAGAGGCACGCCATATTCAAGTAAGTTATAATGGATTCCAAATACTGAAGGATATATCCATTACAATTAATGAAGGTGATTTTATCTCAATTCTTGGCCCAAACGGCTCTGGTAAAACCACACTTATAAAGGCATTAATTGGGATCATTAAAGATATGAAGGGGATTGCAATGCTTTTTGGAAAGCCTCTCAGCTCTTTTAAGAAGAGAGAGTTTGCACGTTATGTTTCGTTTTTACCTCAGGATCCGCCGCTTAATCTACCATTTTTAGTAAGAGATATTGTAATGATGGGTCGCTTCCCCTACCTGGGAAGGTTTGAGATGGAAAAGGCAAAGGACATTGAGGCTGTTGAAGGTGCAATGAGGCTTATGGGTATTCAAAATTTTGAAAAAAGACATTTAATGGAGCTTTCCGGAGGAGAGGTGAAGCGGGTATTTATTGCTCAGGCAGTAGCCCAGGAGTCTAATATACTCTTTCTTGATGAGCCTACAGCAAATCTTGACATCAATTATCAGGTAGAAATTTTTAAAATGTTAAAAAAGTTTAATGAGGAGATGAAAAAAACCATTGTACTCATTACCCACGATATAAACCATGCAGCTAGGTATGCAAAGAGGATTGTTTTACTGAAAGATGGTGTTATTGTAAAAACAGGGGAAGCTAAGGATGTTATAAACAGGGATGATTTAAGCACAGTTTTTAATACAGATGTTTATATAGAGTATGACAGGGAGAATAAGCCATATATACTTGTTTAATTTAATATAGGAGTAGAAGCATAATGGATAAAATAAAAGTAGAGCAATTAGAAAATGAAGAAATTGAAAGGCGTGGTATAAAATCCTGGGGAATATGGGAGAAAGAGCAGTCAGAATTTGACTGGGATTATACATCTGAGGAGCACTGTTATATCATAGAGGGTAGAGCAGAGATAAAAACAGATGACGGAGTTGTTGAAATAAAAAAAGGCGACTATGTTATTTTCCCGGTTGGATTAAAATGTAGATGGAAAGTAACAGATAGTATCAGGAAGTATTATGATTTCAGATAATCTGGTAATCTCTATCTGCCCATAAGAATAGCCTTCAATAAAGAGACAAAAACGGTATAACTTATTCATATATCACATAAGCTTGATCTAAACAATGATATTTGTAAAGTGTATCTGGAGATAGTTGTACTATTTACCCTCTCTCCTTAAAAAATAGTCCGCCATTGTACTGAATATCAGGTATGTGCTCATAGATCCAGGATCTATGAATCCTATTCCCCTTTCTCCAACATTTTTTGATCTTCCATGCTTAGCAATCATATTTTTCGTACTCTCCACCCCTTCATTTGCCTTCTGGGCAGCCTTTTCAAATGCTTTTGCAAAAGAGATATTTTGCTCAACTCCAGCTACTAGCTCATTTAAGGCAGGTTCAAAGGCATCGATCATTGTTTTGTCTCCGATCTGTGCATTCCCTCTTTTCTTAATTTGTGTTAATGCCTCATTTAACATATTTGTTATATCTTCGAGGCTCAATTTGACTTTTCCATTTAAATTTCTCGTATAATAGGAAGCCTGGCCGGTAAAAAAGGTACCGAAAACTGCCCCTGCAGAGCCACCTACTGTTTTAATAAGTTCAAAACCACATTTTTTCAGAAGATCTCCGATACTGTCCTTTGAGAAATCATCGAGCTTGCTGTAAACATTTTTAAATCCATTTGCAATACTGAACCCATGATCCCCATCCCCAATCTCAGTATCAAGTTTTGAAAGGTAGTCTTTATTCTCATCGATTTTCCGGTAAATATTTTCAAGGATTTTTACAATATCTTCTTTACTAATCTCATCTATGCTGCTCATTAGCTATCCCCTAAAACCTTAAAATATGGCGTATTTGCCGGTGCTGCCCATAATCTCTTTATTTCGTCATCAGCCTTGCACAATGAAAGTGAGAAGCCTGCCATCTCCTGGGTAGTAATAATGTTACCAATTAATGGCTTGTAAGGTTTTATATTTTTGGTCTTAAGAATTTCATCCAGTCTATTGTAGAGTATAAACATCTCCATAAGGGTCGTAGAACCGCATCCGTTTATGAGAAGCAGAACCTCATCTCCATTTTTGAACTCACCATCAACAAGAAGCTTATCAGCAACAATATCCATTAATTCATTTGCCCCCATCATTTTTAATGGCCCTTCGGGACCTGGTTCGCCATGGACTCCAGGTCCTACTATCAATTCATCCTCTCCCAGTGTAAAGAGAGGCTGTCCTGTTGTGGGGATTGTACATGGTCTCAATGCGACAGCAAGGGTTCTTGTATTTGCAGTTACCTGTTTCACCCTTTCTAATATCTCATCTCTGCCTTTTCCTTCTTCTGCTAGTGCCCCTGATATCTTAAAGCTGAAGGTCATCCCTGCCATTCCTCTTCTTTTTCTCTCTTCTCCTTTAGGAGCACTTGCAATATCATCGTAAAGAAGTACACTTTCAACGTCTATCCCATCATCCCTTGCTAAATCGAGAGCCATCCCAGCATTCATCACATCGCCTTCGTGATTTGCAATTAATAGTAAGACGGGGGTATTTCCACTCATCTCCCAGGCGATTTTAATACCTTCGTATATCCTGTCACCTCCTGAACATGCAAAAATCCCACCCGGTACTTCAACATCGTGCATTCCGTATCCCAGCATTCCGTTATACGCTGGTTCATGACCGGCACCCTGACCAAAGACGATTTGAACCTTCCCCTTTTCTTTCGGCTTTTTGCGGATAATAATATCCTCTGCTTTAAGCTGAAGCAGGTCGCCGTAAGCTTTTACCAACCCACTGATAAGTTCCCTAACAAGATCCTCGCTTTTGTTGATTAGCTTTTTCATTACCATGTGAAGCCTCCCTAAATATTAATTTGTGGATAAATGCACCAATGAATGCTGGAGCTATTTTTTAAGAACTAGCTTGCTGACACCAGTAAAGTTTACCAGTATACAGTAAAAATGCAATAAAAATTCGATTTTTTTATATTCGTGCAGATGAAATTTATCTTAATATTGACATGACATTTTGATGTTATACAATAGTAATTCACTGTTAGGCTAAGATAGAAATTTTATGAAGGTAGCATTGATATAAATTAACAGTATAAAATAAAATATTTGTATTGAGGAGGGAGAGTATGCATAAGTATGGCCTGGAACTATTACTATGGACCGGTAGTTTTACTAAGGAGGATGTAAACTTAATCGCTAATGCAAAGAGCTTGGGTTTTGATGGTGTGGAGATCCATCTGGGTCATCCTGACCAGATTCCAGTTGAGGAGACAAAAGATGCTTTAAAAGAGAATGATATGGAGGCAAACTTTGTAGTTACCTTAACGGATGATACAAATCCTTTGTCAGAGGATGCAGCTGTAAGAAAAAATGGTGTTAAGTTTTTTAAAAGATGTATTGATGTGGCTTATGATATCACAGGTGGTGAATGCTGTATAGGTGGCGTGAACTATGCTTCATGGGGTTATTTTACAGGAACTGCCAGAACTGACCAGGAGTGGGATTGGGCTGTTCAGAATTTCAGGGAAGCAGCACAGTATGCGCAGGATAGAGGGATTATACTTGCAGTCGAGCCGGTAAACCGGTTTGAGACATATTTTTTAAATACAACTGCCGATGGAGTTCAGTTTTGCAAGGATGTTGGTGAGCCGAATGTAAAAGTTCATCCTGACACATACCATATGATCAGGGAGGAGAAGAGTTTCTATAAGGCAATTGTTGATACAGGAGATTATCTTGGATATATGCATGCCTGTGAAAATGAGAGGGGTATTCCTGGTACAGGTTTAGTTCAGTGGGAAGAGGTGTATAGAGCATTGAAGGATATAGATTATAAGGGATGGATTACAATTGAATCCTTTGTCCCTGATATAGAGGAACTGGCAAGACTATGCGCAATATGGAGAAAGCTTGCCCCCAGTGCTGATGCTCTTGCTGGAGAAGGTCTAAAGAATATCAAGGAAATAGATAGAAGGATAAGCGGATAATAAGTTTAGTCGTGACTCTCGTTCGAATAGTCACTTTCCAAAGGATAGTCGCATCCAAAGGGGAGACTACCCCTGTTTGCTGTATGTGCAGATATTTGTGAGAAATGCAGATTAGGTGAGCTATCGATGAATGAAAAACAGAGAATAAAAGATTGTATTCATTTTAATGAAGTTGATAAAGTGCCGTGGCAGATTGATTATACAACTGAAATTGCCAGAATGTTAATGGATAAACTTAATCTTCAAAAGCTGAATTATACTGTATTAGGAAAAAATATTTATCAATATAATTCTCTGGATGATTATTTTGGTAATCATCTCTGCTACATGCGAAGCAACCCTGTGGATAGTTATCAAGAGATAAAACCGGATATATGGAAAGATGAATGGGGAGTGATATGGGACAGGCGTATTGATAAAGATATCGGTACGCCGATTAACATCGTATTGGAGAATATGGATTTAGGTAAATTGAAGGTTCCTGATCCCTCTGATCCTTCACGGTATATGCATTTTAAACCAATTATAAAGGCCAATTCTGGTCGGTATTTTCTGGTAAAAGTTTCAAGGTGTCTGTTCGAGCGTGCATGGTCTATGCGCGGAATGAAAAATCTAATGACGGATTTCATAATTAATCCTTCGTTTGTACATGAATTATTTGAAATAATAACTGAGTTTAACCTCAATATTTTGAAAAACCTAGTTGATTATCCTATAGATGGAGTTCGTTTCAGTGATGACTGGGGGGGACAACTGGGACTCCTTATGAGTCCTGAAACATGGCGTACCTTTGTGAAGCCTTATCTGAAAAGAATGTATTACCAGGCGCATCTGCAGGGGTATGATGTGTTCATTCATACCTGCGGTAATGTAACAGCACTGCTTGATGACCTTATTGAGATTGGTGTTAATGTGTTAAATCCATTTCAGCCAGAGGCAATGGATATTGAGAATATTATTTCAAGGTACGAAAGGAGGCTTGCCTTTAATGGTGGCCTGAGTATCCAAAAAACACTGCCTTTTGGTAATACCGAGGAAGTAAAAAGGGAAGTACGAGACCGCTTAAGATTGGCAAAGAAGTATGGTGGATATATAATTTCACCAGCTCATGATATGCCCCCTGATATCCCATTTCAAAATATTCATGCGATGCTTGAAGTATTCCAGACGCAGTTATAATGAAATTAAAGCCAGTAATGTTGAGATCATTATAAGAAATATAATTTATATGAAAATGAATCAAGCACTTAAAATCATTTATGGATATAAGTAGGATGTGGTAGAATTGGTGAATGATTGAGATATACTAAAGGTAAGAAGATCGGTATTAAAGTACTAACTCATCAGTTAAATTTCCTGTAGGAAACTATTTTGATACAGAGAGCAATCATCTTAAACGCCAAGGATAATGTGGCTACCGCCCTCTCTGACTTAAAGGCAGGGGAATCATTAGAACTGAAGATTCACGAAAGAGAGCTCACAATAAAGTTGAATAACCCTGTGCCCTTTGGCCACAAGTTCAGTTTGACTAACATAGAGTCAGGTTCTCCCATAATAAAATATGGCGAGATTATCGGGATAGCCAGCGCTAACATCCAACCTGGAGATTATGTTCATGTCCATAATGTAGTCAGTACGCGCGGTAGAGGTGATTTAGCTGGAGGTAAAAGGTGAGTTTTTTAGGATACCCCCGTAAGAATGGTTTGGTAGGTACTCGCAATTATATCGGTGTTATCTCTACAGTAAGTTGCGCGAACGATGTCGCCTGGTGGATATCGCAAAGGGTTAAAGGTTGCGCTCCCTTTCTCCATGGTCAGGGATGCTGCCATACCAAGCCGGACATAGACACCGTAACCCGAACACTTATCTCAACAGGCTTGAATCCTAATCTGGCCGGAGTATTGGTGGTAAGTCTGGGTTGTGAATCTTTATCGGCTGAAGGAGTTACCGAGGGTATTGCCATGTCGGGTAAGCCTGTAGAAAAAGTGGTGATTCAAAAGATAGGTGGTGCTACTGCAGCTCTGAATCATGGCTCTCGCTTCGCCAGAGCTATGGCATCCAGTGTATCAAGGCTTAAGAGGGAGGAGGTAGACGATTCGGAATTGATATTAGGGGTGAAATGTGGTGCATCGGATACCACCTCAGGGTTGGCTGCAAATCCAGCTACCGGAGCTGCCTGCGATATGATAATTGATAATGGCGGTACATGCGTGTTTGGCGAGACCACAGAGTTTATTGGCGCAGAGCATATTCTTATCAATCGCGCGGTTAATCCACAGGTAGGTAAGAAAATCTTAGACATAGTAGCACGCATGGAGAAACGGGCTATAGATATGGGCTTTGATATGAGAGGTGGACAGCCTACTGAAGGCAACATCGCAGGAGGACTGAGCACCATTGAGGAAAAATCTCTGGGGGCTATAGTCAAGGGAGGAACCAAAACCATCAACGATGTCTACGAGTATGGAGAACGTGCTCAAGGCAAAGGGCTTTTCATTATTGATACGCCAGGACGAGAACCTGAGTTCCTGACAGCTTTAGCTGCCGCCGGGGCCCAGGTCATTGTTTTTACCACCGGGATTGGCGCTCCACAGGGATTCCCATTTATTCCGGTAATCAAGGTTACAGGTAATCTTAACACCTATAAAAATCTGTGTGAACATATAGATGTATTCGTAGAGCTAGCCGATAGAGCTGGCTCAAGCATTGCTCAGGCGGGAGAGAAACTATATCAGGAGATTCTTGCTGTTGCCTCTGGAAAGAAGACCAAAGCGGAGGTGATAGATTATGGTAACTTCCCTAATATATTCACTATTGGTCCAGTAATGTAAGCACATCCTATGGAAACTGCAGAGGTAATTTTAATAATGCAATTTCTTAAGCTCCCACAGCAAAATGAGACTAACGGCTATTGTAGTACGAATTACGAATTAGTCGCTGGTGAATAATTCAATATTTAGCGATAGATCAATAACCACCAGCTCCCGAATTGGTTCTTGATAATAATCAGATTATAATTAAAACAGCAATTTTATTAAAAATTAAACATTTACGTATAAGGAATTAAAGAACCAGTTCTGTCGTTGGTGCTTTTATCACCAACTACTAATGAGTTGTGAAGTAGACATTTTCTTTTCTAAAAACATTTTTAAGTAATTTCACTAATTGTTAACCAGAAACTAATTAGAAAAGCTAAATCTATCTGCATACTGAAAGGAAGTCGTTGACAAAGTCCTTTTTTAAGTTTAGGCTGTTAACATGATCGGTACAGATTTTCAATAAAGGGATGTTATGAATTAATTAATTTATGAGAAGTGGGATGGAGGGAAAGTTTAAAATCGCCTTAAGCAGTGTGAATTTTGCTCGGACTCATTTTATAGACTATGCCATTAAGAAGACAGCAGAGATAGGGTTTGAGGGTGTAGAGTTTATGGCTAACCGATATTTTAATACACTTTGAAAGCTCTTAGATGGAGGATCGATATTTATATAAAAATAAAAAAATTTAAGGAGGTATTGATAAAATGGCTGAAGAACGTCTCGGGAAAGTACTTTATGATCGAGGGTTTAAAGTTGCACTGAGCAACTTTTCATGGTTCAACCACTTCATGGAGTTTGGCATAAGGAAGACTGCGGAGCTGGGATATGTGGGCATTGATATAAATGCAAATCGTCCTCTCTGCGATCCGAGGGATTTGACAGATGAAGATCGTCGAAATATTAAAAGGATGATCGAAGAGAATGGGCTGGAGTTGGCGGCGATTACACCGTTTTGTGGAAATTATCAATGGTGTCTAAGCACCCCGATCAAACCTGTAAGAGAGGATACGATAAAGCATGTAAAGGAATGTGTGGACCTCGCCCATGAATGGGGGGCAAAGGTTGTGGAGACGGTGACTGGCCCCCCTTTAATCGTTGAGGATGACTTTAAGAAGGCATGGAATAGAACGAGGGAGGCTCTCACTGAAATTACAGATTACGCTGCCAAATATGATATATCCATAGGTCTAGAGTTTAGAATTTCAGTGGCGGATAGGACGACGTATATTGTCCATAAGCTTGATGATGCCCTTATAATGATAGATGAAGTAGAAGCGAAAAATCTGGGAGTACTGATAGATATAAACCATGCTGCTTTGGATCTGTATATGACGATTGTTGAACAGATAGAAAAGGCTGGACAGAAGCTCGTTCACATGCATCTATCTGACAGCCCACTGGACATTCACAAACATCTGCCCATTGGAGAGGGCAAAGTCAAGTGGCCACTGATTTTCAAAAAATTGAAAGAGATAGGATATGATGGCTGGATGTCGCTTGAGATGGAGGAGGTTAAGGATCCATACTCAGCAAGTTACGATGCCCTAATTAAGATAGATGAATTCACAAGAGGATTTTAGAATCTCTCACCAATCTATCTTCTTTTTACCACCTGCTACATGCAATCTTAGGAGTTCTGGGATATATTTTTTCCTTAAAGAGACTGGGCAACTAGCTCTGCTATACTGTAGATTTCAAGGTCACCTCCCTTACCCAGTATCCGGGAAAACTGACGTTTGCATGCCGGGCATGCTACTGCTAATGTATCTGCTCCGACTTTCAGAGCCTCGTTAGGGACCCTTTGCCCTATCTCAAAAGATACCTCTGGATAGTTTTCTCTCACTCCTATCCCACCGCCACAACAGTATGTTTTATATCTGTTCCATCTCATCTCTTTAAGGTTTATTCCAGGTATCTTCCTGAGCAGTTCTCTTGGAGGATCATGAATGTCAGATGTCTTATAATTTGTTCTCACAGTTGGCGTTGAGTGCCGGGCTAACTCGCAGGGGTCGTGATATGTCAGATTTTTTGGGATTTTCCTCTTCAGCTGAAGCAGTCCGTTATTAATCAGATCTATAATATACTCCGTGGAATGAGAGATTTTTGTCTTGAGAGGATATCCCCATGCAGGATAAAACTCTGTAAAAGCTCTATAGCATTCGGGGCAATCTACTATTAGGATATCAAACCCTTTTTTATCTAGTGCTTGTGCATTGTGTTTGGCCAGTTCTCCTGCTCTCCCCCTTAGACCTAATTTATACTGGGGCAAGCCACAGCACCACTCCTCTTCAGCAAGAATTTGAAAATCAATGTCTGCAGTATTCAGAATCTTTACTATGGCCTGCACCATTTCTGGTTGATAGTAGGCTGCCGTGCATCCTATCCAGAGGCCAATTCTTGTATCTTTCTGCTCCATGAGAGTCCTTTGAGTGTTCTTGTCTAATTTGCTGAGTATTTTCTCATGGTGTTCTCCATAGGGATTGTGTTCTTCCTCTGTTTTTTCGTCAATTTCGATGACCTTCTTGGGGGCAAAGCCAAGCTCTAAGAGATCGGCCCTTCCGGCCATCATATTATTTGGAATATCTCTCGACCTTCCACACCAGGCTGTGCACTGCCCGCATAGGGTGCATTGATAAATAATCTCAGCTGCCTCTTTGAGAAAGTCATCCTTCTCAGAACTATCTTTTCCTTCTAATACCTTCCACAAGCTTAAATTTCGAATGTGAGGAGCCGATTCTTCGGTCTTTGCGTGCTGATGAAAGCAGCACATGTCCTTACACATAAGAGGGCAAAAGGCACATATCTCTATTTCTAATGTTAGATCGTCTATATGCATTTAATAATCCCCCAAGCCAAGAACTCCTGGATTCATTATATTGTTTGGATCTAATGCCTTCTTGATCTCCTTTAAAACCTTATGGCCGACTTTATCCTGTAGTTTTAGAAACCGGCCTAACAGTCTTCCGACGCCATGATGATGTTCTATCACTCCGTTGTGAGCAACTGCTATTGGTATCAGGGTGCTCCATACATCATTATACAGGGCAACGATATTTTCATCATCTGGGATGTCTCTGAGGTGCCATCGGCAATAAAACATCGTGCCAAACTTGTACCAGTGCGAAAAATGTCCGTATATATCAGCCCTGTATTTTTTACTATATTTCTTCAAGAAGGTATCTTTTACTTCTCTGTACATATCCTCTATTTTATCATAGGGAGCGCAAACATCGACTGTTCCTCCTGCAGCACGCCCCCCTAACAATGCCTGATATCTCTCTACGTCCTTCTTATCCGAAGGGTAATAATCATCGAATCTATGTTCCCACCAGTACTCTCCCTTTTCACTACCGAGATCTTCCCCCCCTTCCTGCTTGCAGATCTCCAAACATACATTCTCTTCCAGCTGTACCATTTTTTTAATACCGTCAAATCCTACTACTGAGTAAGCTCCTTCCCTCTCAATTCCCCAGGTCTTCTTGAATAGGGTTGTCGTTTCTCTTTCATCGTAGAGCCTTACTATAATTGGTTTCAATCCCGTTCTCAGAATCTTTCTCATAGCTTCTATCCCTGAGTGAAGATCCGGAAAAAGCATGGCCCGGAATCTACGTTCCTCAGGATAGGGGTGAATTTTGAGCACGGCTTTAGTTATTATCCCCAGAGTGCCCTCTGACCCTATAAACAGCTGATTCAAATCCGGTCCTGTCGCATGTGCCGGTACAGGACGGGTTCGGACTACCTCACCATTCGGAATGACGACCTCCAGGGCAAGGGCCATATCTTCTATCTTTCCATATCCTGTTGATATTCTCCCCGCTGACCGTAGTGCTAAAAAACCTCCAATAGTAGAACAAAAAAACGAAGCTGGCACATGTCCTGATGTGTAACCAATTTTGTTCAGATCGTCTTCATACTCCCAGCAGCCTATTCCGGCCTGAACCGAGGCCATAAGTGATTTTTCATTAACCTCTAGGAGTTTGTTCATCTTTTTCATATCCACCATAATTCCACCAAGTTCTGGAACATTCCCCCCCATTCCTGAACTGCCCCCTCCATATGGAGTTACCGGGATTTTTTCCTGATTTGCCAGTTCAAGGATTCTAGAAACTTGCTCTGTTGTTTCAGGATATACGATGACATCTGCAACCGGGATCGATTGATTTCTTGCCCACAGAGTTCTAGTGAACCAATTTCTATTCAACGAATGGGCGATTTTATCGCTCTGTCGATCAGTCACATTCTTTACCCCACAGATACTTCTCAATCCATCGTACAAGAGCTCATTTGAAATTACTGCCATATCAGCCAGTCCCCCTTTACATTGGTCTGCATAATATAATAAATTCTTTAACTAAGTATAAGCCATTATTAGAATTCCTGATTTAACGTAAAGTTAAACCAGATTAATAAAGCATGCAGGTTTTATGGTTCAGACTTATAGTTGCATATTATTTTTTGCACAGGTTTCGGCGTTTTAACTTAAAGATTCTCAAGGATTAAAAGACAAGATTCAGAGGGATGTTTAAATCTCCTTATATATATCAGATAGAACATCGTGAATCTTTTTATAAAGTTTAAATCTCCTTTCGTAGTATGAGCTTCTTTCGGAATTAGGTTTTATTTTATCAGAAATCCTGACGCATTTTTTCATTGCCTCCCCTGGGCTACTAAACATAGATACACCAACTCCTCCTATTAAAGCTGCTCCGAAGGAGGCATCGACTGTTTCAAGCTTCCAAAGTTCAAGTCCAAGAACGTCACTGAGGATCTGCGACCACAATTTACTTTTAGATCCCCCTCCAAGTAAGATGGCCTTTTTCTTCCCCTCTATTTCTTTTTTTCCCATAATAGCTCTTATCGAATACAAACAATCTTTTACAGAAAATGATAATCCTTCTAAAACAGAGCGGATGAAATGTCTTTTCTGGTGGCTCATTCTTATTCCGGTAAAGCTAGCCCTTAAGTAAGGATCCCAGTAGGGGGAACGCTCCCCCAGCAGATAAGGGTGAAAAATTAATCCATCCGAACCAGCGGCCACCTTTTCAGCCTCTGCATCCATGATCTCATATGGGCTTACTTTCAGTGATTTTGCAACTTTCATCTCCTCTCCGCCGAAAAGGTCACGAAACCACTTGACTGAAGAACCACAAGAGTTTGTACCAGCTGCAGAGAACCACATGTCTTTAACTACATGCGGATAGGTGAAAGTTTGTGGATGTGGATTAGCTCTTTCAGTTATTACAAAAACCACTCCAGCAGTAGCCAGTTTTATTGCTAACTGATCCTTTTCAAATAATCCGGTGCCAAAAATCTCGGCAGCTGGATCGGAAGAGCCCACGACAACCGAAGTTCCTTCTGGTACTCCGGTCTCCTTTGAGGCCTCTTTTGTAATTTCACCAGCTATTTCCATAGGAGGTAAAATTTCAGGTAAAACCTCCTTTGGCAGTTTAACGATTTTACAGAGCTCTTTTGACCATTCTTTTTTCTGTGCATCTGTCAAGAGAGTTCCTGCAGCGTCGGTCCAATCAGTTGCCCATCTTCCAACTAGTTTAAATCGGATATAATCCTTCGGAAGCATGATTTTTGAGATCTTTTTCCATGTTTGTGGTTCATTCTCTCTTATCCATGAGAGCATGGAGATTGTCCATGTGGGATTTACTTGATTATACCCAATCTTGAAAATGAGATCACCAAGGGATTCTTTCAATCGATTTGATTGCTCTGCACTACGTTGATCTGTCCAAACAATCGCGGGTCTTATTATCCTGTTTTTGTCATCTAAAAGTACGAGTGTATGGGGCTGACCATCAACACATATTGAAGTGATGTCACCAGGGCGTACATTACCCTTTTCTAATGCCACTTTTAAGGTCGTTGAGAAGGCATTATACCAGTCTTTTGGATCTTGCTCTGACCAAAGGGGTTTTGGACAGGCAGTTGGATACTCCTGAAAAGTGCTGGAAACAACCCGACCATTCGCACTCACTATCGTTGTTTTACATCCACCCGTACCTATGTCCACGCCTATGGTAAGCGGCCCCTTTTTCATTATTCCCCCAAGCCCCCTTCAAGCCTATACAGAAAATATTAATATGTCAATGAAATTGATCTGGTTCGATTTCGGGGAGGATTTACGCAAAGACTGTAACTATTAATATAAAAATGTAAGTTAAACTTGAAAAGTTGACTTTGAAGGACTGCACTTTTGAAATTTAAATGGCAACTCTTAACATAAAACTTGACAAAAGTTTACTGGAATGGTAAAAATGATTACTGCAAAATGTACGTACATTCGAACATACTAAATTTTTGCATTTTGATGAGATTTTAATTAGGAGGTGGCAGATGAAACTAGGAGTGTTCAACACATTATTTCTGGACAGAGATCTAGAGAATGCTCTTGATGCAGTTAAGTCCTATGGTCTTGATGCGATCGAGATTGGCTGCGGTGGTTTTATACCCAAGGATCATGTTGATCCAGCTGAACTTTTAGAAGACGATAAGAAGAGGAAACAGGTGGTCGATGCTGTTGAAAAGAGGGGACTTTTCATCAGCGCACTGTCATGTCATGGAAATATGGCGCACCCGAATAAATCGTTTGCTCAAGAGCATCAGAAAGATTTTCGAGATACTGTTTTACTGGCTGGAAAGATTGGAGTTGAGAGGGTCATCACTTTCTGTGGTTGCCCAGGAACATCGGACAATGATGCTAATCCAAGCTGGATTACATGTCCATGGCCTGATTATTTTACTGATGTGCTTAAGTGGCAGTGGGAAAAAAAGCTTATACCGCTCTGGCGTGAGATGGTGGGGTTTGCACGGAAGAACGGCATAAAGATGATAGCGCTGGAGATGCATCCAGGTGATGCAGTTTACTGTCCCCAGAAGCTTTTAAAGCTCAGAGAGGCAGTTGGAGAGGAGATCGGATGTAATTTTGACCCCAGTCATCTATTCTGGCAGGGAATTGATCCTACAGCGGCATTGAGGGCATTGAAAGACTGTATGTTTCATGTCCATGCAAAGGATTCCAGAGTCGAGCCGCTGGTAGCTCAGGTGGATGGGGTGCTTGACACAAAGCCCTATGTTGAAGAGGCAGATCGTTCATGGATTTTCAGGACAGTAGGGTATGGACATGATTACGATTTCTGGACAGATTTTGTAAGCACACTCAGGGTAATTGGATATGATTTTGTATTGAGCATTGAGCATGAGGATTCCCTGATGAGCGGAGAGGAAGGATTGACAAAAGCGATAAAGTTTCTTAAAGATATAATGATTGAGAAGCCGCGCGGTGCTATGTGGTGGGATTGACTCTACAAAGTAAAGTGACTATCCTTCGGAAAGTGAATATCCTTCGGATAGTCAAAGCATAAGGGGAGGCAGCAATCCTCGAAGGGGAGTCAACCCCCTGTTTGCTGTAAATACAGATATTTATGCGAAATGTGGGTTAGTACAATAAGCAGGTAGCTTCTGTATGGGAAGATGGGGAAATCGGTTTATAATGAGGAAGGGTTATGGTCAGGATGAGAATAGTATATGTTGAAAATATTTATATTAAGAGGTGATAAATGTATAAAACAAGGATTGCCTTTTTTGGAACAAGGGGACAGGAACTAACGAGCCGTCATCTGGAGATGTTTATAAAGCTTAAGGCCAATATTGTTGCATTTGTTGAAGCTCCGCCTGGAACCATTTCAACGGTTCATACAGAAAAAGATCCCTATGAAGGCATAAATGAAGTTGCAGTCCGTTTAAACATTCCCATACTTTGTCCAAGAAATCCCAAAGGTCCTGATTTTCTCAATGCCCTTAAAGGGCTAAGGCCTGATGTATATATAGTTATATGTTATCAGTTCTATCTGACAGAGGAGGCTCTTGATATTCCGCCACTGGGAGCAATTAATTTTCATACTTCACTTTTGCCGCGGCATGCTGGAATGCATCCAGGGTTCTGGACCATTTGGTATGGTGACAGGGAAACAGGAATGGTGGTACATTATATGGATGGGGGAATAGATACGGGAGATATTATATATGAGACCAGGGTGCCGGTTAAACCCGGTGATACTGTAAATGATCTGTATCGTCGTGTATGGACTACGAGTACACCGCTTGTAGAGGGGCTTCTGAAAGATCTGGATTCGAGATCCCTTCCCAGGAAGCCGCAGGATTTATCAAAATATCTGTACAACTACGAAATAACAGAGAAGGACTTTGAATTGGATTTCAGGCAGCCGGCAGAGGTTCTATCTGGAAGGGTAAAGATGGGACCTGGGAAGTTTTATTTTATTTTTAATGGAGAAAAGTATTTTGTGAAAGATTGTTCAGTAATAGAGGAATATGTGAAAACAAGAAAATTCCAGACTGGTGTTCCCTTTACGGTTAATGATAAGCTCGTTTTTGCTACTCCAAGAAGGTTCTTGCAGATTGATAGAATTATAAGAGATGGAGTGGAGATTGATCCAGTTTCACTGGTGATTTAAAAATATCAATTAATAAATAAGGAGGATAGTATGATAGTTAAAAGGCACACAAAAGAGGAGGTGCTTGAAAAAATTTATAAAAAGATAGACAAAGGAAAACCTATATTTGTTGCAGCATGTGGAACAGGGCTTGTTGCAAAATTGCTCGAAAAAGCGGGAGCTGACTTTATCGTTACTTTTTCAGGCGCCAGACTCAGAAATAATGGCTGGGGCACAATGTCACAGTGGTGGCCAATCCTTGACTCAAATAAGCAGGTCATTGAAAACACGGAACATGACATCATTACTTCAATAAAGGGCGAGGCGGCAATTCTTACCTGCGTTCAGGCAAACGATCCTCTGCGAGATATGACCCTTGTCCTTGAGCATCTTAAGAAAATCGGCGTTATGGGTATATCTCATGTGGGTCCTTCCATAGGCTATTATGAAAAGACAAGCCTCATGTATAAGGTTCTTACTCAGGCTGGAATAACACTGGAAAGTGAGATTGAAATGCTGAAACTGGCCAAAGATATGGGGTTTATCACTTTTGGTATGCCTTTTGACCTTGAAGATGCTGAAAGTATTATGAAGGGGGCAATGCCTGATGCCTTCTGTTTTCATGCAGGTACAACAAAGGGGGGTTTAATGGGTTTTGATACACCCTATACTATTGAACAGACAGCCCAGAGAACTGAGGAGGCAAACAAAATAGCCTTAAAGATCAAACCTGATGTACTGCTCTTGGCTCATGGAGCAGCGCTGGAGACACCAGAGGAGGGTCAGTACATCCTTGACCATACCTCATGTCATGGGGTATGGACAGGCTCTGCAACGGAGAGAATACCGATCGAACGGGCGATACTTGAAACAGCGGGAAAGTTTGCCAATTTAAAATTAAAAGATCAATAAAGGAGGGTTACTATGAATAAAACAATTGCTATACTGGCCACTCTGGATACAAAGGGGCCGGAGGGGGGTTATTTACGAGAACAGATAGAGGAGAGTGGCGAAAAGGCGCTTTTGATTGATACCGGGGTTGTTGGAAAGCCCACTGTAAAGGCAGATATCACAAGAGAGGAAGTTGCAGAAGCTGGTGGAATGCCTATGGCGGAACTTCTCAAGGATCCGACTCAGGAAAAGGCCCATCCAGTAATGACAGCAGGAGCTGCAGCAATTATGAAGAAGCTGCTTGATGAAGACAAGGTACACGGAATTGTGGGTATGGGCGGCACCCAGGGCACCTCGTTAGGTTCAGCAGTCATGCAGACTTTACCATACGGATTTCCAAAAATTATGGTCTCGACAGTGGCATCGGGAAACGTCTCTTCATTCGTGGATATTAAAGATATCACGATGATGTTCTCTGTGGGTGATATACTTGGATTGAATCCTGTTATGTGCAAGATTCTGGCCAATGCTGCTGGCGCAGCATGCGGTATGGCGAATGTAAAGGTAAAGATCGAAAGCAGAATAGGCGAAAAGCCGCTGATAGGGATGACGAACATAGGTCTGGCTACAAGAGGCACTATCAAAGCCCTTGAACTGTTCAAAGAGAAGGGCTATGACGTTATTGTTTTTCATGCTGTTGGCTCTGGCGGACGTGCAATGGAGCAGATGATGAAAGAAGGAATCATAGGAGCGGTTCTTGATTATGCTCTTGTTGAAATCCCCAATGAGATCTACGGCGGGCTGAACGCAGGAGGCCCTGATCGCCTGAAAACCGCAGGACAGCTAGGATTGCCTCAGGTAATATGTCCAGCAGGGGTTGAGCATATCGGTTTGATACTAAGCGAAGCGCACAAGGGTCCAAAGGAGCATATGCATCGCAAATACTACTATCACAGCCCGATTATCTTTGTATACCGCCTGGATAAGGATGAGATGATAGTCACTGCCAAGGAGGTGGTGGACCGTCTGAAGTATACAAAGGACGAAGCGATATTCATGATCCCCAAAAAAGGGTTTGACAGATCATGTTACGAAGGGTCACCCCTTTATGATCCTGAAGGGGATGAAGCGTTCATTCAGTATTTAAAGGATAACCTCCAGAAGAATATCAGGATCGTAGAACTGGATTATAAGGTTGAAGATCCCGAATTTGTTGAAGAGGCAGTAAATAATCTTATCGGATTGATTGAAAAGCGTAAAGATTAACATATTAGTACCTTAATGGTGATTTTCTTGCCAAAATGGTAAGAAAATCCCCCCCCCATTGAGGCCGAAGGCCTCAATTTGAGCTGAAGCGACGTGGGGCCGAAGGCCCCAATTTGAGCTGAAGCGACGTGAGGCTGTAAGCCCCGATTTGAGTAAAAGCGATTAATAAAGAATGTGGCTTGTCCACATTAGGGCCGGAACACAGGGTGCTTAGGCTTATGAGTGAAATATGTGTTAGAAATGGGGACGTAAATGGGCCTAGAAACCATTATTGTTAAATACCTTTTAACCTTTCAGCTAGAAACTGCACAAAGATCAATCGACCTTCTTCTAGCTGAGATGACAAGCGGTATTCAGTATGTCTCCACACAGGCTGGGGTAGAGATGAACCGATGCCAGGATTCGATCCCTTTTGTAGATGATTCTGTTCAGGGAGAAATCCTTTCAGTTGAGAAGCAGAACGAGGACAGCTATGCGGTTGAATATTCCTTTCCTGCATCCAATCTTGATGTGCGCCTCGGTGGAATATCCAATCTCTGGCCCATGGTCGCCGGTGAGGTATTCAATTTTCATTTTATTAAGGAGGCAACGCTTGTTGACCTTGAGCTGCCTCCATCTTTTATAGACTACTATAAAGGTCCCGGGTTCGGAATCGAAGGGATAAGAGGATTGTTGAAGGTTGAGAGAGGACCTCTCTTTGGAGCGATTATTAAACCGAATCTTGGCTTGGACACTGAAAGAACAGCGGCTGTTGTTGCCATTTTGGCAAAAGCAGGTTTTGATTTCGTGAAGGATGATGAAATTTGTGTTAACCCTGATCTTTGCCCGCTTAAAAAAAGGGTAAGTGCTATCGCTGAAATAATCGATAGAGTAACACAGCAATCCGGGAAGAGGATGATCTATGCTGCCAATGTAACATCTGATTTTTCTGTACTGGGAAAAGCGGCTGAGATTGCAGTTAAGTCCGGAGCAGGAGGGCTGATGATTGATCCCTACTGCAGCGGGCTATCGAGCATAGACTATTTAAGAAGAAATTTCAATTTACCTATTTATGTTCACCGCGTTGGATACGGACTTTTCTGTTCGGGACCCTTTTTCAGAATAGGTTTCGATCTATTTACGAAGCTCTTTAAACTGCTGGGGGCGGATTTTTCCCATGTTGGAGGAATCTGGGGAAAATCTGAATCTTCGAGGCGCAAAACCAAGAGTTATGTTGAGATTCTCAGAAAACGGTTTACAAATAGGAACACCTGGCCTGTGGTAACAGGGATTAGCATTGACAATATGGCAGATTACTATGATTTTTATGGCGATGACACGATGTTTATGGATCATATAGATATCTACAGGGATGAGGCAAGCGCAAGAGGAAAATTGCAGGCCCTCAAATCGAAAATAAAGGATGTTCACAATGAAGGGTAAGATGAAGGCAGCTATCCTTAAGGCTCCTGGTGATTTAAGGTATGAGGAAAAAGCGATTCCTGTGATTGGTGTTCACGATGTACTTATCAGGGTAAAAGCTGCAGGAAACTGTGGATCCGATCTTAAAAGGATTATGGAGAAAGGAACACATCGTTTTCCATGCATACCTGGACATGAATTCGCGGGGGTAATTGCTGAAATTGGTAGCAAGGTATCTGGCTTAAAAAAAGGTGACAGGGTAACAGCAGCGCCTCTGATACCATGTATGAAATGCGAATGGTGCCTGCAGGGTCAATATAATATGTGTGAGAATTACGATTATGTTGGATCCCGGTCCGATGGTGCTTTTGCTGAATATGTTAAGATACCAGCGGCAAATGTTGTAGGACTGCCGGATAGTGTGGATTTTGAAGATGGAGCAATGACCGATCCTGCAGCTGTTGCGCTCCATGCAATCAGGAGGGCAGGTGGAGTTGGTACAGGGCAGACTGTAGTGATCTTAGGTGCAGGGCCTATAGGAATGCTAGCCTGCCAGTGGGCAAAGATCATGGGAGCAAAAGAGGTTATTGCAACGGACGTTGTAGAGGATAAATTAAAAGTTTCAAAAAAGTTAGGGGTTGATGTTACAATAAATGCAAGAAAAGAGGATGTTGTTGAAAGGATTATGGCTGAGACTGGGGGTAGGGGAGCTGATATGATTCTGGAGATAGCTGGTTCTGTTGAGACTCACAAACAATCCCTTCTTGCAGCTTGTAAGAGGGGAAAAGTTGTCCATATTGGTCGTGCCTATACAGATGTTCTACTTTCAGATGAAATATTTACAAAGATTTTCCGCAAAGAGCTTAATGTTTATGGTTCGGTAAACTCAAATTTTTCTCCCCATGATCATGAATGGAAAACGACCGTTCATTATATGTCTTTAGGAAGATTAAAGACAAAGCCTCTCATATCCCACAGGTTACCTCTTGAAAGTATTGCCGAGACCTTCAGGAAGATGTACAATGGGGAGATGTTTTACAACAAGATCATTTTTTCTCCCTAAACGGTAGCTATTCAGGAGACAGACTATGAAAGCAGCTGTCTTGACCGGCGTGCAGAGTGTTGAACTGAAAGATGTACCTGAACCTCAATTGCCTGAAGGCGGACTTATAGTAAAGGTTGAAACCTGTGCCATCTGCGGTACTGATGTAAAGATGCATAAATATGGTTATTCTGCAGCAAAACTACCATTGATCCCTGGTCATGAACTTGCCGGAACGATTGTTCAGACAGGGGCTCATGAACTTGGCTATCAGAAGGGTGAACGGGTAACTCTCAATCCGAACATACCATGTGGAGTATGTCATTACTGTCAGAGGGGAATGCAGACTGCCTGTGACAATCTTAGAATTATAGGTGTTCACTGTGACGGGGGATTTGCCCAGAGGCTTATGGTTCCTGCCCAGGCAATCAATCAGGGTTGTGTGCTTCATATCCCTGAAGATGTCACCTTTGAAGAAGCTGCTCTCATCGATCCAGCCTCCTGTGCCATTAATGCATGTGAACTCTCAGGGGTAAAGCCAGAGGATGTTGTGGTTGTAATAGGGGCAGGTCCAGCAGGCTGCCTTAACATTGAGGCAAGCAGGGCCTTTGGAGCACATAAAATCATACTGGTTCAACGTTCCCCTAAGAGATTAAAGAAGGCTTTATTTACTGAAGCAGATGTTTACATAAATTCCTCACAGGAAGATGCGGTTGAAAGAGTCCTAGAGGAGACAGGAGGCCGAGGGGCTGATGTTGTTATTGTTGCCTGTGCCTCTGTAGAAGCTCAAAAGCAGGCCATGAGCATGGTTGCAAAGCGGGGGAATGTAAATCTTTTCGGCGGCCTGCCCAGGGGAAGTCCATTCATAGAGTTTGATTCTAACCTTATACATTACAAAGAGGCTTTTGTGACAGGAACTCATGGGGGATCGAATAGACAATGTAAGATGGCGATTGATATGATATCTTCAGGAAGGATTAAAGCAAAAGAGTATATAAGTTTTCGGATGGGATTATCGGATTTCCCAAGGGCCCTTAAAATGGCTGAAGAGAAGAAGGGGCTTAAGGTATTTGTTGATCCCGATTCGTAGTAATCAGATGATTAATCTGAAGTAAGGCATATCTAAGATGATTTTATATTCAAATCTGGCTCACCTGTTTTCCATTGCTTGGGGAGGGAAAAGATAGGGAAGATTGACCTATAGAGGAGGTTTTCTTGTATGGCTGAGATATTATTGGGGGTAAACAACTGTTTTGCAATCGGCCGCTTTCCAGAGCCTGAGGAGTGGCTTAGGGTGATAAAGGATGAACTGGGCATTACACATGTCCAGTTTTGTTACGACCTTCTTGACCCTGTAATTATTGAAGATGATCTTTTTAAAACCAAGTGCCTTTATATAAAAAAGCTTGCAGATGAAAGGGGAGTTGCAATCGATACTGCGGTAACTGGTGAGGTGTCCCATAAATTTAATCTACTGCTTGATCCTGATCCTGATATGAGGAGATGTTATCTCCGCTGGTATGAAAAGATGGTCCGGGCTGGAGGTTTGCTTGGGGTTGAAGGCTCGGGTATTTATGTGGGAACTCTGAGTGAGAAGGACCAGAGAGACCCAATAAGGCGTGAGTCTCTGACTGAAATTTTAATGGATGAGATTGCCCATCTTACTCTGGTTGCAAAAGATGAGGGCCAGAGATACTTTCTCTGGGAACCAATGTCAATTCCCCGTGAAATGCCCTGTACAATCGATGAGACAAAGGGAATTATTGAAAGGGTGAACCATAAGTCTCATGTCCCTGTCAGGCTCTGTCTCGATGTAGGTCATGGTTACATAAGGTCTGATGACCCGCGCGACAGAGATCCCTATGCATGGCTTCGTGAACTGGCCCATATTTCTCCCACAATCCACATGCAGCAGACAGATGGGAAAGGAAGCCGTCACTGGCCTTTTACAGAAGAGTACAATTCTCTGGGTATCATTGTTCCTGAGAGGGTTTTTGAGGCCATTGAAGCATCGGGTGCTGAAAAAGCGATTATAACCTTTGAGTTTTTCTATTCTGCCCATGCCATACCCGACGAAAGCGCTCTTGAAAACCTGAAGATCAGTGTTGATTACTGGCAGGAGGCACTGCAGAGAGTGTATGGCTGAGGGTTGTATTTATAAATGGAAAAAAAATTAGAAGAGATTAAAAAGTATTTACAATCGGATAAAGCTGTAAAATGGCTATTCTATGGCGATAGCATTACACATGGAGTGATCTTTACCTATGGAATGCGTGACTATACACAACTTTTCGCGGAACGCATTCGATATGAGCTTGGCAGGGATAAGGATATTGTTATAAATACCGCCTCTTCCGGTGATACTGTCAAGGATCTTGTTGCCGGTTTTGACTGGAGGGTCAGGCAGTTCAATCCTGATGTGCTTTTCCTCATGATCGGGATAAACGACTGTTCTGATAAAAGGCCTATAACCTTTGAAGAGTTCGAGAAAGGCCTGAGAGAGCTCGTTGATATGATCGATGAGCTCGGTACAAAAATTATTATACAGACAACATCCCCGGTGATTCATGGTGCTGCTCCGGAGAGGGAACCCTATTTTGATAAATATATGGATGCGATTCGTAGAATCGCTAAAGATAAAGATCTACCTCTCATTGATCATGCAAAATACTGGTATGAGAATCAGGATAAGCATTTCATGTGGATGGCCAACTCTTTTCATCCCAATGCATACGGCCATCAGGCCTTTGTAAATCTCTTGTTCAGAGAGCTTGGCATATACGATCCAGAAAGCCCAACCTGCCGCCTTTTCCTTCCGTAGTATAATTATATTTGAACTGTTAACCTGCACTCGGGTAGCAAAACAACCACAAATCTCCAATAAGCCCTACTGTTGTGTTCAATAGAGTCTAATTCCTGGACAGGACTACATTGAAAAATTTTACTTTTTATCCAAAATATAACTTGACAAAATTTTTCATAGATGTTTATAATGATTGAGTATAAATTGTACGTACATACTAACATACTAAAGTATTAAAAGATTTTTACTGGAATTCTTGCATGATCAACAGGAATACTCCAATACCTCTCTATTATCAGTTAATGCAGGAAATAAAGAGTTCAATTGAATCTGGACAGTTCAAACCTGGTGATTCCATACCGACTGAAATGGAGATTATGAAAGAACATGAGATCAGCCGGGCTACAGTACGTCAGGCAATACTGCAACTTGTAAATGAGGGCTATCTCCGCCGTATTAAATCCAAAGGCACTTTTGTCAACTCTCCACCTGAAAAACCCAGATTTCTTGGGACTTTAAAGGGCCTTGCTGAAGAGATGAAACATAAGGGGATTTCATTCTATACCAGAGTGCTTGATAAGAGAATAATTCCCGCTCCAGTTAAGGTTGCAGAAAAGCTTCTCATAGCTTCTGAAGATACTGTTTTTTATTTAAAACGGCTTCGGTATGTACAGGAAGAGCCGGTTTTAATTGTTGATGGCTATATTCCTGCCGGCTTATGTCGTGCAATTGAAGAGGAAAACTTTGAAAATATTTCACTGTACGATTTACTTGAGAAAAAGTATGGATTGGTTCTTCATCATGGAAGGCGGGAATTCGAGCCTATAATGCCTTCTTCAGAGGAGGAGGTAAAGCTTTTAGGGATATCATGGCGGACACCTATTCTCTATGTTGAGAGTGTTGTTTATACAGAAAATGATGCTCCTGTTGAATATGTTGAAATAAAGATGCGTGGAAAGTTTTCAGTAGAACTCGTGCAAGCTCATGCAATGTAGGAACAATTATCAGTTTAGGGAGAAGAATCAATAAGTAATTGACAATAAAAAAAATCAGTGCTATACTCCATCGAAATTTGAATGCAATAGAGCAAAAGTTCGTTGAATAAATGAATCAAGGAGAAGATCTCATGGTTCTTCAAAAGCTGAAAAAGATTTTTGAGCCTGTTGCCATGATACTGATACTAGCTGGGATTGTCGGTCTGATACAGCCAATTCAGATCGAGGTTTTCAGGTGGGGCTTTAATGTTCTCTGGGTTGGGCTTCTGGCGTACATGGTCTTCTCTCATTTTCCAAAATAAAGTCGAGATCTTTTAAAGTTAATAGAAGAAGGGGGTGATGTAGAAGTATAAATAAAGGTATCGAGTTAGCTAGTATAATAATTAAAATTTTAAGGAGGATCTATTATGAGAAAGAAATTTCTACTAATCTTTACGATTGTGCTCACTGTGTTAGTAATCGGAGCTTTCTCCATCGTTTTTGCCGGTGGTGCCAAGGAGAAGGCTGAAAAGCCTGTGGGTCCTGTTACTTTGAGAATTCTATACTTTCAATGGGATCCCGGGACTGCCGTACAAAAAGTAGCAGCAGGTTATGAGGCTGCTACTGGTGGAAAGGTAAAGGTGGAAACCGAGCTCCCTGGATTTGAACAGTGGTTTTCAAAATGGCTTGCTGCAGCCCAGGCACAGGAATATGTGTGGGACATTGTGGTTATTGATTCGCAGTGGCTTGGTTTGGCAGTAGATGGAGGCCACATTATCGAGCTTACAGATCTGGTCGGAGATAAACCTTATATCAAGCAAATTCCTCCCACCATGAAAGAGTTCTACATGGGAGACCCGACTGACCAGGGGAAGATCTGGTCTGTACCTCTTGAAGCTGACACGCAGCTTCTATTTTATCGTACAGACCTTTTTAATGATCCTGGAAACAAGGCTGAATTCAGGGCACAGTATGGCTATGAACTTGTTGGTCCACCTGAGACATGGCATAACTTAAGGGATGCAGCTGAGTTCTTCTATGATCCTGAAAACGATATGTACGGATATATATCCAAGTTTGGGATACCCTATGACGTTATTACCTGGGACTTTGCAGAGGTTCTTTGGTGTTTTGGTGGAGCCTTCTGGGACAGGGCAACAAAGACCGCTGAAGGATACATCAACAGCCCGAACTCAATCGAGGCAATGGAGTTTTATAAGAGCCTTACGAATTATGCTCCTCCAGGATGGGCTAATGCGGCTTTCAGCGAAACAGTCCAGAGCATGAGCCAGGGAATTGTGGCCATGGCTATTGAATGGTCCTCATTTGCACCAAGTATGTTCGATCCAGAGAAATCCAAGGTTTATGACAGGGTTGGTGTTGCAGTTCCTCCTAAGGGTCCTAGAGCACATTTTGTGAGCCTTGGTGGACAGCCTATGACAATAAGTGCTTACTCTCCCTATCAGAAGGAGGCTGCAGCCTTTATCGAATGGTTCTATGAAGAAGAACAGATCTGGAAATATGCCGAGAATTTTGGGCACCCGGCATATCTGGACATCCTGAAATCTCAACGGTTCTGGGATATTCTTCCTCAGAACAAAGCATTGTATGACAGTCTTCCCTATGTACGCGATGTCTGGAATATACCACCATATAATGAACTCCTGGTACCGTCAGAGGAGCTTCTTAACGCAGCTGTAACAGGAGATATACCGGTGCAAGCGGCTATGGACAGGCTTGCATCAATACACCAGAGAGTTCTGGATGAATTTTACAAGTGATCTGATATAACTTGAAAAGCACGGAGTCCCGATATCGGGACTCCGTCTTAATTAGCTATTTTCTCGGTTTCACCAATCTTGTTGGTGATTAATTTCAGTATTTAATATAAGCAGTTCTTTAATTTTAAATTAAATATTAGAATTAATTACCAATTTATATGTAGAGGCTTTTTCCTTCTTTTTAGGTATAAAGCCAATGTTTTCGTTGTTTGGGGGTTGTTATCAACAGCTAATTCAGTTTCAGGAGGCGACTGCATTGAAGAAAGCAACTTTGGCGGGTGAAAAAAAAGAGAGAAAAAGGCACAGGGGTATTACGGATAAACAGTTGAAATATATGTTTATACTTCCATGTGTTGCATTGCTTGCATTTTTAATTCTATATCCCCTCATCTGGTCTGCATATCTCAGCTTTACTGACTACAGAGCAATCCAGGGGAGGTTCAGGATTTTTCCAGGACTGGCAAAGGAGCAGCCGGGAATAAAGAATATAAAACCCAACTTCGTAGGTTTGAAAAATTATAAGAAAATTCTCAGAGATAGTTATATATGGGAGCACTATCGAACCACCGGACAGTTTGTAATTATATCCGTAGCGGCTCAAAGCCTTATTGGGCTCGGACTCGCCCTTCTTTTCAACAGGGAGTTCAGGGGTAAGGGAGTAATCACCACACTGATACTTGCACCTATGATGCTTTCACCGGTAGTCGTGGGTATGTTCTGGAGATACATGATGGATCCCAATTGGGGGATAATAGACTACCTGTTAAATGCAATATTCAGAATTCCGAAAATAGAGTGGCTCTCTAATCCAAAGACAGCCCTTTTTGGGGTTATCATTGCCGATACATGGATGTGGTCTCCATTTATGTTTCTGTTCTGTCTTGCCGGTATTACAGCTATTCCTAAGTACCTCTACGAAGCAGCTGAGGTGAACAAGGCTTCTGGGTGGTTCAGGTTTTCTCATATCACTTTTCCTCTGATGTGGCCTTTAATGTTAATTGCCATCATATTCCGTACTATGGATGCCTTCAAGCTCTTTGATATAGGGTGGGGGATGACCCAGGGAGGGCCTGGATATAGCTCACAGACCATATCAATGCTTCTTTTTCGTGATGCTTTTATGTCAAGCAAAACAGGTATATCATGTGCCTTTGCCTATATTATGCTTATCATGATAATATCATTGAGCAATATTTATATAAGATATCTCCTAAGAGCAAGAGAACGGTAGTTTGATATAACATGGAGGATTAAATTGGCTGGAACAGTTCGCAAAAAAAGAAAAAAGGGATTAAAGATAGTAGGTAAGATTATAATCTTCATTGTGATTGCAATCGTCTTTGCCGCTTATGTATTTCCAATATTCTGGATGGGGGTTACATCTTTAAAGACCAAGGTACAGATCTTTGATATAAAGCCAAAGCTCTTTTTTAAGCCTACAAATAAAAACTATAAAGTATTTGTAGGCACTGCAGAATCCGAGGAGGTCGGTGCAGGGAGGGAAGGGGCAGTGACTTCATTCATTGAGGCCATGGGAAGGTCGATTCTCATTACTGCATCCGTTACCCTTCTTTCCTTAATTATGGGAACAATGGCGGGCTATATACTTTCACGTTATGAGATGAAGTTAAAGGATGACCTTATGTTTATCATACTCTCAACAAGGATGCTCCCGCCGATTGTTGTCCTTGTACCGCTATCTCTTCTGTTCACGAACATGGGCCTTAAAGATACATTCTTAGCGTTTCTTCTTTTATACACAATGTTTAATATGGCTTTCTCTGTGTGGATCATGAAAAGCTTTTTTGATGATGTGCCCTTTTCCTTTGAGGAAGCAGCGATGTGTGATGGCTATACACGTCTCAGGGCATTTATCAAGGTGGTACTGCCGATGGTGAGGGCCGGGCTGGCAGCAACTGCAATATTCTGCGCTATTATGGTATGGAATGAGTTCCTCTTTGCCATAGTTATTGGAACGAGGAAATGGGTTTTTATGCCGCCAACAATATTTACAATGTCCTACGGTTCGGAAGGAGTTATCTGGGGGGTGCTCGCAAGCTCCAGTCTAATATACATAATACCGGTTGTTGTATTCGTATATCTGGTTCGAAAAAACCTTTTACGCGGTATTACTTTTGGTGTCATAAGGGGGTAAAACTTAAAATGCCGATGATTCGCCTGCTTAATGTAACCAAGAGGTTTGGAAAAACCGTAGCAGTTAAAAATGCCAACCTCGAAGTTGAAAAAGGAGAGTTTGTAGTCTTGCTGGGCCCTTCAGGATGCGGAAAGACCACAACACTACGCTGTATAGCCGGACTGGAAGATCCCGAGGAAGGGGAAATATATATTGATGAAGAAATTGTTAATGATCTTCCAACCCTTGACCGTGATGTTGGTTTTGTGTTTCAGCACTACGCTCTATTCCCGCATATGACCTCTTTTCAGAATATCTCATTTCCGCTGCGTGCTATGAAGCACAAAAAGGCTGAAATAGAAAAAGAGGTTTTAAGAGTAGCTGAACTATTGAGGATAAAGGGTATTCTTGAGCTCAAACCCTCCCACCTGAGTGGTGGGGATCTTCAGAGGGTATCACTGGCAAGGGCACTTGTCATAAAGCCTAAAGTCTTTCTGCTGGATGAGCCTCTCTCAACTCTCGATGCAGAGTTTCGTGAAGAGGCACGTACAATGATCAAAAGAATACATCTTGAAATCGGCTCTACAACAATATACGTCACTCACGATCAGATGGAGGCCATGGCAATAGCCGACAGGATTGTGACCATGAATTTTGGTGAGTTACTACAGGTTGAAACTCCTGAATCTATATATCACAATCCAAAGAATATGTTTGTTGCAAATTTTCTTGGAAGTCCGGGGATGAATTTTATCGACTGTTCTTTGGAGGAAAATAATACTCTGAGACTGGGATTAAACGGGAAATATATGAAGATACATGAAGCAATAGCAAAAAAGATAATGAAAGTTGGAAAGGATAAGTCCTTGGTGATGGGTATCAGACCGGAGGACCTCAGGCTCAGCTCTAAAAAGGATGCGTATGGCTTTGATATGGAGGTAACTATAGTTGAAGAACTTGGCCCTGAAAATATTATCAATCTCAGATCAGGAGAAAATATAATAAAGGTTCTTACAGATCCGGAGATCCTTCCAAAGATAGGTGAAACCATGTGGGTAGTACCTTATCAGGATAGGATCCGGATATTTGACAGAGAGACTCAAAATGAAATACTATAAAATGAGGTGCTGATGAATGCCAGGTATAAAACTCAAAAATGTAGTAAAGACATTCGGTAAGGTTACAGCATTAAAGGGGATTGATCTTGATATCAAAGATAACGAGTTCTTCGTGCTTGTAGGGCCCACTGGTGCTGGAAAGACAACAACACTTAGAGTAGTTTCAGGTCTTGAGAAGGTTGATTCGGGAGATGTAATAATAGGCGAAGAAAACGCTCTTGACCTCTCTCCAGCGGAGAGGGATGTTGCTTTTGTATACCAGACCTTCTCCCTCTATCCTCAGATGACTGTCAGAAAAAATCTTGAATTCCCGCTTCGATCACCCATGCATAGAGAAGAAGAGGATGAGGTCAAAAAGAGAGTAGAGTTTGTTGCTGGTCTCCTCCATATAACACCCCTTCTTGATCGTATGCCTGATGCTCTATCTGGAGGAGAGATGCAGAGGGTTGGTATAGGCAGAGCAATTGTCAGAAAGCCCCAAGTATTCCTGATGGATGAGCCTCTGTCAGACCTGGATGCAAAGCTACGCGAAGAGCTCAGGGTAGAGCTTCGCCAGATACAATCAGAATTAAAAACAACAACTCTCTATGTAACTCATGACCAGATTGAGGCAATGTCAATGGGTGACAGGGTTGCGGTTTTGAACGAGGGAGTGATACATCAAATCGGAACTCCAAAGGAGGTGTATACACATCCAGGCGATCTATTTGTGGCAGGTTTTATCGGAAATCCAAAGATGAACTTTTTTGAGTGTAAAATAACCGATACAGGTTTACCCGGATTAGATCTTGAAAGGGGACTTTTGAGACTAACCCTGACAGAAAATTTTGCAAAGCGGGTTTCGAAGTTTCCAAAGAAGGAAGGCTTGATACTAGGCATTCGTCCTGAGGCAGTTAGAATTCATAAAGAAAAAGGTAGTCGCAGGTCTGAAGCCAGTATCCTGTTTCTTGAGCACTTTGGATCAATGAATATAGTTAATCTACAGATTGGGGAGAAGATCTTCAAGTCAAGGACTGGTCCAACATTTCGGGCTAAACCTAAGGAGAAGGTATGGATTGAATTCGAAGAGGATCGTATGATTTTCTTTGATAATGAAACCCGAAAGGCTATAAAACTCGAATAGAATAAGAAACTAAGCTTTTACATAAATTAATTAAACATATTTCTATAGTATTAGGGCCAAACACACCTATTCAGTTACAAATAATGGCGATTTTTAATAAGAATTACACAGCTATCATCGGGTGATAAACTTAATAGCAAAAGATAGCATTATATTTTATTACAAAATCTATAAACCTAACATATTATGCTCACAGTACTGCTGTTTATTTTTCACAAATATATGTAATGAGATGGTATGACTGAGGAATATCATCTCTTCTGTTATTTTAGGATACAAAATGGGAAGGAGGAAAAAATGAAGATAAAGTTTGGCGTTAATACCTTAGTATGGTGTCTGGACTTTACAGAAAGGGAGATGCATATCATTGATCTGGTCAGTAGTATGGGTTTTGATGTCGTTGAAATAACTCCTGGTAGCGAGTTTCGAAAGCTGAGACCTGAAAAACTTCGCAAGGCACTTGAGAACGCCGGCCTTGAAGTTAGTCTTTGTGGTGTGTTTGACGGATCCAATGATATTTCAAGTAAAGATGCTTCAGTACGCCAGAAAGGGATCGATTATATGAAGGATTACACAGGCTGGGCTTCTGAAATTGGAGCAAAGATCATTGGCGGTCCGCTTTACTCAGAAATCGGAAAAAAGAGGTATCTCTTACCGGAAGAGAGAAAAGCGGAAAGGGACCGCTCTGCCGATAGCCTTAAACGGATAGGCGAGGATGCTGCCAAAAAGGGAGTTGTATTAGCGCTTGAGCCTATAAACAGATTTGAGATCGATATGATCAACACAGCAGATCAGGCATATCAGATGTGCGAGCAGGTTGACAATCCGTCAATAAAGATGATGCTCGATTCATTTCATATGAATATTGAGGATATAAACATAGGCGATGCTATCCGCGCTTCGAAAAAGCATCTTGTCCACTTTCATACCTGTGCAAATGACAGGGGAATACCTGGAAATGACCATATCCCGTGGCAAGAGATAAAACAGGCTCTTAATGATATAGATTATGAAGGATACGGGGTTATCGAGAGTTTCGCTCAGGGAGAGGTGGCAGCATTTGCAAATATCTGGAGACCACTTGTTGAGGAACAGGATGATATACCTAGAGAGGGGCTGAAATTCCTGCGAAATGTTTTAAAATAGAGGGTATAAAAGTATCCCTTGATGAGATTAACACAGAGTTAATGACGACACTCGACTGATCCTCGATAATATCCAGTTACCTTCAAAAATGCTTTTACTAAGCAAATCCTGAGTGACCAACCTGTACATCAAACTTGATCTTTCAATCAGAGAAATGACCAGACAAATGAACGTGAGCCATTCTACAGTTATCGAGTGCATAAAGAGATTAGGAATACATGACAAGGGCACAATAAAAGTTGGACTATTAATGCAATCTTTAAAACCAGGTTCAGCCCGCCACTTCGGTTAAATGGGGGTTGTCGATTTCAGGGCTCCCTAGTACTCGCTACTTAATCCAAGTTGATAATTGGCAATACTAGGCCCATTTATCTAATTAGCGATAACCATCATAGTTTCTTATGAATATTTTACAAAGTTCTGCACCTTATTTGTAAATGATATAAATGCGGGCTTTTTCTTAAGGCATACGATCTAACGTCTTTTTAAGTTCGGGTACACACCTACTCCTAAAAACCCATTTTTTATAAAATATTAATAATCTTCCAAACTACTGTATCTTTTCAAAACTGCAAATAGGTATTATGCAAATGGATATTTAGGTGAATTAATTTTTATCTTGTAATCTTCCCATTCTTGATCTGAAATTAGCTCTTTGTCCCTGTAATATTTCCTAGCCTCGGTAAGTATACTCTCTACGTCTTCTTCCTGTCGTTGTGTTAGAGGTACAGATACTTTATGTGTAGACAATATCTCCTCCATTCGCTCTTTAGCATAATCAAGACAATCCTTTTTGCCTTCCTTAATCCATTCAGGATAAGTTGATCTATCAGCTGCCTTAGTTATGTATTGTTCGTTTTTCCACCATTTTCTGGTATGAGCTGTATTAAGAAAATCACCTGGAATTGGTCCTACCTCATTTATTAAATCTATTGCCAAGGTCTCATCATTAACTGTTACTCCCTCAATGAATCTTCCTACCATTCCAGCTATATCATCATCTAAGATAGCCTGTAGAGGATGCCAGGCTAGCTCACCATATATACTCCCGTATAAATATATTATGTTAGATCCGGATAAAGCAGCAAGTAATGCAGGTATTGCCTTTTCGTATCCGCATTGGAAATCTATCTTTTTTGAGCTAGGATAAATAGCACCAGTAATTATTGGAATCTTATACTTTCTAAAAATTTGATTTGAAACAACATAACTTAATGATACTCCAATATCTCCAAAGGCAGGAGAGCCCTGTCTCATATTCAATGTATGTGTGAAATTGCCAAAAAATACTCTTGACCCAGGTTTTAGAAGTTGCACTAGTACTATTCCTGCAAAAACCTCGGAATTACCACTTACCATAGATCCAGCAATTGTAGCTGGACCAGTTCCCCCAAATATTGGACTGCTGACTACATCAATCGGAAAACCAGCCTCAGTAAATCTAAAAGCATTTTCTACCACATCACTGTAATAAGTAAGTGGCGGCGAAGGGGTCAATTGGGCAGTAATTTCTGTACCTGTCGCCTGTGCTAATCTTATATTAAATATCTCACAGTCATTTGCATTACCAGTATGTTGAATCGTATCTGAGTTTCTCATCTGTGCGGCAACACTCTCAGTAATAGACATAACTGGAGGGACACCCTCAAAACCGAAGTATGGTGTATAGCAGCACATAAAGTGATGGTTATCTAGTGCATCCAGAACTGTTACACTATCATAGTTTTCCTTCCTGGTTGCTATCCTAGGTTCCCAATTATTTAGGTCTAAGGTTTCCATACCAGCTGCACTAGAAAAATAAACGGTGTCTCCACCTATTAATAAATCTTTTTTTGGATTTCTCGCATTCATATAAAAGTTGCTAGGACATCTTCTTAAGCACTCCTCAACTAGACCGGGTGGAAAATATACTCTTTCCTTTTCAAAATCCACTTTACAACCATTCTTCTCAAATAGCTTTAGAGCTCTCTTGTGATGAAAAACTACACCCGTTTTCCAGAGAACGCCTATAGTTGCTTTGTGAATATCTTCAACCTGTTCATCAGTTAATATTTCTAGGGGTTTAAACTTGCGTGTAAATCCATTTAACATTTCATGTTCTCCTTTTTTCCTTTTTTAAAACCAGCTTCTTGGCTAACTCTACAGCACCAGATGCTGTTGGATCATAACCATCAGCTTCTATATTCTTAGCAAAATCAGCAGATAATGCACCTCCACCTACCATAACCTTTATCTTTTCTCTAATACCTCTCTCTTTTAGTGCAACAATAACTTTCCTCTGCTCAGGAGCAGTTGTTGTTAACAGAGCAGACATAGCCAAAATGTTAGCTTTATATTCCTCTACAGCATCTACAAACCTCTTAGCATCTATGTTTACTCCAAGGTCATGAACTTCAAAACCACCGGCGGTAAGTAATGTAGATACCATAGTCTTACCTATACTATGTATATCTCCAAAAACTGTCCCGATAACTACAACAGCTATGCACTCTCTTTTAGCTCCTGTTTTTTTGAGCTCTTCTTCCAGAATTGGTGTAGCAGCTTGCATTGCGTCAGCAGCCCCCATCAAATCGGGCAACCATGCATCTCCTTTCGCAAAGCTGTCGCCTACATGATTGATAACTTCTGTCATAGCATCAAAAGCCTTAATAGGGTCTATCTTATCTTCCACTATCCTCCTAGCCAAGTTTTCCGCACTTTTTCTATCATATTCTATAACAGCTTTCTTTAAGTCTTCTAAAATATCAAGTTTGTTCATTCAGCTTCACATCCTCTTTAATATTTTTGTAAATTATTTTTTCAATAATTTCATATATCAATAGATTTATTAAAGGTACACCTTCTGTGATTAAATATTTATTCAAGTAGAGGAAGGAGTAATTTTTCAACATATTTACCATTTTTTATAACCGCTAGGTCAGGGTCAGCCTTCGCTTTTATCGCTTCTTCCTCGATCATAATCCAACCTGTATAATTAGTACTCTTCAGAAATTTGACGATTTCAGGAAAATTGATGATTCCATGCCCCATTTCTGCCCATTCTCCATTTGAAGATATATCCTTAAAATGGACATTTGTTATCAAAGATCGGTATTGTTTAAATATATCTATTGCATTCATATCCCCTTTTTGAATATGACCAGAATCAGGGCAAAAACCGACAATTTTATCGTCTAAACCATTTAATAAAACCTCGTAATCCTCTTTTGTGCGAAATACTGAACCTATTGCTGAGTTAGGATGAAAGGAGACATTAATTCCTTTTTCAACTGCTCGTAAGGCAACCGAGTTAACACATGAAATCATATTTTTCTGACGATTATAGAGGTTTGACCTGTCAAGCCCTGGCAGATGACCGGTCATTAGTTGTGCTCCAGTAAATTTTTTTAAAAAATCTATTGCCTTATCAGCACAGAGCCTTTCCAAATTAGTCTCTTCAGGAAATTTCCAATCACAACTAAGACATATGGCACTTAGTTTAATTCCAGTATGTTCAAGTTCTTTGCTAAGCAAAGCAGGATTATCAAAAAAATGTCCCAGCATATAAATTTCTGGTTCAATTGCTGCGAAATTAGCCTTTCTTACAATATTCAGAATATGTGGGATCTTTCCAATATATTTTTCTCCTACCATTTGCCACGTATAAAGCTGGCACCCAAAATTTAATTTTTTATCCACTGAAATCTCCTTTAAAAATATATTACATGGTATATTCTTTCTTTAATAATTATACTATTCTTTCTTATCAAGTTTATTCTTTATATATTCTTCGTGAATTATTTAAAAAGAGTACCTTTATCTTTTACTTCTTCAAATTGATCACTACGGTTTAATTAATACTTTATTAATGAATTCCCTTTGTTCATGTATCATTTTTATTGCCTTAAAAGTCTTGTCAATGGAAAATCTGTGAGTTATTAGAGGACCTATATTTATATCTTTACGTTTAATTGCATCTATACCTGTTATCCATGCATTATGTGGAAATCTAAAAAATTCAAAACTCCAGGTTCCCCTTATTGAAATCTGGCCCCTTAGGATCTTTTCATATATCTTATCTTCTATAATCATACCCTCTGTAGGCCTTCCAACTAATCCAAGCTTTCCTTCTGTTCGAAGTATTTTTATTGCCTCGGAAAAAGCTGTTTTTGATCCTGCTGCCTCAATAGAGATATCAACTCCTACTCCCATGGTTTTATCCATTATTAAACTTTCAATTTCAGATTCATCACCAACCATAGCATCCATAAGTCCAACCTCTTTAGCAATTTTAATCTTTCCTGGGACAACATCAATCGCAAATACATGCCTAGCACCAAAAGCTTTAGCCCACTGGGCAATAAAATTTCCAATAGATCCAAGTCCAAAAACAGCTACGTTATCACCCCATTTAACATCTATATTTTGAATAGCATGTAACGCAACGCTTATCGGCTCCAGCATCGCTGCTTCTTCATCATTTAACTCTTGTGGTATATGAACAATATTAGTTTTAGGTACCTTTACATATTCAGCAAATCCACCATTATTCCTGGACCCAAGAAACCCATATTTCTCACATTGTGCAAACTTTCCTATTTCACAGAATTTGCATTCTCTGCATGGTATAAGTGGAATCACTGCGACTCTTTTTTCTAGTTCAGATTTGCTGATATTCTTTCCTATATCAACAACTGTTCCACTAATTTCATGACCAGGTATCGTAGGGTAACTATAAGTTCCTTCTGTGAGAATCCTTGGTATATCTGAGCCACATACCCCACAAGCTGATACTTTGATTAAGGTATCGTTAGGTCCTGGGGCTGGAATCGGTACCTCATCAATTCTTAAATCTCCCGGTGCATGTAAAACTGCAGCCTTCATCTTTTTTGTCATATTTTCCCTTTACTTATTGTTACTCCAGGTTAGCATGTTTGTTCCATAAAGCTTCCATATCAAGGTTTTTTTTGTTTATTATCATGTATGAAACTATATCTCCAAACAGCAATAGACTTTGCTCAAATAAGCTACTCATAGGTTGTCTTGATTTAATCTCGTCTTTTAGATTTAACTTGGTTTTACAAGGAATCCTGATAAATAAATCCGCAATCTCCTTTATTTTACTGCTTGCATTGGAGCCGATATATATAATTTTTGCCTCATACTTTTTAGCTATCTTGGTAATAGCTACAGGTACAGCACTTTCACCCGAACCAGATCCAACAATAAGTATATCTCTCCCTGTAATTGCCTCTTCATTAATAGCTCCTACATAATTTGCATTTATACCTAAATGATTGAGTCTTTTTGCAAATGCCTGCATCATCAAAAGCACTCTTCCTACTCCAATTACAAATACTTTCTCTGCTGAACAAATCATGTCTATCATTTCTTCAACCTTTTTACCATTAATTGCAGTTAGAGACATTTTTAATTCTTTTAATACCATATTGTATACATCTGCATAAACTTTCATAACAATCTCCAATACTACTGATGTAACTAAATCCAGGGGAAAATTACAGCCTTTAGAGCCTTTTTATTTTCTACTGCATCAAAGGCTGAGACTATTTGATCAAGTGAATAACGATGTGTAATATACTCTTTTGCATTAATTTTCCGCTGGCTTATCAAATCCAGAGCTTCCTTATTCTGTCTTCCAAGACTGGATGATGCTCCAGTGATACTATATTCTGTATAGTGAATATTGTTAGCATCTATTGTAATCATCTTATTATCTTTAGGAAGCCCACCGAAAAAATTAACTCTTCCTCCAGGTGCTACCATGGATAATGCAGATTCCTGAGCCTGGGGTGATGGTGCAGCAACTATTACAACATCGGCACCAAGTCCATCTGTTTCTTCTTTAACCTTATCTATAACTCCCTGTCCCTCTCCTGCAATAATTAAATCTGGTTTGAATTTTTCTTTAGCCATTAAAAGCCTCGGTTTTGAACGTTGTGTTAGTATAACCTTTTTAGCACCTCTGGCTCTTGCAAGCTCTATATGCATACATCCAGCTGGCCCGGCTCCAATAATCAGAACAGTATCTCCTTTTCTAACTTTTGCTTTTTCCTGTCCATTTATACAGCAGGCCAGCAGTTCAGCCATACTAGCTTCTTCAAATGATAGGTTATCTGCAATTCTATTAACGAATCCGTTTTTAACTACATTTACAGGAGGTACAATATATTGGGCAAATCCACCTGAACTTGCATATCCAACACTAGGTTCTGGATTTATGCATATGTTACCCATACCATTTAAACAATATTTGCATTTGCCGCATCCATGTCCTGGAGCAACGGTTATCCTGTCTCCTGTATTAAATTTTTTAATTTTAGTTCCTGTTTCTTTAATTACGCCTGCTATTTCATGACCAACAATTCTGGGAAAACTTGCCCGGGGATCCCCTTTCCTAAAAATCCTTATGTCAGATCCGCATACCGCGCATGCTTCAACTTTTATCAACATACTTTCAGGAAGTAATTCAGGATCCGGAACTTCAAGTACATCTATTATTCCAATCTTTTCTATAACTGCCGCTCTCATTATGATTCTTTAACGTTCTTTTGAGTTTTAAATTTTAGAATTTATTTCTTTTAAATTCCAATATATCTTTTATAAATATCATATTTTGAGGTTTTTAGATTAAGTCCAATAATAGAGCCCTTAGACTTTATATTCATATTAGGTGTACCCGAACCTGAAAAATGTGGTAATATAAAAATTCTTGAAGGTTGGTTTGGGCATATTGAGTTAAAATACTTAAGTATTTCCCTATGATTCTCTTTTCTTAAATCTTTTTCTATAAATGTATCATTAAACCATTTCAGTAATATACCAGCAGTATGATTATATGCAAGAGTGTTGTATAACCCATTTTTAACAAATGGTTCATATTTTTTAATAAATTATATTGTTATTATCGCTTTTATTTTTTCTTCTACAGGAGAGTCTATAAATTTGATACCTTCTTCTACTTCTTCAAGACTGTAACGATGAGTTATTATTTTTTTTACATCAATCTTTCCTTTTTCTATAGCTGAGATTGCCATAGGCCAGGTAAATGGTGCAAGCCAGGAAAATCTGAGTGTTTTATCTGAAGTAATTGTATTTAATACTGGAACTTCTAATATGTCCTTTTCTCCTGGAAGTCCAAAGAAGACAATCACAGATTTCTTTCCGGAGATTTCAAGTGATTGCTGTAAGGCTATTTTTGCACTAGTTGGAACGATAACCCTGTTTGCAAGTTGACCATCTGTAAGTTCTGATATAGTACCCTTAAGATCAGAAGTGAAATAATTGGATTTGCCATCTCTGGTATTTACTATATAATCAGCCCCCATTTCTTTTCCAATCTCAAGTCTAAAATCCCTAGTGCCAACCAGAGCTACTTTTCCAGCCCCAGCAGATTTAGCAAGCTGAACCATGAGAATTCCGATCGCACCGGAACCTATAATTACTACGAAATCTCCCACTCTTATCTGTAGATTTACAATACCATATGTTGCGCAAGAAAGTGGTTCAACAATTGCACCTTCTTCGAAAGAAATATTTTTTGGCATTTTATAGACATGTGTGTAATTAACTTTCGTATATTCAGCAAATCCACCATTAGTACTTACTCCTAATGCCAGCTGATTCTCACATAAATTAACATATCCTTTTTGGCAGCTTGGGCATGCATTGCAATGTTGGGCGGGATTAATTATTACTCTATCTCCAGTTTTGACTAAACCCATTTCTGCTACTCTCTTGCCGGCTTCAGTAACTTCACCACTTAACTCATGGCCAAGAATAAGTGGACCTTTGCCTGTTTTAGTCTCAATAGGACTTCTTCCATAATAGTAGGAAACATCAGAACCACATATTCCACATGCTTTTACCCTTATAAGTACTTCATTATCATTAATTGATGGAATATCTATTTCTTCAAGTTTCATAATTTCAGGTTCGTAAAAAACTTGAGCTTTCATTTTTGATTTCATGATATATATTCTCCTTTACAATTTGGGCTTTAGTTTTTCTGCAACCTCATTTCCTGGTCCAAAGTGTTTTAACATTACAATTTTGCTAAACTTACTCAAATTTTTGATTGTTACTCCTTCATTAGCGGAAGATTTGGTAACAAAGAATTCATCTGAAGTCACCTCATCAAATCTAATAATTACGGGTGTCTCTAACTCAACATTATTCATTATTCCATAACCTTCCATCATAATTAAACCATATGCTAAGTCATCTTTTATATTAACTTCTCTACCTGGAAAGATAATCAGCTCTTTTGCAGAAAACTCACTAGAACCATATGAAATCCAATACTCCTCATAACCTACTTCTCTCATTACTTCTATATTTTCTACTGGAATAGGTTCTCTATAGTGACGTTTTTTAAAGTCAGGAGCAACATTAGCTTCCCAGTCCAGAACATCAACCAAATAGTCGAAATCATAATATTTATCTTCCGGTATGAATTTAACTAAAAGACTTCTGTCCATATAAATATCATTAACCATTGACTGAAAGAACAAAGAAGTATCACTGACTCTCTGGGGTTCATAAGTAACCAGAGAACCCGGAGCGTGCAGTATACCAGCAGGTATATCCCATCCTGTTCCGAGCTTCAGTTTATAAGCTCTTGACAGTTCAATTATCTCATTACCTTCTGTTTTACCCCAGTTCTTAAGACATATAATCACATCCGCCTTGGTCGTTCCTGGTTCAAGACCGAAATAACTATAAGAAGATTTATAACTAATTGAATTTAGTTGCCTGGGAAAATAATAAGCCTCAGGTTTGGGATTTACACCAGCTAGTTTTGAATCTTTTTCTAAAAGGTGAACATGATGGGGAATCGAACATGAAAAATCAAAAAACTTTGCAAAAACAGTCAACTCCCCATATTTTTCCATTAAATCTTTACCCAGTATTTCATCTCCCATAATTTCTATAGCTTCTTTAAGCAGAACTCTTTCTTTTCCTCCGTTAATAGCTATAAAACTCAGACCTTCATTTTCTGCAGTTAAATCTCCGTTGTCTGCCATACCTGTTGAAGCGAGCCACCGCTCACTGATTGCTCCACATTCTCCACCTCTTATGTATAAATCTCTATTATCCAGTTTCAGGCGTTTACCAGGGGGCAGAGTATTACGCGAAACCCAGGAAGGTATCAATCTAAAAATACCTCCATTCTGATCCAGTTCAGACTTCAACCGGGACTTCTTATTTTGGATATCACTCACTTCGATCACCTTCTGTTGTATTTTAATTTTTGAATTTTATTACAAATTAATCTAGCCGTTTTACTGATATTAAAAATCTATATATTTTAGGATTTTTTTCTAGCAATACTTTCTATTTAACCTGTCAACTATATTTATTCTTATAAAAATAGTCCTTTCCTATCTCTATATTGACAAGCTCCTCTCTAGTTATTTCTGGATTTATTTCTTTATATTCATCTACAAATATTAATTCAATAACATCATAATTTATTTAATTTAGGAATTGAATCTCTAAGTCGTATAATTTCTTCATTCAATGGATAATTGCCCCATTCTTTCCCCGCTTTATACATGGCTATAATATTTTCTGGTGGAACATCATTTTGTATATTATGTGCTGCACAAAAAACATATCCCCCCCCTGGAGCATATATGGCAATCCTTCTTTTAGCTTCATTTTCAACTTCTTTAATTGTTCCATATGGTAACACCTTTTGTAGGTCAAAACCACCATGAAAACTAATTTTGTCTCCAAATTTATCTTTTAAATATGTTGAATCCATTCCAAATGCCATTGGTTGCAAAGAATTCAGAATTTCAATGCCTGCTTCAATTAATAAGTCCACTCCTTTTACTACAGAACCGCATGAGTGATGAAATATTTTTGCATTTGTTTTTGATTTAACAAAATCTAATAAACTTTTATAATATGGGAGTATCATTTCCCGATAAAGCTCTGGGGATATTAATAGATTATTTTGGCCACCAATATCTTCCGCCATCTCTACTATTTGAATATACGGACCAACTACACTTAAATAAGCATCCATTAATTCAAGATAGTAAGTTGTTAGTTTGTCTAATAAAGTATGAGCTATTTTTTTATTTAGCATTAAGTCTACTGGAAATTGATCATATCCTCTCATCCAAGTGCACATATCAATTAACCCCATATGAGCCCCGGCAGCAACTATTGCATAGTCTGTTTCATTGTATAAATACTCAACCCTTTCTTTTAAACCTTTTGTTCTTGCAGAATCATAGGCATTAAAAAACTTGAACTTTTTTATATCTTCAGAATCCTTGGCATACCTTAAAGGATGATCAATCATTTCAGAGTAAACACCTGTGGACCTTTTTGTAAAACCAAATTCATCTATCCATGTGCCATCCTCTTTTATAATTCTTTTATATTCTGAGCTTCCCCCTATCCAAACTCTTCTAAAATCCACATTAAAAAGTTTAAGTATTCTTTCATCAATTTCAACAACAGTCCGCCATTCAGGACCTATAACCTCATATTCACAATCATCCAGATTCAAATATTTTTTTAATGACCAGTATGCTCTGTCCATTATACTAGAAACCCCTCCACCTAAATCGATGGGCACCCTGTCAGGTTCTTTGTGGTTTAATGTATCTATTACTCTTTTTCTACTCGTATAATTAGAATTCATATTAACTCCTTTATAAAAGGATTAACATTCATTAGAGAAGCAAGTACTGCTATTGTTCTTGTAGCTTCTTCTATTTAATTAAACCTTTCTTTTTATAATAATTTCTTGCTTCTTTTAAGATATTATTAATATCTTTTTCCTGTTCAGAAGTTATTGGACTAACTTTATGGTTTGCCAAAATTTCTTCCATTCTATCTCTGGCATTATCAATTATTGTTTTTTTCCCTTTTTCATACCATTCAGGGTAGGAAAGCCTATCAGATACTTTAGGCATAAAATAGTCTTTCCTCCAATTTTCGAAAGTGTGTCTCTTGTTTAAAAAAGTACCAGGAATTTGTCCTACTTGTTCTATTACCGAACTCGCCAATGTAGTATCATTAACCTCTATTCCCTCAATAGTTCTACCAATTATATTAGCGATATCATCATTAATTATTGCTACTAATGGTGAATAGGACAATTCTGCTGTTAGACCACCATGATATATAAGTAAGTTTGCCCCTGATACAGCTGAAAAAACTGCTGTATGTGTTTTTTCATAACCACTTTGGAAATCTATCATTTTTGAATTCACAAATCCTGAACCAGTGTTACAAACAGGTATTTCATAAAGTTGAGACCAAATTTGATTAAAAGCCATTTGGTGCAAATTTACACCCAAGGAACAGAAAAGCGGTGCACCATTTTCCATATCCATCGGATTCACAAAATTATTGACTGTTATACCAGTACCTTTCTTTATACATTGTACTAAAACAACCATACCCAACACATTAGCATTATAATGTACAACAGCACCAGCGATGGTAGAAGGAGCAGTTGCACCTAAAACAGGTCCACCGCCAATATACATGGGAAACCCCGCTTTAATATATTCAAAAGCTGCATTAACACCATCATATGGCCAAGATAAAGGATCTGCAGCTTCACACACTCCTAATAATTGTTGACCTACAGCTTGAGCAAGTTGAGTTTCGAAAATATAAGTGTCGGTCGCTTGTGCTCCTCTAGAAGTTTTTGAACTATACATTATTCTTCTGGCTAAACTGGTAGGACATAACATTACTGGTTCAACTCCCTGTATTTCAAAATAGGGACAATAAGAAGCTAATATATGTATTGTGTCTAGGGCATCTGAGATTATTACTCCTTCATCATTCTCTTTCATTGTAGGTTTTCTTAAATCACCTGTTAATGGGTCGATAATTTTTGCTCCTACTGAAGAAAAAAAATGTAATGTATTGCCTCCAATTCTTAAATCATCCTTAGACTCCCTGGCTTTAACAAGAAAACTTGTTGGTGTATTACTGACACACTCTTCTACAAGAGAACCTGGGATTTTAACAACTTTTTTTTCATAATCAACAATACAATCATTTTTTTCTAAAAGCTCTAATGCGCCTTTGTGGTCAAAAATAATACCAATTCTTTCCAAAATATCTAAAGCATTTCTGTGAATTGTTTCTACCTGAGAATCACTTAATACTTTCAAAGGTTGAAAATTTCTAGTAAAACCCTTACGCATAATAATCCTCCAAAAAAAAAGGTTTGAGTTCACTCTAAAAAGGTTTTATTTGTTCAGATGCTATTCTGTCTTGCAATCCTTTTAACTTTCAGAACCGTTTATCAAAACACTTTATCCAAAGCGGTGAAAACTTTCTGGAGAAGATCTTTGACCAATTAACAGAGAGACAGCTTAAGAGCTTATTATTTGGCCATATGTAAACGCTTTTCTTCAATGGGCAAGTGTCCAACCATTAGGATGAAACATCATCATCTATTCTACTTTACCTATGAATACAATTTACGAAGCAGATGCCAGAAGGTTATAGACTCCATTCCCAGTTACAGAAGATATTTTTACAAAATGGTCAAATATTTCGTATTCAAATAGAGATCATTAGATTATAGGAGTCAATGTAAGATGTTTGTGTTTGAAAATCCTAGTTTTTAGAGCTAACTCAAGGTTAATTAAAATATTCCAATACCTAATTAGTATCCAGTAATTTTTTAGCAATTTTTACACCTTCTGGTGCTGTTGCCCCATATCCATCAGCTCCTATTCTATCTGCAAAATTTTGATCAATAGGTCCACCACCAACAATAATTTTTATTTTCTTCCTGAAATTTTCATCAACTAGAAGCTTAATAACTTTTTCTTGTTCAGATGCTGTTGTAGTTAATAATGCTGACATTGCTAATATATCTGGTTTATGCCTTCTTATTGATTCTAAAAAGGATTCAGCTTTAACATTAATGCCAAGGTCAATAACATTAAATCCTGCTGCACTTAGAAGAATTGATACCAGGTTTTTTCCTATATCGTGCACGTCTCCAAAAACTGTGCCTATTACTACTTTACCCAAATACACACTTTCTTTTTCATCTACTCTTATATTTTCTGTAATAATAGGCATAGCAATTTTTAAAACTTCCGCAGCAAAAATTAAATCAGGAAGAAAATACTCTCCACTTTCATACTTTTTACCCACTTCTCTTACAGCAGCGGTTAAAGCTTCACAACATTTAAGAAGGTTTGCCCCACTTTCAACTGCCTTCTTACTAATCGACTCTGCATTTTCCACATCCATATTAAGAACCATTTTTTTTAATGATTCTAAAATATTTTCTTGATTCATTAAGAAACCCCTCTATATAAACAAAGAATTATAAAAATGTCTTTTTTCAAATTATTTGCATACTACAACTTAAAATTATAATTGTATTACCATGCTTTTTAACCTTGTGGTATCCAAATCCCATGACTCATAACAGCTTATCAATTCTTTTAATTTTATCTTATCATTTATGATAAAATCAGGATTAAATCTTGAATCTGATATTAGATTTATAGCCTCCAACCAATGATGATATGTTCCAGCGTATGAGCTTACAATTTTTATCTCTTTAGCCAAGAGATCCCACGGTTTAATCGTTATACTTTCATTTGCGGGTGCTGCACCGAAAACCAAAATAGTACCGCCTCTTCTAACAAGATCGAATGAATACTTATATGCATCTGAACTACCAGCCGCCTCTATTATATAATCAACACCTATCCCATTTGTTTGTTTTTTTACTTCTTTATGGAGATTATATTTATTAGAATCGATTGTTATATCTGCACCTAAATCTTCTGCTTTTTTTAACCTCCTTGGATTTATCTCTGCAACAATTACTTTCACAGCACCCTTCATTTTTGAAATTATTGTATGACCTAATCCCATCGGACCAGCTCCAAATATCAAAACACTACTTCCTGGTTGTATATCTATTTTCCTTTGTCCACTTAGCAAACAAGCTAACGGTTCGACATATGCACCATGCTCCCATTTCATAGTTTCTGGTAGCTTATAGATTTGCCTCCATGGAATTTTTACATATTCCGCATAGGCTCCATTGGCATGAAGCCCAATTTGTTTTAAGTCAGGACACAACAGTTTCTGCCCCATCCTGCAAAAATAACAAATTCCGCAAGACATATTAATATCTGCAGTAACTTTATCATCTATATTAATCGATTTAGGAACTTCAACCCCGGTATCCGTAACCTCCCCTGAAAATTCATGCCCCTGAATTAATGGTAAATTAGGAGCTGGAAAAGTACCTTCATATACTGAATGATCTGAACCACAAACACCAACAGCTTTTACCTTAACTAGAACTTCATTAGGACGGATATCAGGTATATTGTATTTTGTAAATTTTGCTTCTTTGGGCTTAAACAATACCACTGCATCCATATACTCATCATAAGATTTTTTCATCATTTTTTTCACATCCCATTTTTAGTATATTTCAGCTCACTTCTTGTAATTTATATTATTAATTCTTTTAAGTTAGTACCCAGATTCTGCATTAGAAGGTTTGAGAAAGGATGTCAACAACGAAATGAACCATTCATATCAAGCAATTCATTTACTTCCTGTAATGGCGAATACTTTTCAAAATGAATTCTATGACTTTCACCAGAACGCATAATAACAGCAGCCTATTACATGTATCGCTCACCGAGACGAATGTTGTACCTCTTCTCAGCCCCTTCTTGTCCAAAATATTTTTGTAGAATAGCCATTTATTAATCTTAAAATTCTTGTAGAATTTTATTAATGTTTATTCAAACAAATGGCTATTCTACTTTTTATATCTACAAACAAGTTTTTCCTATCAGCCTTATAAGAGGTCACCGTTCTTTTATTATACTCAATAAAATACTAATAATTGACTGGCTTATTATAATCTTTAAAGAATTGAACATTATCTTTAGTAACCATATCACTGCCAGTGTCTACATAGGGGGGTAGGGGAGACACACCTGCTTCTTTCCAGTTTGTAATCGGTTCCACTAAACCATTTGCCCAATAGTAACACATTACCATGCTCCAAAAGCCCATATTCCACTCACCTAAAGTAAAAGCGGCTACAATATCTCCACTTTCAATAAGTTCCATTAGTCTATCATCTAAACCCATCCCGATTATCTTGACTTTCCCTGAAAGTCCTGCCTCTTTTACAGCCTGGACTGCACCTGGACCCATGCTTCCAACACTATATATTCCAGCTAAATCTGGGTGAGCCTGAAGTACAGGAGCTACGTTTTTTGCTTCTGTCTCATAATTGCCACCTTCTTCAACAAATGGCAATACTTTCATTTGTGGATAATTTGCTACTATTGTATCTTTAAATCCGTTTGCCCGGTTCATCATATTAGTCTGACCAATGGTTGTTGATATAAGCACTTTGCCTTTCTTGTTACAAATTTCTGCCATTAAATTACCTGCTCTAACACCAACATTATAATCTTCACAAGTTAAAAGAGTCGGCCGATTCGATTTTGGTGAGTCTGCAGCAAAACACACAACCGCTATACCTGCATCTATTGCATCGTTAATCGGCTTTAAAAAAGGATCGGGATTCATTGGTGAAGCAAGTATTCCCGTAGGTTTCATAGCTACCACCTGTTCAAAAACTTGTACTTGCTTAATTGCATCGTATTCCTCAGTACCTTGGTATAAAGCCTTGACACCAAGGAGATGTGCAGCAGCCTTCATCCCATTATAAGGAGCTATCCACCACTCAATCCCACTTAAGAAGGGAACCATATAATATACTTGCTCCTCTTTTGCTACTTCTTCTTTTGTCGGTGCAGTTTCCTTTTTTTTCTCCCTACTTCCTCTTGCTTCAAGTGAAAGGGGAACAACCATTAAAACAATTAATAGTGTTACCAAAACAACTAATGATGCTTTTCTCATTTTTTTCTCCTTTTATAAAATAATTTAGAATTTTAAAAATATTATTTTTATTAATCACCTCCCTTCTTTTACCAAGTGCATTTCACAAAATTTTTAAGTCTTTATATAACAATAAGTTACTCAAGTTGACTGACTTTTGATAATAGTTATGGAGGGAAAAAGCAAATAGAAA
>CAYRKG010000022.1:0-59311 GCA_964424795.1 uncultured Spirochaetota bacterium
CTTCAACAATATAAACAGCCCTATCATCCCTTTCATTTATGAGCTGTATTCCTACTCCTTCGCCTCCATACTTTAAAACAAGCTCTGAGGCACTTATTGCAATAAGATGCTTGGCAATATCATCAACACCGGTTGTTTTGAAGTAGTATTCATCTATCCCAAGCTCAACAGTAAACCACTCAATCTCCTTCCTTACCCTCTCAACAGTCATATATCCAGTGCTAAGAATGAAATCCTCAAGTTTGACTAGATCCGAAAGTGAAAGATAAGATCTCTTCTGTATATCCTCTAAACTCCTCATCGATTACCCTTTCCAAACATTTTATAATAGACTTTTGTCTTGATCCAGTCAATACAGTTATTAATGAAAAATTCAGTTTTTTCGATCAGAACGGTATTGTAGTACGAATTTCGATTTTGGAAAAGTAGATACAAATTAGTTCCGGTGAATAATCCAAATTCTTAGTAATAACGATTCTTGTTTAAGCCTATAAATATTTGTAAAATAAAAGCTGAAGAACTAATTTTTGGGTTGGTGTCTCTTCCCGCGAAGCAGGCATTTAATCACCAAAGACTAAAATGATGTGCTTTTGATATGAATTATATATTTCTAAAGATAGTTGGCCCTATTTTGTTTCAATAATAACAATATTTCTCTCTTCTTTATCCAGATAAGGTACCTTTACTCTCTGTATGTGAAGATTCACTCCTTTATCATTATTAGTACTTTCTTTGAGCCTTGACATCTCTTTTTCAATCTCTGTAATCTTACCCTTAAATGCGATTATCATTGATTTCTCCTTCACGATCCTTCTTGTCAATTCATACAGAACCTTCAGTTTTCCCAATCCTCTTGCAAGAATAATATCATATTCCTCCTTTACATCTCTCACATCGCAATCTAGAATAGGGAAGTCTTCAAAACCTAAAAGAACTACAGCATTCCTTAGAAACCATACCCTCCTTTTTCTCCTCTCTACTGCACTGATCCTTAGAGAATCGTCGACAATCTTAAGAGGAATCGACGGGAAACCTGCTCCTGTACCAATATCTAATATCGACCCCTTTTCTGATTTTAATAAATGATATACAGTGAGTGAGTCAAAGACATGTCTTATGATTATCTCTTTTGTTTCTGAAGTCCCAATAAGGTTAGTCTTTCTATTCCATAGAAGGAGCTCCTGAAGGTAAATTGAAAACATCTGTATCGTTCTTTCTCTCTTTTCTATTCCTAATTCTTGAAGACCTGCATTCAAAAGCTCTACATCTCTCTGCCCTAAAAACATAAAATCCTCTCAGTTATTCGAAAAAATTGGTGCTCGATGGCTTTAGCATTAAGGTTGAATAAACTTTCATATCATGTAAGTGAAAACATACTATGAATATAATTTTTTTACATAGTACAGAAGATTTGTAATGTCTGAAGGCTTGACCCCTGAAATCCTTGATGCCTGTCCCAGAGAGCGAGGTCTTATCTTATTCAACTTCTCCCGGGCCTCAGAGGAAATTCCCTGAATGAGACTGTAATCAATGTTATCTGGAATAAGCATCTTCTCCATTTTCTTGAACTGCTCTATCTTTTCATTCTGCCTTTTAATATAACCGCTGTATAGCACCTCGATCTCTACAGACCTGCGAACGGATTGAGGATACTTTTTAATATCTTGATCTTTCTCTGCAAGTTTATCAATCATTCCATTCCTCTGTTTTAAAAAATCGAAGTAGCTCTTTCCATCATACCTCTTTTCATGACATCTCTGTAAAAGCTCATGGAACATCCTTTTTCTCTCCTTTGCCCTTTCATAGTCCTTATCACTTAAAAGGCCAACTCTGTGCCCGTATTCTGAAAGGCGTAAGTCCGCATTATCATGCCTTAAATTGAGCCTGTATTCTGCACTCGATGTAAAAAGCCTGTACGGTTCTTCTGTTCCCTTTGTAATTAAATCATCAATAAGTACAGCAATATAGGCTTCAGACCTATCAAGGATCAGGGATGGCTCTTTTCGCTTTGCACATACAACGTTAATTCCTGCCATCAGACCCTGGGCCGCTGCCTCTTCATATCCGCTTGTACCATTTATCTGACCTGCAAAATACAATCCTTTAATTCTCTTTGTTTCAAGAGTTGCCTTTAGCTCTGTAGGTGGAATAAAGTCGTACTCCACGGCATAACCTGGCTTCATAATTTCAAGATCTTCTAATCCCAGAATTGTTCTTAAAAACCTCTTTTGAATATCCTCAGGCATACTTGAAGAGATACCATTCAGGTACATCTCCTCAGTATCGAGACCTTCTGGCTCAACAAATATCTGATGCCTTTTTCTGCTTGAAAACCTTACAACCTTATCTTCTATTGAGGGGCAGTAGCGAGGTCCCACTCCCTTAATCTGTCCTGTAAACAGCGGGGCAGAGTCAAGGTTTTGCCTGATGATATCATGTGTCTTTTCGTTTGTATAAGTGATATAGCAAGGGACCTGCGGTATATCAATTTTTTCAGTTGAAAAGGAAAAGGGAACAGGATGCTCATCCCCTTCCTGTCTTTGTAAAACATCAAAGTTTATACTCTTCCTGTTTACTCTTGCTGGAGTTCCTGTCTTTAGACGTGCCAGTGGAAAGCCAAGATCTATCAGGCTTAAGCTCAACCTTTCTGCCGAAAGCTCTCCTATCCTTCCTGCCTTCACCTGATACTTACCAATATGTATTAAACCTCTTAGAAAAGTTCCTGTTGTTAATATAACATAGCCAGTATAGTACAGGTTTCCCCTGCTCGTCTTTACTCCAATTACAGCACCTCTTTCAGTGAGAATCTCATCGACCATATCCTGTTTGATTTCAACATTCGGCTGCTTTTCAATAGTATGTTTCATTCCGAACTGATAGCCCTTCTTATCAGCCTGAGCCCTCAGTGCATGCACTGCAGGCCCTTTGTTTGTGTTGAGCATACGAAACTGTATTCCATGTTTATCTATTATCTTTGCCATTGCACCCCCTAGAGCATCGATCTCTCTCACGAGCTGACCCTTTGCAAGCCCTCCAATCGCTGGATTGCAAGACATTTGAGCAACAGTATCCATATTTATTGTGATAAGAAGTGTTTTTGCACCCATTCGTCCACAGGCTAAGGCTGCCTCACAGCCTGCATGCCCTGCTCCTACAACAATTACATCAAAACTATCTGTAGACATTACTGTACCTTATCTCAAGAAAAGGGGGTTCAAAACTCTTATTTGGCAAGAATTGAAGATCCCATAAACTAAAAATATATGATTTATGGAGGAAAACGAAAGATAATTTTGTATCTTTCACAAAAAGGGTACAAACGGCGCATTGAGGGCAAGAAAAACTTCAGAAGAAACAGACAACCGTTGAATAGTGGGCTGAAACCAAGTCTTTACCCTTTTATATAAATCAATATCATTTCTGGTTAAGCAATAATTTCTAATTACCCTTCTGTTTGCGTATAAAGACTTTCACCTTTTTTAAGTTGCCAATCCCTTCACTCTTTGTGTCTATAAGAGGATCGTCCTGCAGGGTCATATGTATAACCCTCCTCTCAAAAGGGTTCATCGGTTCAAGAAATTGAGATCTTCCTGTTTTCTTCACCTTACCTGCCACCTTTATGGCAAGATCTTTGAGGGTATTTTCACGTCTATCTCTGTAGTTTTCTATATCCAAAACAACCTTTTTCCAATCCTTTTCATTTTTGTTTACAACAATATTTGTTAAAAGTTGTAGCGCCTCCAGTGTTTTACCCCTTTTCCCTATGATTAATCCCGCACTATCAGAAATAATATCCACAAGGATCTTATTGGATTCTTCAAAGGTTTGAATTGAAATATCAATTTCAATGGTCTTAAACAGCCCTGTTAAGAACTTTTCCGCCTTCTTTGAAGGCTCCTCTTTCATATCATCCAAGTATACCCTTATTTTTACCAAATTTCCGAAACTAAAAAATTTTGTTTTTTCACTAATAACTTCAACCTTTAATCTGTCACTGTTGACTCCTAAATCTTCTGAAGCCTTCTTGATGGCATCCCGTTCGGTTCTTCCCTCATATTCCATTATTACCATACCATCACCTCCTTATTATTCATAATCATCTCTTCTTAGCAGCAGAGCCCGAAAGATTCTGGATCTTTTTTTTCTTTAACCTGTAATTAATAAGGTACTGCTGTCCAATAGTTAGTATATTCTGGATAGTCCAGTACAGCACCAGCCCTGAGGGCATGTTCCAGAAAATAAAGAAAAACATGATTGGAAAAAGATAGGTCATCATTTTTCCCTGCTGACTAGACTGATCGCCTGAAGTGAGCTTTGATTGAAGTAGAGTAGTCACTGTCATAATAAATGGTAAAATATTGATATCAGTAAATCCATGACCCTCTATTCTATAGCCAAGAAGAGGAATCATCATTTTTATAGTTGCTACAGTATCTGGAAGAGATAGGTCTTTTATCCAAAGGAAAGATTCATTCCGAAGTTCTATCATACCGGAGAGAAGCGTATACAGAGCGTAGAAAATCGGTAATTGTAAAAGCATTGGTAAACATCCCCCCATAGGATTTACCTTTTCTTTTTTATAGAGAGAGGATATTTCCTTATTCATCTGCTGAGGATTATTTTTGTGCCTCTCCCTTATCTCAGTGATCTTGGGCTGTAGAGCACTCATTCTTCTCATTGACTCAAAGCTCTTATGTGTAAGAGGATAAAGAATGATTTTAATAACAATTGTCATAAGGATAATAGCAACACCGTAGTTTTTAACAAATCGATAGAAGAATTTAATCATCAATTCCAAAAATATGACAATCGGTTTTAGAATCCTTGAGCCCTTAACTGATTCAAAATTGTGGCCATACCTCTTTAAAAGCTTTCTTTCTTTAGGACCTGCATATATTTGAAAGGTATCTTCAAACTCTTTTCCCCTGAAATATGTATGAGAAATTCCAAGAAAATATTTCCCCTGTACTCTCTGGTCAAAGGAAAAGATATAGTTCTTCTGATCAGGAATAATTCCTATAAAAAAATACCGGTTTGTAATGCCAAGCCAGTCGATAATTCTCGATATCTCAACGTACCTGGATTCGCCTCTCCTTAATGAACATCCTCCAGAACCTCTCATTACCTTCCTAAACTTGCCATTTTCATGATATCCCTGTGTTGTTATGTTGTACCTGTTTCTAATTACACTAATAGGACCAAGAACTGGGCCCCAGGCAAGTGTGTAAGAAATATTATCCTGATTGAGATAGAGCTCACCATCATTCAGGGCAGATACCTTGATCTTTAAATCAAAAATATATTCATCATCTTGAAAGATATATGTTTTTGAAAAGCGAAAAGGATTGCCATTCTTATCTTTAAAATCTCTGTAAAACATATAAGCTTTGTCGGAAATCTTCTCAACATAGAAGAGAGTCCTGTCTCCAGAAGGAACGTTTTTTAGTCTATCAAAGTGTACTTCAAATGGCAGAATATCCTCCCCGTTATATTTTACGAGTTCAACAGGTATATTATTTTTATCAAGATAATCTTTTAATTGAAAACTTATAATTGAAGCCCCAGCATTAGAAATTTTTATGCTATAGTTATTAGTCTCAACAGAAATGACAGTTTCTCCTACACCCTCTCCTTTAAAAACAGGCTCCTTCTCCTCTTCAGTCTCAACTATCCCTTTCTCCTCTTCAGTCTCAGCTATCTCCTTCTCCTCTTCAATTTTGTACTCCTCCTCTTCAACTGTTTCCTTAACCAACTCCTCTTTTTGTTGTTCAACCCTTGGCCTTAAAAATAAAAGCTGAAATACCATAATAATAAGAAAAATTACTACAATGGCAATAATTGTGTTTTTATCCATATCATCATCCTATGCTGTTACTCTATAAATAGCTTAAATATGATGCAAGTATGAGCTTGTTATTTCACAGGATCAATACCGCCCTTGTGAAACGGTGTACAACGTAAAACTCTTCGTAAAGCCATGAAGCCACCCTTTAGAATCCCATATTTCTGTATTGCACCTATGGCATAATGCGAACACGTGGGCGTGTATATACAGGAGGGGGGGAAAAGAGGGGATATTGATAGCTGGTATATCTTAATACAACTGATAGAACTATTTCTGATAATCTTTTTTAAAAGTCTTTTTCCCCTACACTCTTCCATAAAAACAAATTGAATCAATAGAGTTGATTTAATACAAAGACCGGGAGAATAAACTTTTTAATGCATTATAACTTTTACAATAGTTTTCTGATTTATTCTTGATAATTATAAGTACATCAAATCCCTTCTTCTGTCCTATTATCTCCCTTCGAAAAAATTCCCTGCAGAGCCTCTTTTCATAATTTCTACTAGCTGAATTTCCAACATTCTTCTTAATAGAAACCGCAAACCTCATATACTCCAGATTGTTCTTTACAGTTATTAGTGAGTACTGTTTCGAATGATACCTTGTACCTTCGTAGATTAATCTAAGGAAATCCTCTCTATTTCTTACCCTCTCCTTTCTCTGAAATTTCTCTCCTCTCTTTCTAGAAATCAAAATAGCAACACTTTTCATCATTATAAATTAATAAGTACTTTTAAAACATGGAAACTTTTGACCTTGCAATATAGCCTCAAAATTCATCTTTCGTCTGCCACAGTTAACCGCTTTCTTCCTTTTCTCCTCCTTCTATTAATAATAATTCTTCCGCTCTTATTACTCATCCTTTTTCTATATCCGAATTTTCTGTTCCTTCTTATCCTGCTCGGTTGATAGGTTCTTTTCATGAAAAATCATCTCTGCATTATTAAATTAATAATAGAATTAAATTTATATATATATATACTTACTCTCTTAGTCAAGAAAATTCATTTTCTCAAATTTTTCATTGATTATAATTTCATTATTTGGTAGAATATAATTTATCTGCTTTGATTTTTATAAAATAATATGCTGTTAATAAGTTGTTAATAACACTTGAAAAAATTGGAAGAAACTCTGTAACTTATTGTTTTCTCTATAATTACAATAGTGACTAACTATAATAGAATGCCAAAATAATCCACAGGGCCTCTAATTGTTTATATTTTAATAAATAGAAAGATTATACCAATATGTTGTAAAAAATCATACATTTACTATGTATGATACTATTTATCTCTATATATCCAATTAAAAGATAATAAACTCTCCTGTGGAAAACTTGTGGATAATTTATTAATTTTTTGTGTCACAATGATTTGGGTTGTATTCTATACACACATATTTTACAAGCTATGGAAACGAAAATGAATTACAAAATTTGGAAAGAAGCCTTAAATCTAATATCTCTTGAACTAACATACCAGGAATATAATACCTGGATAAATCAGATACAGTATGACTCCTCTGATGAGAAAAGTATTACTGTTTCTGTTACCTCTAAGCTAATTAAAGATATAATATCAGAAAGGTACCTGAAAATAATTAATGAAAAAATAAAGTCCATTGGAGGAAAGAACATCAAGCTTAACATAAAAGTTAAAAAATCATCTGAGAAAAAATCGGAACAAAAGGTAAAAAGAAATATTACCAGAGAAAAAAGGCCAAGTGATGATCAAAGGCATGGTATTTTTAATCCGAAGTATATATTTGAAAAATTTGTTGTTGGTGATAGCAACGATCTTGCTGCTGCTGCTGCGAAAAAGATTGCTGAAGATCCAGGTAAATACTGGAATCCCTTCTTTGTATATGGAGGAGTTGGGTTAGGTAAAACTCATCTTCTACACGCAATAGGACACACAGTTATTGATAAGTTCCCGGAGAAGAAGATACTATATATAACAGGGGAGAGTTTCATGAATGACTACATTACATCTATTCAAAAGGGAACTATGAACAGCTTTAGATTAAAATACAGAAATGCTGACCTCCTTTTAATCGATGATGTACATTCAATACAGGGTAAAGAAGGAACCATGGAAGAGCTCTTCCATACATTTAATACTGTTTATGCAGCAAAAAAGCAGATGGTTTTTACAAGTGATAGACCGCCAAAGGAGTTAAAAAAACTAGAGGATCGACTCAGAAGCAGATTCGAATGGGGACTTACTGCGGATATCCAGCCACCAAACTTTGAAATGCGTGAGTCAATCCTGAGACAGAAGCTGCAGGAGGAATCTTACAAACTTTCTGACAGTGTCATAAGATTCATCGCAGAGAGCTTTACCTGGAATATTCGTGAGTTAGAGTCAGCACTGTACAAGCTGTTTGCCTACCATGATCTTGTTCATCAGGAAATAACTTTACAGCTTGCACAAAAAGCCCTAAAGGACAGCTTCTCTGTAAAAAATGCTGTCGATATTTCTATCGATCATATTCAAAAGCAAGTAGCTAATTTTTACAATATTAGCTTTTCTGATATGAAGAGTAAAAAAAGGTCTAAAAATATAGCTTTGCCAAGACAAATTGCAATGTTTCTAGCAAGAAGGTTAACAGAATATTCAACGACTGAAATTGGTAATGAATTTGGTGGCAAAGATCACTCCACTGTCATCCATGCAATATCAAAGATAAGTAAAAAGTATGAAGACGATGATTCATTTAGACTTAAAATGGACACAATTATTAAAGATATAAATGAAAGCCATTAAAATAGTTGTTGATACTCTGTTTATTTATTACTCTGGTTTAGCTAGCAACTTATGGAAAATATGTTAATATTCTGTAGACCTTTTATTCATAATCTAACAAAACTAAAGATGGAATTTTCTATGCTGTTGATAACATTGATTTTATCAACAGCAATTATGGATAGTAAATCCATATATGATAAACATTTAAATGAGAAATACACAATTTCTACGTCCCTACTACTACTACTATATAAATTTATATATTAAGGATAAGAGAAAATGAACATTACAATACACAAACAAAAACTACTGAAGTATCTCTCATACACAGATACAATTTCTAGTTCCAAAACAACAGTTCCTGTATTATCTAATGTGCTACTAGATGTAATTAACAATGATATGTTTTTTTACTCATCGAACCTGGAAACCGGGATAAAAATAACTGATACAGTCGATACTCAAGAAGGGGGTGCTCTAGCAGTAAATGAAAAGAAACTGTTAAGCATAATTCGAGAACTGCCAGATGATAATGTTAAACTTGTCACGGATGAGCATAATAGATTGATTGTGAGAAGTACGAGTCAGGAGATAAATGCAGAGTTTACTATTGCTGGAGTATCAAAAGATGACTTTCCAAGTATAAAAACAGATCCTGAAGATAAGTATATTCAGTTAAATTCAAGTAGATTTAAAGAGATGATTAGAAAGGTGATTTTTTCTGTGTCGAGCGATGAAAACAAGTATTCTCTAACAGGAGTTTTTCTTGAAAAAGATAACGGAGATATCAATATGGTTGCTACAGATGGAAAAAGACTTTCTCTGGTTTCAAAGAAACAGAAAGATTTAGATATACCTGCGGAAACCTTTTATGTTCCATACGATGGTGTTATTATTCCAAAGATTGTTCTTACTGAGATAGCGAAATATTCTTTTGAGAGCGATATTCTCAATATGGGATTCAGTAAAAATCAGATATTTTTCAAATATGATAATATAAACCTAGTATCAAATCTTATAGAAGGGAAATTTCCAGATTATAAAAAGATTATTCCAGTTCAGAGGGAAGGCTTCTTTACTGCTGATAAAAACCTACTCTACAGCGCAATTAGGAGAGTATCTATTCTTGTAGAGGAGAGTTACAATCAAATCAAACTGAACATCTCAAAAGATAAACTCTTGGTTTCCTCTCAAAACCCAGAACTGGGTGGAGCTGTTGAAGAAATACCGATACAATACTCTGGAGAACAAATTGAGATAGCACTGAATTATGTATACCTTATCGATTGCTTGAAGGAGATAAGTTCTGATATTGTTAAAATAGATTTCGAAAATTCAGAAAAGGTCTTGAGTGTAAAAGGAGAAGATGAAGAAGGTTATATCAATTTAATAATGCCTATGAAGGGAGGCATATAGATATTAAAGGGTAATTTTTTTGCACTTAGAAACGATCCATCTGAAAAACTTCAGAAACTATCAAGAAGCGGACATATCTTTTTCATCTGGAACCAATCTCATCCTTGGCAATAATGGAGTAGGAAAAACTAACCTTCTTGAAGCTATTTATATGCTTTCAACCTCCAAATCCTTTCGAAATGTATCTGATAAGAGGATAAAAAAATGGGATACTGATAACTATTTTGTTAAGGGATTATTCTCTTCTGAGAGAGGAAAATATGATATAAGTATTGAGTACCTAGGAGATAGAAAAAGGCTAAAAATAAATAGTGTATTTGAGAATAAGATCTCAAATATAATTGGTTATGTGTACTGTGTCTTTTTTTTCTTTGAAGATATATTTCTTATAAAGGGACCGCCAAGGATAAGGAGAAACTTTTTAGATCTCATACTTTCAACTGTTGATCCTCTCTATTTTAATAAACTTAAGATCTACATAAATGTTATAAAACAGAAGAATCGATACCTTAAAGATAGTAACCATATAGAAAGAAGTCTACTCTCCTCATGGAATGAACAGCTTATAGAATCAGGCTCCTATATTGTTCAAAAAAGATACCTTTTAATTAATTTTATTAACTTCTTCATCGAGACATCATTGAAGGATCAGTTTCCTTTCAGGCTCGTTTACCAAACAAATGTTTCGGATATAAATGAGAGGAATGATATAATCAGTATTAAAGAAAGTTTTAATGAAGAGCTTTTAAGAAAAGAGGATAAAGAGATTATTTATGCACAGTCTCTAATTGGCTCTCATAGAGATGACATCTTTTTTACAGATGGTAAACTCGATCTTCGGTATTTTGGTTCTGTTGGTGAGTCAAGACTCTCAGCAATTATTTTGAAACTGGCGCAGGCATTTTTCTACTATAAAACCAAAAATATATTACCGATACTTCTCATTGATGATATTCTCTTTGAACTGGACAGGAAAAATATAGAAAGGGTATTACATTTGATATGTGAAGACAGTCAAAAATTTATTACTACCACTGAGAGCAAAAATCTTCCTGAAATTTTTTTATACGATCGCGTGTTTCATATAAAAGATAAAGGGAATGTTTCATGGAAAGAGATATAAAAACCTATTTGATTAAAGACATTCTTGAAACATACCTTTCAAAGAACAGGTATATTGGATATAGAATAAAATCAGAGGAGGCTTTGAGATTATGGAGAAAAGTTGTAGATGATTATATAGGTCTTCATACGGATGCTGTGCTCGTAAAAGAGGGGATTTTATATGTCCACACAGACTCTTCAGTACTTGCAAATGAGCTATCATTGAGAGAAAAAGAACTCCTACAAAAGCTTAATGATGTATTAAAATCTCCAGTCATAAAGGGAATCGTATTTAAATCAGGATTCATCAGGAAGGAAAAGAAGAAAAGTGTTCTTGATATAAAGAGCCAAAAGGAAGTGGGCATTGAATCCTTGAAAAAGATTAACAGGCTTGTAAAGTCAATAAAAGAGAAAGAGTTGCGAGGAATTTTAAAAAAGCTATTTATCACTGCAGCAAAGAGGAATACAAAAGAGACTTAGTATGCCCTTACTTTGATTTCAGAAAATATCAGCATTTTTTACTGCTAAATATAAATATTTACATATAGAGTACTACTATTGTTTTTGAGAAATGTAAGAAAAGTATTATATTAATTTATTGATAAATAATAAATTAAAGTATTTTCTGGAGTTTTAAATGGAACTCTACAGTGCAGAGAGTATCCAGGTATTAGATGGTATTGAACATGTAAGAAAAAGACCAAGTATGTATATAGGCTCAACTGGATCTGAAGGTCTTCATCACCTTGTTTACGAGGTAATAGACAACGCGATTGATGAAGCTCTTGTTGGATATTGTAAGAATATTTCAACTGTTATACAACCAGGAAATGAAATTGTTGTTGTGGATGATGGTAGGGGGATTCCAACAGAGATTCATCCTGAGGAAAATGTTTCTGCCCTTGAGGTTGTTATGACAAAATTACATGCAGGAGGGAAGTTTGATAATAAATCGTATAAGATTTCTGGAGGACTGCACGGAGTTGGAGTATCGGTTGTAAATGCCCTAGCTGAATGGCTAGAGGTAACTGTCTGCAGAAATGGAAGAATATATAAACAGAAATACAGGAGAGGCATTCCAGAATCTGAGGTTATTATCGGGGGTGCGTGTAAGAATAGTGGAACAATGGTGGTTTTTAAGCCTGATAAGAGTATTTTTAAGGATATAACATTTAACTTCGATATCCTTTCAAGGAGACTCAGAGAACTCGCCTTTTTAAATAAAGGTATAAATATTGTAATAAAAGATAAAAGAGATAAATTAAATATTAAAAAACATAAGTTTATGTTCGAAGGAGGAATTATTACTTTTGTAAAGTACATAAATCAGGCCAAGACAGCACTCAATAAGGAGCCAATATTTTTTGAAGAGAAGAGAGATGATCTTGAAGTTGAAATTGCAATAGAGTATAACGAGGGATATACTGATAACATTTTTGCATTTGTAAACAATATTAATACTATTGAAGGTGGTACACACTTAATTGGATTTAAGTCTGGATTAACAAGAACGATTAATGATTTCATAAAAAGGAATAACAGTATAAAACACAAGATATCACTTGTTGGTGATGATGTAAGAGAAGGCCTTACAGCAGTAATAAGTATAAAATTGCAAAATCCGCAGTTTGAAGGACAGACAAAGGCAAAGCTTGGAAACAGTGAAGTAAAGGGAATTATAGAATCAATGGTCTATGAACACCTCTCCGATTATTTTGATAGAAACCCGATGATTGCTAGAAGGATAATTGAAAAGTGCATTCAATCCGCAAAGGCGAGGGAGGCAGCAAGAAAGGCACGGGAACTTACAAGGAGAAGAAATGCTCTGGAGAACGATTCACTTCCAGGAAAGCTTGCCGACTGTTCTATAAAAGACCCTGATAAATGCGAACTCTATATTGTGGAAGGTGATAGTGCAGGGGGAAGTGCAAAACAGGGGAGAGACAGATCCTTTCAGGCAATTTTACCCCTTTGGGGTAAAATGCTTAATGTTGAAAAGACAAGACTCGATAAGGTTTTAAGCAATGAAAAACTCAAACCAATTATCAGCTCTTTAGGTACCGGCATTGGTGATAGCTTCGATATATCAAAGCTAAGGTATGGAAAAATAATCATAATGGCTGATGCAGATGTTGATGGTTCCCACATAAGAACACTACTTCTAACATTTTTCTTCAGGTATATGAGAGGATTAACAGAAAACGGTCATGTGTATATTGCATGTTCACCCCTCTATAAAATTACCAAGAAGAAAGACAGCTATTACGCTTATTCTGATGAGGAGAAGAATAGGATATTAAATAAGATCGGAAGTCATGGGGTAACAGTTCAAAGATATAAAGGCTTAGGCGAAATGAATCCTGATCAGTTGTGGGAAACCACTATGAATCCTGAAAAAAGGACACTTATCCAGATTACTTCAGAAGATGCTGTTGAGGCGGATGAAATGTTTTCAACTCTCATGGGGGATTCGGTTGCCCCGAGAAGGAGGTTTATTGAAACCCATGCACAATCCGTAAGAAATATTGATGTGTAATTGGATTTTAAGAGAGATTGTGTTCCGGATCTATTTGAATGTAGGTGTAGGCAGGTAAATCGTTTATTTCATTTCTATCCCTTTTAGCAGGGATAAAAAGCCACAAGTGGTTTAGTACGGTTTTCTAAACTTTTCAAAAGTTAAACAAACCTTAATTCAATAAGTTTTCAGTTATATTTAATTACTACGATGCCATGGAAGCTTATAGCTTCAATTTGAGCTGTAAAAGACTATCGCTGGATGCGATCTACTAATCTCCTATCACATATACATTTACGCATTACTTAATGAACCAAAAATTTGAATAATAGAGGAGTATCTCGATTGGCTAATAAAGAGAAAATAGTAAAGACCTTCATCGAAGATGAAATGAAGGACTCCTATCTCACTTATGCCATGAGTGTTATTGTCAGCCGGGCACTACCTGATGTCAGGGATGGCTTAAAACCTGTTCACAGAAGAATACTGTACGATATGAATGAACTGGGAATAACCCATGATAAGCCATTTAAAAAGAGCGCACGTGTGGTTGGTGATGTTCTTGGTAAATACCACCCTCATGGCGATCAGGCAGTATACGGTTCACTTGTGAGAATGGCTCAAGATTTTTCTATGAGGTATCCACTTATTGAAGGGCAGGGCAACTTTGGGTCAATAGATGGTGATGATCCTGCTGCAATGAGATACACAGAAGTCAGGATGTTTCAGATTGCAGAGTCAATGCTTGCTGATATTGATAAAGATACTATTGATTTCATTCCTAATTTCGACGACACCCTGAAGGAGCCTTCTGTGTTACCAGCTGCTGTCCCACACCTATTAATAAATGGCTCAAGCGGTATTGCTGTAGGAATGGCAACAAATATCCCTCCACATAATCTTGTGGAGACTATAAATGCAATTATTGCGGTTATAGAGAACCCTAAAATTATTATACCGAAGATTATTGAAATACTTCCTGGTCCTGATTTTCCCACAGGTGGATTGATAATCGGAAAATCAGGTATAGAAAGAGCATATAATACAGGCAATGGTCAGATTACGCTCAGAGCAAAGGTAAGTATAGAAAGCATGAAGAGTGGAAAAGATGCACTCATTGTAAATGAAATACCTTACCAAGTTAATAAATCAAAGTTAATCCAGGATATTGCTAAAAATGGCAAAGAGAAAAAGGTCGATGGAATTACTGATTTAAGGGATGAATCTGATAGAGATGGAACTCGTATAGTAATTGAATTAAAAAGGGGTATAAACCCACGTGTCATTATGAATCAGCTTTTTAAACTGACCTCTCTTGAAGTTACCTATGGTATTAATATTCTTGCTCTGGATAATCTTAAACCGAAAGTCATGAATATTAAAACCATTATAGAAAGGTATATTGTACATAGAGAAGAGGTTATTGTTCGAAGGACGAAATTCGAGTTAGAGAAGGCAGAAAAGAGAGCCCACATCTTAAGGGGATTTTTAAAGGCACTCGACAGTATAGATGAGATTATCAAGCTTATTCGCTCTTCTAGAACGCCAAATGAGGCTTCGGAAAAGTTGATACTTCATTTTTCTTTTACAAAGATACAGGCGGATGCAATTCTTGAGATGCGGCTTGCAAGGCTTACCGGATTGGAGAGAGAGAAGATAAAGAAAGAATATAATGAATTATTAAAGCTCATATCGGATTTAAAGGAACTGTTAAAGAGTAAAAGAAATATACAAAGACAGATAATAAAGGAGTTGCTTGATATATCAAAGAAGTATGGTAATGAGAGGAGAACTATAATTATTGAAGAGGAGAAAGAGGTTGATCTTAAGGATTTGATTATTGAGGAGGATGTGGTTGTTACAATTTCTCATAATGGATTTATTAAAAGAACTCCGATTACTGCATTCAAGCATCAGGCCCGCGGTGGCACAGGAGTCACTACAGCATCCCTGAAAGAGGATGATTTCATAGAGCAAATGTTTATAGCATCTACACACGACACAATTTTATTTATAAGCAATAGGGGGAAAGCCTATTCACTTAAAGTTCATGAGATAATAAATGTAGGTAGAAGCTCAAGGGGGCAGAGCATAAAGGTTCTTTTAAGCCTGGGAGAGGAGGAAAATGTTGCTGCAGCTGTTGCCCTCAGGGGAGGCGGGAAGGAGGATTATATACTTTTTACTACTAAAAATGGATTTATAAAAAAGACAAAGACATCCGAGTTTCAAAATGTTAGGAAATCGGGGATAATTGCAGTAACGTTAGCTAAAGGTGATAATGTAATCGATGCAATTGTGACAGATGGTGAACATGAAATTATAATTGCAACTGCTATGGGGTATGCGCTCCGCATGAAAGAGAGATCTGTAAGAGATATGGGGAGATCTGCTCGTGGGGTTACAGGAATACGCCTGAAAGAGGGTGATTATATATGTGGTGTTACAAAGGTTATAAAGAATGCAGACCTCCTTGTTGTAACAGAATATGGTTTTGGAAAAAGGTTGAAATTCGATAACTTTTCTGTTCATGGGAGGGGCACAAAAGGTCAGATTTATATTAAGGTGAATGAAAAGATCGGAAGGTCTGTGGGGATGCTTTCTATAACAAAAGATGATGAGTTTGTTATTATAACAGGTAGGGGGATGGTTATAAAACTGAAGGTGGAATCTGTTTCAGTAATGGGTAGAGTAGCAGGAGGTATAAAGCTTGTAAACATTAAGGAGCCTGACAGTGTTGCAGCAGTTGCTCGTATAGTTCAAGAATAATTGTAATAATTTATGTTTATATAGATAAATAAATTAAAAAACAAAATTATTATCAAGAGTCTTTTATCGTTTTAAATTGACATTAGAAATTTAAGGTTCTATCTTTTGTTTAGTAATATGGAGAGATGGCTGAGTGGTCGAAAGCGGCGGTCTTGAAAACCGTTGTCCCTTTACGGGACCGTGGGTTCGAATCCCTCTCTCTCCGATCTGAATAAAAACTCACATTAATGGAGAGGTGCGAGAGCGGCCGAATCGGGCTCCCTGCTAAGGAGTTGTGCTCATTAAGGGCACCGTGGGTTCGAATCCCACCCTCTCCGATCTAATATTGTGCCCATAGCTCAGTGGATAGAGCATTGGATTGCGGATCCAAGGGTCGGAGGTTCAAATCCTCTTGGGCACAAGTTATTTCTCAACACCTCTATAATAGATAAAATCTGCTTAATGACGTATTACTAGGCTAAAAGGGGGCTCTAAACTTAATATATGGAGAGGTGCGAGAGTGGTTTAATCGGGCGGTCTCGAAAACCGTTGTTCCCTTTCAGGAACCGTGGGTTCAAATCCCACCCTCTCCGAATATCTGTACTGAACTAAAAGGGTATCAGATGGGAAGGACAATAATTGTAGCAAATCAAAAAGGGGGTGTCGGTAAAACAACAACAGTTGTAAATCTATCTGCTTACATAGCTGCAGAGGGAAATAAAACCTTAGTTATTGATCTTGATTCCCAGGGAAACAGCTGTTCAGGCTTGGGTGTTAGCAAAGATAAACAAAATCGGGGATTATATGAAGCACTTATGGGTATAGCTGAAGTAAAAGATATCGTTTATCCAACAGAGATTAAGAATTTATTTATTATACCATCAAACATAAATCTCTCTGGTGCACAGGTTGAACTTGTGAATATGAAAGATAGAGAGTTTAAGCTAAAGAAGATAGTAGATATATTAAAGGATAGTTATGATTTTATTATTATCGATGCACCACCTTCACTTGGACTTCTTACAATTAATGGACTTGTTGCCTCTGATTCTGTAATTATTCCAATACAATGTGAATACTATGCCCTTGAAGGGCTCAGCCAGCTGCTGAAAACAATTAACCTTGTAAAAACCAGGCTAAATTCTGATCTTAAGTTGGATGGTGTACTCCTTACAATGTATGATACGAGGACGAACCTTTCAAAACAGGTAGTAAAGGAAATTATTGCATATTTTAGAAATAGGGTTTATAAGACAATAATACCAAGGAATATAAAACTATCAGAAGCTCCGAGCTTTGGAAAACCTATCAGTATTTACGATCCAAATAGTGTTGGAGCATTAAGTTATTACAATTTATCAAAGGAACTAATAAATGGGGAAAAGAGCACTGGGTAAAGGATTAGATGCATTAATATCAGGTTCTTTAGAAGAGGTAAGTCAAGAGCCTGTACATATCATTAGTATAAAAGAGATAGTATCAAATAAGTATCAACCGAGAAGAGGCTTTGATCAAAAGAAGATAGACGAACTTGCTCAATCTATTAAAAGAAATGGCTTAATCCAGCCCATTATTGTAAGGAGACATGGTGAAAAGTTTGAGATAATTGTTGGAGAGAGAAGGTTTAGAGCTGTAAAACAGGCTGGCTTAACAGAAATACCTGTTGTTATTAAAGACTACCCTCAGGATAAACTGTTTGATATAACGCTGATTGAAAATATTCAGAGGGAAGATCTTAATCCTATTGAAGAGGCTAATGCATATAAGATGATATTGGAAAGGGATAGGATAACTCAGGAGGAATTTTCGAATCGGATAGGTAAATCAAGGAGCTACATTGCAAATATGATAAGGATTTTGGAGTTGCCGGAAGATATCCAGGACCATGTTTCACGTGGAACAATATCTGTTGGTCAGGCAAAGGCTCTCCTGTCTCTAAGAAGTAGGAGCGAGCAGGAAGAGCTTGTTAGTCGAATTATTAATGAAAAGCTTACTGTTCGAGAGGTAGAGAGGATAACAAAGAGGAGTGATGTTCCACGTGGAACAAAGGTGATTGAAAAAGATCCTCATATTGAGAGAATAGAGGAAAGATTGAGATCGAGGCTTGGAACAAAGGTTACCTTAAATTATCGAAAGGGTAGGGGTTTTATTAAAATAGCGTTCTATTCTAATGATGAACTCGAAAGGATTATTGATGAGATGCTTTAATATTTTATTAAATAAATCATTTTTTATGAATTACACCTTTTTACTTTGAACTTCATATTGGTATTCCCCTGAACCATACCTCTTTATTGTGGCAAAAGAGTGGCTTAGAGCCATAGAATGAAGAAATGAATGGATATTTCAATCTTATATAGGTATTCATATGAGTACATTTAAATTATTAGACAGGGTGATCGGCGGGTTGGACAACCGGGCGATTGAAGTATTGGCAGTCGAGGACATTGAAAAAAATTTAATAGAGAATGAAAAAACTGTGTTGTATGTAGGAGCAAGGTACGATTATGGGAATAGAGACTGGGGTTTAAGTTACGAGCATTATACCTTCTTTCATACTCTTGTGAATATGGGTTATTCTTTGGTATATTTTGACTATGATCGACTAAAACAGAGATATGGGACAAAAAAGGCATCTAAAATGTTACTCGAAGTCGTTTACTATTACTGTCCGGATATTTTATTTTATTTCCACTATCTTGATTGGATTGAACATGATGTCTGGAAAGAGCTATCTTATGAACTTCCAACAAAAACAATTATTTGGCTAGCTGATGATCACTGGAGGTACGAAGAAACTAAATCAGTTTGGGAACTTTTTAATATTGTTGTCACTACAGATAAAAGTGGCTATGAAAAAAGAGTAAAAGAGAAGTATAAAAATGTTCTCTTAAGCCAGTGGGGATGCAATCATTTTTTATATAAAAAACTAAGCTTGCTAAAAAAGTATGATATTAGTTTTGTTGGCCGCTGTTATGGCGAGAGAAACGCCTTTATTGATACATTAAAAAGAAATGGCATAGAGGTTGCAACATTTGGTCAGGGATGGGAAAAAGGCAGGAGAGTTTCACAGGTAGATTTAATAAAGATATACAATCAAAGCAAGATATCTCTTAACATCTCTTTGGCTTCAAAAAGTGCCAAATACCAGGTAAAGGGAAGAGATTTTGAAGCACCTGGGTGTGGCAGCTCACTGCTTACCAAGGATACTGAAGAAATAAAGGAATATTTTGTTCCAGGAACGGAGATTATTACCTATCATGATGTCAATGATGCTGCAGAAAAGATTAAATACTATTTAAAGAATGAAAGATTAAGAGAGGAAATTTCTGAGAAAGGATACGAAAGAGTTCTGAAAGAACATACGATAGAGAAGCGGGTTTTAGAAGTTTTTAAATTTGCTCAGGATATGGTTTAATTAACTCAATATTATATTTAATCAAAAGAGCGATATGAATCTTTTTGATATTTGTATTATTACAACATCTTCGCGTAAACAAGCAGATATTTTTAAGACTTTAATTAACAATAGACAAAAACATGGATTGTATCCCAGAGAGATTGACTTCAAAGTATATTCCGATCCGCCAAAGGGACGTATCGGTAGTGGAGGAAGCACAGTACTATCTTTAAATAAAATATGGAAAGAATACAGGTCAAAAAGTCCCTTTGCTTTTTTTAATAATAAGAAGATATTAATCATTCATGCCGGAGGAGAAAGCCGCCGTCTTCCATGCTATGCACCTGAAGGTAAATTATTTGCCCCTCTTCCTGTGGAAAGCAGCTCGATTTTCCCTCCAGTTCTACTGGATATACAGCTGGGGCTTTTCTTTAAATACCCATGGAAAAGTGGTGAGGTACTCATAACCTCCGGAGATGTAATTATAGATTTTGATGTTCATTTACTCCCGGATAATAGAGGTGATATTTGCGGATTTGCAAAACCAGCATCCCTGGAACAGGGATCCAGACATGGTGTATTTGTTTTTGACAGGGATAAAAGGACTGTGGTTGATTTTTTACAAAAATTTCCCACTGCTATTTTAGCAGAAAATGCTGTTCTTGAAGGAACAGGTGAATGTGCATTAGATATAGGTCTTATATCATTAAGCCCGAAAGTAGCTTTTGCTTTCCTTGATTTTTCTAAAAAACAGTACTGTAATGATAAATCCATTCTGGATGCTTTGAAAAATAGTCAGATATCATTCAACCTCTATCTTGAGCTGATGACTGCATGTGTGAAAAAGCTAACCTTTAAAGAGTATAATAAGAGGATTTCTTCACAGACATATTTAAATAAGGAAATACTGCACTCATTTTTTACTCAATTTCATCCTTTTCATCTCCATGCACTCTTAACACGCTCCACAATCTTTGTCCACTTAGGTTCATTAAATGAATTTTCTCAATCCTGTGAGATAATACATAACAGAGGAATGAAACCGTTTTATTATCAATATAATGAGGAGATTAAGGTTAAAAGTTCACCTTCCTTTATTGCTTATAATAGTAATAGCATAACTACTACTTCAACTACTAATCAGAAGAGGATAATCTTTGAAAATGTTAAGGATTGTAATATTAAAAATGCTCTTGGGATGAATCTATTAGTTGGATTAAGAAACTGGTCGAATGACATTGAAATTCCTGAGGGCTTCTGTATTGATGAAAGAAATTTTTTTGGGGCTCAAATCAGGCTAATCTATTCAATCTACGATACATTTAAACCTGAAGAAAAAATTGATGATATTGTCTTCTGTAATACTTCTATAAAAATATGGCTCAGCGAGAGGGGTATAGAAGAGAAGGATATATGGAAGGATACTGATGTATATGATTTAATCGCAGCTCGTTTATTCAGCACAGAATTTTCCCATCAGTTTATAGAAGGCTTTTGGAAAAAGCCAGTGAGCTCTCAATGGACTAAAACATTTATAAATAGTAAACGATTTTCTATTAAAGAAATCAATGAAGCTGAAGATGTAGTTAAAAGAGAAGAGCAGCGTATTGATATACGTAAAGAATATTTACAGGACTGCTATCAGAGGCATATAGGCTGGAATAATATAAGCATACAAGATTTTAGAAGTACATTCCAAAGTTCTTTTTTTCATGATAATCTCAAAAACTTCTATTCTAAAACCGATAATGCTATAACAAGGTCTTACAGAAGAACACTACTATCGTCTGTTACAGATGTCTATGAAAAGGAAATCATAGAGCCAGATTTTGGCATAGAGTATGATGAAATCAAAGTTAACACAAAATCTTTCAAAATCGGAGTTAAGGAAGATCAAATTGTCTGGGCCCGTTCTCCGGTAAGGATTGACCTGGCAGGAGGCTGGTCTGATACCCCTCCTCATACTTTACGCCTAGGAGGACAGGTAGTAAACTTTGCCGCTGACCTAAATGGGCAGCTACCGATACAGGTATTTTGCCGCAGGACTAAAGAAAGTCATATAAGAATTCATTCAATTGACCTTGGCGTTAATGAAACTATCAAAAGCTTCGAGGTACTGGAAGATTATAAAAATCCAGGCTCTCCTTTTGCTTTACCAAAAGCGGCTTTGTGTTTAATAGGGTTTACACATAAGAGATTCAATGTTAAGACACTGGAAGAAATACTTTTTGAGCTTGGATGCGGCCTTGAAATTACTTTACTCTGTGCCGTTCCAAAGGGATCGGGACTAGGAACATCGTCAATATTAGGAGCTACAATATTGGCTGCCATTCATCGTTTCTTTCATCTACCATATACTCAAGAAGAACTTTTCTGGCAAGTGCTTAAACTTGAACAGATGCTTACAACTGGTGGAGGCTGGCAGGATCAGATAGGAGGTATTGTTGGTGGTATAAAGTATATTGAGAGTAAGCCTGGTTATAATCCGAATTTTTTAATACATAAATTAGACCCATATATTCTAATTGGTAAAGACACATTGGAGTGCTTCACATTATTCTATACAGGGATCACCCGCCTTGCGAAAAACATATTACAGGATGTTGTCAGGCAGGCAAATGAGAATACCCCTGCTTACATTTTTACACTTAAATATATTAAACAGCTGGCAGTAAATGCAAAAGATGCAATTTCACTGCGAAATATGGGAATGCTGGCTGAAGTAATATCTCAATCATGGAAAGCGAATAAATATATTCATTTCAGTGCTTCTAATGAAGAGATCGAAAGGATACTGTATGAAACGAGAAGTTATTACACCGGGGTTAAGTTGCTCGGTGCAGGAGGTGGAGGGTATGCTCTGTTTATATCAAAGGATGTTGAACAATCAAAAGTATTAAGAAAGACACTTAGTAAGAGGTTTTCAAATAATAAGGCAAGGCTTATTGATTTTTCTTTAAATATTGAAGGCTTAAAAGTGAGTGTATCCTGATCTAAAGACTTAAATCTCTATTTACCCTGGAGATAATGGAAGATGGTATGGCAAAATATCTGAAAGTTATCTCTTTTTTAAGAGAGTTTAGAAGATTTAAAAAAATGGCTGGGGAGGCGAAAGATCGTTTTACTTTAAAATGGAAAGATTGCTATCCATGTCTTTTAGATAAAACAGAGAATACCAGTTTTGATAGACACTATGTTTATCATACTTCATGGGCAGCAAGGCTTCTTTTTCAGATTAAACCTGAAGTCCATATAGATATTGCATCAGATCTTCGTTTCGTGACTCTGGTTTCAGCATTCATAACCATAAAGCATTATGATTATCGCCCTCCAAATTTGGAATTGAGTAATTTCTATTCCGGATATGCAGATCTGTTAAATTTACCTTTTGGAGATAGTAGTATACAATCCATCTCCTGTATGCATGTTGTCGAACATGTAGGTTTAGGAAGATACGGCGATCCACTTGATTATGATGGTGATTTAAAGGCTATGGCTGAATTAAACAGGGTCCTTGCAGATGGTGGAGAGTTATTATTTGTAGTACCAATCGGAAAACCCATGATTTTGTTTAATGCCCATAGAATTTACTCTTACGATCAGATTAATGAATATTTTTCAGATCTCAAACTCAGAGAGTTTTCGCTGATACCGGATAATACGACAGGAGGTTTTATTAAAAATGCTTCGAGGGAATTGGCTAATTCTCAAAAATATGGATGTGGCTGTTTTTGGTTTACTAAGTAAGTATTTCCATACTCTTAGGAAGAATATTAAATGTTAAAGACGATAATACCGCTTTTAGAATTATTAATTATATTATCTATTTATAAATTGCAATGAATAATAGCAGTGAAAATATATCCTATCTTACAGAGCATATAATACCTTATATTGGAAACAAGAGAAGATTACTTCCTTTAATAAAAGAAGCCCTTCGGCAGGTACTTAAGGATGGTTTTCATGGAAGGAAGTTTTTGGATCTATTTGCAGGTAGTGGTGTTGTATCTCGCTTTGCAAAGTACCTTGGCTTTGAGGTCCATGCAAATGACTGGGAGTACTATTCCTATATTCTCAATTATGCATTTTTATATATTAATAGAAGAGAACATACTGATATGTTCATCCCCTGGCATGGAACAAGAGGCATTATTTCTTATTTAAATGGTTTGCCTCCTCCAGAACCAAAGGATGAATATATTGCACGTTACTTCAGTCCAAAAAATGATGAAGAGCCAGATTATAAAACTGAAAGACTCTTTTATACACGATACAACGGTCTTATTATCGATAAGATTAGAAATGAAATTGAGTCCCTCTATCCCAAAAAGAGTGTAGATAATGATATTGATCTCTTTAGAGAGAAGGTCCTTCTTTTAGCGCTACTCATATATCAAGCAGCAACCCACACAAACACATCAGGTGTTTTTAAGGCTTTTCACAAAGGATTTGGAGGATTTTCTAAGGATGCATTAAGCAGGATTTTAAAGCCCATAACATTAGAATATCCTGAGTTAATCGATTCGGATCAAAAGATGCATATATATATGGAAGATGCCAATTTACTTGTAAAGCATATAAATAATGGATTTGACGTTGTATACATCGATCCCCCATACAATCAACATCAATATGGCAGTAACTATCATCTACTGAACACAATCGCTTTATGGGACAGGATACCCTTAAACGAGGTTATTTTACAGAATGAGAAAAAGCTAAATCGAGCGGGTATTCGTAAGGACTGGGTAAATACAAAATCAGATTACTGCTACAGGGATAAGGCCCTTTCTGTATTTAAGGACCTCATAGGGAGTGTAAATGCAGGATACATTTTAATCAGCTACAGTACAGAGGGTACCATACCATTTCAAGAGATGATCTCTGTATGTTCCAAAAAGGGAAAGGTGAGTTTGGTAACAAATGAGTATGTTAAGTATCGTGGCGGTAAACAGAGTATTAATAGAAAAAACAATAATATTGAATTTATTATAATAATAGATACACAAAAAAAGGGTGCAAGAACAGATCTTGAAAAAATAGATGATGTTATAATTGGTAGAAAAATAAATCTACAGGTTAAGAAAAGTTACTCACGTGAAAAGCTTGAAAGATTTTTTCAAATCGATAACATTAAAAAGTTTATTGGCTTTCAAACAGATAATCATACATTATGGATTCGAACTAAGGAATTTTTGAAAATAGATGAACAGAATTTAGATTTGACAATAGATAGATTATACCTGTCAAAGGCATTAAAAAGAAGAATAAAACGAGAACTGATAGAACTCTTAATTAGATGCGAATGTAAGGATAAGGCAGAAGAAATTGATGAAATTATAAAAATAATAAAAGAAAAATCTGTTGATGATTTATACTTTATCTCTCTTATTCCAGATCTTCTCAAGAAGATTGCACACAAGAAGTATAGAGCTCTCTTTAATATCTATCTACAAAAGATTAAATCATTACAGTATAGGTTTCCATATTTATACAGTAGAATCGAAACAAAAATGAAAGATGTTGAGGAAGTCGCTTATAAACGATTTAATGGATGAAGGTATCCATTTTATCCCGAATTCCTGCGGACTAAAAAAGTCCGCCGAACTTCAAGTCAGCCGGACTTCAAGATGTGAAGTTACTTTTATCAAACAAAATCTTTTCAAATCAAACGAGATCTTCGTTCACACCAACATTTTCCTGACCTATCTTTTTTACATCTTTCGGAAGTTCTTCCAAGGAGACCTGCATATAGATTTCATCTTCAGTCTTTAGAGTACCAATCATCTTTAGGATATTAATTTCAGTCAGTGTTACCATTTTTCCTTCATATTCAATCACACTTCCCTCAGGCGGATAATTTTTCTTGATCTCCAAATAAGCTTCATGCTCGTATGCCAAACAGCATAACAGCCTACCACAAGCACCAGATATCTTTGAGGAGTTTAATGTGAGATTCTGGTCTTTAGCCATCTTTATTGTTACAGGTCGCAGCTCATTTTTTATGGTATTGCAGCAAAAATCTCTGCCGCATATGCCAAAACCCCTTACGATTTTTGCCTCATCCCGTGCTCCTATTTGCCTGAGTTCAATTCTTTTCTTGAAAATGGATGCCAGATCCTTTACAAGCTCTCTAAAATCAACTCTCTCATCAGCAGTGAAATTAAATATAATCTTGTTATCATCGAGAAAGTAGTGTACGTTCACGAGTTTCATATCCAGATCATGCCTCTTTATCTTTTCCAATGTAATTTCAAAGGCATCTTTTTCCTTCTTTTCATTTTCTTTCATCTTTATTAGATCCTGTTCGTTACATACACGTATGATTTTTCCAATCTGATTATCATTGAGTTTAGAGAGAGTGATTCCAGAAACAGCAGCTATTTCTGGTCCATTTTCTGTTTCAATAATTATCAAATACCCCTTCTCTATTTTAAAATCAGGTACCTCTAAAAAACTCACTCCGTTATTATAGAGAACCTTAGCAATCACAGTACCTTTATGATCATACATTGCTTTACCTCATTTATACAGATCTATGAGTAATCCCCGAATTTCATCGAGAGTAGCAAGAAGATTTATATTCTGAATCTGCTGCGCAATAACAAGTTTTGTTAAAGCAGCAAGCTTTTCATCAATAATCTTGGATACAGTATATATCTTCTGCTTCCATTTACCTCCAGTGTGATGTTCCAATGTGAACATATTATCAGTTACATACTTTAAAAACTCTTTAATCATGGATTTATAGAGCTTTAATTCGTGAAGGTTGGGGTTTTTATAGAACTTTTCCCCCTGTTTTGTAATTTCTTGAACAAGGTTATCAAATTTAACATGAATTTCTTCAGTTTCTGCAAGCTTTAGCTCATCGTAGAATCTGCTTTGTACTATGTTTATTGATTGTGGAACCTTTTTAGAACCTTTCTTCTTTTTAATATTGAGACTCTTTTTATCCCTCTCTGTTTTTTCTATCTCTATCATACTGAAGCCTCCTTTTCGTTTGAAGATAAATAAAGCTGCTAACTTCCTTTATACCTTTACTTTCTTCAACAATTACAAACGTATCCTTATACTGTGAGGCGAGCTTAAGATAACCTTCTCTCACTTTCTTTTGAAAATTGGTTCCCTCTCTTTCGATTCTATCTCCACCTGAATATCCCTTTACCTTTGAAGAGCTATCTTTTGCCTGTGTCAGACCCAGCTCTGGAACAACATCAAGGTAAAAAACAATATTTGGTACGATATCATTTACAGCGAAGAGGTTTATCATTTTAAGAAAATCCAGCGAAGCTACTTTCCGTGCGATTCCCTGATATACGAGGGTTGAATAGAAGTATCGCGAGCAGATAACGACTTTTCCTTCTTTAAGCGCAGGTTGAATAATTTTATGTACATGTTCTGATCTATCTGCAAGGAAGAGAAAAAGTTCTGTTTTTGAAGAGATACTTAATTCTGGATTAAGAATAATATCTCTCATACTTTTTCCTTCTTTAGTACCTCCTGGCTCCTGGGTGATTATACAGGAATAGCCATCGCAAGTAAGCTGATTATGGAGAAGTTCGACCTGTGTAGATTTTCCCGAGCCATCCGGGCCTTCAAATACTATAAAAAAGCCACCATCCACCAAATATATCCTTCTAATAATTTGTACCTGATATAATGAACAGGTACTCATTTTCCAGATAATAGTTTTAGAATCCCACCAGGATTGACGGTATTGAATTGCTCGTTGGAAAGGTCTTGTTTATTGGGGAATATGTTAGAAAGGATTATGTAGATTTAGCCTTTTACTTTTGAAGATTGTTTTAAAGAACGATTAATGATTTTTTCTTCTTCTATCTTACTATTTTCTAAAGCCTCTTTTTCTCTATCCTGTCCAAGAAATTCATCTTTAATCTTTTCTAATTTATCTTTATCCTCAATTATCTCACAGGTTCCGTCGAAAATAACTCCTTCCTCAATAATGAGGCGAGGAGTTTTTATTGCTCCAATTAATTCCCCTGTGGATAAGAGAGTAATCCTTTCCATAGCAATTACTTCTCCCTTTACTTTTCCCCCAATTACTACTGTTCCTGCAAATATCTCACACTCAGCAGTACCATTTTTACCAACCAAAACCTTTCCATTTGTTCTAACTTTTCCATAAAAAGCGCCATCAATCCTTAAAAGACCGTTGAGATCAAATTCCCCCCTCAGTGTTGTTCCTTCACCAATAATGCTATTAACAAACGCATCTTCGCGATTGTATTTGATTTTTTGTGCCATATTTTTTATTTATAAACACATAATATAATATCTTTCTCATATAGATGAAAGTGATTTTAAAATTGCGTTGTCATAAATATCATTGGATCAACTGCTTTTGTTCCAATCCTTACCTCGTAGTGAAGATGGAATCCTGTGGCACGTCCTGTTCGCCCTAAGAAGCCAACAATATCACCCTTATTTACCTCTTTTCCCTCATATGATGTAAGTGAAGAGCAGTGGGCATAGAGTGTTTGAAAGCCATAATCATGTTGAATCTGGATGGTTCTTCCATACCCTCCTTTCATACCGGCAAATACAACAACACCATCTGCTGTAGCCCTTATGGGGGCTCCCGGCCACCAGCTGATATCGACACCCTGATGCATTGCCAATTTCCCAGTATAAGGAGAACGTCTCATTCCAAAACCAGAGGTAATAAATCCACCGCCGATAATAGGCCAGTTGTTTGGTATTTTTTGAATTATCTCCTCTCTTGCTGCCAGAAACTTTTTAAAGTTCTGTAAAACTCTTTCACTTGCAATGATATCCTCATTTATTCTTTTTAGTGTCTCGAGCTCTGTTTCATAGCTGGCCCTATTTCTTAATCCCATGATTTCGGAAATATTCCTTATCTCTGTTTCTGGACCACCTACCCCGAATATATTTTCAGATTGGCTTGCCCCCAGTAGTTTTATAATATCCTTTATTTCATTTTTATATTCCAAAACCGATTTGTCCAGTGTTATAATTTCTTCTTGGAATATTTTCAGTGCATTGATGTTCCCCTCCTGGGCATTTATAAGCTTTTCTATCTCTTTTTTTGTAAGAGTATACCGGGAGGTAGTAATAAAAAATGTAACCACAATACCTGAAAGAATAACTACAAGAAAGAATATTGTGAAAAGGGAAATCTGGAAATTGAATATCTTCTTTTCGGAGTGGGGGATAAGCATTACAGTTAATTTATCTTTCCCCTTCTGAATGAAGCGTTTGTATGAATAAACGATCCATCTCTTCATGAAAAGGAGATGGGAATTGAGATATGAGAAAAACCTTTTCTCTAACTTTTTATACTCAGACACAAATTACAACCTTTTGGAAATTGGACTATTTAATGATACAATATTGTCATAAAAAGTCAACTATTTTATAAATTGAATTAAAATAAAAAATAATCCATATATAGATTGGAGTTAGCTAGTATGTTAATAGATTCACACTGCCATCTAAATCTCATTAATACCGATAAAACAGATATCTTTGGGATCATAGAAAATGCTTTAAATAAAACGGTCTCCTGTTTTATAGATATATCGGTAGGAATTAATGATTTTTTTAAGAGAAGGGATCTCACAGAGGAATTATTACAGAAATACCCTGTTTTCATTCTACTATCAGCAGGCATTCCACCATATTTTGCTGATAAAAGGACTCCTAATGATATTGAGGAGGTAAAGGCTCAGGCAGGTAATGAGCAGAGGGTTGTTGCTATCGGTGAGATCGGCCTTGATTACTACCATAACTACGGGACAAAGAGGAAGCAGATCAGCCTGTTTATTGAGCAGATTGAGCTTGCCAATGAGTTACAATTGCCTGTTATTATACATACAAGAGACTCGGACGATGATTTAATTACTATATTGAGAGAGCATAGAGCAGTGAAGGGTGGAATTATACACTGCTTTTCTTCTGGATTCCCCTATGCCAGAAAATTATTGGATTTGGGCTTTTTTCTATCCTTTGCCGGAAATATTACCTATAAAAAATCCGATAACATCCGGAAAGTTGCTATAGGGTTGCCTGAAGATAGGTATGTTATTGAAACCGATTCTCCTTACCTTTCTCCTGAGGGGAAGAGGGGAAAACCGAATGAGCCTGCAAATTTAGCCATTACTGCTTCCTGTATTGCAAAGTTGAGGGGAATATCCTTTGAAGAGGTTGCTCATCAAACCACTAAGAATGCAAAAAATGTACTTGGATTAAAGATGAATTGTTAGAAACTCTCATCCTGATCATCCAATCATTATGTGGATCCGAGGGGTAATCTAATATCGTATAGTATTGGAGTTAAAATTGATTAGTTATTATTCTATGCTTTTTCCTTAATTTTTGAAAGCATCTTGGCAAGATCCTCACCGCCGATCAGATCTATCTGCCGTGTCAAGGTAAACTCTACTGCTTCAGGTTTGAAATTGATAGGAGATATACAGATTGCCTTCTGACATCTTAGATTCTTGGACTCTTCAAGCAGTCTTTTCACTACATTTAATCCAAGACTGATAGCATCTCTGTATATTTTCATATAGATTCTTTGCCTCTTTAAATTTCGCATTCCGGACATCTTGGGAATGGCGAGAATATTTGTAATGCTCGTTTTCACGTGCTTTATATCTGTGATCTCATATCCAAGATACTTCACTATATCGAGGCATATTCCTTCAAAAACAGGGAGAGGACTTACTAGAAAGTCCTTCATATTATCATCTGCCCTTAAATCCTGAAACTTCTGGAGTTTATCTGGAACGTCCCTATATGAGGAGTTTATTTTATTAATGTCCTCCCACTGCTCAATTGCTTCGGCAAGTTTACCCTGAGATTCGTAGAGGTTGGCGAGTGCGTACTTTATGGCCAGGAGTAGGTTTTGATCCTTGGCTGTAGCAGATGCAATCCCCCTCTTATACTCTTCTATTGCAGTATCTATCTCATTCATCTCCCTATAGCAGGTGCCTTTCTGGAGATAAGCCCTTATTTTATACTCTGAGGATCTCTGCGATGCATCAAAATATGTAATAGCCTTTCCAAAGTCCCTTCCATCCATGTATACTCTTCCGAGATAGTAGTGTGCTCTGAAGTTTCTTGGGTTATGCTTTACAGCCTTGGTGAGATATATAACTGCTTCCCTAATTTGATTTGCATGGAACATTATCATTCCAAGATAACTCAGGCTTTCCTGATGTGTTGGGTTTGCCTTAATTGTTCTATCAAAATAGGTAACTGCCTGTTCCAGATTTCCTCTTTTATAGAAAACCTTGGCTATTGTAAAGAGATAATTATCATTTATCGGGTCTATTCTTTCTAATTCGAGTAGTTCAGATAGAGCTTCATCATCTTTGTTAATTTTCAGAAGGCACTCAACAAGCCCTTCTCTGATATCCTTATTTGTTGTTATAAAAGGCTTTTTATTGATCTTCAGGCAAAACCGATATTCAACAACTGCCATCTGGCAGTTTCCCTCTCTTCTGTAACATTCAGCCAGGAGAAAATGTGCGTCTATGGATCCTCCCTGTTTGAGAATAATGGTCTTCAGATGTCGTATTGGGTTTTTTGTATCACCTGTCTGGATCAGCTCCCAGATTCTTTGAAGTTTTTTCGGTTTCCTGAAAAGCTTAAAATATACGAATAGAAACAGTGACGCTAAAATGATGAAACCTATGAAAAAGAATACAAAGGTCATATATTATCCTGCCTATAGATTTGCGTATATATCTCTTTATACATTCTCAGTGTTTCAATATCCCATACCACTACCTCTATAAGCACCAAGGACTTATTTTCCTCTTCTACAAACTTTTTTAAGATGGTGAATAGAATTTCTGCACACCGTGTAGGTGAAAATCGAACTATTCCCATACTCATATCTGGTATAGATAAACTTTTAATTTTGCGCTTATTTGCAAGCCGCAAACTATTTAATAAAGATTTTACAATGTTTTCCTCTAATATCGGCCCATCAAACTCTGTGAGTGCAGCATGAATAATATATTTTGCCTTTAGTTTTCCAGCGCCTGTTAATACTGCTTCTCCAACATCTATTTCACCACACTTGGAACATTCCTCGGCAATTGAACTCCCTCCCTTAGCCTTTATTGCTCCTCCAAGTCCTGATCCCAGAATAAGCCTATTATTTGCGGTATTTATGATTGCATCAGTGTCTCTCTCTGTAATATCACCCTTAATTAACTCTAGTTTTACTGATTCCATGTAAGCTCCACTTGACTACAGGTTTGTTCATCCATCAAGATAATTCCAATTCAACGGCTTTTGGAGCTTTTTTTCTATCATTATTCTGTTACAGCCATTAGACATATACTTGTTTTTGTTTTGAGGAGAGGTAAATTTACCGCTCAGGGTGGCAAAGCAAAGTAAGATTATCTTGCTACATTATGATAGAGTGTTAGAGGTCATTCTATATAAGAATCAAGGATCTCTGTTCTTTTACCCCTATTCTCAAAACATATACTTGAAATCTTAAACTATAATTGGAAAGTTATATTATACTTTCTTCTTAAATAAGTTTCCAGACTAAAACTTTATGATTCTTCGCAGGCAAATGCCAGGATTCTTCCTGATTTACCCTTCACCTAATAACTGTGGCTTGGCGAATATATAAATCGATCGATCTTTTTTAAAAGGCTTTCACTTTCGATTGACTTGGTAATAAGGGTGTCAACACCACAGTTTTTTACTTTCTCAAGCTCAGCGGGATCGGTGCTTGTTGTGACTGCAATGATGGGGATTTTTTTTAGTCTGGGATTTTGTCTTATCTTCTTGGTAACTTCAAACCCATCAAGGTCAGGAATAATGAAATTGAGAAGAATTAAGTCTGGAAACCATTCTGCTACGAGTATACCTGCATCGAAACTGGAAGCAGTCGATTTTATCTCTATATCCGGGATTTTTTGGAGTGTTTTTGTTACTGTTGCAAAAAAATCTTGATCATCTTCAACAACGAGAATCTTCTTTCTTTTTGCCTCTTCAAGTTCCCTTGGTATTGGCATTCTATTCTGTGTCAAAAAGTTAATCAAATCACTCCATTTTACCCTTCTATGTCCACCTGGTGTGGAGTATGCCTTGAGCTTTCCTGTTTCGATCCATCGAATTACAGTTCTTATGTTTACCTGGCAGAATTTACCGATCTGATACGTTGTATATATCTTTTCTGGCAATCTTTTAGCCTCCTTAACAATAATGATAAATATTCTAACTATTATTGTTAATAATAATAATAATACATTTTGTATAAACAGTCAAGAATTAACATTAAATTTTGAAAAAAAGATCATTATGAAAAACTATGCACCGAACTTTGCCAGCCTGCCGGAATGAGCCATAATCAGAGTCATGAGATCGATTGATTTTATCATACCAAGTGTCCCATTGATTAGCTGTCTTTCACCGAAGTTTTTTATTTCATTTGCTCTGGACCATTTAGATTTGAGCAGTACAGGAACAGGATGCCATGAATGTGCCCTGTAGTTAGCAGGTGTCGAATGATCGGCAGTGAGAACAAATACTTCTGGATTGAGATTAAGAATTTTCTTGATGTTTCTGTCTACCTCTTCTATTGCAGATACCTTTTTCTCGAAATTGCCATCCTCTCCATAACTGTCTGTATATTTTATATGGACGAAATAAAAATCATAGCTATTCCAGAGTTCTTTTACCTTATCAAACTCCTGTTTAACTCCACTTTCAACATCGATCACCTGCATACCAACAAGGCTTGCAAGTCCCTTGTACATTGGGTATCCTGCTATTGCACATGCATTGAGTCCATAGATCTCTTTGAAAGATGGAATTTGTGTATGCAGAGCAAATCCTCTCAGAAGTATCATATTTGCTGGATTCTCATCTTTAAGTTTATCTTTCACCTTTTTGAGAAAGTTATTTAAGAGTTCAGCGGTCTCCTTTGATGCTCTATCGTTATCAAGCGCTTTAACGGTAAGTGGCGGGACTCCGGTTTTCTGTGGATCAGTCTCGGAGATATTGTCTGAAAACCTTTTCCCTCTAAAGATAAGTGCTGCTCTGTGCTCCTTTTCAGTTTCGATAAACAACTCTACTCCGTTAAGTTTGATCTCCTTTAATTTTTTACACATCTTCCGGTTAATGTCGTCTTTTATCCTTCCAGCCCTTCTATCCGTTATATTTCCATAGCCGTCAACTGTTGCAAAGTTGACCCTTGCAGCAAGGTCACCTTCCTGAATAGGGAACTTCACACCAAGAGCCGAGAGAATTCCCCTTCCGATGATATATTTTAGTGGGTCATATCCAAAGAGGGAAAGATGTCCTGGGCCACTACCAGGAGTTATGCCAGGCAATATAGGAGTCATTAGTCCGGTTTCTGAGGCCCTTGCAAGTTCATCGAAATTAGGTGTCTTTGCAGTCTCAAGCTCCGTTTTGCCATTTCTGGGTAATCCTCCAATACCGTCGAGCACCAAAAGTACGATCTTTTCCTGTGAGGGCTGTTTCAACTGCTGTATAAGATCAAACCTGTCCATTTATGTCTCCTAGGACTTTAGAGAATGAATAATCAGATAAACTTTCAATAATGACTAATAGTTTTATTTTCTCTAAATTGCAGAAGTCTTTAGGATAAAACCATTTGCCGCGTAATTCTTATGAAAAAAGTATATTGAGATATTCATCGATATCAAAGTCAATGAGATCTGTAACCTTTTCCCCTACACCTGCATAGAGAATTGGTATTCTGAGCTTCCCGGAAATGGAGCAGGCAACGCCACCCTTGGCAGAGGAATCCAGTTTTGTTAAAATAATGCCATTGACACCTATGTATTCATTGAAAAGTGTTGCCTGAGATATTGCATTCTGACCTGTTGTTGCGTCCAGTGTAAGGAGCTTAGATTTATGTGCCTCAGGTAACTGTTTATCTAGAATCCTTCCTATCTTCTTCAGCTCTTCCATGAGTCTTTCCTTATTATGAAGCCTTCCTGCAGTATCTATTATGAGAGCATCGATGGCTCTGCTTTTTGCTGCTTCGCAGGCATCATAGACAACAGCGCCTGGATCGGATCCCTGGTGCTGTTGTATTAAGGGTACATTTGCTTTTCTGCTCCAGATGGCAAGCTGCTCTACTGCAGCATCTCTGAAGGTATCAGCTGCAGCAATGAGTACCTTTTTCTCCTCGCATTTTAATTTATATGCAAGTTTTCCTACAGTAGTAGTTTTTCCAGATCCATTTACTCCGAATATAAGATGAGCATTTATGGTGCCTTGATGATCTAAAGATCCTCGATGATCTAACGATCCTGGATCGATCTTTAGATCATCAAGGGATATTCTTTCCTTGATAATTCCCTTAAGGAGATGAATAAGTTCCTCTCTTTTGAAAGATGAAACCCTTTTGTTTAATTCGTCTATGATCTCTTTTGTAAAACTGATTCCAAAATCTGAAGATATGAGGATCTCTTCAATTTCAGATAAAAGCTCTTCCTTCTCCCTTTTCCCCGAAAAGAGGGTATCCAACTTTTGTCCGAGCCGTAATTTTAGCCTCACTTTAAAACCTCAACCCTCCTCTTAAAAGGCTAATCAAATCTTTTTCTTTTCCATAGTCTAATGATTCGTGATAATTGTAAAGAGTAAAATATCTCAGTAGCTCTATAAATGAAAAGATAAAAATACCTCCAGTAATGATGGAAGAGGCTGTTGAAAGATAGTTAAATATATTTGCAGCCATTACTGCTTGATTGTATCGATCTTCATCTTTTCCTGTATAGAGGTCAGCTAACTGAGTATTTGCTGTTCCCTCAATACCGAGCAGTACAGAGAGGCCAAGCATCCCGATACCTGTATAGGAGAGAATTTCTGATCTCTTTCTATGGATTTCAGCTTTCTCGAAGAGCTTTTCTTTCATTTCAGTGCTTAAGAGTGTTAAATGGAGTTCCTCTTCCTTTTGGGAAAGCTCTTCAACCGTTACTGTTCGTGGGATATACCCCTCTTTTACAAAGGTAAATGTATGATCGCTTTCTGAAAAGCTGAGCAAAAATGGGGTATTACCAATATATTTTTCATTAGCAAAAACTTGAGCATCTGAAGGGGTTACAGTGGTCAGAATGGGCCTAGAGACCTCCTCTTTCTTCAATAGTATCGAGCTCAAGAATCCATCTCTCTCTATATGAACCAGATCCGAATAATCCTTATATCCCTCTCTTGCTACCCGAACCCTGTGGTATCCAGGAGCCAGGAGAATATCCTGTACCTTACCAATACCTGTAAGCTTATTATCAATAAAGATGAGAGAATCATTAGGTTCAGCACTAAGGGATACACTGTAGGTCTTGTATTTTAAGAATTTTTTGAAAAATGGGATCGAGTATTCATTTGGATTGTTGAGAATGGTGAAAAGGTTCGTTTCTGTCTTGTATTTAACATATATCTTATCAGTAATGCTGTTGTATACAAAAATATTGAGTATAACTTTATCCTCTGAATGAACATTGTAGTGCCCATAGATATACAATGGGAAGTCTTTCTTATCATATATACCTTTTAAAATATACGGCTCTATCCTGTATTGAATTATTCCTTTTGCTTCATCAAAAGCATCTTTATATTCGGGCTTTTGTGAAAGCCCTTTTAGAAAAGCCCTCTCTTCATCGGTTAATGTTAGAAAAGGTAATGATAAGGCATACGTGTACAATAGATTACTTATACTATCACCAAGATAATCGTACCTTTCTTCTCCTCTGTTTTCAAACTCTTCGACAATGACCTTCCTGTACTGGAAAATGTTAAACTCACAGCACCCTGTGTTTACAGAAATTATAGAAAAGATTAAAATCAGGAGGATTTTATTATAGCCCTTCATCTTTTTCCCTGATTACGCCATTTTTCAAAGCAGCTTCAATAAATATATCTATCTTTCCATCAAGTACAGCTTCTCCGTTACCCATTTCTACTCCAGTTCTTAGATCTTTGACAAGCGTGTATGGTTGAAATACGTATGATCTGATCTGATTTCCCCACGATATATCCTTCTTGCTCTTTTCCTGCTCCTCCTTTTCCCTATCCTTTTCCCTCTTATAATGCTCGAAGAGCTTTGATTTAAGAATTTTCATGGCCATATCTTTATTTTTAAATTGTGAACGTTCATTCTGACACTGTGCAACTATACCAGTGGGAAGATGTGTAATTCTCACTGCAGAGTCTGTTTTATTTACGTGCTGTCCACCAGCTCCCTGCGATCTGTATGTATCTATTTTAAGATCTTTTGTATCTATATCAATAACGATTCTATCGTCGACCTCAGGTGTACAGAAAACAGATGCGAATGAGGTATGCCTTCTTGCATTGGAGTCAAATGGGGATATTCTTACGAGTCGGTGTATGCCTATTTCCGTCTTTAGAAATCCATAGGCATAGCTTCCCTTCACATAAACTGTCACAGATTTTATTCCAGCTTCATCTCCCGGGAGGATGTCCACTATCTCTGTCTTAAAGCCGTTTCTCTCTGCCCACCTCAGGTACATCCTTAAGAGCATGGACGCCCAGTCGCATGCTTCAGTGCCCCCTGCTCCTGAGTGTATTGTCAAGTAGGCATTAGAGGCATCGCTTTCATCTGTGAAAAGTGAGAGCTTATCGAGTTCTTCAGTTTTTGTTTTTAGCTCTGAAATGTCTTTCATTATCTCATTTTCAAGGCCCTCTTCATTTTCCTCAACTGCCATAGTGTACAGTTCGTAGAGATCGTCTACCTCTCTCTTGATCTTGTTCCACGGCTCAATGATACTTTTTATTTTCTTGATTTTTTTAGTGATGGTATTAGCCCTTTCTCGATCGTTCCATATTTCAGGGCTGTTTAATTCCTGTTCGAGTTTCTGTTTTTCATCGATGAGCCTATCTATTTCAAAGACGATCCCACCCTTCATGTGCAGTTTTTTTTACTTTTTCGACTTCATCCCTGTAGTCAGAAAGCACTCTTATCACCCCTTTCCTTATCTAAAGTTATTAACAGGAAGTTAGGAAAGCAACCGAAATTTAGAAAAAGGTTGACCGCTTGAAAAAAGAATCCCATATTTCCTCTGGAAAGTTGCCACTGCAAAAAAATGCCATTAGGGAAGATAAAAACTATCGATGAAGCCTTAGATTACCTGTACAGCTTTATAAATTATGAAGCAAATTCCTCCTTCCCGTATAAATCTATAAACTATAATGTGGATAGAACGGTAAAACTTCTTAACCTTCTAAGAAACCCTGAAAGAAATACAAAAATTATTCATATTGCAGGAACAAAAGGGAAAGGATCGATCTGTAAAATCTTAAGTTCCCTCTTAAAGGTACAGAATTACAGAACAGGGCTCTTTACATCTCCTCATATTGAAAGGGTGAATGAAAGAATAGAAGTTGATGGCAGAGAAATCAATGATAGTGAGATCATTCGGATATTGAATATATTTCAATCCATTATAGCTGATTTTCCGCCTGATAATAAACCTACCACCTTTGAGATTCTTACAGCAATGGCAATGTTCTATTTTCATGTGAGAGGTGCAAAACATATTATACTTGAAACCGGAATGGGAGGTCGATTTGACTCAACAAACTTTTCTGATCCTGCGATCTCAGTTATTGCTCCTGTTAGTTATGATCACATGGATAAACTGGGGGAAAGGATCGAGGATATAGCTTTTGAGAAGGCCGGCATTATAAAGAGGGGGAGACCTGTTGTCATTGGATATCAGAGGTATGATGTAAACGGTATCTTCAAAAGAAAATCAATAGAAGAAAAAAGCCGGTACTATATGGTAGAAGAGTTCTGTACATATGAAATTGTAGATATGTCGCATGATGGCTCAAGATTTAATACAGAGATAGACGGCATACAGTTGAAGAATCTCTTTTTTTCACTTCCTGGACAGCATCAGGTAGAAAATGCCGTAACTGCCCTTCTTGTACTGAAGATTCTGAATCTCCTGCCTGATGAATTTAATGTGGCCAATGCTCTGAAAAATATTCATTTTCCAACAAGGCTTGAGCTAATTAAAAAAGAGAGGAGCTTTCTTCTGGACTCGGCACATAATAAAGATTCGGCACAGGCACTTGTTGATGCAATAAAGGAGGTATATTCGTATGAAAGGCTTATTGCTATTGTTGGTATTGTTAAGGGAAAGGATGTTTATGGAATATTAGAGAATATCTCTTCAATATCTGATAATCTGATAGTTACTGAACCTGTAACTCATAAAAAACTCGATACAGATTTTGTATTTCATACTGCTCAATCCCTCTTATCAAAGGCCATCCTTATAAGAGACATCTATGATGCAATAGAATATGCCATTGAATCTTCAACAAAGAGCGACCTTATCTTAGTAACCGGCTCTTTCTATACTACCTCTCCTGCACGAAGCTTCATCTTAAATCGTTATCGTAGTTTTTTAACTCAATAAAAGATCGGCAGGCAGTGTTCCCTTAAAATGCAATAGGTCTTTAACATTGGGATTAAATTCGAGGAAGGGATTTTAGATGAATCTCTTTCGTAATTTTTTCTTTACTTCATTCAAAAGGGAGAGACCTTCTTTCATCCGGCTTACCGCTGCTAACAGTTCTAAGTCCTTGAGATGCTTTTCTGGAACAGCAGGTGATTTATCCACTTTAACCATCATAAAAAGTTTTCTTGCCTTTTCAAGATTTTCTGTAATCTCATGTGGATTTATCTTTTTCTTTTCTTTATCTATTATATGGCTATACTTTTTAACGATTGCATATCCGAGATTGCTGTATGTGAGACGAAAGCCGATCTCATCGACCTGTCCGCGAGACATCAGGATCTTGTCGTATTCGTGTGCTGAGTGGAGATTGTTAACAGCATTGTCCCAGTCCTCTTTAAGAATATAGAGGCCTCCGAGTGTATCGTAGATGGCAGATTTGAGAGCAATGGTTTCCTTGTCATTTTGGTCAAAATCATTTAGCAGGGTTTTTGCAATATTTGTAAGCTTTAGGCCATAGTCGATGTTTTTTTTCAATTTTGAGAAGAGATAGCCTATAAAGTTCAAAGTTGAAATCTGAAGATGAATGATCTCCTTATCAACCCTCTTATTATTATTTGCAATCTTTTCATCAATGATCTGATTGATTCGTGCAAGAATAAGTTTCGAAAGGAAAAGCGAATTTTCATAGTCTCCATTATGAAATGCCTTCTGAGAGAATCTTAAAAGAGCATTTAGGTTCTTATCCTCAATGAAGATTGTAATATCTTTCAGAACAGATTGAAATATATTGATGTAGCTATCCCTGGTATCCCTGTTTTCCAACAAAAAGCCGTATAGAAAGCTGGATATTGTCTTTCCAATTGTGTATAGTTCGTCGTCTTCAACATCCAAAAAGCAGCCATTTTTCAGTTCCATTGCGAAGCTACCGGTTTGACCAGGAAACTCGAAATGGTGTGCCCTGTTCTCCTCTTTTTTATTCATTAATTTTGTCAGCTCTTTTTAATAAACCAAATTTATAGGATTGGATTATAAAAGTCAAAAAATAAAAAATCCACCTTGAGAGGGTGGATATAAACCTGGTTATCATGAGCCTTTTAGCCGCTGGCTTTAATAATATAGCATAGGGCAAGTATCTTATCTATTATATGAATATTTTCCACCGGATAGTTTTTAGGAACATCTAGATCTGTGGGAGAGAAGTTCAAAATTCCCATAACGCCCTGTTTTACTAGGATTTTTGAAATGTCATTTGCAGCTTCCTTTGGAACAGCTAATACAGCTATAGTAATGGTATGCTCCTTTAGATAGGAACTTAATTCTTTTATATGATAAACTTTTACACCATCTATCTTTTCACCTATGAGTAACGGTTTAATGTCGAAAAGGGCAGTTAGCTTGAATCCAGCCTGCCGGATGGCATCGAATCTTGTAAGCGCCCGACCGATATTTCCTGCTCCAATAATAATAAAGTTTTTTTGAGTGTTTATATTTAATATGTATGCAAGTTCGTTCTTTAACTTTTTCACATTATACCCGTATCCCTGCTGTCCAAAATCTCCAAAATGGCTGAGGTCAAGCCGCACCTGTGAAGCGGATGTATCCATGATTTCACCAAGTTTTTTTGATGATATTTTTTCCATCTGGCCGTAAAGCCAATCGAAGTATCGATAATACCTGGGAAGCCTCTCAATTACGACCTTTGGAATAGCTATACCGTCCTTTCCTTTGATCATTTTGCTATCCTTAATTGTGAAATTTTTATCTTTTTCTAATTCATAAATATTAAAGAAAAATAAACTTTTGTCAATATCGTTTTAATAATATTTATTTTGATTATCACTTGCTTTCTGTATATATTCTTATAAACTTAAGGGGGTGTAGCTCAGCCGGGAGAGCGCTTGCTTCGCATGCAAGAGGTCGGCGGTTCGATCCCGCTCACCTCCAGAGAACAAAAATATTACTATAAATACCCTGCACTTCATGTATGCTGATCTCTGGATACAATCATTTATTCCCATCTAGCTTGATCTCTCTCTGTAGCAGTATTTAAGCTCTCGAAAGTATTATAGATAGTTTTTGAGAAGTATTGTGGGCTTATATTAAAAAGAAGGATTACTATTTAATTAATTTTTTATGCATGTGAGGCAAGAATTATCCGAAGAATAAAATAGCGAATTTCGAGTTTTAGAAAAGTAGTAAATTAGTTCTTTTTAAAGAGCTAATTATTGAGTTGGTGACTATGTCACCAACGACTAATAAAAGGTTATCATACAAAAAAAATAATGGAATGCCGGACAACCTTCGGTTGTACAACCAAAGGTTGTCGGGAACTTCTGTTTCTAAATCATTAATAAATATAAATATTTAAGAAAATATTTTGCTTTAGTTTGTTTAATTTGAAAACTTGAAGTTCGCCTTAATATAAAATCAAAAAAATATACACTATTTCTATATAATATGATAGAATATCAAGTCAATTTCTGCTTAAAAAGGTAATTGCATGAATCATAAAAGACTAACTCTCCTGTTCATATTTTTTCTACTTCTTTTTATGCTTTTTACAGGCTGTGCAAAGGAAGAGGTTTCACAGATCATACTGCCTGAGGGAAAAACAGCGAAAATTGTATTTCTTGTGGGAGATGTCTTCAAGACTGAGGATAATGAATGGGTTCAAGCAGCTGTGGGTGATGTTCTTACGGAGGGTACATGGCTAAAAACAGAAGACAACAGCTATTGCGAGATTGTGATCAGTTCGGGTACACTCTTCAGAATGAAGGATAAAAGTGAGCTTCTGATTGCCCTTCTACCAGCTGATGAGAAAGATAACAATTCACTTATCAAACTTATTAAGGGAGAGTTATTTGCAAAGATTCAAAAGATTGCATATAAGAGTTCCGAAAGCGTAGAAACCGAGAGTGTAACCCTTGGGGTGAGAGGAACAGAGTTTCTCGTATATACAGGTGATGCTCTTTCTTCACAGCGTACCGAGGTTCTTGTTGCAGATGGAGTGGTAAATGTAAGGATGAATGTGAAAGAATTTCCTCGATACGAGATTCCCAGGGGGCTCAGACCAATTGTAAGAAAAGTAGAAAAGGGGGTAAATGTACGTGGGGGGAATAGAATAGAGGTATCCATCAAGAAGGTAGAGAGATTAAATGAGACAATCGAGGGCATTGTTGAGCGAAAAGTTGTTACAGATGCTGAGCTTACTATGCTGCGGCAGGAGGTAATTTTAAAGCCGCTTCCTATGGATGAGAACGATATTAAGAGGGTTGAAGAGCTTAAAGGCCTCTCATTGAATTATCAACAGGGTGAGACCTACTACCTTTCACCGAATTTTGATGGAGAGAATGATGAGTTTGAATTTAGCACGGCAGGTTTTGCAGATGAAAAGATCCATGGCTGGAAACTGGTTATTTTAAATGGAGATTTGGACGTTGAAAAGGTTATAAAGCACAGAATAAGTGATGAAAATAATTATGTTGAGCTTCCTGAAACAATTACCTGGAATATGGTAAGTGAGGATGGGAACATTGTAATAGATGGCAACTATGTGTACGAGTTTTATACATCAAATAAGAATGGTGAGTATATTTTAAGGGTCAGGGGGGTAATTGTCGTTGATACTGTTCCTCCTTACCTGGATATTTCGGCTCAGGATACTACATTCTCACCAAATGAGGATAATGTTAAGGATACCATTAAAATTGATATTAAAGCTGAGAAAGATGTAGATTGGGTTTGTACAATAACAACCCCGGAAGGTATAGCTGTGAAAACCAAAGAGTGGGGCACTGCTATTCCAGAAGTTTTTGAGTGGGATGGAAAGGGGGAGAACGGTAATATCCTGCCGGAAGGAGTATATAACATTGCTATTTCAGGTAAGGATATAGCAGGAAACATAACAACGATGATGATAAAAGAGATATCGCTTGATGTGAGAGAAAGGCGGGCATCTGTTGATATTGATAACCCGATATTCTCTCCCAACGGAGATGGTGTATTTGATACAGTTACCTTTAAACCGGTGCTCTCTGACAGGTCTCGAATAGATACCTGGGACCTCATTGTTCAGACTGATAAGGGGGATACTGCTCGAAGGTTTAGAGGTGTAAGATATATACCAGAAAAGGTTGTCTGGGATGGAAAGCCACAAAAGGGTAAATCATACGAAAAGCTTCCAAAAGAGCTTCCATCTGGAGAGTATTACTACTTTTTAAAGGTCATATACAGGAGCGGGATTAATACATACTCCTTTAAGAAAGAGCTCGTTCTGGATATTGACCCTCCTGAAATCGATGTACAAATAACACCATCTGTCTTTTCTCCTGACGGTGATGGAAAAGATGATACGCTTTTCATCAAACCAGTGATTACAGATCTAAGTCCAATAGAAGGCTGGAAAGCGACCATATTTACCTCTCAGGATACTGTTTTTAAAACCTTTTCCGGTTATAAGATGCTGAAGGATGAGATAGTTTGGGATGGGGTTTCTGATACTGGAAAACTCGTGGATAGTGGGGAGGAGTACTATCTTGTAATGCAGGTTACGGATTCGGTGAACAATACTGGAGTGAGCAGTGAGATGCCATTCTCCATTGACATACTTGTAATACCAACGGAGAGGGGTTTAAAGATACAGGTTTCCAATATTGAGTTCGGGTTTGCCGCAGCAAACCTCCAGGGTGAAAAAACATTCAAAATACTGGATAAGATAATCCGTGTTCTTAAAAAGTATGAAAAATACTCAATTACTATAGAGGGGCATACTGACAGTACTGGAGATGAGAGCTTCAACCTCAAACTTTCAAAACAGAGGGCAGAGGCTGTTGGAGAGTATCTGGTTAAGAGTGGTGTAGATGCTGAAAGACTATCCTACGAAGGGTATGGCTCGCAGTTTCCAATTGATACAAATGAAACAAAGGAAGGAAGAGCCCGCAATAGAAGGGTTGAGTTTCTCCTGATCAGGAAGTAGCTGTAAAAAGGATTATTATCCTGTTATTCAATCAGATCAACACCCTCTATCCAGGATTCTCCGAGATACTCGGTTTTTATAAGTTTGGTAACAGCAGTAAGTGCTTCCCGTAAATGATTCATACACCTTTCATGTAAACTCTCGCCGATTTCTATTATTGTATCAGCTGTTTTGTCAAAATTATCGTTTTTCTCTTCAGCTAGAATAGAAAGCGACATAATGATCTGTTTTACAACTAATTTTGTATTAATAACCAGAGGAGCATTTTCCACCTGCTTGTTAATATCTGATTCGTTTATTCTGTATTTCTTTTTGTTCATTTTAATATTGTCTCCTTGGTTTGTCTTTTTCTTCTATAAATTAAATGAAACAAAATATTTCTCAAAGTAATTTTAATGCATTTATTTATTTTGAAATTGACATTTATTAGAGAAGGTGCTAAATTATTAGTATGGGATACCCTACTTAGGTATGGTTATTTTATGAAAGATGAGGAATTAGGTAATGGCTCATACTAAAAGAAATAATGATGATAAAAGTCCAGAAAAGATGATAATCCCTATCGAGGGAATGAACTGTGCATCCTGTGCATTAACTGTAGAAAAGGCCCTCAAAAAGGAGGAAGGGGTAATCAGCGCCATGGTGAACTTTGCAGGGGGGAAAGCCTATGTTGATTACGATCCCGAAGTAATCGGTATGAAGGGGATAAAAAAAGCTGTGAAGGATGCCGGGTATGATGTTGGCTTGAATAAGCAAAAAATTTCCTTGAGAATTGGAGGGATGAGCTGCACAGCCTGCGCTTCTACCATTGAAAAGGCCCTGCGTAGGACAAGAGGTGTTATAAAAGCTGCGGTTAATTTTCCTGCAGAAAGTGCAACAGTTGAGTTTGATCCAGCTATTACGGATATAGAAAAGTTGAAGGCTGCTGTGGAGGGTGCTGGTTATCGGGTTATAGAGAAAAGAGCTCTGGCTTTGGAAGAGGATGAGGATCTCACGAGGGTCATTTCAGCACGAAAAAGAATGTGGACAGCATGGGGATTTACAGTGCCTATTGTCATATGGATGGCTTTTGAGATGTTTATGGGAATTGTATGGCCCAACAGATTAATATTTGACATTGCAATGATTGTTCTGGCTGCTCCCGTTCTACTGTGGAAGGGGTGGCCGACAATGCGCTCAGCATTTAAAGCTATCAGTCACCGAAGAGCGAATATGGATGTACTAATCGCCATGGGGACATCAGTTTCATTTCTCACAGGATTTGCAGCCCTTTTCACAGAGGTTGCAAACTATGCAGGGGTTTCTGCGATGATCATGGCCTTTCATCTAACTGGAAGGTTTATAGAGACAGCTGCAAGAGGAAGGGCATCTCAGGCAATCAAGAAGCTTCTGGAACTGGGTGCAAAAACTGCTCGTATTTTTAAAGATGGTGTAGAGCATGAGGTCCCTATCGAAGAGGTTCATGTGGGTGATCTTATGATAGTAAGGCCTGGCGAAAAGGTTCCCACTGATGGCATAGTAGTTGAGGGAGAGAGTACCATAGATGAGTCGATGGCTACAGGTGAATCCATGCCTGTTAATAAGCTCCCTGAAGATGAGGTCATAGGTGCAACTGTAAACCAGGAAGGCCTGATTAAGGTAAAGGCAACGAAAATTGGAAAAGATACCTTTTTATCACAGGTTATAAAGATGGTTGAAGAATGCCAGGGGTCCAAGGTTCCTATACAGGAGTTTGCAGATCGAATCACTTCATTTTTTGTTCCTGTAGTTCTTGTTGCTGCAGGTTTAACATTTATCTCGTGGCTTTTATTTCCAGGCGTCCTTCACCCAATCACTGTGTGGGCCTCTTCGTTCATACCGTGGATAAATCCTGATCTCGGTATTGTCACTTCTGCAATTTTTGCCGCTGTTGCAGTGCTTGTCATAGCCTGCCCCTGTGCTCTTGGTCTAGCAACGCCAACCGCTCTCATGGTTGGGAGTGGAATGGGAGCTGAAAATGGTATTCTCATCCGCCAGGGGGAAGCAATACAAACATTAAAGGATGTTCGAATAATTGTCTTTGATAAAACAGGTACCATTACAAGGGGGAAGCCTGAAGTTACAGATATTATCCCTGCACCTGGATTTGAGAAGAAGAGATTGTTCTATATTGCAGCCACTGCAGAGTCCGGATCTGAGCACCCCCTTGCCCAGGCAGTTGTAAGGCACGCAGGGGAGAAGAATATAGTACTAGGAAAAATAACCGGTTTCAGGGCAATCCGTGGTAAGGGTATAGAGGCGCACTTAGAAGGTGAAGATATTCTCATCGGTAGCAGAAAGTTTATTGAGGGCTCGGGTATTCCTTCTGAATCTGTTGATTCTGAGCTTAGGAAATTAGAAGATGAAGCAAAAACTGTCATGCTCGTTGCCGCTGGAGGAAGGCCTGCAGGTATAATTGCGTTTGCAGATACCCTTAAAGAAGATTCAATCCCTGCTATTCGGGAGCTTGAGTCTATGGGGATTGAGACAGCTATGATTACTGGAGATAACCGCCGTACTGCTCTTGCAATAGCAAGAAAAGCTGGTATATCAAGGGTTCTTGCAGAAGTGTTGCCGGATGGTAAAGTTGATGAGATTAAACGCCTTCAAAAGAGTGGGGGAGTTGTGGCAATGGTGGGTGATGGAATCAATGACGCGCCAGCTCTTAAACAGGCAAATGTTGGTATAGCAATAGGGACAGGCACAGATATCGCAATAGAGGCATCCGATGTCACTCTTGTGCGTGGCGATCTATCGAGTGTCGTTAGTGCAGTAAAGCTCTCAAAGGCTACTTTCAGGAAAATCCGGCAGAATCTATTCTGGGCATATTTCTATAACACTATAGCTATTCCAGCAGCGATTTTAGGATTTTTGCATCCTGTTATTGCTGAGGCAGCCATGGCCACGAGCTCAATTAATGTTGTTACGAATGCCAATCTATTGAGGTTTGCAAAGATCAAACCTGATTTTTAAACAAGTTGTGGTGAGTTTTAGGGGGAGAGATTGTTCTCGATTTTTGTAATCTCTTTTTTCAAAATATCTGCCTGTTCATAGTTCTCTAAAAAGATGGCCAGGAATTTTTTCTTGTACAGATCGACAAGCCTGTCAATCATGGTATCAGGATTATCGATGATATGTATGATATTCGTGAGATCAAAGCCTCTCATCTCCCTGTTTAGATTTTCCTGAATCTCTTCGAGCATTTTAATCTTTACCTGTATGATATCGCCCCTTCCTTTGATCTTTACGAGTTTTCTTACACTCTCCATAGTTTCTCCTGCGAGGTTGATCAATTGCGGGAGAGATTTTTCTTTATCAGTTTCAATCGGGATATTCTTCTCTTTATATGCGAGAAGATATTCCTGTATTATACTGTTGTACTTTGATATCTGCTTTTTGTAAAAGGTATTGAAATTGGTTGTATCTTTCGGGATTATGATATCGTCTCCTCTGATTAAATCAATATTATTTGCTTCAGCAATCTTGTAAAGATTTTCATAGCTCTCTATAAGCACAGGAGGGAAATTTACCACAAGGGTTTCATTCTTCAGCTGAAGAACTGATACGACAAAATTGGAGGCTAAAATTTTGGAGTCCTTGAAAAGCTTATTATCTCCCTTGATCCTCCAGAATATTATAGCATTCCCTGTTGGATTATTTATGTCTCCATATTCTATTTTCATACTAAATCTAAATTAACCCATAAATCATAATTTTTCAAGATATAATTTTAATAATCAGGATGCTATTTTATATATCGTCCATGAATCAGATAGCAGTACAATAATATTTTTCAATTTGAATCTCGGAACGTTATAAGAGAAGGCCGACGACTAGCCAAGGCCACGCTCCTTCTTGATTTCTTCGTAGGCTTCCTGGATCCTGGTAAACTTCTTTGTAGCAAGGTCAATAAACTCCTTACCAAGATGGGAGACCTTGTCAGGATGATATTTGCTGGCAAGGTTCCTGTAGGATTTAATTACATCCTCATCTGTGCAACGGGGTTCTAATCCAAGCAGGGTATAGGGATCTGTAATTTCATGCTCATCTATGCTCTGTTTAGAGCCGCTCTGTTTAGAGCCTGAAGCTCTTTTATAGGAGGTGAATTGATTTTTAATCATTGCATAGTCGTAAGTTTCTATACCCAGATGTTTTGAGGCCTGTTCGATAAAGGCCTCTTCATTTCTGTGTAAATTACCATCGGAAACTGCTACCTGATAGTTGAGCCTCACTAGAAACAGACGTTCCTCGTAGGATGTCCTTTTGTTGATTGCGTCACAGGTCTCAACCAGATTTACATTTTTATGAAAGGATTCATTTATTATTCTCTCTATAAAGAGGTATTCTGCAGGGCCGTAGCCAAGTTGATGTTTAAAGAAGTTTTTGATTGTATTAATTTCGCTTTCAGTAACTTTGCCGTCTGCTTTAGCTGTTCCCGAGAGAAGTAGAATGAGGCTCGTTATAAATGCAAGCTCCTTCTGAGAAGCCATTGAAGAGGATTTTCCTGAAACAGAGGTATCATAGAGATGCCCGGCTGCTGCTCCGATTAAAGCACCGATTGGTCCTCCAAAAGTAAAGCCAAGAGCAGCACCAAAAAGCTTCCCCTCAAACCTTTTCATGAAAGTAATTTACTTTTTTTCTTCTGGGTTTTCAATATGATCTTCAACAAAATCTTTAAGTGCCTTTTTAGCATTAGGCTCCAGATTGCTGAACTGTATTGCATAGGTACTATCCTCACCATCTGTCCTGCATACATTTCCCCTGAGAGAGATCTCTTTTTCGAATACAAAGAGCTTGATCTGGGCATCTGCTCCTTCAGGAATAGTTGTAGCGCCATCCTTGTTGCTGATTTTTAAAAGAAGGCCGCCTTCGCTAATATTCATAAGATCACTCTTGATAGAATCATCCAGAGTAGGGACGAAATGTGATTTTTCCAGGCCGATTTTTAAAATAAGGCTTAACGCCATAAGGTCGGCTACATCTTCAAATGTAACAAATCTGTTATTGTCCTTTTGAAATGATCTTATATGACCGATTACTTCATCTTCAGAGAAGATCGGGATCAACACCTTTGATGTATACCCCTCTTTTTTATCTTCATCTATGATTTTGTTAAGTTCCTCTTGAAGCTCCTGTTGCGGAGTTCCACTTATTTTGCCCTCATCGAGGTAGAAGGAGTAGCTGATAATCTTATCTGAAGGGATGAATCTCGTATAGGAGTTTTTTTCTCTGCAGTTATTAATGTACAGTACCTTTCCGGATTTTCTCATAATATGTGCATCCCGCGTGTTCACGTTATCCTTATTGTAAAGAATAACCTCTGAGTACTGGGAGATCTTTTTCATCTCTTTTCCTGCAAGGAGAAATAGCTTTTTAATATCAACACTTTCTCTTTGAGCCTCCCAGTATAATTTAGAATATTTAACTGGCAGCTCTTTTGATGATACCTTTCCCAGCCTCCTTTCAGGTAAGCTTTTATACTTGAACTTTGCGCTGACTGGTTTGCGTGGTTGGATTCTTGGGAATTTCCTCCTGCTTCTGCTCTGTAGGGAATCAGGATAGTTGAGTTTTATGTATGGTATCGATTGTTCAACAAATTTACACTTTCCAAAGAGTTCAACCCCAGAAAAGATAAAGCTAATGTACACATAGTCTATATTATCCTCTAAGCTTATGAGGACATTGGAGAGCTTTACCGTAAATGTATCCTGAGTGTTATCTGATATCTTTGCAACTTCGATATATTGAGGCAAGTGGAGTTCAACCTCCCTGCCATCTAATCTGAGAATACCAACGATTCTCTTTATCCTTTCCATACTGGTGATCTCTTTGTCATGCGTTTCAGCCACTTTTTGCCCCTTTTTATCCAGCAATACTATAATATATCACCTTTTCTGTTATTTTCTACAAGTAAAATTTGAGATATAGGGGCGAAAAGGGAGTAAATCCTGAAAATTTTATAGATTTTGAAATAAGTTATTGTTTAAAAACTTGTATACTATTAACTTATTTACTCATGAAATTATTACATTGAGCCGGGATGTACTATGAAAAGGAAAAAAGAGAAGAAGAAGAGTAAACTCAGAGAAAATATTGAGGCAATTGTTTTTGCCCTAGCCATTGCCCTTTTTATTAAGGCCTTTATCGTTGATGTTTATAAAATCCCCACAGGATCGATGATTCCGACTATTGAGGTAGGTGATTTCATTGTTGCCTCAAAGTTTATATATGGTGCAAAGATACCGTTCACAAAAAAGAGGCTGCCGGATGTTCGAGACCCCAAACATGGTGATATTGTTATCTTTCTGGCTCCCTATTATGATCCTCCGAACATCGTAATCCAGATGTTTACCCCTATAGTCTATACACTTACCCTTGGTTTTGTGAATATCGATCCGCAGCCAAAGTTCTATGTTAAGCGCTGTATTGGGGTGCCAGGCGATGAGGTAGAGATCATCAACAAGGATGTGTACTTAAATGGCAAGCTTATGAAGGGATGGTGGCCTGAACTTCATGTGGATCCAGAGATTATTCCTCCAGGAGACAGTCTCATGAATAACAGGGATTTTTTCGGGCCTTTAATTATTCCTGAGGATAAGTTCTTTATGATGGGGGATAACAGGGACAGTTCGAACGACAGCCGCTTCTGGGGTTTTGTGGATAGAAATGAAATCTTCGGGAAGGCGCTTTTCAGGTACTGGCCGCCGCAGAGAATAGGGATTGTGAGGTAGGGTGTTTTTGCGATATCTTGAAACAGCCCTTTTTATGAAACGTTATTTTAAGTTAATGTCGTGGCATATATTTTAAAAGCAGTATACTTCGCAGCAACAAGTATCTATTTAACCTTCAGATTCTGTAAACTCATAATAGGCTTTATGATCCATCAGTTCCTTTATCTCATCGCTGTTAGAAACCTTCATCTTAATAATCCAGCCTTCTCCAAAGGGGTCCTTGTTAATCGTTTCTGGAGTATCTTCGAGCTTCTTGTTAATTTCGATTATCTCGCCTGTTAGGGGAGAGAGAAGATCAGATACAGATTTTACAGATTCTACGGTACCCATGGCTTGGTCTTTTTGTACCTTGGTGCCAACCTCGGGCATTTCCACAAATACTATATCCCCCAGCTCCTGCTGCGCATAGTCTGTAAGACCCACAAGAGCAGTACCACCTTCTATCTGTACCCAGAGATGATCTTTAGTGTACTTCAATTCCTCAGGTTTCATTATTTCCCCTTGTCTAAAAATTTTTTCTTAATCTAACATCTCATATGTAAATTGTCAATTACTCTTGAAATTATAATTTGAATTGCTTACTATAGGATAGTAGAAGGAGATGAGTTTATGAAGGATGAGATTTTATCAAGGGCCAGGCAGTGGACCTCATCTCAATTTGACAAGAAAACAGTACAGGAGGTAGAGGCTCTAATACGTGAGAATAACGAAGAGGAATTGATCGACAGATTCTACAAGAATCTCGAGTTCGGAACTGGCGGTATGAGGGGCATAATGGCATCCGGCACAAACAGAATGAATATCTACACAATCGGGAGAGCTACGCAGGGACTTGCAAACTACCTTCTTGATACATACGATGATGCAGCAAAGAGGGGAGTATCGATTGCATATGATTCAAGGAATAATTCAAAGAGTTTTGCAAGAGAGGCAGCTCGGGTTCTTGCAGCCAATAGAATCAGGGTTTTTCTGTTCACAGAGCTTCGTCCCACTCCTCTTTTATCATTTACAGTGCAGCATCTGAAAAACGTATCAGGTATCGTTATTACAGCAAGTCATAATCCTAAAGAGTACAACGGATACAAGGTCTATTCTCCTCACGGTTATCAGGTTACGCCTCCGGAAGACAGGAAAATCGTGGATTATGTGAACAGTGTGGATATAGTGCAGGATGTAAAGAGAATAGAATATGAGGATGGCCTTAAAAAGAGACTCATCCGGGAGATTGGCAGCGAGATGGACAAGATATACCTGGAAAAGGTTCACAGATTTGCAAGGATCCTTGAAAGGGGCGTTAAAGATGATATAAAAAAGGCGAAAAGGGATATAAGGGTAGTGTTTACCCCTCTCCATGGAACTGGAATTACTCTTATTCCAGAGGCGCTGAAGAGTATTGAAGGTGTTGTTGTACTAAATGAAAAGGAGCAGAGTATACCTGACGGCAATTTTCCAACCACTCTTTCGCCAAATCCCGAGGAGACCTCGGCGCTCTCAAAGGCAATCGATTATGCAAAAGAGGAGGGTGCTGATCTTGTGATTGCAACTGATCCTGACTGCGACAGGCTGGGATGTGCCGTTCCTGATGGCAGGGGAGGTTTTACTGCTCTTAACGGCAATCAGATAGGTTCTCTCTTTGCTCATCTGATTGCCTCATCCTATAGAAGGTCAGGTGTTATGCCTGAGAATCCTGTTTTTATCAGTACAGTTGTATCCACTGAGCTTACAGAGAAGATTGCAGAGGAGTTTGGGGTGGATGTCCTTAATGTTCTCACCGGATTCAAATATATCGGTGAGAAGATGTATGAGTTTGAAAGGCTTGCTACAGGAAGTTTTCTTTACGCTTTTGAAGAGAGCTATGGATACCTTGCCGATACATTCGTGAGGGATAAGGATGGTGTAATCGCCTCTGTTCTATGTTCTGTACTTGCAAAGTATGCAATTGGAGCATACGGCTCTATTTTAGAATATCTCCATTATCTTTATGATAAATACGGGATGTATCAGGAATACCTGAAATCCTTTTACTTAAAGGGCGTTGAGGGAGTGGAAAGGATCAGGGGCTTGATGCAGGATCTCAGGGATAACCCTCCTCGTGACATCTCAGGGAGCAGGGTTGTAATAATTAAAGACTATCTCCTCCAGAAGATAAAGAATATGGATACAGGTGAAGTTGATGATATTAAAGGCCTTCCGGAATCAAACGTACTTCAGTTCTACACAGATGATGATCTGAAGGTATCCATAAGGCCCTCAGGCACTGAACCCAAGATTAAGTTCTACTTTGCGGTTAATTCATATATAGATCAGAGTGTTGAGAATACTGAAAGGATACTGGATCAGAGGTACAGAGAGACATCCACAGAACTTTTCAAAAAGTGCGGGCTTGATGAAGATTAATTCGTTCAAACCTCCTGTCAATGATCTCTTTTATCCCAATTAGCATTTCATCTACAATCTCATCCTCTGCAACTGTTTTGACTGCTTTTCCATTCTTGAATATGGTACCTGTTTTGTTTCTTCCCCCTGCAATACCTATATCTGCATCCTGCGCCTCTCCTGGACCGTTGACATTGCATCCCATTACAGCAACAACAATTCCGCCGGCATCCTCGAGCCTCCTTCGCTCCTGTTTATACTTAGCTGCAAGCCTTTTGAGTCCCCTGTCGATTTTTTCAGCAACCGGAAGAAGGTCCATCCGGCACCTACCGCAAACAGGGCATGAGATGATCGTATATCCCTGCGGGAAGAGTTTCAAAGAGCCGAGGATATTTTTAGCCAGCTCTATTGTTTCATCGATGTTCTTTCCTGTATACTGCCATTCATTCAAAAGCCTTATCAGAAGAAGGTCACCGATCCCTTCATAGAATAGGGAGCCAAGGGAGAGGGAGTTTACAACAATATTTTTTTCCTTATTTTTAACAGGAGTAAGTGAAATAACGTGTGATGCCTGAAGACGCCCCTTTAGAAGTTTGTTGATATTGAAATGGATGACGGGATTTGGATGATAGATATTGATATAGATGTTCTTGATACCTCTATTTTTCAGCTTCAGGACTGAAGAAGAGATTTCATCGATCATACCCGATATTTCATCCATCGATAGAACAACATCTTTATCAAGTTCATTCTGATAGAGGTATATGCTGAGGTTCTTCTTTATAATAAGATCCTTGAAAGAAAAAAGATTTTCTGTATAAGCTTGATTTATCGCTATTCCTGGAATACTTGTTTTGATAACATCCCCTATGAGTGAAGGGTTCTTTATTACAGGAACAATATCTATGAATTGTATCTCCTCGATGCGCTCAATATCCTTTTCATCGATTATTTCAATCCAGAGCGAAGATATATCTTCCCTGTATTCGTTTGCTATAGAGTTTAAATATTCCTTATTTACAGAATAGAGATGTATTGGAATCTTTCTGCTAATCATTTTTATATGCCCAAAATAGTAATAATAGGAACCTGTTTCAATAAAAATTATTTTTGGTTTGATTTTACCCTTTTCTCTCTATAATATAGATTCATGAAAGGACTTATAGGAAATAAACGCTGTAGGTATGAAATCCTGATCTTAAAGGGTTGAAATAGTTATGATAGATATGAAGAGATTGCGAGAGGATCCTGAACACTTTAAAAGGGGAGCACAGAAAAAGGGATTTGATGTTGATATTGATGAGATCCTTCGTATTGATGAAGAGAGGAGAAGGCTTCAGGCCTCCATTGATTTACGAAAAAAGGGACTTTCCGATAAATCGAAATCTATGAAGAGCAAATCCGGCCAAGAGAGGGAGAGGCTTCAGGTTGAGCTGAAGGCCTTTTCGAGGATGATTAAGGGTGATGAGAACAGGCTCAGAGAGAAGGAGATAAAGCTTGAAAAACATCTTCTTTCAATACCGAATCCTCCCCTCGATGATGTTCCTGAAGGAGAGGACGAGAATGATAATGTAGAGATTAAGAGGGTCTCTGATATCCCGAAGTTTTCATTTTCGCCAAAGGATCATGTTGAGCTTGGATTGATGCATGATCTTTTTGATATAGAGAGGGGTGCAAAGGTAGCAGGCACAAGAAGCTACTATCTCAAGAATGAGGGTGCTCTGCTTGAGAATGCCCTGATGCGCTATTCTCTTGATGTTCTCATAAAGAGGGGTTATACACCCTTTGTGACCCCCTTTCTTGTGAAGGAAGAGTGTATGGTGGGATCAGGATATTTCCCAACAGGGAGGGAGGACTCGTATAATATTGAAAGAGATGAACTTTATCTTATAGGAACATCCGAGGTTACCCTTATCTCCTACCATATGAATGAAATTTTAAAGGAGGATGATCTTCCGATCAAGTATGCAGCTAACACAACCTGCTTCAGAAGGGAGGCTGGCAGTTATGGAAAGGATGTAAGGGGGCTATTCCGGGTACACCAGTTTCAGAAGATAGAGCAGATCGTTATCTGCAGGGATGATTATGATGAAATGAAGAGCTTCCATGAAGAGCTTCTTTCAAATGCAGAGTTTATTGTCAATAGCCTGGGGCTCTGTTACAGGATAGTTGAGGTATGTACAAAGGAGATGGGAATGGGCCAGGTAAAGAAGCATGATATCGAATGCTACATGCCCGGAAGGGGAGGATTCGGGGAGACCCATTCCTGTTCCTCATTTGCAGATTTTCAGTCACGAAGGTCCCGTATCCGGTATAAAACGAGGGACGGGAAAAACCTATTTCCCTTTACCCTAAACAATACTGCAGCAGCTTCTCCCAGACTGCTCATCGCAATCATCGAAACATTTCAGATCGAGGACGGCTCTATTACCATTCCTGATGTCCTTGTCCCATATATGAACAGAAAGAACAGGATAGGTTAAGCTAATTTAATAAAAGGGGGGCTCATGAAAAATATAGGATGGATCGGAACAGGAGTGATGGGAAACTCTATGTGTTCCCACATTTTAGATGCTGGATTTCCTGTTACTGTTTTCACAAGGACAAAATCAAAGGCTGAGAATCTCCTTTCAAAGGGTGCTAGATGGAAGGAAAATCCAGCTCTTGTAGCCGGGGATTCGGATATTGTTTTCAGCATTGTATCGTACCCTGGCGATGTCGAGGATGTTATCCTCTCTTCTAACGGAGTTCTGGAGGGACTTGAAAAGGGCGGTATTGTCTGTGATATGACAACAAGCAGCCCCGGACTTGCTATCGAGATCTACGAGAGGGCAAAGGAAAAGGGTATAATGGCCCTCGATGCCCCTGTATCAGGCGGGGATGTTGGTGCAAGAAATGCTACCCTCTCGATCATGGTTGGTGGAGACAGGTCTGCCTTTGAAGAGGTTTTGCCCCTCTTTCAATCCATGGGAAAGGACATTACATATATGGGCAAGAGGGGAAGCGGCCAGCACACGAAGATGGTGAACCAGATACATATAGCAACGACGATGATAGGTGCTGTTGAATGTCTTTTGTACGCCTACAAGGCAGGGCTTGATCTTGATGAGGCCATCAGGGCAATAGGTGGCGGTGCTGCAGGCTCATGGACAATCAACAACTATGGTCCTCGCATCGTGAAGAGGAACTTTGATCCAGGATTTTTTATCGATCATTTTATCAAGGATATGGGTATTGCACTTGAAGAGGCAAAGAGGATGAACCTCTCGCTTCCAGGCCTCTCACTTGCACATCAGTTTTACCTCTCTGCAAAGGCCCTTGGCTTCGGAAAGCTCGGGACTCATGCCCTTACTCTAGTATTTGAGAGGATGAACAATATTGAGATGAAGTAGCTTTTTTTGTCATTCCCGCTGCCTGTCCTGTCATTACCGCAAAAGCGGGAATCCATACAAAACGATCTGTCGCTGTTAATTATTCATCGTTCTGTGACGAATCCTGTTCCCCTAATCCTTTTCTTCTTGAGGCAAGGAGATTTCTGAAAAGCGGTCCAATCGAGAATATGGGAATAAAGAGGAAGAGGAAGAAGATCCGAAAGCGGAGGTAGAGCCAGATAGCTAAAATTGCTCCAATTATCAGTGAAAGCACAATAATGAGTATATTCTTCCTGCTAATCATCGATTATCGTTATCTCCGTCCTCCTGTTTTTCCTTCTTCCCTCTTCTGTGCTGTTATCTGCAATAGGCACTGTATCGCCATAGCCCCTGATAGTGATTCTCTTAGATAGTATTCCGTTTCTTATGAGCCATGATGCAGCAGATTCTGCCCTCATTCTGGAGAGCTTCATGTCATACTCTTTGTCCTCTGTGGAGTCTGTATGTCCTCCTATTTCGATCTTTATCCTGGGGTTCTCCTTCATCATACTGAGAAGCCTTTTCAGGGTAGCAAGGGAGTTTGGCTCGAGATTTGCGCTTCCCTCCTTGAAGTGTATACTTTCGACCGTAAATTTTTCTCCCTTTTTAGCCCTTGGAAGGGAGAGCTCAAGGGGCTCTTCTGTGAGGTCATCGATTGCCCCGGCACTGGCAAGGGTTATGATCTCGAAGGTATAGCCTGGTGAGGAAAAGACAAGATCGGTTTCCCCCTCTTCAGGTATATCGAACTCAAAGCTTCCTCTTTTTATATCCTTCTCATTTTGAATTATGGCCCCACTTTCCAATTTTGTTGTGGCCTCAACCTTTCCTGTGAGTGGTGCACCTGATTCTCTATCCTTTACCTCGCCCCTGATTTTCTTCGTTTCAACTATCTTTTCAGGGTGTGTTACCTTTTCACCATAAAAGATCCTGCCGTCACCAAGAGCAAGGAGTCTATTCGATGTGGGAAGAAACATCAGCCCTTTGCTGATTGTCAATGTTGCAGATTCCCCTTCATCTATGACTATCTTCTTTTTAACATCGCCATCGTCAGAATCAACGATCGCAAGGCCGCCGTTCCTCCCTTTAATCGGTACAAAGAGGTAGCTTCCCACAATCGCAAACTGTGTACCATATGGTGCCTTAAATATGGTATGAAAGTCCCCTGTTTCCGGGTCGATTTTCAGTATATTTCCCCCTTTGAGGGATAGAAATATGCTTCCGTTTGAAAAAACCGGGCTTGAGGAAACATTATCGAGCAATCTCTTTTCCAGTATCCTCTCTCCTGTTTCTGCATCGAATATTACTAAAGCTTCTCCAAGTGCAAGGTAGATCTTTTCGCTGTACACAACAGGTGAAAAGATATTCGAGACATTCTCTATCTCTGAAGACCATTTTACAGAGCCATCCTCCTCATTGAGAGCAACGAGGCGTGCACTCTCCTTTTGAAACTCCTTGGAGACTGTATATACCATGCTGTTCCAGTAGGAGGGAAAGCCCCCATAGGTGAAGATTTCCATGTTCTCCCAGACTATGTGGCCGTCTCTGAGCTCCCTTGAATAAAAGCCTTTCCTGTTTCCGTAGAAGAGCTTCCCCTTTGCTATTGTTGGTGTTCCGTAAAACCCGAACGCTGGGTCACGCCTTCCCCATATAACCTCTCCCTTTTCCGCATCTATGCAGTATAGAAACCTCCCTGCTGGAAGGTATACTCTGCCTTCATAAACGCAGATCATTCTCGTCAGCGGCCCCTCTGCCTTGAACTTCCATAGAAGTTTTCCATTACCTGCATCTAGGCAGTATAGGAAGCTGTCGGTTGATACGATATAGACTCTGTCGTCCACGGAGACTGGATTGAAGAGATTACCGCCTGATGTGAAGGACCACACTATTCCATCTCCCTCGGGGATGATTCCATCGTTATTTCCAGTGAGGTACTGGTTTCCCATATATGTGGGCCAGTTTTCACGGGTTATTGAGAATGTGAGAGAGGGAATAATAAAAAATAAGAATAGAAGAGGAAGGGTGAGCTTAAATTTTCTCATACAATAGATATTATACTATACAAATAATGTATAAAAAAGGGCGAATTATGTAAAAATGATTTGTTATTACCCCTCCCTATTTTCAAGCCCCATTTTAGCTTGACTGTGGAGATATTTGTTGTATATTTTTTTTGTTTTATAAATCTACTTGAGTAAAACGATTTTTTATACTATTGTGTTTATTGATAATCCCCTGTAGCTCAGTTGGTAGAGCAGGTGACTGTTAATCATCGGGTCGCTGGTTCGAGTCCGGCCGGGGGAGCAGTTCCGAACGTTTTTTCGAACTCTCATTTATGGCAGGAAGGTAAAACAAATTGAGTGTCATATCTTGCCTGCCATAAATAATATCTTTTATCATCATCTGTAATAGATGCTTCCTCTCTCTCCCTTTTGAATAATCTATTCTATCGGAAAAATCCTGAAGATTTTTTATAACCAATTCCGAGTCATATTTTGTAAGGTTCTCGTTTTCAATTCTCATTTTGATTTCATTCAAATCTGCCACTAAAACC
>CAYRKG010000023.1:0-57771 GCA_964424795.1 uncultured Spirochaetota bacterium
ATTATTGGCTGAGTTTCAATCCTTGTTTTAGTGGAAGCTGCTTTTAAATTGAAGAGATTGAGAAGCTAAAAAACGAAAACGAAAATCGTTTCAATCCTTGTTTTAGTGGAAGCTGCTTTTAAATAAGGACAGAGTTTTTCGCAAGATTCAATTTCCCATGTTTCAATCCTTGTTTTAGTGGAAGCTGCTTTTAAATAGATTTTGAAAGATTCGATTCATCTGGATGGGATTGTTTCAATCCTTGTTTTAGTGGAAGCTGCTTTTAAATCTTGGTGCAGTTCAGCATAGGGATGTGAAAACTCTCCAGTTTCAATCCTTGTTTTAGTGGAAGCTGCTTTTAAATTTGATGACCGTTTTTATCAACTCTGCTGTCACATCAGGTTTCAATCCTTGTTTTAGTGGAAGCTGCTTTTAAATGATTTACAACAGTCTATTATACAGCTTGGTAAAGCAAGTTTCAATCCTTGTTTTAGTGGAAGCTGCTTTTAAATTTGGTAAATGCCAATATAGATTCGCTTAGAGATTTATAGTTTCAATCCTTGTTTTAGTGGAAGCTGCTTTTAAATCTCTCTCCGACCCTTGAATCTTCATAATCAGCAAGTTGTTTCAATCCTTGTTTTAGTGGAAGCTGCTTTTAAATCATGATTATGAATCATTTGGATTGGTGGCGGCAGATAAGTTTCAATCCTTGTTTTAGTGGAAGCTGCTTTTAAATACAATAGAGCAAGTAGATACTAATAATATAATAGTTGTTTCAATCCTTGTTTTAGTGGAAGCTGCTTTTAAATAATGCAAAGCACCATAGATATGAATGATGAATTCAGGTTTCAATCCTTGTTTTAGTGGAAGCTGCTTTTAAATATACTCACAAAATATGTGATTGTGGCTATGGTATTGAGTTTCAATCCTTGTTTTAGTGGAAGCTGCTTTTAAATCGTGAATATATCGAAATCTGTTCTGAATCCCGTTTGTCGTTTCAATCCTTGTTTTAGTGGAAGCTGCTTTTAAATAATTCAGCTTCCTTATTTTTAATACTCATCCATCCAGTTTCAATCCTTGTTTTAGTGGAAGCTGCTTTTAAATATTATGATGGATCAAACTATCTGACGAAATTCATCATGTTTCAATCCTTGTTTTAGTGGAAGCTGCTTTTAAATCATCATCAAGGATATAGTTTCTGTCTATTCATCTAGTTTCAATCCTTGTTTTAGTGGAAGCTGCTTTTAAATCGTGAATATATCGAAATCTGTTCTGAATCCCGTTTGTCGTTTCAATCCTTGTTTTAGTGGAAGCTGCTTTTAAATACGAAATTCATCATTAAAGACCAAGATGCAGGTATGGAGTTTCAATCCTTGTTTTAGTGGAAGCTGCTTTTAAATAAGCTTGATCTTGAAAGAAAGATTGAATTGAAGGCATGTTTCAATCCTTGTTTTAGTGGAAGCTGCTTTTAAATAATAATCAAGGACGATATCGAGGCTAAAGACATGATTGAGTTTCAATCCTTGTTTTAGTGGAAGCTGCTTTTAAATTCTGATATTCCTCTAATATTGAGCTATTAACAGCAGGTTTCAATCCTTGTTTTAGTGGAAGCTGCTTTTAAATAGCTGCAATTGTACAGGCCACAATAGTGGAATGCTTCTGTTTCAATCCTTGTTTTAGTGGAAGCTGCTTTTAAATCTTACCGATCAGCAGACTGCAAACGAACATATTATCAGTTTCAATCCTTGTTTTAGTGGAAGCTGCTTTTAAATAAATCTTGTGTTTTTCTAAAAGTGGTTCTCTAAGTCGTTTCAATCCTTGTTTTAGTGGAAGCTGCTTTTAAATCGATATGATAAAATATTTGGATTCAAAAGAAATTATGGTTTCAATCCTTGTTTTAGTGGAAGCTGCTTTTAAATCTCGGATACAACGAGGCGAAGAGGATCGAGACGAATAAGTTTCAATCCTTGTTTTAGTGGAAGCTGCTTTTAAATAGGCAGGCGAAAGATGTTGAGGACAAGGTGAGGTTGTGTTTCAATCCTTGTTTTAGTGGAAGCTGCTTTTAAATTTTCATTCTCCTCTTGGCACTGGCACGAAATCACAAGTTTCAATCCTTGTTTTAGTGGAAGCTGCTTTTAAATATGCAAATGGCCGAAATGAAGCAGAGAAGAATTTTTGTTTCAATCCTTGTTTTAGTGGAAGCTGCTTTTAAATAAATCATAAATGCCAACACAATTGGAGACTTGTTATGTTTCAATCCTTGTTTTAGTGGAAGCTGCTTTTAAATCGTACCATGTTGGGGCATATCGTGCCAGCAAACATATAGTTTCAATCCTTGTTTTAGTGGAAGCTGCTTTTAAATAACCGATATTGGTGGTCTGTGATTTTGTGCAGTCTTCGTTTCAATCCTTGTTTTAGTGGAAGCTGCTTTTAAATTCCTGCAAATGGATCAAGAATTGTGTCTCCTATAGTAGGTTTCAATCCTTGTTTTAGTGGAAGCTGCTTTTAAATTCAATCTCTTTTCTCGCCTTGTCCAAATCCCTATTGAGTTTCAATCCTTGTTTTAGTGGAAGCTGCTTTTAAATTGCATCAATTCCTTTGCGCTTTTTTGACCAAGATAATAGTTTCAATCCTTGTTTTAGTGGAAGCTGCTTTTAAATTATGATGATATCAGGTGGAAATCCTCTAAGGGAAATAGTTTCAATCCTTGTTTTAGTGGAAGCTGCTTTTAAATCAAACCAGCACTCAATCCCACCGAAGAGAGAGTTGTGTTTCAATCCTTGTTTTAGTGGAAGCTGCTTTTAAATGTGGGAAATTTAATCCATCAATTCCATTATAACGAAGTTTCAATCCTTGTTTTAGTGGAAGCTGCTTTTAAATAAGAAATTCCAAAAAACATAAAGGCATTTCAAAATAGTTTCAATCCTTGTTTTAGTGGAAGCTGCTTTTAAATAACTTGGGAATTATGGAGATCATTATAATGAATATTGTTTCAATCCTTGTTTTAGTGGAAGCTGCTTTTAAATAAGGAGGTGATTAATTGATTGTATCAGATACAAGAGTTTCAATCCTTGTTTTAGTGGAAGCTGCTTTTAAATAAGACCTCTTCTATATGTGAGTATGAATATGATCCTATGTTTCAATCCTTGTTTTAGTGGAAGCTGCTTTTAAATTTGCTCAACTGGGGTGATGATGTCAATGTAGATATCTAGTTTCAATCCTTGTTTTAGTGGAAGCTGCTTTTAAATATCACACAATAAAGAACAATGCTGGAAGGCATAGGAGTTTCAATCCTTGTTTTAGTGGAAGCTGCTTTTAAATCAGATATACCACAAAGCGTGAAACAGCAGGTTTTTACGTTTCAATCCTTGTTTTAGTGGAAGCTGCTTTTAAATAGCAAACAGGGGGCATCTATATGTTATATCAGTATTTAAATATTTTTTTCTTGAAACAATTTTGATAGTTTTTGGGTTGGAAAAATGCTTAAAATAGCACATTCGTGCCCCCTTTTGCAGAGATATATCGAACTTAATTGTTTAAAGTACAAAGAGTTAAGATTTTCTGGCTATATTCATCTAATAAATTTCCTATATTAGTCAAAACAGGGATTTCCACTATAAAAATAAAAGTTGTCAAAGAGCATTTTTAGACACAGATGTTCCTGTAACAGCAGTCAATGCATCGAATTCTTGATGATGTCTTTTTTGGGTAATATCCATTCAATATTATATCGAAAATTTCTGCTATCACATTTTTAGTATATAAGAAATCTTCTTTTCTGTAAAGGATTTCCTTTATTTTATATTTAGACTTCGCATAGCATATGAATCCCCTTTTTACCGCTTTGTTGTAATTATCTGTAATTAAAAGCGCATAAAGAGCAGATTGTATTTTGTGTGTTTTAAAAATATAATCCGAGTATTCTGCATATTTATAATCCAATGGAGAAAGAGTCCCATCAGATAGATAAAGCACCTCATCAATAATCCCTCGTGCTCTTATTTTTCTCGAAGCAATATAAACTGAATTCTCTTTTTTTATACATCCCAGCTTTTTTCTTAAATATCTAATATTTTCAGATTCACGCCTTTTATGAATTTCTCTACCCTTTAGAACTTTATATCTCATCTCTTCATGCTGCGGTATACTCAAGCAATTCATATAATAAGTAAAGCGAGGACAGAATAGGTGTTCTATCACCTCTGATGGCGTTATCATAGGGGTTGTCTCATCGTCGAGCGAAGGGCCATCTATTTCTATTTCGTTTAACTCGATATTGTTCATATAAACATAGCCTTTATTTGATCACTGACTAGTTTCTTATCAAATGAATTTCCCAGCAGTTTAACTTTTTTAAAGTCGTCCTCACACATCGGGAATATATAAATTGAATCTTTATCAGGATTAATAACATCCTCGCATTGTATTTTCAGTTCATCTATTTGATTTTTGTTAAGTGTACCAAGGAAGGCCGATTTTTGTACCCTGTACAGACCTTTGTTCTTACAGGATTTTGCTATTTTATTTCGTATTTTATCATCGGAGATGTCATATATTACCCAAGTAAGCATACTCATAAAATTTATCCCTCGGTTTATTTTATTAATGAGTTAGCGATCCTGTGACAGTCAAACTGAATAATATTATCTCTTTTTATATTTCTTCCTTTATACCTGATGGATTCGTCTAAAAATGAGTTAAAAGAACTCAACAAAACTGCTTTTCCATCTTTATTGAGCGTATAGCCTTTGGGGATTTTATCAAATAATTCCTTTTTTACATTCCGTGATGCAAAAAGGTTTACGACAGTTTCATCTGCCCAGATGCGATAATTCTCGATCAGGTCAAAAACAAGTGATTTTTTATTATAATGATCTGTATGTATAAAACCTACATACGGGTCAAGTCCTGCTATAATACATGCTTTTTCAACTTTAGAGTAAAGTACCCCATAAGCATAATTGAGTAATGTATTAAACTCATCCTGTGCAGGATTTCTGCTTCTGCCATTAAACTTGAATCTATCCGGCATTAAAAAACTTAATGCTTCAAAATACATTCTGCCTCCGCTTCCTTCAATACCGCGTATAGTACCTCTTGATTCATCTAGTCTACCTGAAATAGTCTCAAGAGCTGCTTTTAGATTTTCAAGCTTTTCTATGTATTTTGTAATTGCTGCTGATTTCTGTGGCCTTGTTTTTCTCAGCCGTTTAAGTAGATCTATCTGATTTTGAAACTTGGTTTTAACACATATAAGTGCAATATTAAGCCCGTTTTCTGTTTCTGCAATCTCTAACTGCCGCCTTCTGATGAGAGTTGTGCTTCCAAGCTTTGAATGCCATACCCTTCCATATGGATCTCCAAAATCATCAACAAAAACAATATCGATATTGTTATCCATTGCCAGCTTGATTGCATCTGTAGTAATATATGCCGCAGTAGAAATGAGGATAGAGGATACCTTTTTACTGGATATCTCGTATACCTTTTTATTAGCTTTCACCCTAAAAAGGTCACCATTTTTCTGGAGATAAGAGCCGTATGTATTTATTACTAATTGCATGATACAATAAGATATATTTACTTAATATACCCTTATACCTTTTTTATATATATTTTCACCTCTTAGTCGTGAACAGAATATTCTGATATCATTAAGGTGCACTATCATGAAAAATCTTTCTTTTAATTCTTTTGCAATTCTGTAACCTGTATTATTCATCTACATTAATTTATTTGCCCTCAATATAATATTTTAAGATATTTATGAATAAAATCAAGTAAGGAAAATTAAGCTTTAATCCTTGAATATATTGCTTTATTTGTTAATATTACATAAGGTATAGTATTTGATTGTTATTTGTAATTTTCATAGAATTTTAAAAGAAATTCTTCGGTTTCAGTATATGATCTGGAAAAGAAGGACTTTTACAAATCTAAGTTTTAAGTATTCTGGTACAATAAATAGTGATATACAAAATATTCAGATATACAAACAATTATTGAGAATAGAGTTAGCTAAATGAAGAATCTTGAGGAAGTAAAGAAGATTGTTGATAAACATAAATCTGTCATAATGGAGAAATATAAAGTAAAAGAAATGGCTATATTTGGCTCCATTGTAAGGGGTGAGCAAGAAGAAGATAGTGATATAGATATACTCGTGGAGTTTTATGAACCGATTGGATTTTTTATATTTTTAGATCTCGAAGAATACCTCACAGAATTACTTCAAACAAAGGTCGATTTAGTGTCTAAGAAGGCATTAAAACCCAGGATTGGTAAATACATATTTCAGGAAATGATTGTATTGTGAAAAAGAAAGATTATATCGATTATATTCAGGACATTCTTGATGCTATCAATGAAACCGATGAATTTATCAAGGAATGACATTTATGGACTTCATTAAAGACAAGAAAACAATAAATGCAGTAATAAGAAGTATTGATGTAGCAGGTGAAGCCGCTAAAAGTATTCCACATTCAATGAGAGATAGATATTCTGATATCCCGTGGAAGAAAATGGCCGGGATGAGGAACAAGCTTATCCATGAATACTTTGGAGTTGATTTGGAAATCATATGGGAAACAATTAAAAAAGAGCTTCCATTACTAAAACCATTAATTTTGAAAGTTCTTGAAGAGTTAGAGAATAAAAAATAAAATATTAGTAACTTTATGATTATAATGAGTACACTGTCCGGCATTTTTATATGTGATGGTTGTCTGGATAAAAAGGAGTTTGCAGAGAAAAATATTGAGAAAATAATGAGGCTAAGAGAATGGCTGAAAAAGAAGATAAAAAAATAGTATATGAGTTAATAAAAACATATGTAAATAAACTGAGGAAAAGAAATATTGATGTTGTTGCGGCTTATCTTTTTGGTTCTTATGCAAATGGTAAGGCTACAGAATGGAGTGATATAGATGTGGCACTTTTAACAAAAAAAATTATAGGGGACTTTTTTGACTTTAAATTTCTGCTTATGAAAATAGCAAGAGAAATAGACCTTAACATTGAACCTCATCCATATCTTGTTGAAGATTTCAACGAAGATAACCCATTTGCCGTAGAGGTGATGAGGACAGGTGAAAAGGTTGTCTAAAGCTATGGCTTGAGTTTATAATTGTTTTTTAATCTGATAAAAAACAGAGTAATATTGATAAGAAAATGCAAAGTGGTCTGTTTGTAAAATGTTGACTACGGGAACATAACTAAGTATACTTATACCAAGTTTTAATCTTCTCTGCTTTTCTACTTTTTTAGCCTCGAAGTATTTCTTTCAGATGCGACGCTATTTGAAGTCGCATCAAGCAGCTAAAGTTTTTACCTCATTTGCTACATGCTTTTACATAATATGAATTAATTATGCTTGCTGATGTTCTAATAGCCCTAAGGCTATACTAAATACTATTTAGGATTTGTAAGAGGTCACTATACAAAATAGCAAAAAACAGATAAATGGGAAGTAGGTAATACTTAATTGATTAGGTAATGAATTGGGTAATATCGGATCAAAATTCTTTTCACTTGAAAGGTTGAGATTCCAGGGTAAAGGCTATTTCGTTCGATGAAAAAAATCAGGTAATAGTTGTCTATGTGTTAAAAATAAGTTTTCATTACTTCATTGGATTCGTTTTATTGCCATATTGAAAGGGCCGTTCCTTTTTTCTGAACATAGTATGTGATTCTCAAAAGAACTAAAAATTGAGAATGGCACAATTAGTCATAGTATACATATGTTCTCCAAATAAGAGGCACATCGTTCCTAGTGTTCAAAAAGAAATCGAATAAATATACTGTCACAGAATAAAAATTGGAAGCAACAAAATGCACAGTAACCTATATATATTAAATTATAAACCAAAAGATTTACCTTATGGTTTTAGGATTTTTGCAAGTTCTGTACGACAATATTTTGTAGACAATTATTCACACCCGCTATTTCACAACCATCATCCTGATGGTAAGTCGATTTACAGGAGCAAAGGAGCACCTTTCCAGTTTAAAACTATAAATAATGAGGTTTTAATTTTGGCTTTAAACGAAGGAGTTGATTTTGCCTGTTCTTTCCAATGGCCAAAAACCATAGCAATGCCATTGGGGCGCAGAGGAGTGCTTGTAGAACTCGAACTGTCCTCAAAAACAACTAAACAAGCAAGTTTTCAACAATCAAACTTGCAATGTTATAGAAGCATATCTCCTTATATAGCCTTAAATCAGCATAAATGTAAAGCTTATACATCTTTAGTTAAAGATGAAAGAAGGGAAGTCATCGAGAAATGTCTTGTAGATCATATCCTTACTGCTGCCAAATGGTGTGGGATAACACTCAATCATAGGATAAAGGCAAATCTTATACAGATGAGAACAGGGAGACCTATAAAAATAAAAGATGACTTATTCTTTATTCCCTTTAATGTAATGTTTGAATGTAATACTGACGTCCCTGACTACATAGGGATAGGGAAATTTGTATCTAGAGGTTATGGGACGGTGGTGAAATATGGGTGAATTAGTTTTTGAGCGGACTTGCAATTATTGGATCGACTCTGGAATTGTAGGTCTATACGATACATTACAAAAGCCTGTACCAAGAAATAACGATGGATTAGGGGTATGGGAAGAAACAATTAAGGGACATTCTAAAATCAAGGCTAAACTCTTTCCGGATGCCCTCAGTCTTGAAGGAGAGGAAAAGCAATTAGATCTAGCTTTGTCCTATGCCTTAGAATGGATTAGACTAACTCTGTATGATGTTTCAACTGAAAAACAGATTGCTAATCCTGAAAGGGACGGAAGGATTAAACAAATGAGTACCTTAGCAGGCAAGGTAGTTGCTTCCGGGAAACAAGCTGAATATACATATTTCAGGCAAGAGATTATTAAGAATATTGGGAAAAAAAACATTTTTTTACCCCTTAAGCAAAAAGAAGCAAAGAAAATCGTCACTTGTGTTTTCTGTGGACAAGAAGCTAGCACAAAACTTGCCTTAAGTGAAGCTAATGAGGTGTTTGTTGGACAAACCCTTAAATCGTCTCCATTTGTTGAAGGGAATAGTTCTAATCGGTGTTTTCACTCCAATCATGAAGGATCAATAAAATGCTGGAGATGCGGATTCGTCACATTTTTTAGCCCTCTTCTCTTATTTTATCGACGCAGAGGTACCGATACTTACTACATTCTTCCCTATGTCCCTGGAAATCTAAAGGCTACTCACCGACTTTATCGCTCGCTTTCTGGCAAGCGGGGGCTTTCCCGTATCCTTGGTTCAGATCATACGACTGTTAATTATGAAAGTGCTTTCAAGACAATACCACAGGGGATGCCCCTATTTACATTATCTTTTTACTATGATCTTTATAGTCGGCTTTTACCCCAAAATGCTAAAAATCTGCTTCAAGTATTCGAAGACTTAGGTCTCATTGATGAACGAGGGGCAGTATTTCAGACAGCTTTATTTCTTAAGCGAGACGCTATCGGTGGTGGAGGTAAAAGTTTTATCCTTCGGGAGACTACGGTTGACCGTTCCGCATATTTTATAAAGTTATTTCTACATTTAAAAAAAAGAATGAATGTTGGAGAGAAAGGAGCTAAACTTTTTGAATCTTTGCGAGGCTTGTTTATACGTGCTTCAGAAACTAAGCCACAGTTACAGAGACTTTCTGTACTTCGTGCAGCCTATGCTCTAACAGAGGGAAAGCATATTTATCGCTATCTTCTTCCTATTTTGGAACCGGGGTTAAATGGGGCTAAATCTTATGAGATATACCAGATTAGTGTATTATTTCGAATCTATGATCAATGGTTGTTTGGAAAGGAGGATAAAAATATGGCTAATATGATTGAACAAGCAAAGAACGCTGGATTCCATCTCAGCCAGGATATCTGGAAACTGAGTGGGATGGATAAGAAAGAGAAACAAAATCTCATAAAGCGTTACTATTATGCAATTGAGCGAGCACCATCACCAGTGAAGTTTCTTGAGCAAGCTAGACATGCCTACCATAAGGCTGGTGAAGCTGGTGGGGGAGTTCCTAAAGAGATGGTATTCCACTATGAAGATGGGAAGGATGACATAAAGAAGTTCGAGGTCTATCGGGTGTATTTTCTTGCGGGGATGCTTAATGGTATGTTGAAGACACAGGCCTCAACGACAAGCACTTCGCAAATGGCTCATAAAAAGGAGGATTAAGATGACTAAAACAATAAAAAAACAAGAGCCAGCAGCTTCTAAGGGATTGGCTATCACTTATTTGGTTCGGTTTGGTATCGCTTCACCCAGTGGGGGAAGAAGTGAAATCGAAAATCTGAATGTGATCAAGAAAATCCGGGAAGGTTTTCTGGACTTTCCCTATGCCTCAGCCCAAGCAATGAAACGAGCCTTAAGGGATACCCTTAAAGGACTTGGATATGAAACTTCTCCGGTGGTTAACACTAAGCCAGCAAGGACAGTAGGTGATCCTGTGAGATATATAGATGATGATCTCTTTGGATTCATGGAGGCAGGCAGTAAGAAATCTGAAAGGAGTGATGTAAATAGGCTAAATGGAATACGTAAGGCAGTTGTCTCCATGACCCCCCTACTTTCTCTCTCTGCGTTCGATGACAATGTGGATTTTGGTGCAAACATGATGGGACTTAAAGCTGCTGGAGATCCGATGCCTTATGAAACAGAGGTGCATCGTGGGTGGTATCGAGTCAGTCTTTATGTAGAGCTTGATCGAATCGGTACCGATACGGGGTTTATCACGGATCTTAAGGAGATAACTAGGGCCGGCGATGTTGTTGAACTACTCAAGAAACCTCCTGAAGAATACGACTTCATCGCTCCAGTAAAGAGTGATTTTGCAACATTTAAACGGATCTGTGGAGACGAACTATCTAAGGATGAACGTTACGGACGAGCTAAAGCTCTCCTTGATGCCATTCGTTTTTTGGCTCCGTCTGGGCGAAGCAGTAACTGGCTTATCGATTTAACCCCTAAATTAATGGTTGCAGCTTATGTGAAAGGTGCACGTACGCCTTTTTTAGAGACTCCACTTATAGAGTATGTAAAAGAGAGCTATGAAAAAGACAAAATCAACTTCAATAATATCATAACTGTAAAAAACACTTTTACCGAGGGAGTTGAGAGGATTGTGGTCGGTTATCGAGAGGATCTATTACAAAAACCTGATAAGACAAATAATATTACCGTTCAGGACCTGAGAGGAGCTTTCAATACTATCGATAGTTGGCTGAAAGAGCACTTCGATATTGAGGACGGATCAAACAAGGATAAAAGTAAAGGATAAATCATGCAGGTTTTGCTCGTAGAATTGCGGGGATTAACCGCTAGTTTCAGGGTTCCACATATGTTCAAATACCATCGTTCTTTGCTATTTCCTCCTTTTACAGCAGTAGTCGGAATGTTTGGAGCAGCAGTGGGTAAGAATATGGCAACTGCTCAGACCATCTTTGAACATCTGGGTTTGAAAATTGGGATCGCTGGAACTCATAATGGAAGTTGCAATGATACTTGGCGGGTTCTGACAACAAAGAATCCAGAAAATGATGTTGTTGAGCGACAGATTCTATATAAACCTCATTATCACATTATTTTTGAAGGAGATGAAACCGCTATCCACATATGTGAGAAAGCATTTCGGTATCCAGCTTACCCGCTTTCCTTAGGTCGTCCTGATGATATTGCCAATGCTATTGTTTATCAACCATTTGATGCTAAGCCCGAATCCTTACACCAATTAAGGAATACAGTTATTGTGGGAACTCCTTCGGCACGAGTGGAGGAATCTCTCTTTGACCCTGATGATCCCATAGACCCTGGACCATGCACCTTGCTTTATCGTCTGCCAGTGCATTTCAATTTTAGAAATGGTTACACCTATGAGCGAATAGCCGATAAATTTTGCGATTTTACGTTTATTGGAAATCACAATATCACTCTTAAACAACCTGTGAATGGATATCGTCTTAAAATACCAATAGAGAAAGGAAATCAGGATTTAATCATACCTATACTAGAGGTTTAATCTATGACATATTTTGGAAAACCTGAACAGTGTTACAAATGTCATGTTGAGACAGTCTATGATTCGTGGAAAAGCCTTTATGCACAGAGGAAAGATGTAATCATAAGGCTCTGTGAAAGTTATAATATCTCACCGGAGCGTTTTAAGTCTGCTTCATTGGCCACTATTGTTTTTCATGATGCGGGGAAGCCGTCTAAGAGTTTTCAGCATGCCATGGAAGAGATTGTTCGAAAAAAGCAAAAAGAGAGAGTTTTTTGTCGAACTTGCAATCGCCCTTTGCCTATTTTTAATAGAGAAGAATTGTCATTACCTTATCGCCATGAAATTATTGGAGGGCTAATAGTTAGTAGATTCTGTTCTTACTTGGATGAAATCTATGGCAAGTTGGGAGTTAATGGATTCCCTTTTGAGTTCTTTACCGTTATCGGGCACCACAAACCTGTAAATCCAGAGAGCTTCAGACGAGAATGGAACGAGTTCTTTGGCAGGTCTGATGAATTATCTCAAATTGGCTATGCTGAAGACGAATGGAATCATATACTTGAGATTGCACATGGCTTATTCGAACGGGAACATATCAAGTTACCAGAGATAAAATGGAGAGACATATTCAGAGGCAGCCAGAGCATTATTGAATTAGTTAAGGAACAGATTGATATAGTTCCACTAAGAGTTCAGGAACTTGTGGATGAGACAGGAACGCTTCGAGTCCTAGGAGAAATTCGGGCAATTCTTGCCCTATTAAAGAGCCTTCTAATTGCATCTGATTGGGAAGGATCTTCAGGAAAAAAGATACATCATCTAATCAGAATGACAACTCAAGAATTTTGGAATAAAGTTAAAGTTGATGTAGAGAAAAGACCTAGTGCGAAATTTCAGATTAAGGAGTTCCAAGAAGCTCTTGGCAAACTATCAGGACATGGAATTGCGATTGCGCCTACTGGCTCGGGAAAGACAGAAGGAGCTATTGCTTGGGCACTAAAGCAGCTTAATACTCTAGATGGATTAAAGGGAAAAGTTCTCTATGTTCTCCCCACCCAAGTTCTTACCAACAGCATATACGAACGACTTCTCAAATATTTTGGAGATCAGAAGGTTGGACTGCTTCATAGTGGAGCATTACTCTATCAGATGTATAGCCGTATGGAAAGTGATGAATCAGAGCAGTGCGACCCAGAAGAACTCAAGCCTACCAAAGAAGAAAAGGATATTTATTCTCTCAATCGAATGATGTTTCGTCCCGTTATGGTTGCTACAGTAGATCAACTACTTATGCTTGCTTTTAATGGCAACAAACGTTGGTCTATTCTAATGGGAGAATTAATGGGAGGAGCTATTATCTTTGACGAAGTTCATGCCTTTGATGGGCATATGCTGGCATTATTGGAAAGAGTAGCCAGAGAGATGAGAAACTACACTAAAATTCTTTTTATGAGTGCTACAATGTCTCAAGGTCTTCAGAAATTTCTGTCATCTTTGCTTGCTCTACAAGGGAATGAGCATATTGTGGAAGACAGAACCCTTATGGGGCAAGCAAGAAACAAATTTGAGTTTAGAGAGAAAAAAGACTTGTTAAAGAAAGAAAAAGTCGACAAGGGGATAATTCAAGAAATTCGATCACATATCGAAAGTAAGAAACGTGTTGCTATTGTATGTAATACGGTTCTAACATCACAAAAAGTTTATAAGCAACTCAAGTCTGAATTAGTAAATATACTTAATAATGAAGAAATATTATGTCTTCACTCCAGGTTTATTGCCAAAGACCGAAGAAAAAAAGAAAAGCGATTAGAAAAGGATGAAAGTAAGAAACGAGCGGAACAAACCTGGCCGAAGTTATTGGTATCTACCCAGGTGATTGAATGTGGCATGGATATTGATTACGATGTACTCTACACCGAAGGGGCGCCTCTAGAGGCATTAATCCAACGAGCCGGTCGCATAAATCGAGAAAGAGGAAAGGAATCGGGTAATATCTATGTCTATCAACAGGATATAGTATCAGAAAGATTTTATTCTCCAGAGATTACTGAAAGTGCTTTGGATATATTAAAAAGGCAAATTAAACAAAGCCCATCTATTACCGAACAACAATTTCTCGAAATGATTGAAGCTGTTTACTCAGGTCGAAAGTTTGAAGAAGATACAAGATTTTTAAACACACATAGGATGCTTAATGAATTAATGTACGATATTGGTGCGATTCATGATTTACCTGAAACAGACTTGCATACCCGATTTGTGACATATAAAATGATTGAAGTTGTCCCTTCACAATTTTGGGACGGCATTAAAGACCAGAACCAATTTGTGATTATGGGACATCTTGTGAAGATGCCGTTATGGGCATATTTAAACGCAAGAAGTGGTGAATCGAACGAGAAATGGAAAGTAATGGATATGCAGTATGACAATGAAATAGGTGGCACTTTTGAGGATAATATCAAAAAGAAAATCGAATCAGAAGGCAAGAAGAATGAGGTATTTTTTGCCTGATTATTTATGCTCGGATTTCTCGGCACATTCTCTGTAAACTTCGAAATCCCTGATTACTGGGGTATAGGTAAATCAGTTTCGAGAGGATTCGGGACGGTAAAAAAGGTTGAGAGTTTGTGAATTGTAGTATGTTAAGAAAGTTTAAAAATATATGAGAGATAATCATTTACCAATCATTCATATTATTGGTTTGCCTGGTGCTGGAAAAACCACTCTGGCTAAGAGGTTGTCGGAGGAATTAAAACTCCCTATCTATCGTATAAGTGAATATCGTTCCAAATTTCCAGTATCTATTATTGGTGAGGCTGATGCATGGGTTGCTTTGTTCAATGATTTATCTAGACAGAAATGGAGAAATTGTATTCTTGAAACTACTGGTTTGAATTGCAGGGAATCGTTTTTGAGAACTGCACTTCCAGTAACAGGCATAGTAACGATAAAATTGGAATCAAAAAAAAGTATCCTTTACTCAAGAATCAGGAAGAAAAAGAAAAAAGAACAGGGTGGTAAGTGGTTATTTAGTGCGCACTACAATGATAAATTTGAATTTGTTAAAAAGATGTATAAAGAGTTTCAAAAAATTCCAGCATTGATTAAGGTTGATTCTGGGGATCTTGGAATTAATGATGTATATAAAACTGCGTTAGATAAATTAAAGATGTATACAACTCCTCAATTCTGATTTTGATTTATAAGTATGAATAAAAGTAACATTCGGTTTATTAGATACATTTTCTGTAAACTTCGCAATTACTGATTACTAGTGTATCGGTAAATCGGTGTCGAGGAGGTTTGGTAATATAAAGAGAGCTATGGAATTAATGGCTTAAAAAGTGAAATGACGAGCTTTAGGTAAGTTGGTTGATCATTTTATAGCGTGATCTTTACCACGTCGCGATCGGGGATCGCGCCCTACATAAATAGAACGGTTCTCTACTTTACTGCTCTCTTTATCTCCTCTATCTTGTCTGTTTTCTCCCAGGAGAATTTTTCTCTACCAAAGTGTCCGTAACAGGCTGTTTCTTGGTATATTGGCTTTCTCAGGTCGAGCGACTCGATAATACTGGCCGGAGTAAGTTGGAAAACCTTGCGTATTACTCTGACGACCGCCTCGTCGTCTACCTGGCATGTGCCGTGTGTATCTACCATTATTGAGACAGGCTCTGCAACGCCAATTGCATATGCGAACTGAATTTCACATTCACTTGCTAATCCTGATGCAACGATGTTCTTCGCAACATAGCGGGCCAAATATGCAGCACTCCTGTCAACCTTTGTTGGATCTTTTCCGGAAAAGCATCCTCCTCCGTGACTCCCAAGCCCACCATAAGTGTCTACCATTATCTTTCTTCCTGTAAGACCTGTGTCTCCGTGAGGTCCGCCTATTACGAACCTACCGGTAGGATTAATGTGGTAGTTTATGTTCTTTTCATCGATCAAGCTTGACGGTACAACTTTTTTGATAACCTTCTCTATCATATCATTTTTAATCTCTTCGTAGGTTACCTCTGAAGAATGCTGGGTAGATAAAACAACTGTATCTACCCTTATCGGTTTTCCGTCATCATATTCTACCGTAACCTGGGACTTTCCATCAGGCTTTAGATACGGTATCCTACCGGTTTTTCTCAGCTCTGAAAGCTTTATAAGGAGTTTATGGGCAAGCATGATCGGTAATGGCATTAGCTCCGGTGTTTGATTCACCGCATAGCCAAACATCATGCCCTGATCGCCGGCCCCCTGCTCTTTATGAAGGCCAGTTCCAAGAACCCCCTGGGCGATATCCGGGGATTGTTCATCAATGCTCGTTACAACTGCGCATGTTTCCCAATCAAATGCGAGTTCAGGCTCTGTATATCCTATCGATTTTATTGTTCCTCGAATTATCTTTGGAATATCTACATAGGCCTCTGTTGTCATCTCGCCTGCAACGAATGCAAGCCCTGTTGTTACCAATGTTTCGCAAGCAACTCTTCCGAATGGGTCCTGTTCCAGTACTGAATCAAGAATAGCATCCGATATCTGATCAGCAACCTTATCAGGATGTCCCTCAGTAACTGATTCAGAAGTAAAGAGGTGTTTTGACTTATTCATAAATGCTCCTTCACTATTCTTAGAAGTGCAAAAGGTAATGATATAAAATTATTTGTCAAGAAAATTTTGTATTGTATAGGTCCCGGGCCTTTTGGCCGGGACTTTTGTCCTTGACTCCACAAAAGTAGAGTAGTATCATTCCAGATTGAAAGAGGAGTCGTTTTTTAAATTATATAAAGGACAATATTGTATGCCTTTTATATTATCATTTAAATGGAGCTAAAATTTTATGAAGAGATATATACTTTACTTTATCATAATTTTTACTTTTGCAAATACTCTTTATGCAGAAATTGTAAATGGTATAGCATGCAAGGTAGGGAATGATCTTATTACCATAAATGAGTTTAATACAGCATATGATAAGGCTAAGAAGAGGGCGACTCTCTTGGGAGAAGAAGTACCATTAAAGAGGGATGTAATGAACGACCTTATAGACGAAATCTTGATAAAAAAAGAAGCTGATAAGAAGGGTATTGTTGTAAATGAGGATGAACTTGAAAGAATTATTGAAGATATAAAAAAGCAGAATAATCTGAGTGACGATGAGTTTATGAGCGAGCTTAAAAAAGAAATGCTCACTATCCAGGAGTTGAAGGAAAAGTATAGAATGGATATCTTAAAAGCAAGACTGATAAATCAGATGATAGCAGATAAAGCTGGTACAATTTCTGATGAAGAGATAGAGAATTTTTATAGTAATCCCGCGAATAAGCGTCTCTTTATTGTACCTGGAATAGTTACAATTTCAGAAATAGTTATTTCTGTACCTGAGGATGCCTCCTACAAGGAGGCATTGGATATTAAGAGTAGAGCGGTGGAGATTTATGAGAGGGCAAAAGGTGGAGAAAGATTTCAGGATCTTGTTATTGCATACTCCACGTCACCGGATAAAGAGGAAAATATGGGAGATCGTGGTTCCTTTACAAGAGATCAGCTTAATACTTTTCTATCTCCAGATGATGTGAATCTCATATTTTCTCTTGATAAGGGTGATGTTACTCCCCCAATAAGGTTTAAAGATGGTTATCATATATTCAAGATTGAAGATAAGACTGAGAGGAAGCTTTTAACCCTAGAAGAAGCTTATGAGAATATTAAAAGCTATATTTTCAAGCTTAAAGGTGATGATTTATTTAAGAGTTGGATTCTTGAGAAAAGGGAAGCTACAAAAATCCAATTTATGATAGAAATGGGGTGAACCTTGGGTTCTCGAAGAAGTGCAAGAGTTCTCGCGCTTCAGGCTCTTTATCAAATAGATATTGGCAATAAAAAGATAGGTGATGTTTTAGCTCTCGATTGGCTGGATAAAGAGTATGATAAGGATACTCTGGCTTTTGCAAGAAAGCTGATTAGAGGTTATGTAAAGAATAAAAAGCTTATAGATAATGCAATAAGGAAACAGCTTGAACATTGGGATTTGGAACGGCTTTCCTATATAGATAGAGCTATCCTTCGATTTTCAACCTTCTCGCTATTCTTCCAGGATGATGTGCCGGATACTGTTATTATCAATGAGGCTATTGATCTCGCAAAATTATTTGGGACAGATGATTCATACAGGTTTGTAAACGGGGTGCTGGATGGGATCCGAAAAGAAAATGTTCAGAAAAAAATGGGGAATCAAAAGCATAGCAATCCATGATCTTCAAAAGTATCTGGTAAGTAGATTATGCAGGTATTAGTTGACGGAAATGGTTAGAAATTATGGTTGGCAACAAAAAGGGGAATTATAGAACTTTGATAAAGAAGATCTTTTCTAAGAAGAGGCTTATCGAATATTTTTTGCCCCTCCTCCTCTTAATACTTGGTCTTGTAACGTATCTTGTTTTAACAAACAGGAAGGAAAAACTTCTTCCCCCCCAAATAGATATCAGAGATCAGGCTTTTATTAATGCGATCTACCAATATCGCCTTGAGAACCTGGATAGGGCTGAAATACTCTTCACGAAAATTCTAGAAGATGGTAAGATGAAAAAGAGGAAGAGCCTAGCGACACTATACCTTGGGAACATTTATTTTAAGAGAGGTAACTACGTAGAGGCGATAGATTTTTATGAAAGATCAATTTCATACAGTAAAAATAATGTCTTTGCAATGTACAATGCTTCTATTGCCCATTTTAATAGAGGAGAGGTGGAACTTGCTTTGGAATATGCTTTAAAAGCCTACAATATAAAGGATGATTTTCTGCTAAATCGATTATTTTTGGGCAATGTATATTACGCTGCAGATAGATATGATAAAGCTATACCACTATACAGACATAGCCACGAATTAGAGGGTGAAAAAATAGATGAGATTTTAACGTATAATCTGGCTGTTTCATACTTACAGATAGGTGATGTTGAAAATACAGTAAAATTGCTACATAATATTATTAATGATGTAGATTCTTACAAAATTATTAAGGGGATGAGTTTATATACGCTGGCAAACTTAGAGCAGAACGATGATATAGGAAAGGCAGTTCAATACTTAAGGGATGCTCTTGTGATTTTCCCCTCAAGTTATCTATTGAGGTATAACCTTGCATCTATGCTTTTAAAGGTTGAAGAATATGAAGAAGCAGCAACACTATTAAAATCAATAAAAGGCGGAGTGAAAGAAAAAGAGGTGAATGAACTTTTAGGATTTGCACTCTTTAAGAGTGGACATTATAAAATGGCCCTGGATTTTTATAAAGAGATATACGGTCAAACGGAAAACACAGAAATTTCATATATTATGGGCGATATATATGTTAATCTGGATGATCTGGAGATGGCAAAGATCTATTATAAAAATGCGATTGTTAATCCAAAAAATGAGGAAGCCTTTATCAATCTTATCAATATCTATTTGGAAGGAGGAGTATATAAAGAGGCAATGGGATTATGTTATGATTATATGAAACAGGTAAAAGAAAACCCTCTACCCTATATATGCCTTGCAGATATTGGCTTTACAATCGGAAATTCTGTACAGGCGAGAGCTGATCTAGAAACCGCAGTAATGTATTCAAAGAATGACATTTTTTATCTTTCAAAGATAGCTCTGTTATGGAAGAAATATGGACTCTATAACAATGCGCTTTATATATTCTACAAGATCGTATCAATAGATCCTACATACTACGATGCTTTTATACAGATTGCAGATATATATCTAACAACAGGACATATCGATAAAGCAAGAAGTGTTCTTTTAAAAATAAGAGACAGAATTGAAGATATAAATCTGTATTACAGTATATCAATGCTTCTTGCTCAATCTGAAAGTACTGATAGAGCTTTATCTATTTATAGAGAATTAACACGTGATTTCCCCTATAGGTATGAGGGATACTACAATCTATCTATTCTGTATATTGAAAATGAAGAATATGATAGTGCAATTCACACTGTAGAAGAATGTATCAAAAGGATAAGTGACCTCGATGATTCTATCCTTTCAAATCTGTATTCGATTTTAGGGTGTGCTGAGCTTAAGCTCGGAAATGTAAATGAAGCATCAAAAGAATTTTTTAAAGCTTCGACGCTTGATAGTAGTAATGAAATTCCATTAATGAACTTAAAAAGTATTAATGAATAACAGTAACTAGTTTATTGTTCTTATTTAAAAAATCTACTATAATATTAACAGGTAGAGTTTAATCATATGGTTTTAACACAATTGGATCAAATCAGTAATTAGTACTGTCGATAATATAATATCATTGCTAAGAAGAATTATTTTAGTCGTTGGTGAATAATATTCACCAACTCAATAATTAGTTCTTTAAACTTAGTATATATCCATAGTTATAATGCTATACAACAATCATCTGTATTGTTTACTTAAATTAATAAAGTAGAACTAATTATGAAAGTAGGTACGAAAAAAAAGATAAACATCCTCGCAGAAAGTAAAAACCTGCTCAAGGTGAGGGATTTTGTTGTAAGAAATGGGAAAAAGATGGGTCTTCTTCCAAGACAGGTGAGTGAGGTTAAACTTGCTGTAGATGAGGCAGTTTCGAACATAATAAGGCATGCATATGTTGGAGGAAAGGGAAGTGTTCAGATAGAGATTACCAAACTTGAGAGTTTAGTGGAAATAAAGATAATGGATAGAGGAATAGAGTTTGACTGGGGCTCTGTTCTGGAACCTGACCTTTACAGATATGTCGAGACAAGAAGAAAGGGTGGTCTTGGGATATGGCTCATTAAGAAATTGATTGATGAGGTTGTATATGAGCGTGTTAATGATACAAACATTCTTACCCTGAAGATTTACCTTAAAGAAGCTGAAGCCTATCGGAAAGCCAAAGGCAAGATCTCAATAAGGGCTCGTTTTGCACTGTATGCTGTTGCTCTTATTACCATTCTCATTTTTGTAGTATATAATATTGGATCACGGTATCAGATCAGGACTATTAGAAACAAGTTTATTGATAGGTATAAAGCGGTAACAGAACAGGTGGCTTCTACCTCGGTTGATCTTATTCTCAAGGAAGATGATCTTGCATTGGTTAATCTGGTCTCATCTGTAAAGAAGAGCGAGGTTCCTCTTGAGTACGTAATCATAACAGATGCTGATGGGCAGATAGTCGCTCATACCGATGTGAAAAGGCTCTTTGAGCGCTATAAAAGGCCGAGAGGTGTAAGACCACTGAGCACAAAGGACAGCGTGGAAGTATTTTCATATGTAGGAAGAGGGGGAAAGGAGTACAACGATTTTTCTGCTGCAGTCGGGTACAACAATTTGAAGCTTGGTGAAGTCCATATAGGGATACCAGAGGATAAGTTTGCAGAGGTGAATGACCTTATTACTCAAAGGTTGCGGATAGCCTTTATTGCCCTCTTTTTCTGGAGCACTACAATCATAGGTATATTTGCTTTAGGCTCGACATTTATTTCTCCCATTCGAAAGCTGGCAGAAGAGATTTCAAATATCAGCCTAACTGGACAGGCAAGAGAATTGAGGCTCACAACGAAAAGCCATGAGATATCGAGGATAGGCGATGCATTTAATGAGATTATGAGAAACCTGAGAATTACACAGGGACAGCTCACTGACCAAACAAGGCTGCGGAGAGAACTCCAGCTTGCACAGGAGATTCAGAATGCGCTTTTGCCAAAATTGGTTCCAAAACTTGAGGGCTTTGAGATTGATGCTGCATACAGGGCTGCCTTGGAAGTTGGAGGAGATTACTACGATTTCTTTGATGTAGATGAAAACTCCATAGGTATTGTTGTTGCTGATGTTTCGGGTAAAGGAATCGGGAGCTCAATGATAATGACAATGATTAGAACCTCAATGAGACTCGAAGCAAGGGGGAACAAGCGCGCAAGTGATGTGGTCAATAAGGTGAATCGTGTAGCAATGGGAGATATAAAGAAGGGTATGTATGTTACGATGTTCTATGTGATCCTGGATTCGAAAAAGCGGATGGTGAGTTATTCATCAGCAGGTCATAATCCAATGCTTATCTATCGGGGGAATACCAAGTCAGTTAGTTTTTTAAATCCTGGTGGGATTGCTGTTGGTATTGACCTTGGTGACCCGAATGAGTTTAAAAAGAGGATTACCAGTGAGAAACTAAAGTTGAAGAAGGGGGATTTACTCTTCGTATATACAGATGGTATAACAGAAGCTATGAATGAAAAGAGGGAGCAGTTTGGAGAAAAGAAATTAATAGAATTTATTTATAAGTACCATCATCTCCCGGCCTCTGATTTTAAGGATAAATTAAACGAGGAAATAGCATCGTTTACCAAAGGATATCCCCAGAGTGATGATATTACCTTTGTTGTCATAAAGCTTGAGATGAGTCTTGCTGACATTGAATATTCGAAGAGGCTCCATCTCTTTCAGCTTCTTGAGGATGAAGTTCCTCTTGAACAGGCCCTTGAAAAGTCGGGGATAACCCATGAGGAGTACCTTGAATTGAGAGAGAAGAGAGAGAAGCATGGTGATGATGGATTAAAGCTCGATACTGGAGAAGAGGAAGAGGAAATCCAGATTAAGCATGCAACCCATGAGCAGGTTAAAGCAATTGTACAGATAGTACGTCAAAACCCGGAATTTGGTGTAGGAAGAATTGTAAAGCTTCTGGGGACTGAAGAGTTTGGATCGCATAGCATTAAAGAGAGTGTGGTAAAGAGAGAGCTTATAAGAATGAAGCTTGATACAAAGGAGAAAAGGGAGGCATTTTCTAAAAGAGAGCTTCCAACTTGGGCTTCATACAGATAGCCATTACGCGGTTTTTTCCAGTTTTGTTGTTAATATTTGGTTATTTTAGAAGGTTCATATTTGTCTAACTCGGAAAAGAACCTTATTATACAATATAGAATTACAACGGCATAATCATATCAACAATTGACAAATAATATAGAAATATGTAAATTGTAGCTATAAGTTTTACTTATTTAAAAAGTATAAAACCATCGACATGTAAATTTCGATAAAACTATGAGTCTTCAAGACTCAATGTCTTATTTAAAAAACCATTTTTTTATGTAAAAAGTTTAGGAGGAACAGATGCCAGATATTGAAGTAGCTGTTTCTTATGCTGGAAATGATAATGATATTGCCATTATTTCTGCAACCGGGTTCATTGATACTACAACTGCTCCAGAGTTAGAAAAGAAACTTGAAGAACAGCTTGCCCTTAATAAATACAAGATATTAGTAAATTTAGAGAATATAGATTATGTCTCAAGTGCAGGCTGGGGGGTTTTTGTAAGTGAAATAAGGGAAATACGGGAAAACAATGGTGATCTTGTACTCGTCAATATGTCTCCTGATGTATACGATGTCTATGAACTAATGGAGTTTTCCTCCATTTTAAAATCCTTCGACAGCCTTAATGAGGCAATAGCGAGTTTTACAGGTGAAGAGATAAAAGTAGCTAAACCGGATACTGCTGTACCGAAGATAACCCAAAAGGTAGCACCTATTGAAGAACCAGCTGTGGTAAAAGGCGAATCCCAGCGGAAAACTGAGGAAGCTGTAACCTCAGGTTCCTCTGAGCCTGATATATACTCTTACGCTAGTGATGAACTCGGCAAGAGGATAATCAATGTGATTGTTGATAATCCCTATTTTGAGGTAAAAGAGATTGTCAGAGCTCTTAGGCTCCCTCAATATGGGGGAAGAAAAGCGAGTGGTGGTTCGGTTAAAAGAGAGCTGAAAAAAATGGGATTATTTGATAGACAGAAGAGGTTTGAGCTGGCACTGAAAAAGAGAGGGTAGAGTATTAAAAGTTAACCTTTTTATAGAACTTTTTAGAAATAGTTACTGTATCAGGTTCGATTTTTCATAATTCTTCAAAGGGAAAATATTTTATACCTTCGGATATTATTATCCTCTACAATAACAGTATTTTATTTCATTTTTTAAGATATATGTATAAACTGTATTCATAGGATTTTGGGGTAAAATCTTAAGTTCATCAAAAAAGATTCTTTTTTAGGCTGAAAGTTATCTTTATTAATACCATGCTTTTTAGTTTATATAACAATACAGCTTTGAAATAAGGGCATCAGGAAATAGGGCACCTAACTTAAATATATAAGGTATTAATTATTAAAAAAATATTCTAATAGGACAAAATCCTATGGAAACAAAATTAAAGGATTATCTTTCGACAACGGAAAAGGTAACAAGGGAAATGCTTAGTTTTGAGGCCCCAAAAAAGATACCTCATTATATTTCAGAGCAGATATCAAAGGCCCTGAATGATGAGATACAGTATGCATTTATTGATCGTAGTACTAACAAGATATATGAATCAATGCATATTGATAGAACTGTTAAAAATATACTTCCTTTTTTTCTGGATAAGAGGTTTATTGATCGGATAAAGGAGCTAAACTGGAGTGTTATAGATTCCAAAGGAGTTCGTTTTCTCTTTGAAGAGATTATGAATCAGGAGTTTGATTTTGACTCTTCTTTTTTGATTATACCTAAAAAGAGGGGGGATCATATAGTCCATTTTTCTGTTCTATGGGGGGGGAAGAGCCTTGAAAAGATCGAAAAAGAAGAAATTGACTTTATTTCAACTGTTGTTAGTGCAGCTGAGATGAAGATAGTTTACCTTTTAAACTATGGACGTGGTAAAGAAGGAGGGGATAGGGAGCTTAAGAGAAAGGCTTTCGAGCTGAAGGAAATTGCAGGAATGGGTATCGATTTAACCTCACTGGGCAAGGAGGATTTCTTTGGTAGTTTTCTTCTTAATGTAATGGGGAGGGCTTTAAGTAAAACAGCGGTTATCTTATTATCAACAAATGAAAATAATACAGAGTATGCAGTGGTTGCATCGAGAGGTATAGATAAAAATCTCATAGAGAGGGTACACTTTCACGATAAGACATCAATTGTAAAGGAGCTGAACAAGAAAAAAAGTCCTGTAGTAATAGCCGATATAATTACTATTTTGGATGATGAAGAAAAGGAGTTTCTAAAAAAAATGGAAGCTTCGGTGTTGATTCCACTTCTGTCAAAAGTTGGTGTCATTGGTATGTTAGCTCTTGGTGAGAGGATCAATCTTCAGCCATACTCAGAAAAGGTCTTTGATTCGATCAAGATCCTGTCCAATCAAATGGTCATGGCAATTGAAAACTCTAAGTTATCTGATCTTAGGTATGCATTTTCTCGATACGTTTCTCACCAGCTTGTTGATGGAATACTTTCCAATCCTGATGAAATAAAGCTTGGTGGAGAAAGAAGGAAGGTATCTGTACTTTTTGCAGATATAAGAGATTTTACATCTATGGCTGAGAGAATGAAACCGGAAGATGTTGTTGATCTACTCAATATATACCTTTCTGCTTTAACAGAGATTGTGTTTAAATATGAGGGTACACTTGATAAGTATATGGGCGATTGTGTAATGGCAGTATTCGGAGTTCCTATTTCACACTACAACGATACTGAAAGAGCAGTTGTCTCTGCTATTGAGATGCAACAGTATGTGAATAATATTAATATTGAAAGAGAAAGGAATGGACTTAAGAAGGTAGAGATTGGTGTGGGGATTAACACAAGTTATGTAATATCAGGAAATATGGGTTCGGTTGACAGAATGGATTATACTGTTATTGGAGATGGTGTTAATATTGCCTCCAGGCTTGAAAGTATTGCCAAGAGAGGGCAGATTTTAGTGACAAAAGATGTGTATGAGGAGGTAAGATACCTGGTAAATGCTAATTTTCTTGAGCCTGTGACTGTGAAAGGGAAAGAAAAGCCGATTGATGTTTACGAAGTGCAAGACCTCATTGCACGCAAATATATAGATGCTGTTGAGAAAAGGGAGCCATATATAATCGGCCATTTCTTAAATTTGACAATGGATGTGGAAATGATAGGAAGGCGGCTTAAGTTTTCAGGTGAAGAGCTCAGCAGGTTGAGAGCCGCAACCATGCTCATTGATGTTGGGAGAATTGGATTAAGTGAAGGCATTTTTAATAAAAAGGAAAAACTAACAGCAGAGGAGTTTGATATTGTAAAGAGCCATGTTCTAAGGGGGGCTGAGTATGTTGAAAAAAAGCTTGGCCTGTTTAAAGAGGGAGTAGATCTAGTAAAATACCATCATGAGTTCTACGATGGTTCTGGTTATCCGGATGGTTTAAAGGGGAAGGAGATACCTATCTGGGCAAGAATTGTTTGTGTTGTGGACAGCTATCATGCACTGATATCAAAAAGGCCGTTCAGAGAGCCCTTTAAGGAAGGGGAAGCAGTGAAGATTATCGAAGAGGGCAAAGGTAAAAAGTATGATCCAGAAATTGTTGATATTTACCTTGATATCTTAAGAGAGAGGATGCATGAGAAGGAGGGGAGAGGAGCATAAAAATGGCTGGGTTTCCGAAAAAGATGGTAGTAACAAGCGATCTGGAAAAGAATCTTATCTTTCAAAGTTTAATGAAGATGAAAGAGCCCGTTAATATTAATATTGAAAATATTGAATACCAGGGATATGTCGAGAAATATAATAATGATAATATAACTGTAAAAATGAGCTCTACGCTTATAGGTGAGGTAGAGGGAAATTACACAGTAAACTTTATATTTAACAATAATTACCACTACTTCAATACAACTATTTATCAACATGATTCAGATAGGCTTGTTCTTGTTTATCCTGAAAGTGTAAACAAGAATATATTGAGAAGGCACGAACGGGTCCATGTCTTTGGAAAGGTAAGTATGAAGTTTAAATTAATGATACAGTCAGAAAAAACGGAGTTTGAGAAATCTTCCCTTTTAGATGAAAGGGTTATATATCAGGAAGTCAGGAAACCGCGACCTGCTGTAGATAAGATTTTAGATGGCATAAAGCATCTCGTTTCTGAATTTTCTCAGCAGTTTCAAGTAAAGATTTTCAAGATGGAGGAAAAAATATCTTTTGAAGAGAGGCTCATAAAGGATGCAAAAAAAATATTTCTAATATACAACTCATACGAAGACAGTATAGAGGATAAGAGATTTTATGAAGAGGAGGTTCTAACTGTAGGAAGTGCATACGATTTTCTGATTTCAAGGGGGGACCCGAGAAAGGCTGCTGAAGATAAACTTCTAGACCTGTTGCAGCAGAAGAGAAACAAGAGAATATATTCTGAATGTTATGTACCATTAATGCTTGAGGGTGAAGCTGTTGGATATATGAGATTAATCAATGATTTAGATTATCACAGAAGCATAAAGCCTGCATTTGCCCGGAGAACTGCTGGATATGCTGATATATTAGTTGAAGCTCTTGTGAAATACGATTATTTTAGCCTTGAATCTGGGAGTGCCTTTGATATTCCTGTTGTGAATATCAGTGCTGGAGGGCTTCTGTTTAAACTTGAAGAGCCAAGATTAAAACAATACCTGATCACTCAAACAGTTCTGCAGATGTCCATCCAATTTCCCAAAAGGCAGATACAGGCGCGTGGGATAATTTTCAGGATTGTACCAGAATCATCAGAATATGGTGTTCATTTTCAAGAGATAAACAGTGATGATATGAAATATATAGAAGATTTAGCAAAGAAAAAGATAACCTTGTAGAGGAATAAAGGAAGTTTGGTTAGGATTTTTCATAATCTATAATGGGGGGTTTCATGGCAGCGAAAAATGAATCTCAACTGAACAGTGTCATTGGGGAAGGATCTATATTCGAGGGTAAGTTTTTTATCAATGGTTCTCTTCAAATTAATGGAAGGTTCGAGGGTGAGATTAAAACAAGAGATCAATTGATTGTTGGTGAAACAGGAAAGGTGAAAACAGATATTTTTGCAAAGAGGGTTGTAGTTGGCGGAACTGTTATCGGTAATATTGAAGCAGATGAAGTTGTTTCTCTGCTCTCTACTGGAAGAATACTTGGAAATATCAATGCTCCAAAGGTAAACGTAGAAGAGGGTGTTGTAGTTAAAGGAGAAATATCTATAAATGCAGGTCAAAAGAAGGATATAAAAAATATTATTGAGGAATCTTTCAATGCTGGGCCAAAGATCGAGGAAATGATTGAAAGTGGTAAGAGGGAACAAAAGGTGATAGAGGATTCTTCAGAAGATGCATGAACTCAAAAACAAGTCAGAAATTGAGTATATCAAGCAGGCCTGCAGAGTGGTCGGCGATCTTCTCGAGCATCTGAGAGAAATTATAAAACCGGGTATTACTACAAAATGGCTTGATCAGAAGGCCGAAAATTTTATCCGAAATAGGGGAGCTATCCCTGCATTTAAAAATTACAACGGCTTCCCTTCATCAATCTGCACATCAGTGAATGAAGAGGTTATACATGGGATCCCGGGAAAATACCGGTTGCAAGAGGGGGATATAATAAGTATTGATGTTGGAGTAATAAAGACTGGTTACTATGGTGATGCTGCTATTACACTTCCAGTAGGGCAAGTGACTCCGGATAGGATGAAACTTCTCAATATTACCGAGGAGGCACTCTATGCAGGGATAGAGAAGGCCATTCACAATAATCATGTGTCTGATATCTCGAAAGCTATTCAATACATAATAGAAAAGGGTGGCTTTTCTGTGGTTAGAGATTTTGTTGGTCATGGAGTTGGTAAGAAGCTCCATGAAGAACCTCCAATCCCTAACTTTAAAACCCCGGGAAGGGGGCCTCGATTGTTTTCGGGTATGACTCTTGCTATTGAGCCCATGGTAAATATGGGAACCTACGAGGTTATAGTAAAGGAAGATAACTGGACAGTGGTTACAAAAGATGGAAAACCTTCAGCCCATTTTGAGCATACTGTTCTGGTTTCAGAGGATGGTGCACAGATACTTACCATGCGTTGAGTAAAAACATATATTCCTCCTTAAAATTCTGCATGATAAGCTGCCAAAAAGACTACCCTCGATTTTTATTAACGTAATTGCTATATTAAATAGAAGTGCATATTGGGCCATAGGAGAAGGATTGTGAAACATCATAGACAGCTGGTTCTTTTTTTTCCAGCTGTTGAAGGAATAGTAGCATGGGTTCTTACCGCCTGATTAATCATACAGCCGATATCGGTATCGAAATAAAGGCAAAGAATGAACAAGAATTATTTTTTGAAGGGATACGAGCGCTTTTTTTTCTCCTCACCGATAGAGAGATAGAGAGGTTTCAATATGACAAGAATGATCTTATTAAAAAGAGAGTCAAGATCAGATTTGAACTCTTTGATGAACTCTTTATTGATTTTATAAACCGTATTTTATATATCGTTGATACTTTCAATATTTTACCCGTTGATCTGAATATGAAGATGAAAAGAGGAGTTTTGCAGGCTTCGGTGTTCTTTGTTGAGCATTCTTGGGTCTCTATAAAACGGGAGATTAAGGCTGCTACTTTTCACAATTTTAAAATAGAGAAGGATAAAGAGAGTCTTAAAACAAGAATAATATTTGATATTTAAGAAAAATAAGGAAAAAATATGATAAAACTAAAAAAGATTGGAAGATCTTTTTATGAAATTCCCAAAGAAGAAGGGATGCGAGTAAAGGGCTTTGCTTTTATAGATGACCAAATGGCAGTGAGTGAAGAAACACATGAGGCCTTGAAACAGCTCAAAAATGTGGCTTATCTTCCAGGAGTAAGGGGCTTTGTCGTTGCAATGCCTGATATACATTACGGCTACGGATTTCCTATTGGGGGTGTAGCTGCAACTGATATAGAGAATGGAGTGATATCCCCGGGTGGAGTTGGATATGATATTAATTGTGGAGTAAGAGCCATTGCGACAGCATTTTATAGAAGTGATGTTGAAAAGAGGCTTGATGAATTGTTAGCAGAGATCTTCAGGAATGTTCCTGTTGGAGTGGGCTCAAAGGGGGATATTCGATTGTCAAAAAAGGATGAAAAAATTGTAATAGAGAAAGGGGCATCTTGGGCCGTAAGAAACGGATTTGGTGAAGAACAGGATCTTCAGTTTTGTGAAAACAATGGAAACCTTGATGGAGCCGATTATGCGGATGTTTCAAATGAGGCAAAGGAACGTGGAAGACAGCAGTTAGGAACCCTCGGTGCTGGCAACCATTTTTTAGAGATCGACTATGTTTCTCATGTTTTTCATGAAAAGGCATGCGAGGTCTACGGACTATCTGAGGGGCAGATTGTGGTCCTCTTTCATACTGGCTCAAGAGGATTTGGCTATCAGATCTGTGATGACTATTTGAAGAAAATGCGAAGTAAGAGGCTTTTTGAACTTCCAGATCCTCAGCTAACATCCATCTATATTGGTGATGAACTTGGAAAGGCATATACCAGTGCAATGAAAGCTGCTGCCAATTATGCATGGGCAAACAGACAGATTCTTACTCACCTTATTAGAAAGAGTTTTGAAGCTGTTTTTAAGAGCTCCTACAGGAATCTGGGAATGGGCGTTGTCTACGATGTGAGTCATAATATAGCCAGGTTTGAAAAGCATTTTGTTGACGGTAAAGAAAGGTTACTCTGCATTCACAGGAAGGGAGCAACCCGGGCCTTTCCTGAAGGGAGTCCAGATATCCCAAGGGAATATATAAGTGTTGGGCAGCCTGTTCTCATCGGAGGAGATATGGGCAGAGCCTCATACATCCTAAAGGGGGAGCGTGCAAGCATGGAAAAGAGTTTTGGCACAACATGCCATGGAGCAGGCCGTCTTTTAAGCAGGAGGAAGGCTATGAAAAAGGCAGAGGGAAGGAATATACCAGGTGAGCTCAAGGAGAGGGGGATTCAGGTATTGTCGAGATCACAAAGAACACTCAAAGAGGAGATGCCAGAAGCATATAAGGATGTTTCGAAAATTGTGGATATAGTTGAAGAGAATGGTCTTGCAAGCAAGGTAGCAAAGCTAGTTCCCATCGGTGTAATAAAGGGATAGGCAAGTTTTTTGGAGGTTTTTGATGGCGGATGAGGAGTTTACGATTGCCAAATCTTCCCAATATTTAGGTAGAGAGGTTTTACTCAGAGGATGGGTAAGACACATACGTTTAGGTGGCTCTATATGTTTTATAGAGATAAGGGATGGCACAGGTGAAGTTCAGGCTGTTGTAGTGAAAAACGAAGTTCCAGATAGGGTGTTTGAAGAGTGTCTAAATATTAAAATTGAGACAGCTTTAATACTAGAGGGTATTTTAAGGGAAGAGTCAAGGGCTCCTGGTGGTTTTGAGATAGCAGTTAAGGATATAGAGATAATACATACTCCTGAAGATGAGTACCCGATTTCAAAAAAATCCCATGGTATTGATTTTCTCCTTGAGCACAGGCATCTATGGATAAGGTCTTCGCGACAGCTTGCGATTCTCAGAATTAGAAGTGAACTTATTCGCTTTTTACGAAAATACTTTCATGAAAATGGATTTATTTTAATTGATACTCCGATACTTTCTGGAGCGATAGGTGAGAGCACGGGAAGCCTATTTGAAACTAAGTATTTTGACGTTGGAAATGCATACCTGGCTCAAACAGGACAGCTGTATCTTGAAGCTGCTGCAAGCGCATTTAATAAGGTATTCTGTTTTGGCCCCACCTTCCGTGCTGAGAAGTCTAAAACCAGGCGTCACCTTGCTGAGTTTTGGATGCTGGAAGCAGAGATGGCTTTCTACGATAATCAGATGAATATGGAGCTTCAGGAGGATCTAATCTGCTCTGTAGTTCGAGATATTGTAGAAGGTTGCAGAAGAGAGCTTGATTTCATCAAAAGGGACATTGAACCTCTTTTAAATATTGAGCCACCTTTCATGAGGATTTCTTACAGCGAAGCCATCGAGATACTGAAAAAAAGGGGATTTAACCTAAAGTGGGGTGACGATATAGGAGGTGATGAGGAGACTGCACTTTCTGAAAGTTTTGAAAAACCTGTATTTATATATAACTATCCAAAACATGTAAAGGCCTTTTACATGAAGCCAAACCCTGAGGATAAAAATACTGTTCTGTGTAACGATCTTCTTGCTCCTGAAGGCTTTGGGGAGATCATTGGAGGTTCTCAGAGAAATGATGAGCTTGACTCTCTTTTACAAATGATAAAGGAATATCATTTAAACCCTGATATATATAAATGGTACCTTGATATACGAAGATTTGGAAGTGTTCCACACTCGGGGTTCGGACTCGGACTTGAGCGCCTCCTCGCCTGGATATGTAAACTTCCACATGTAAGAGAAGCCATTCCATTCCCCCGCTTGATTAACAGGATATATCCGTAGGGCAGTATTTATGATGAAGAGGGTAAAGGGCTTGAACTCATATCTGAAAACTTTTCTTTTTCTCTCCTCTTTTACAATTCTTCTTTTAAATGGTGCAACTTCTGCTGAGTTTACAGTTATTGATGTTAGTGGTGAAGTGAAGATTGCGAGAAAAGAGGAAGAGCACTGTAGTATTAATGAGAATGATATTCTACTATCAGGTGATATTTTGAAAACTTACAGGGATAGTTTTTTAACACTAAAGGCACAGGGCCTTAAGGGACAGGGCCTAAAGGTACCGGATTCCTATTTTAAAATTCACTCATACAGCACTGTGGGAATGGAGAGCGAGCCTGTACTTATTTCAGGTAAGCTTTCAAAATCAAAAGATCAGGATTTTTTGGACCTGCATTTTTATTTTAGGCCACAACCTGCACAGGGAAAAACGATGAGGCTCGTTGTTAGCTCTAAGGAGAGAAACCTGAAAATAAGTGCTAGAATAGAGAATGATAGTGGCTATTGTAATACAATGACATTCTACCCCATTGGGAAGGGAGTTTATAGAGCTCTCACTGGATTTGATGTAGAATCTCCGCCTGTAAAATATCGATTGAAAATCTCAGCATCTACAGAGGCTAACGGTGGTACAGAGATTACTCATCCTTTTTATCTTAAATATAAGAGTTATGGACGGGGCAAGGTGTTAATAGATGAAAAGAAGAGGAGACTTTTTGTACCCTCAGAACAAAAAAGAAGGGAGAGTGAGGCTTTATTCAGGATTCTCTCTAAATCAAGTAAAGATGCAATGTGGGATGGAACCTTTATCTATCCTGCTAATGATCCTGCTGTTATTTCAAAATTTGGTAAGAAAAGGGTATACTACATAGGAAATAGGTTATGGTCTTCGCGATACCATAGAGGGATTGATTTCAAGGGAGAAATAGGAGCCCCTGTTTTTTCCCCTAATAATGGCATAGTAGTTTTTACAGGGATGAGGGTAACAACGGGAAATACTGTGGTTTTGGAACATGGACAGGGGGTTTTCTCTCTGTTCTACCATCTGGACTCGATTTCTGTTTCTGAAGGATCTATGATTAAAAAGGGAGATAAGATTGGAGAGGTTGGGGCAACAGGAATAGCTGCAGGGGCCCACCTTCACTGGAGTATTTTTGTGAATGGAGTATTTGTAGATCCTGTTGACTGGATAGAGGTTAAGTTTTGAAATAGAACTATTTCCAATTTTATGGTTTTCAGGATAGAATAAATGGAAAGTTATAATGAAAGAATATTAAATGTAGTCGCTTATTTAAAGAGGAGGATCTCATCCTCTCCTAAAATCGGGGTTATCCTGGGCTCCGGTCTTTCAAAGATAGCAGAGGAGATAGAGGAGAAGATTGTTATCGGATATAAGGAAATTCAAGGTTTTCCATCAGCAACAATAAAGGGCCATAAGGGGGAGGTAATCTTCGGATTTCTTGAAGGGAAAGCCATCGTTTTATTTAATGGAAGATTTCATTACTATCAGGGGTACCTGCTTCAGGATGTTGTTATGCCAGTAAGAGTCTGCAGGAGGCTTGGTGTAGAAACTATCATTATTACAAACGCAAGTGGTGGAATAAATCGGAGTTTTAATCCTGGAGATATAATGCTGATTTCTGACCATATCAATCTAATGGCCAATAATCCGCTTATTGGTAAAGGTATGGATGAAACGGGATCTATTTTTGTAGATATGTCCGAACCTTACGATCTTGATCTTATTAAAAAGATAAAAGGACATGCATCAAAGGTACCAGGAATAGGAAAACTCAGAGAAGGAGTATATCTTGCTGTATCAGGACCGAGTTATGAAACTAGGGCTGAGATAGCCTTCTTTGAAAAAATTGGGGCAGATGCGGTAGGAATGTCGACTGTACCTGAAGTGATCGTTGCCAAGCAGTCAGGAATGAGGGTTTTGGGAATATCTGTAATAGCAAATATGGCTTGTGGGATAAAACATGGAAAGCTCAGCCACAATGAGGTTTTGGAAAATGTGGATAGAGCAAGTTCCAGGCTCATTATACTTATCAAGGAAATTATAAGAGATGTGTTGTAAGGGTGAATTAATAGATAGATATTTTAAAGAGGATACGGTAAGCAAGATTAAAAATGAAATTAAAGGTGCTTATGGAAATGAGGTTTTATTCTTTGGCTGGACTGATGAGAAGAATCTGGTTGAGAAGGTCGAAGTAGCTGCTCGCGGAAATGATGTGAGTGTGGCTGTACCCATTGAGGAGAGTTTTGTCCCTGATGTTATTATTCATAACCATCCAGATGGTCCTCTTTCTCCTTCAGATCAGGATGTAAGAATATCTTCCATCATAGCCAACCGTGGCGTTGGTTTCTTAATCATAAATAACGATGTTACGGATATATATGCTGTAATTGAGCCCGTTGAAAAAGGTGGAAAGGCGCCTATAGAGGCGGATAAGCTCTTAGGAGTTGTTTCAGAACATGGCAGTCTTGCCTCATCTCTACCGTATTTTGAGGAGAGGGAAGGTCAAAAGGAGATGATACGATGGGTATGCGAATCCTTTAATAAGAATACCCTTGCTCTCCTGGAAGCTGGAACAGGTATTGGAAAGTCAATAGCATATCTAATACCTTCGATAGAGTGGTCTCTTGTCAATAAAGAAAGGGTGATAATATCCACAAACACCATAAACCTCCAGGAGCAGCTCTTACATAAAGATATTCCAGATCTAAAGAGAGCAATTCAGGGGAATTTCTCATATATTCTCATGAAGGGCAGGGGAAATTATGTCTGCCTGAACAGGATTTATGAATCGGGGCAGGATCTTTTTGCATTTATCGATGATGAGGAAGAGGAGCAGTTTCAAGAGATACTCAACTGGATAACAAAAACTGAAGACGGTAGCCTCTCTGATCTGACATTTATTCCAAAGACATCTCTCTGGGAAAAAATAAACTCGCAAACTGAAACCTGTTTAGGGGGTGAATGCGAATATTTTAATAGATGTTTTGTGAATAGGATAAAACGAAGAGCAGTAACTGCCAATATTGTTGTGACAAATCATCACTATCTGCTTGCAGACGCAAGTATTGCTGGAACAGGCACTGCAATACTTCCATCCTTTGATAGATTAATATTTGATGAGGCTCACAATTTAGAAGATTCTGCAACATCATTTTTTACTCAAAGTATCACCCTATCGAGGATGCTCAGGGTTTTTAACAGACTCTATTCAGGAGGTAAAAAGGAAAAGGGCTATCTTTTATATTTATTGAGAAAAAAAGCGCCCATAGATAGTGAAATAATTCAAAGAGCAATGAACGATATTACAGGATTAAAGTCTATTCTCCTGAAAATGTTTGAAGAGATAGATGCATTTCTTAATTTAATTAATGCCCTTGTAAATCATTCCCCTCAGAGTGATAACTATACCGTAGTTGAGGTAAATGAAGAGGTAAAAAGCCACCCTCGCTGGGATAGTTCTGTTTTAAAAAAGATTGATATCTTTTACAAGGAGTGTACAAAGGTGGCTTCAAGGTTGATGGAAATTAAAGAATATCTGTTTAAAGAAGGAGAGGAAAGACTAGGCAAGCAGATTGAAGGTTTTATTTCCAGGATAGTAGTGACAGTGGAGATTTTAGATATCTTCCTAAAGGAGGATGATAGCAGTTATGTTAGATGGATAGAGAAGAAAAAGGAGGTGGGAATTGTTGTTTCTTTGATAGATGTTGGAAGTACTGTATATGAGTTGATTTTTAAACGTGTGAAGAGCTCTGTTCTCACAAGCGCAACCCTGACAGTGGATGGAAGCTTTGATTTTATGAAAAAAAGGCTCTCCCTTTTTAACACTGAGATAGAAAAGAGAATCGATTCCCCATTTCATTATGATGAGCAGATGAAAATTATCATACCTTCTGATGTAGTAGAGCCTGGAAACCCTGAATATGTTCTCATGCTTGGTGAATATATATTGAAGATACTTAAAAGGACAGGGGGAAAAGCCTTTGTGCTTTTTACATCTTATAAGATCATGAATGATACATATAGTAGTATTAGTGATGAATTGTTAGAAATGGGGCTAATATCATATAAACAGGGCAATGATTCGAGGAGGAACCTGTTAAAGAACTTTATAGCAAATATAAAATCAATCCTCTTTGGAACAGTGAGTTTTTGGGAAGGTGTTGATGCTCCGGGTGAAACCCTCCAATGCGTTATTATTACCAAACTGCCGTTTAAGGTACCTACAGAACCTGTAACCAAGGCCAGATTGGAGCAGATTGCCCAAAGAGGGGGTAATCCGTTTTTAGAGTATAGCCTTCCTCTAGCTGTTATAAAGATGTGTCAAGGTATTGGAAGATTAATCAGAAATACAAAGGATAGGGGAATCGTAGCCATACTTGATAACAGGATACTGGTAAAAAGCTATGGAAGAACCTTTTTAAACTCGATTCCATGTAGTAATATTGCCAGTGGTAAGCTTGAGGATATCTTGGAAGAGGTGGAGAGTTTTCTTTCCAATAACTCCTTGACAAAATAAGACTACCCGCTATCATTTAAATTCCATGAGAGAAGGGAGGATAGGTGAGTAAGTTTTATATAACAACTCCTATCTATTATGTAAACGATGAGCCGCATATAGGACATGCCTATTCCACAATTCTCGCTGATGTTTTATCGCGGTATCACCGGCTTTTTGGTGATGAAGTCTTTTTTTCAACAGGTACAGATGAACACGGATTAAAGGTGCAGGAAGCTGCGAAAAAGAGGGATGTAGAGCCAGCAAGGCACTGCAATGAGATGGTTGTTCAATTCATAAATCTCTGGAAGAAATTAGGAATAAGCTACACAAGGTTCATTCGCACAACTGAAAAAAGACATAAGTTTGTTGTTCAGAATCTTCTGACCTATCTCTATGAAAGAGGGGATATATACTTTGATACTTATACAGGTAAGTACTGTATTCCAGAAGAAAGGTTCTGGACCGAGAAAGATTTAGTTGATGGAAAGTGTCCTTCATGTGGAAGGGATGTTATTAAAATTGAAGAAAAAAATTACTTCTTTAAGCTCTCTAAGTACAGAGATTGGCTTGTTGATTATATAAAAGAACATCCTGGTTTTATAAAACCGGAATCGAGAAAGAATGAGATACTCGGCTTTCTAAAAAGACAGCTTTCGGATCTCTGTATTTCAAGACCGAAGACGAGACTCGATTGGGGAATAGAGATTCCCTTTGATAAGAAGTATGTTACCTATGTCTGGTTTGATGCCCTCATAAACTATATCAGCACAGTCGGTGTTTACAGGAACAACAACTCTTTTCAGAAATGGTGGCCAGCTGATATTCACCTTGTGGGTAAGGATATTATTACTACACATGCTGTATACTGGCCAATTATGCTCAAATCAGCAGGATTTGAGCTTCCTCACACAATATTCGCTCATGGCTGGTGGCTTATTCAGGATTCTAAGATGAGCAAATCCCTCGGTAATGTAGTGAAACCGATTGATCTAATAGATAAATACGGTCCTTCAGGCTTTCGTTATGTGCTTATTAAAAATATGGTCCTTGGAACTGATGCGAATTTCAGTGAAGATATGCTCATCGATACAATAAATTCAGATCTAGCCAATGATTATGGTAATCTGCTATCAAGAGTTATTCAGATGGTACATAAATATTGCAATGGGGAAATACCTGAACCGAAAGGCATATCAGATACTGATAGAGGGATTATCAAGAGTGGAACTGCCTTACCATCCATGATAAGAGAATATATTGAAAATATTGAACTCAATAAAGCTGTTGAAGCTATTCTGTCATATATAAGAATGATTAATAAATATATAGATGAAACAGCCCCCTGGAATCTGTATAAATGTAAAAAAATAGATACTTTAGAAACTGTTCTATATACAGCATGTGAAGCCTTTCGGATTGTTAATATCTTTCTTGCCCCTATTATTCCAGATAAGGCTAAGGAGGCTTCAAAGGCCTTTTCAGATGCGATTTTAGAGCGTGTTGATGAAGTAAATACAGATCAGGAGATATTTCATTGGGGTAGATTAAGGCCTGGAACAACAGTAAAGAAGGTGCCGAGCCTGTTCCCCAGGATTATCCATAGGGCAAAAAGCCGAAGAGAAAAGAGGAATAAAGGTATGGGACGGATTGATATCGAGGATTTTAAAAAGCTGGATTTGAGGATTGGAAAAATTCTTGAGGTTGAGAATATAGAGGGCTCGAAGAAATTATTCAAGCTGATTGTTGATATAGGTAGCGAGAAGCGGCAGATTGTTGCAGGGATTGCTGAACAGTACAATAGGAAAGAGCTCATTGGAAAAGAGATCGTTCTTGTTGTAAACTTGAGACCTGCAAAAATTATGGGATATGAATCGAATGGAATGCTACTTGCAGCTTCACGGGGTAGAAAGCTCTCGATTATAAGTGTAGATCGGGAGATTAAACCGGGGAGCAAGATAAGCTGATAAGAGCTATCAAAATTTTTTTAAATGGTTTTTAAAAGTAGAATTATTTTCGAAAAACTGTTGACAAATTACAGGCATTAATTAGTCTATATTATAACGGTAAAAAAGATAGCTGGAGTTTTTTATGTATTCCTTGGATCGCTTTGGTTCCATCGATGATTTAGATGATAGTGCCGATTATGAGACTGAAAATTATATAATCAAAACCTATGTTTGTGAGGACTGTGATTTTCGATGGACAGAAAAGATCTATCCGGAAAGAAATGATTATCCAGACTATGAGGATGAGCTGGGAGGGACTCATAACTGTCCACAGTGCGGTTCGGGGAATGTGTCTTTCTACTAGTTTCATTTCTTTATTTATTACACTTCAATATGTTGATGTTGTTCATGAGATTGTGAGATCGGCTACCTATGCTATGTAATTGTTAAATAGTAAGATAAATAAACATATTATAAAACCTTCCAAATAGATCCTGTTTATAAGGCCTTATGTGGTCAATTACATAAATCATCCAATACTTGTTTATAGTTCCAGATTAGGGGCATTATTATTGGTTAAAGCCCTTTTAAATCAAGAGTGAGAAAAGAATGAGAAAGACAATAATAATTTTTCTATTTATGCTTGCATTAACTGTGGGATGTGAAGAATCAGAGAGTCAAAAAATAAGAAAATTACAGCTTCCCGATATTGATCTCTCAGAGATAGAAGATGGCAGATATATTGGAAGGTTTACACATCATGATAATTTATATGAAACAGAAGTAATCATGAAAGGACATCGGATAAGAAATATTCATATTTTACAATCAGAGGGAGATAGGTATGATCAAAATGCTTTGGTCGTAATACAGAGAGTAATTGAGCAACAATCGTTGCGGGTTGATATTGTCACTGGAGCTACGAAGTCGAGCAAACTATATCTTATAACAATTTATAATGCTATTTCTGGAGAGGAGATAGAAATAGACTAACTAATTGAAGGTCTTTGAAGAGAATTATCAATAATGCTCACTTTACATCTGAAATGGAAAGCCCTCCTGGGGAACGCTCATTTTTTATTTCCCACCATAAACTAGAATATTAATAAAAAACTGATCTATTTTAATTTAGAAGAACTGGCATTATTATATTATAATACAGGTTCTGGATATAGCACTTGATTTTCCGATGAAAATATGCCAGTATCTTTATAGAACCTATTTTGTATGAGGTGTATTTAATGGAGATTATTATATGGGGATGCCGCGGCTCTATACCTACGCCTGGAAAAGGCACAGTTAAGTATGGTGGGAATACAACATGTATCGAAATCAGGCTCAAGGACAGAACAGTAATCGTGATAGATGCAGGGAGTGGTATAAGGAGCCTTGGGAAGAAATTAGTTGCTGATAAGAGTATTAAGGAAATTTACTTGATACTAACCCATTCTCACTGGGACCACCTAATGGGATTTCCATTCTTCAAACCCGCATATTTTGAAAGGTTCACGATACACGTCCGTGGAGGGCCTATAGCAAAGGAGACAGTAAAAAGTTATCTCGAGCATCAGATGGAGCCTCCATATTTTCCGGCAAGATTCAGCGCTATGAGGGCGAAATTCGATTTTACACACGGTATTCCTCTCGTGAAGCAGATAGGGTCAGCCATTGTGACTCCTATTCCGTTGAGCCATCCGAATGGTGGATACGGGTATAAAGTCACAGAGGAAGGGAAATCCTTTGTATTTCTCACAGACAATGAACTGGATTACCAGCATGAAGGAGGAAGATTAAGAGGCGATTACATTCAGTTCTGCGAAGGAATGGACCTTCTTCTTCATGATGCACAGTATACAGAGAAAGAATACAGGAGTATGCAGAGTTTTGGGCACAGCACAGTGAGCTCTGCACTGAACCTTGCAGTAAGGGCAAAGGTTAAACGTTTTGGATTGTTCCATCACGATCCTGACCATACAGATGGTGAAATCGATGCAATCGTACAGAATGTACAGAGAATGCTTCAACAGAAGAATGCAAAGCTCAATTTCTTTGCTGCTAGCGAGGGAAGGGAGCTGATCCTCTAAGCTTTTTTCGATTTATATATATTCGATACCTTCGTTTTCTTATCTTAAAATCTTGTCAAAGCGAAATGGAGATAAAAATGGGTAACACAAAGAAAATCGCCATTCTAACAGGAGGGGGAGACTGTCCTGGAATAAACGCGGTGATAAGGGCGGTAACAAAAAAGGCAATCATTGAGTCGGGAATGGAGATAATAGGGTTCGAAGACGGCTTCCATGGGCTCGTAAACAACAAATACAGAAAGCTCACATATGATGATGTTTCTGGTATTCTTACCCTTGGAGGAACGATTTTGGGGACTTCAAAGATCGCAAATCCGTACAGGTATGCAGCAAAGCAGGATGAACAGGTTGAGTTTCGAGATATGTCAAAGAATGCAATAGATAATATAAAAAGCCTAGGCCTAGATTGCCTTGTGTGCATAGGAGGCGATGGAACACTCGGTATCGCCAATAGGCTCTTTGAGGACGGTGTTCCTGTCATCGGTATACCGAAGACAATCGATAACGATATAAGGGAAACTGAAATCACCTTTGGGTTCGATACAGCAGTACAGATCGCAACCGATGGCATTGACAGAATCCACACAACAGCACAGTCACATCACAGGATAATGATTTTAGAGGTTATGGGGCACAATGCAGGCTGGATAGCTCTCCACTCTGGCATTGCGAGTGGTGGTGATATCATTCTTATCCCCGAGATCCCTTACAATATCGACATCGTGGCCAATTTAGTAATCCAGAGAAACAAAAGGGGGAAGAGGTGCAGCGTCATTGTAGTTGCAGAAGGTGCGAAACCTAAAGGCGGAGAGGCAGTTATAAGAAGGTTGGTAAAAGAGAGTCTCGATCCTGTGCGTCTGGGAGGTATTGGTTTTGTGCTTGGAGAGCAGATTGAGCGTCTAACAGGGCTCGAGACCCGTACTGTTGTCATGGGGCACCTGCTAAGGGGTGGTACTCCAACAGCTTATGATAGGGTTCTTGCGACTCAACTCGGGACAGAGGCTGTTTCCATGATTCAACAGAACACACTAGGATACATGGTAGGCATCAAAGGGGGCTCGTTTGAACGAGTACCGCTCCAGAAGGTTGCAGGAGGTCCTAGGAAAATTCCGCTTGATTACCAGCTCTTAAATACCTCCCGCGCCGTAGGCACATACTTTGGCGATGAAAAAATTTGACTACTAGACTTTATTGCATTACATAATAAAAGTGATTAATGTTTAAATAGGCACAGGCTGATATTTTTTTCGCTCAGATCATTCATACACAAAAATACCCTGTAAAGGAGGTGGTTTCTATGGCTCGAGATATTGTCAGTTGGGAACCGTTTAGAGAACTTTCTGAGTTCCGCAACAGGATGGACAATCTTTTTGAATCATTCTTCGGCAGGGAGAGAGGGGGCAGGTGGTGTGTGGATGTTGATGTGACGGAAACTCCAGATGAGATATTAGTAAAAGCGGATGTTCCTGGTATCAACAAGAAAGATATAAGCATAACTCTTTCTGGAGATAACCTCATGATAAAGGGAGAGAGGAAAGAAGAAAAAGAGGAGAAGACAAAGCATTCCCATAGAATAGAAAGAAGATGTGGCTCATTTCAAAGGATACTCCCTCTTCCTGTTGCCGTAGATAGCAGCAAGATTTCAGCCGAGTACAAGGACGGTGTGCTCACAGTACACCTTCCTAAAAAGGCAGAGGCAAAGCCAAAGGAAATTCCAATTAAAGTTCAATAATATTTATCGGCCTGTGCCTTTCATGATATCAAAATCAATATAAGCAAGAAAGTGTAAGCAATGATTACAAAAAGGGCAACGCTATTCAGCCTCTTTGGATTCAAGGTGAGTCTCGATCTGAGCTGGTTTTTTCTGCTTATACTCGTTTCCTGGTCACTTGCAAGGGGCTTTTTCCCACAACATTACGGTGGGCTCAGCATACTCACCTACTGGCTCATGGGAGTTTCGAGTGTACTCTTATTGTTCGCATCGATAGTGATTCACGAGGTTTCCCACTCACTGGTGGCCCGTAGATATGGGGTTTCGATAAAGGGAATCACTCTTTTCATATTCGGCGGTGTTGCCCAGATAGAGGATGAGCCTCCGAGTCCTCAGGCCGAGTTCTCAATGGCAATCGTTGGGCCACTTACAAGTATTTTAATCGCTCTCATATTTTTTGCTCTGAGCAAGATTCTCGAGACTACAAATGCACCAGTTCCATTCTCTGCCGTTCTACGATACCTCGCTTTAATGAATGGTGCTCTTGCAATCTTCAATATTATTCCAGCGTTTCCACTTGATGGCGGGAGAGTGCTCCGCTCTGCCATCTGGAATAGAAAGCAGGATCTAAAAAATGCAACCAGAATCTCATCCAGAATAGGTTCGTTATTCGGTTTTGTGCTGATCTTCATGGGACTTTTATTCGTTCTAAGGAGAAGCTTCATTGGGGGGATGTGGTGGTTTCTCATCGGTATTTTCCTGAGCAACGCTGCAAGATCTTCGTATCAACAGGTTTTGATGCACAGCACACTCGAGGGACAGAAGGTGAGCCGATTTATGCAGAAAGATATAGTAGGGGTACCGCCTGAAATATCTATTCAAAATCTTGTTGACGACTATATCTACAAGTATCATTTCAAGATGTTCCCGGTTGTGGCAAAAGGAAAGCTCATCGGGTGTGTTACTACAAAACTATTAAAAAGTATCCCTCGCTCCGAATGGGGAAAAGGAACAGTCGGGGACATTACTGAAGCATGCACCCCAGAAAATACCGTGAATCCAGAAACAGATGCAGTAAAGGTTCTGGGAATGATGAGACAGTCTGGCAGCTCGCGTCTCCTGGTTGTTGAAAATGGGAAACTCGTGGGCATTATAACACTGAAGGATCTGCTTGATTTTATGGCACTCAAGATGGAGCTCGAGAAATAAAAACATTCAATAATGCAGAAAATAATCCTTTACCCTTGCTACGAGCTGCCTCTCTGTAAGTTTATCAGAGGGCTCGATTTTCGATATTTTTTTGGAAAGTCCTTTTGATTTTTCCATCTCTTTTTTAAGTTCAATCTTTGCCTCTCCCGGCCCTATGATCAAAACTTTATCCGCCTTGCTTATGTTTTGGATAATTTCCTGATAATAGTCTTGCAGATTGTGCTTTCTTTTTTCTTCCACCTTTTTTTCGGATGCAACATCCTGCGGCCCATAAGGACTCTTTGTCCTCGATCCCCCCGAAAGACGAACATGCCCTGCGATATTTGATTTGATCGACTGTAACTTATCTTTTCCATCATAAAGTGTAACCATAAATGCCTTTTCATGATCGATCCACACACCGACATATTTTTTCATTTTTTCCTCCGCACTTCAATTCTCAATATACATTATCTTTCATAATGATAAAAGACATATTCACCATTCTAAAGATGTCATATACACCAAATTATTAATTCCCGCTATATTCATCTTGACTTATGCGCTGCGATATATTGAGATTTTCATATCTTTCACCTGCTATTTAGTTATTTGCCCATTATTAATTCATAACGGAACATTTTGCAAGAGAGGTTATATAAGCTAGGAAACAATAACTGGTGACATGTTAAATGGCTGCCAGCTATGAGCTTGCAGTATTTTAATTATTTGAAGGATAGAGGATTAGGACGATAGACTCGGGATAGAGGGTTTGGTAACAGCTAACTGCTGACCTCTTATAGCCGATAGCAAGAAACTTTGCATGTCAATACTGGCCATGTCCATTAAATGTGAAATGGGAAGACCTGACTCTTTTTTATATATTAAAACCTTCTAAAAAAAGAAAGCAAAGAGATCTTTAAATTAGAAATTTTTAATCTTGATTTAATATTCCTTTAATCAAGATTTATTATACTAACTGCGAATTGAAGATCCTTTTACGAAATTTTAATAAGAAAAATACAATTGATTGTTTTCCTTAATAGTATGAGGAAAACATCTAAATATATTTAGACATTAAAGGAGATTTAAAATGAAAGTAAAATTACTTTACCTATTTTCACTAATTGTGGTGGCTGCTTTCCTCATTGCACCAATCGAGTCGCGAGCATGCAAAGAATTCATCGATGAAAACGCAGCTCTTCGCTCAGAAATTGAGTCGAAAAATAAAGAAGTCGACAATCTGAAAAACGTGCTTTCCTTGAAAAACCTGGAAATTGAGGAAATGAAGAAACAGATAGACATGAAAAATAACGAGCTTCAAAGATTGTACGATAGTGCTCAAATGCTTGAGAGAAACATAAAGGGGCTCGGAGACATTCTACAAGCAAGCGGCGGCGAATTGTCGAACCAGATGGCACTTTTGATGCAAAGTAAGCAGAACCTTGAAGAACAGGTTATTGCCTTGAGGAATGACATTTATGCTGCATTTAAGCGCAACGAGCGTCTTAATCAGCTTGTTGGCGAGTATCAGAAAAAGATAGCCGATCAAACTGTCGACATAAAGAATCTGGATAAAGAGCGTGACAACCTGCAGAAGACTGTAAATAATCTGAAAAGTGCTCTTGAAGGAAAGACGGATGAGCTATCCAGGCAGGTTGCAAACCTGACCACCCAGAAGCAGAATCTTGATAAGCAGCTTTCGGAACTGAGAAAAAATATTGATGCCCAGCTCGTAAAAGAAGCGGCAGAAAAGGATCGTATGAAAGTAACCTATGATCAGCTTGTAAAGAGTCTTGAGAGCGAAATAGGTCAAAAGACAGTCGACATACAGCACTTCAAAGATGCACTGACTATTAATATAATGGACAAGATATTCTTTGATAGTGGCAAAGCAGAAATCAAGCCTGAGGGATTCGATGTTTTGCAGCGGGTAGGTGTGATACTTAAAGCCGTTCCTGATAAAGTGATCAGAATTGAGGGTCACACTGATGATATTCCCATTGGGCAGAAGATTGTAGAAAAATACCCTACAAACTGGGAGCTTGGAGCTGCCCGTGCAGCAAATGTTGCAGAGTTTTTGAGAAAAGAGGTGGGGATCGACCCTAAGAGAATATCCATAGCTTCATACTCGATGTACAGACCATTAGTTCCTCATACGACAAAAGAAAATCGAGCAAAGAACAGGCGAATAGAAATCGTTGTTCTTGACAAACTCCACTACCAGATGATGGAAGTAAAAGAGAGCACCGAAAAGTAAAGATAGGCATTTACTCTACATTGCATAAAAAGATATTTAAAGGGAACGGAGAATGAATATATAGCATTAAATGTTCTTCTCCGTCCCTAGGGTACTTTATCTGATTAAAGGCGGATGAAGACAGTGAATAAGAGGTTATTTATTTTTCTACTAATTATCATCTGCCTTATTCCCTTTATAGGACTCACAAAAATAACAAAGTATGTTAAGGTCGGCTTCATCAACCTTGATAAAATAATTCAAACATATATATCCAGATATCTGGAAGTGGAAATAAAATTGGTAGAGGATTCAATCTCCCAATTGCCTGCTAACTCTGACACAAATTATCTTGCCCTCACTGAAAAAGAACAAAACGTAATACAGTTTAAACTACAGGATTACAACTCCAAACTTGAAACCCTAAAATCCAATAAATACTTTTGGGACTTGAATGGTGAAGTCATGGATGATACTATTTATGAAAAGATTCAGAAAGATATTATGGAAGCGATAATGAAAGTAAGCATTTTGGAAGGGTACGATCTGGTGTTGGATAGTACTGATAATTTTGTCTACGGTAGTGATGGTATAAACCTTACCGACAAGGTGCTTTTCCGGCTTGATGAAAAATTGATGAAATTAGAGGTAAATGAAGAGGAAGATATCCTTGAATTTTGAAGTCCGCTGCTTAGGTTAATTGACTCATGGGTTTAAAAAAGGATCTTACATTGTTCGATGTCTTTTGTATTGCCTCTGGTGCCATGATCAGTTCAGGGATTTTTATACTTCCAGGAATTGCATATTCGCTGGCCGGTACAGCAGTAATGATATCCTATCTTATTGCTGGCCTCCTTTCCCTTCCAGGCATGCTAAGCATAGCCGAGATGACAACGGCAATGCCAAAAGCGGGTGGGGATTGTTTTACAATTATGAGAAGCATGGGACCGGCGGTTGGTACTGTAGCGGGATTACTGAGCTGGTTTTCCCTTTCCATGAAGAGTGCCTTTGCCCTTGTTGGAATGTCTGTTTTTACAATCCTTTTAGTTGAGATTGATATACGTCTAATCGCTGTCATTTTCTGCCTCATCTTTTTAATGATCAACATAATTGGAGTGAAACAAGCAAGTAGAATACAGGTCATACTTGTTATTGGATTAATGGGGCTTATGTTTTTCTATGTTATTCGAGGAATACCGGCTGTAAAGCATCAAAATCTTGTCCCTTTTTCGCCCTACGGGATGGGAGCAATCCTTTCCACATCCGGTTTTGTATTTGTGTCCTATGCAGGGCTTTTGAAAATTGCAAGTATTGCAGAGGAGATCAAGAATCCTGGTAAAAATATTCCTTTAGGAATGATACTTTCACTTGTTGTAGTTGGAATGCTATATGTGCTGATGGTTTTTGTTACCACAGGTGTACTGCCGGCTTCCAAATTAAGAGGATCTCTAACACCTATATCTGATGGCGCCGGTATTTTTTTAGGATCAAATGGAGTAATTGCTTTAAGTATTGCAGCTATTTTTGCCTTTCTTTCAACTGCCAATGCAGGAATAATGACAGCAGCGAGGTCACTTGTACCATTAAGCCGTGACAACCTGTTCCCTAAAAAATTTGAAAAGATTCATAAAAAATTCGGAACACCACATAATGCACTTATTCTCACAGGTTTTTTTATCCTTGTTACTCTTTTTTTAAGATTAGAGATACTGGTAGAAGCAGCATCTACGGTCCTAATTCTTATGAATATTCTCTCTTGTTTATCAATCATAATTCTAAGAGAAAGCCGCCTGCAGAACTACAGGCCAAAATTCCGTGCACCTCTGTATCCATGGATGCAGGTTGCCGGGATAATCGGACTCATTCTTCTTATTTTTGAGATGGGAAAGGAAGCTCTTTTGATAAGTCTCATACTGATTTTGGGAGGAGTTTTTGTTTACTGGTTTTACGGACGGATGCGCGGGTATAAAGAATATGCATTACTTCATTTAATAGAATCTATCACAGCAAAGGAACTCACAAACCGTTCATTGGAGGCAGAGCTCAGAGAAATTATCAGAGAACGGGATAATATTACAAAGGACAGGTTTGATGAAGTTATTGAAAATGGATCGGTTATCGACATAGATAAAAAGCTGTCGGCAGAAGAGGTTTTTAAGTTGGTAGCAGGTGAAATGTCTTATAAAGTAGGAATGAAAGAGGAGGTTCTCCTGGAACTTCTAAAAAAAAGGGAAAGAGAAAGCAGCACTGCCATAAACCCCTTTTTGGCTGTTCCTCATATAATAATCGATGGAGAACATATCTTTGCTATATTGATTGCACGGAGCAGGCAGGGAATAGTATTTTCCAAAGAGTTTCCGAATGTTCATGCTGTATTTGTACTTTTGGGGACAAGAGATGAACGTAACTTCCATCTTATAAGTCTTGCAGCCATTGCTCAGATTGTCCAGGAGCCCGATTTTGAAAAGAGGTGGATGGAGGCAAAAGACAGAGAGGCCTTACGTGATATTATACTTCTAGGACAAAGAAGGAGAAAGTGAAATTAATGCGTTTTGAGTTTTAATTTATTCATACACCGATACAATAAAGTGAGGATTTTACATATGCCCGAGCGAAAAATCGGCATTAAAAATATTCTTGTAGTTGAGGATGAGGATAAAATACGAAATATTTATATCAAACTGCTCAAAGACGAGGGTTACTCTGTCTATGAATCCTCCAATGTTTCGGATGCATATGAAATAGTAACAAGCAACAATATTGACCTGATAATACTGGATATCAGAATGCCTGAAATAGAAGGAAATATATTATACGAAATCCTACAGTTCATGAGAATAAAAAGCAAGATACTTGTCGCAAGCGTTTACCCTATAGAAATTCAGAGAATGATGATTCCTGATGCAGCAGATTATTTTGACAAATCTCATAACTTAGATATCCTGCTAGAGAAAATAAATAATATATTATATGATAAACAATAAAATAAATTTTCACTATTCTTTGAAGATGGTAACATCTATATAACTGGAGAATATCTCTACACTAGGAAAAATTTACTGAATAAAATGCGAATTTTATTGATCGAAGATGAAAAAAAAGTAGCAAACTTTATAGAACGTGGTTTAAAGGAAGAATATTATGCAGTCGACGTGGCTTATGATGGTGAAAACGGCATATATATGGCAGAAGTGAATGAATATGATCTGATAATTCTCGATATAGTTCTCCCTATAAAAGATGGCATCTCAATATGCAAAGAGTTAAGGGGAAAGAAGATTAATGTCCCTGTACTTATGCTTACGGTAAAAGATGGAGTGCAGGACAAGGTCTTGGGTCTTGATTCCGGTGCAGATGATTATTTAACAAAACCTTTCGCCTTTGAAGAACTTTTAGCCAGGGTGCGTGCCCTGCTCCGCAGGAAAAATCAAAATATAACAACCGTTCTCAAAGTTGCCGATTTGGAATTAAATCAGCTTAACCATAAGGTAGAACGTGGAGGAAAAGAGATTGCGCTCACGATGACTGAATACTCTCTTCTAGAGTATCTGATGCTGAATGCCAATCAAATTGTAACCAGGACCATGATCTCTGAGCATGTATGGAATGAGAGCTTTGATAGTTTTACCAATGTTATCGATGTCTATGTTAATTATCTACGAAACAAGATTGATAAAGACTTCCAAAAGCAGCTTATTCATACTGTGCGCGGTATCGGGTATATTTTAAAGCAATAGCAGCAATGAAAATAAAATCCATTAAGTTTAAGATTCGCGTGCTTTTTGTCGCCCTATTGGGGGTTATTTTAATCATATACAGCATATACATCTATTTCAGCCTTTATATCACACTCTACGATGAAATAGATAATGAATTACATATAAAAGCAAAAGAGATTGCTAATGCAATAGATATGTATAGGGATGGGATAAAAGCTAAATCAGAAGATTTTATATCAAGTATAAAAAAAGTTATTGTTCTTGAGGATTTTCCAGATCCTGACGAAATTGGATTATTTCAACAGCAGTGGCTGCAAAAAGTGGATTTACTAAACCTGAAGGAAGATTATATAGATTTCTTAAATGAGAAGGGTGAATCCCTTGTAAAATCAAACAATTTACAAAGTTTTATAATATATCTAAACTCGAATATGATCGAAGAAATTAAAGAGGGCACTCCTATCTATAAAAGCACGAAGCTGTATAATAAGAATATTAGAGCAATAAGTATCCCTTATTCTTTCATAAATGATACATTTTATATAATTCAAGTTGGAACCTCATTAAGACCTGCCATTCATTTATTGAAAAACAGATTGATCCATATTTTAATGAGTATTCCAATCATTCTTCTAATCTCGAGTTTATTCGGAAAAATGTTTATTACAAAACTATTAAAGCCTGTATATGAAATTACAAGAACGGCAAGTAAAATTACAAATGAAAATCTAAGCGCTCGTGTAAATGGTGATCGAATTGACGAAGAAATGAAATATTTGGTTGATGCCTTCAATAATATGATCTCTCGCCTCGAAACATCTTTTAAATATATATCGGAATTCAGCTCCCAGGTAGCTCACGAATTAAAGACGCCCCTCACAATAATAAAGGGAGAATCAGACATTACCCTTAGAAGAGAAAGAGACAGAGAAGAATATATAAAAACTATAAGACTTATAATGGAAGAAACAGAAAGAATGCTTAGGGTTATCGAAAATCTTTTGCTTTTGACAAGACTGGACTTTCCCTCAAAAGCTTTCAGTTTTGAGCAGCTTAATTTAATTGAACTGTTAAAGGAGATATATGAACAGGCCAAAATCCTGGCTTTTCGAAAAGATATAACTGTGGATATTGATATAAAGCAGGATAAGCTTATCATAAGTGGCGATAAGTTACATTTACGCAGATTATTTCTAAACTTAATCGATAATTCGATCAAATTCACAGATCAGAAGGGAAGAATACATATTGCTGCAACAGCGGAAGAGAAAAAGGTAATAATTACGGTTTCTGATACTGGAGTGGGGATTTTAGAAGAAGATCTTCCCAAAATTTTTGACCGCTTTTTTCATATTGACAGAACCGGAAAAATTAAAGAACCAAGTACTGGGCTTGGATTAAGTATCGTCAAATCTATCACAGATATTCATAATGGCAATATCGACGTAAAAAGTAAACCAGGTGAAGGCACTGCGTTTACAATATTACTACCTGCTATATAAATACAATACGAATCATAAACTTCATTTTGGGATTTCTATCCCCTCATTAGCCCAAAGAGAAGAAAAACCCAAAACCGATTTCAATATTTGTATTCAGTACAGTTTAAACAGTTATTACAGAAATGTTTTAGGTAAATCATGGATATATTCCGGATTCTCTCAACGGGAACATTTGATTTAACGTTTTTTCACTAACCTGCACATTGGGAATAGTTGAACATGATTTCTAGTTAATGAGCAAGTACAATAATATATATTATCTTGCTTTGTGCTTCTTCTCCTATTAGACTTGTTTTTGAATATGGGAGGCACAGTCAATTTACGATTTTCAGGCTTTAATTATCGGTATCCTTTCAACCAGTATATCCGGCATGCCGCTATTCCGTCAATATTCTGTATATCTCATTTGTATCAGGCTCATCGATGAGGGCCTGGCGTGTCTCGGGGTCTTTCAACCGGTTGCTTATGTGTGCTAGAAGTCTGATATGTTCCGCATGCTGATTCTGCCCGGCTGCAATCATGGCTGTGATATGAACCGGTTTGCCGTCAAGAGATTCGTAATCGGCAATCGGTTTTTTGCTCACTCCGAATGCCATGACTATATCGGATACCGAGGCGAGTCGCACGTGCGGCAGTCCGATTCCGAGACCAATTCCCGTACTCATGAGCTCTTCGCGATTGAATATTGCCTCTGCAAGTTCCTCCTTGTTCGATATCTGTGGAGCAGTCGCGAGCACATCGACTAATTCATTGAGGACATCAGTTTTTGTGGTACTTTTCAGTATTATACAGCGTCTACGGTCGAGCACACGAGAGAGTGATACGGAAGGCGGCGGAGTTGATACATGTGTGCGGCCGAGACGCCGGTCTACCCACTTCTGAATTTCCGACCGTTTAAAACGCCAGGATGTTCCGATCTTGCCGCAGGGGATCTCTCCCTTTTTGGCCCATTCGTAAACCGTCCGTTCCGAAACACGCAGGTAGTCTGCTACTTCTTCAATAGTCATTATTTCATTTTCAGCCATCTTGGTACTCCTTCTCTTGCAGGTGTCAGAATCCTGTTTGCCGGTATTATCCTGACAGCCTATATCCAGATAGCGAGTGTGCTCCTGCAAAGCAACCCTGGAATCACAGAACCTTGAGTGTATACAGCTCACCGTTGGAGTTATGGGTCAGGTGATAGATGTATCTGTTTGGACCTAAGTTTCAACAGCACCTTTTTCAACGATATACTGTCGTATCTTCTGTTTTACCCTCCTCGTGTCGAGAATACCGGCAGGTTTCAATGATTCCTTGCTCTCGAAAACAGGTGCCTGTTCGATGCCGAGCTGTTTTATGGATCTCAAGGCATCAGTGAGCGGTGTCGAGAGGTACAGATAATCTCTTACCAGGATCATCACATCAGAGGCCACGAGCCATTCCCAGCTCGACTGATCGAGTACAATATCCTTAAGTTCCTCGAAGGTGATAAGACCGACTGTCTTTCCGTCTTTTCCTACAACAGGAAAAAAATTGTGTCTCGCATCGGGAATTTTCGAGAAGATAACGGATACAGGAGCATTCTCGGCTATAGAGGAGATATCTCTGTCCACTACATCTTCGACTGTCCATTTTGCAATGACATCCTCTTCGGTTATCTTCTTTCCTATTTCGCCCGCCCGTTTGATTGCGACTTTGACAAGTGGTGGGCCTGCAATCTGTACGATAAAGGTTGTTGCAGTGATGCCGAAGATTATAGCGTCTCCGAGCGAAAGATCACCTGAAAGGCTTATATCGTGCAGATGCTCGCTTGCCATTATGGAGAGTCCCACGGCGACCCCTCCCTGGGCGAACAGGCCGAGTCCGGTATTTGTCTGGACTATCCTGTCTGCTTTTGAAAACCGTGCACCGATAAAGGCACCAGCAGTCTTTCCTGCGCTTCTGCCGAGTATGTATATCCCGATTATTAACCAGAGCCAGAGCGGCATCGAAGCAATGCCGAGGCGCGCTCCGACGAGAACGAAAAATAGTATATAGATTGGAGTTGCAAAACTTTTCATTATACCGAGAAACTCACTGCTTCGTCGTGGCGCTCGATTACTCAGCGTTATACCTGCTACCATAGAAGCGAGAATGACATCCATGCGAAACATGACTGCTATTCCGATGTCCAGAAGCAAAATACCTATGGCAAGAGAAAGCATGTATTCACGGGTGTTTGAGTGATGAAGCAGATAGTCCAGGACCATACCTGTTGCGAATCCAAGGGCAAGTGATCCCCCGAGATCGATAATCACCTGAAAAGCCTGTGTTGCAATTGATACATCTGTTCCAGTAAGCATCTGTGCTACGCTTGTCCCGAGTCCATACAGGGTCATTGCCAGCGCATCATCGAGAGCAACGATTGCTATCAATGTGGTGGTCAGTACACCGGCTGAGCGGTATTCCCAGAGCACGTTGATGGTCGATGCAGGATCGGTGGCTGAAGCAATGGCGCCGAATACAATGCCTGCCGCGACTGCTGAGGTGAGGTCTTTAAACAGAAAATACATTAAAACAGATATGGGTACACTGACCAGGATAAATGCAGAAAGCCCTTCTGCGAGGAGAATGGAGGAGAACTGCCTGCCGTACTTCTTGAACGTCTCAAAACGTATTTCACTCCCAACAAGAAAACCGATCACACCGAGGGCGAAAAAATTCAGGGGAGCCAGGGTAGCGATGTCGGTCTTTGTAACCAGTTTAAATCCGCTCTGACCGATGATGATTCCCATGACGAGGTATCCCAATACCTGTGGAATACTCAATCGCTTGACTATAACGGCACTCAGTATTCCACCTGATACGGCGATGCCGAGTATGAGCAGTATTCCAGGTTCAGCGAAATGCATAGTATTTTCTATTATTAGTCATTATATGATTATTTTTAGCATAATATAGTTAATTTTTCAAAAAAATTCAATAAATTTCTTATAATATGCAGATAAGTCCATAGTTTATTCGTTTTTGTAGCGTTTACTATATTAAATATTCTCATCAATATCGGTACCTCGCCCTGTTTTGGAACATTTCAGAATTGTAATGTTTGCGTAATATAACCGAAAGGTTTGTACAGTAGGTTAATTAAAGATCAGTGTTGTGTGTTCGGCGGATGGAAACAAGTCTGCTGTATGTAAAAGAAAGGGGAACCTGAAGGATCATGGTATTTAAAAAGGCTCGCATTTTATCGATTGAAACGCTCGGGATCGCAGTGGAGGAGATTACCCAGACGATAGATTCGGGAAAGCAGGAAGTGGAACGTACCGGCGTGATAATCAGGAAGGTTGTTCCGGGAAAACCCGCTCACTATGCAGGGTTGAACTGCGGTGATATTATCATACGGGTTGGCGCGGACCCTGTATACAGTGCGAGTCAGTTTTTTAATCTCGTCCACAAGGAACTTAAAAAAGGCGAGATAAAACTGTTGATTAGAGACAGGGAACAGGGGCGGTCGATTACCCTTGTATTTCTCACGATGCGGTAATTGAAAATTGAGCAAAATTTTTTCGGAATAAAGAAATTCCGCACATCAATGTTATTTTCATATTGCAAAAATATAAATTTCGAGTTAATGTACTGTACAGTACGGAAAACAAAAAAAGGAAGTGATTATAATAGCTGAACGTAGAAGCGTAGGCAGTCGCCGGAGTGGCCGTGACAGGAGGTCAGGTTCCGACAGACGGAACGGTCTCGAAAGAAGGCTCGCATTTGTAGATGTTGATTTTGATATACGGGTCGGTTCCGACAGACGGAGGGGTGTGGATAGAAGACATCATGACCGGCGTTCGGTTTCGGATAGACGTGCAGTTTCTCTAGCCTGATCGTTCACACCTATTTACCTGACATCGTTTACATTTATTGTTTCGGGATACTCGAAAGGTACTATGGTAAAGTACCATCCACAGGTTAAGTTGGCCAATATAGAAGTCCCTGATTTACTATATGAGGGGAAGATTTGGACACAATAAATACCAACAAGGCGCTTTACCTAACTGTTATTCCGCTACGCTCCATAGATTCAGGTGAGCCTGGTCGTTATGCAAAAAACAGTTCTATTTCTTTTCTTTCTTTTCCTTAAATCGTTTGCCTATAAGATTTAGTTTAAACTTCCTGATGGTTTCTGGATATATTATTATGCCTTTCGGACTCTCAAAATACAAAGCATCGAACGGACATTGAACGATGCAAGCACCGCATTGCACACACTTGTCTAACCTGGGCATCGTAGCAATATGCCGATTTCTATCTACCTCATAGCAATTACGTGGACAAACCAGCTCACAGAAGCCAGCGCCTTTGCATTTTTCTTCCTCGAGAATGACTTTAAGAAACCTATCTTCATGCAAACCGCTCTTATAAACTGGGGTGCTACCCATTAAATCACTACTTATAAAGAGAAGGATAACAAAAGAAGCAAATCCCCAACGGAAAACAAATCCCCACGTAAAAGTGTGTACAAAAACACTCCAGATAACAAGACAAAATAGAAAAATTGCCCAAAGGAAAAATGGTATACGTCCGAAATCAAAGATAACAGTATACTTACTAAAACCGGTCCCTTTTTTCTTTGGATTAAGCCATTTGGAATAAAGAGGGAAGGACACAAAGACTAAAATTGGCAAACCCCAAATAAGAGCATTTAATGGCAAGAGCATCTCACGCCAGCAAGGAATTATTATAACGGAGGCGATAATTGAAAATGGAAATGCCCACATAGCAGCCATCTCTATTCGCTGTATTAAAGGGAATTTAACTTCACGCATTTCTGGAGTTTTCTTGAACTTGTTTTCTATGAAAGCAGGTATATCTTCCGCATAAACCGGCCCCCAGATAACCTTCCATCCTGTTTTTTTCGTAATGATTCTCGATTCAATACCTGTAGCAGCGAGCTGAGGCAATATCACATTTCTATGGTTCACAAGCTCTTCTATCCCACTGGTCTTTAAGATAGAAATAGTATTATGATTTGTAAAATGCCCGCCTGTGGAACCACACCATACATTATAACCTCTGCTATTCGTAACAAGGAGAAAACAATCTATTCCTTTCAACGCCCTTTTAACTCTTTGTACAGTCAAATGATAATTGCACGTCATAAAAACAGGCGAATTCCTACCTGGATTTCCTATTTTAATCAGGCCTGTTTTACAGGGAAAAGGGATAACTCGCAGCAGGGTTTCAATAATATTCACAACAGTGTAATTGAACAAATTCACTTTGTCCCTTTTTTATCTTTTCTTGCTACTAATTCGATGAAATTTTCTATTCTACTCAATTTGATGGATTCTATTATCATGCCAGCTTCTTCTACCTTTTTTGGTAAACTCTTTACTGCATGAGTAGTAGTTTGGGTGATAAGGTAAGTAATAATCACAAGGGGAAATCTCATCAACCGATGAAGAATCCTCTTTAGAATGCTTTGGGGCATTACCTCATCCGCAATGAACAAAATGCCTCCCGGCTTCAGCATTCTTTTTACTTCTTTCAGAGTATAAATCAATTCATCCTCACTTAATTCAGAAAAACAAAGACCACTCATCACAACATCATAGCTTGCTGCCTCTTCGCCTCCAAGTTCAGCAACTCCCATCTCACATAACTCTATACTTTGCTCAAGCTTTGCTTCTACTATGCGTTTTTTCGCGATTTCTAGCATTTGGGAATTGACATCAATTCCTTTTACCTTTGCGCCTTTTTGAGCAGCCCTCAATGTCAATGCTCCAGTCCCACAACCAATATCAAGGACACTTTGTTTCCCTTTTATATGAGAGGTTAAAATATCGTAAGCTTTATCCAATTTCCCACATGTGAGAATACGAATACCCGTATCATATCTGTCTGGAGCAGATTCCAATAGTTTCATTAAAATATAATTACTAATTTTAAGTCCTCTATATAAATTCAAAATGCTTTAAATTACGAATAACGTCAAAGCTCAGCCGACGCGAGACTGCGCAGCGGTTGAGCGGTCGGCTGGAGCGAGAGACTTTGTGATAACTCTTTGATATAGTGCAAATTTTCTCTAACTTAAGTCAAGAAGAATATAGGAGATTTTATTGGCTATAAAAGGAATTAGTCGAAATCAGATCTTACTCTTTCCAGAAATTATTGAAGATTACATTGATGGGGATAATCCGGTTCGCTTTATTGATGCTTATGTTGATAGTCTGAATCTATCAGAATTTAGTTTTTAATATGTTGATACCAAATGAAGATTAATTCAAAAAAGAGACTAATTTTTTCTGGTTTTTACACAGTCTCTGGATCAAGCTGATGGCTTATAGCGTCACCACTCTTACATCATGTAAGGCACTCGTTCTAAGTTAAAAGGCACAGTTTTTACAGAAGATATGAACCATGATTAAAAAACTAATCTTTAATTCTGAATGGTGGGGTATTGATACTTAAGATTGATATAGTCTGAAGAATTTAATAATTGTTTTTAACAGGATTAAAATTAGACATTTTTTAGAGAACTGGGAAATGAGCTTTTGGCGATTTTTTACTTTTTCAAAACCTGCATTTCGTCGATTTTGTATAGCTCACAACACCTCTTCGGGGCATCATGTTCTGCGTTTTAATCTATGTTTGTTAAAACAAG
>CAYRKG010000024.1:0-50305 GCA_964424795.1 uncultured Spirochaetota bacterium
TTCGGCCTCACGTCGCTTTCACTCAAATTAAGGCCTTCGGCCTCACGTCGCTTTCGCTCAAATTGAGGCCTTCGGCCTCAATGGGGAAAAAAATTTTTGCCCTAAACCCCCATTCTTTACAAAATACTTTGAATATCAAGATAGGGGATTGACTCTCCTTCGGAGAGTTAGCGCTTTTCTCACTTTGTGAGGAAAGCGCTAAAGGTAAGAAAATCACTATTAGGTACTAATTCTAATCAATGTCCAGCCTCTCTCTGAATATAGTGTCCTGCTCATCAGGACCTGTAGAAACAATAGCTATCTTCAAACGCAATAATTCTTCAAGAGCCTTTATATAATCACATGCAGCCTTTGGAAGCTCTTTATACTTTTTTATATTTGATGTTTTTTCCCATCCTCCAAACTCCTCGTATACTGGTACAGCCCTTCGTAGAACATCAACATTTGCAGGAAAATCATCGATTTCCTTCCCATCTATTCGATATCTTGTGCAAACCTTGATTGTTTCCATACCGTCCAGCACATCGAACTTTGTCATTGCAAGTTTTTCGATACCTGAAACCATAATAGCATGCTTCACACAGACAGCATCGAACCACCCGCATCGTCTCGGCCTGCCGGTAGATGCGCCAAATTCACCGCCTCTCTTTCTAATATATTTTCCCGTTTCATCCTCAAGCTCCGTTGGAAAAGGTCCTGCTCCCACCCTTGTTGTATAAGCCTTCAAAACCCCCAGGATCTGTCTGATTGATTTTGGGCTCACACCGAGACCTGTCAATATACCGCCTGCTGAGGGATTGGAAGAGGTAACAAAAGGATAGGTTCCAAAATCCACATCCAGGAGTACACCCTGTGCTCCTTCGAAAATTATCTTTTTCTCTTCTTTTATATATTTATTGAGTAGTTTCGATGTATTTGCTATATATGGCTTTAAAATATCAATATACTCTGCTATCTTCTTCATTATCTCAGATTTCTCAAGGGGCCTTCTTTTAAACCGCTTGACAAGAGTTGTATTCACTTCTTCAAGTGCATTGCTTACCATTCTGTCTATATACTCCTTTTCATTTAAATCGCATGGGCGAAGGCCAATCCGGGCATACTTGAAGGAATATGAAGGCCCAATCCCCCTCCTGGTAGTTCCAATCCCAAGAGCCTCTTCATAGGCATGATCCAGCTCGATATGATAAGGCATAATGAGACTTGCTCTTTCAGAAACGAATAGCCGCGATTCACAACTTACTCCAGATTCTGTTAGCATATTAACCTCATCCCTGAGAGCATAGGGATTGATAACCAGTCCATTTCCGATTATGCATATCTTATCTTTTTTCAATATGCCAGAAGGAATCAAGTGAAAAACATACTTTTTCCCTTTTGTTACCACAGTATGCCCTGCATTATTTCCTCCCTGGTACCTGCAGATAACGTCTGACTTTCCCGATAAAAGGTGTACAATCTTACCTTTTCCCTCATCACCCCACTGTGCTCCAATAATAGCAATACTTTTCATGACCATCTCCAATAAGAAATATTCAGTCCAAATATATCTGCCTATGGTTTTAATATAAAAGTATATATACTTATTGTATACATATAAGTATGCTTTTTCCCATTCCTACTTTTCCATTGACAAGGATATTATTGGTTATTAGCTTATCTTCAAGAGGAAGTTCATGGCTGCTAAGAAGAAGAAAGTTGAGCTAAAAAAAATCCTTGCTACGATCATAATAGTTGTTGTTGCAATAGCCTTTGTCGGAAGTTTTGCATTAAGTAGAGCACCAAACAGAGGCAGGGCTTCCAGTATAGCAATCGTCAATAGGGAGCCAATCTCTATGAGTAGCGATTCTCTTCTTGCAAACCTCTACAGACAGTATTATGAAGAAGAGAGACAGAAAAATAAAGAGAAAGGTATAACAGAGGAACAAAACCGTCAGATTATGAGAAGGGCCTTAGATGTCGTAATTCAGAGAACTCTTATCCTCCAGTATATAAAAAAGGAGGGAATAAAAGTAAGTAAGGATACAGTTCTATCATCTATCATAAAAAAGGGCTATTATGCATCTCCCAATGCCAGATTCGATGAAGAAAGGTATAACAACACTCCTGAATCAGACAAACAGAGAATCTTTGAAAGTGAAGAAGAGCAGATACTGATAAATCTTTTTTACGATGAATATTTTAGAACTGTAAGGGTCTCAGATGTTGAGGTAAAGGCTTTCTTTCAGCTTGCTGATTACGGGAAAAAGATAGAATACGTTCTCCTGAGGTACGATGATCTTCCCGAAGAGAATCTAAAGGCGTTCTATGATGAAAACCCTAAGCTATTTGAAAAAGCTCATGTAGCACATATCCTTATTAAAGATAATGAGGATAAGGCAAAAGAGGTTTTAAAGGAGGTTCAATCGGATCCAGATAACTTCGAGGAAATCGCCAAAAGAGAGTCTGAGGATACCACAAATGAAAAGGGAGGAGATCTGGGCTGGTTTTATAGAAAAGATATGGTTCCCGAGTTTTCTGAGGCTGCCTTTAAACTAAAAAAGGGTGAAATAAGCGCTGTTGTAAAAACAATATTTGGATTCCACATTCTTAAAGCTATTGATTCAGTAAAGGTTGAACCTTTTAATGAAGCTCTACCCAGGGTCAAGAGAGAGTATGTAAATACAAATAGAGAGGAAATTGAGAAAAAAACCTCTCTGAAGTCAAAAGAGATTATAGAAGTAGCGAGTAAAGAGCCACAGCTATTTAAAGAAACACTATTAACAAACAACTTAACAGCTACAACAACCAATTACATAACGCTGAGTAATGAGTATATTTTAAACGAAGAACAAACCCTCCCCCTATATGAGCTTATGAACAATAAATCTCTTTTGGAGCTGGTATTTTCCATAAAGGTAGGACAGATAGGTGGCCCTATAAAAACCCCAGATGGTGAGATTATATTTAAGGTTATTGATGAAAAGAAGTTTGATCAGGAGAATTATGATAAGATGAAGGGTAATATTGAAAAGTATTACAGAACCTTAAAGGAGAACTTTCTTTTCAATGACTGGTACATACATAAATTAAAGAATTCAAATATTGTTGATAATTTTAACCAATTTTTCAAACAAAAAAATTGGTAGTTTAACCTTATGGCTTTTTTTATTGAAAGTATCTTTTTGTGATAGAATTTTCTCTCCTCCATTAGTATGATTTTACCTACAAAAAATAATGAAAAAAATCATCGATAAAAATTTCTCCTTCTTATCCAAGAATTTTCCGGCCATACATGAAAGGCTTATTCAGACTAAAAGCTCAAAGCCATTCATTCTCACCCCTTCGAAAATGCCTAATATTCTTTTCCATAAACGACCATTTCATTCTGTACATAACCCAGAAAAGGAAGCCCTCAATCTTGTGAAGAATCTATCAATAAACGAAGGGTATATCTTTATATTTATGGGAATCGGGCTAGGATATCATATTGAGAAATTTAAAGAGCTGTACAGGGATAGTATTAAAAAAATTACAATAATATGTATAGAAAAAAGCATTAAAGCATTTCTCCTACTGGTAAAGAGTAGAGATATATCTTTTTTAAAAGACGTACATCTCTTTATAGAAGCAGACCCTAAAAAAATAACAGAATATTTCAACAGTCTCAGCCCACTCTCTTTCAAGGGTTACAGGATAATAAAGCTTCGGGGGGATTTTTCACTATTTAAAGATTATTATAATGAAATTGAAGGCCTTTTTAAAGGTACTCTATCTGTAAAAATTTCGGATCTTTTAACGAAGTTTGCATTTGAAAGCCTGTGGATGAAAAACATTATCGAAAATATTCCCTGGCTTATCAATAAAAGATCGATCTATGCATTAAAAGATATACTTAAAAATAAACCTGCTCTTGTTATAGGTGCAGGCCCTTCACTGTTCAAGCAGCTTGAAATGATAAAAGAGCTTTCCCATAATCTCTATCTTATTGCAGTTGACACAAGCCTAGAACCTCTTTTAAAAAGCGGTATAGAACCAGATTTTACTGTGACTCTAGATGCCCAGTTCTTCAATATCCTTGATTTTCACTCTATTTTTACCAGGAATAACCTTCCTCAAAAATCTAAACTTATAGCAGATATGGTTGTATACCCAAAGATACTCAAGCACTGGAAAGGGCCCCTTTATTTTAGCAGTACCGCTCTTTATGCTGCACATTACGGTAATATATACAGACAAAGCCATCCCCTTATCGCGAGATTGCAAAACTATTATGGGAATATAGGGTGGCTCGAATGCGGAGGTTCAGTATCTACGACAGCAATTGAGCTTGCTCTTTGGCTTGGAGCATATCCGATACTTGTAACAGGACTTGACTTCTCTTACACAGACTACAAAACCCATGTCAATTCATCTTCCCCTTATACGATATGCTTGGGGCAATCCAACAGGCTTAATCCCTTACAGACCTCTATTCTAAAAAAAATCAGGATTAGAAGGTTAATGTCTGTTCATGGAATACATGGTAAGAGTGTACTCTCAGACTTTGTATTCAACAATTATCTGAACTGGTTTAGTGAAAGAAGAGAGTATCTAAAGAGGGTATACAATATAACAGCGGATGGAGCGAGAATTCCAGGTCTAGAACATATCAGCCTGGAGAAAATTATTAATGAAAATCTCTTCAATATCAAAAAGGAGGAGGTTTGTCCAGTCTCCACAGAAAAACTCACAGAGATAAAAGCATTGAATTTTCTGATAGGCCTGAAGGAGGATCTAATAAGTGCACTTGAGAGGATAAAAAGTGCATCAGAAACAGACAATTTTATACAAAAATTTGTTAGAAGCTACCCTTTTCTTCAGAACAGTGTTCCCATAGCCCTGTCTCTCTTTAATAATAGTAAAAGCGCATATGGATATTTAAGCATGCTCTTGAACCTTATCGCAAGGCAGATCGACCGCTCCATAGAGAGGCTTAATAGGTAGGGTAAATCGAATTCTGAAACTATTCCATCTTTCGAACTTCATACATACCATCATCAACATAGATATATACAGTGGTATTCGAATAACTCTTAAAGGGAATTGAGATGCTGTCTCCACTTTTATTTTCTGCGTTGTAAATTTCTCTTTCACCAATTCTATCCTGCACAATGATACGTACCCGAGCCTGATCTATAAAAGCGGGAACATCAAAATTCAAAACCCGAGCATAGAGCTTATCCCTTTCTTCCTCAGAGGGGAGATAACCCACATGGAAGGTAACAGAATCATTTCTTTTGACAATTGTTCCCTCCGGCGGCTCTTGTGATATAATAATTCCGTTCTGGGATGGATCTATAATCTCTTCAGTTATAATATGAACAAGAACTCCCCTTAATGCAAGCAACTGCATAACTTCGCCAACATTTTCTCCTGTATAATCCATTAGTTCAAAAGCCAGGATCTCCTTTCCTTTACTGATAACCAGATCTATTTTATCCACATTTGTAATAGGGGTATTGGGAGCGGGAAACTGCCCCACTATGGTTCCATGAGGGTATTCAGAAACTACATAGGTAATATTTCCAATCTTAATTGTTTTTCCCTGGAAGGAAAATATTTCCTGGAGCCTATTTTGTACAAATGTAATTGTTTTACCAGTATAATCCTCAACAATCGATATAATGGGCCCTTTGCTCACTATTAGCTTTATATCTTTTCTTTCCCTCACAATGCTCCCTGCCTTCGGGATCTGTTCGACAATAATATTCTTTGTCTCATCGCTAAAATATCTCGGATCAATAATCGCCCTCAGGTTTTTTTTCTGTAATATAATGAGACCTTCGATAAGATCCTTTCCTGTAATTTTAGGTACAGTCACTTCTGGAGGACCTTTTCTTACAAACCAGAATGTGGTAAAGGATACAAGAAAGAATACGATGATGAAAATAATTAAGAGTATGATAATATTTCTAACAATAAGCTTCGAATTTATGCCTCTATAGCTATTAAATATCCGAAAAAAAGACCTGAGGCCTGATTTACTGTTTAAAGCCATTTTTTACTCTTCTTTAATAATAGTTTGTCAATTAGTTCTTGGTAATCAATTCGAATGAATCTTATGTAATTAGAAACTGCATTTTATAAATCAGTTTATTATATATATAATGAAGCCACCAAGAACTTGCCAAGTTCAAAAACTTGTTACGTTTGAAGAACCTAATTAATCGTTGCGGATTAAAATCAGTCCTTCAGTAACAAGAGTTTTTATTATTGAATACTTATATCATACCCCTGAACTAATCTGTTTCTATCTTTTTAAAAATAGACAATCAGCCTATTAGGGCGAACTTCAAGTTTACTGTTTTGATTAAACAAATTACTGTTTTATATAAAAATTTTTATTTCTTCAATAGTATTATACAGTATTATACGATAAGTTTCCTACAACCGAAGGTTGTCAGGCATTGCTATATTATTAATATCAATTCATTAATTATTTTCTATTTTATTAAAACTAGACAGAAAACCAATTATATCAATCCTCAGTATAATATTCAATATATAACTTTATTTATGATTTCTTGTAAACTAATGTAACATGGTCAAATATAACCCAGAACTTTCCCTTTAAGGTTTCTGAAGCCATTAACAAACTCCTGATAACTCATCCGCTTTCTATTTTCTAATTGTAAATCTAAAATATTTATCATTCCTTCTCCAGTTTTTATAACAATGCCGTTTATAGAACTTGCCTCCACAACCTCTCCATAATGGGCATGAATGCCATCTGCCATTGGCGACATTCTGGCATTATAAATCTTCAGCATCTTTCCATCCAGATAGGTAAATGCTACCGGCCAGATATTGTGTGCTCTTATAATATTGAGAATTACAAGAGCCTTTTCAGACCAGTCAATTAAACCATCCTCTTTCTTTATCATTGAACAGTATGTTGCTTCATCATCATTCTGCTTTTCCGGTTTAATCTTTCCAGAAACATATTCTTTTATGCCATTTATCAGAAAAGATGGTGAGAGTTCTACTATCTTTTCCATGAGATCCTGTGAAGTATAATCCCTTTCAATAACTATTTCTCTTTGAATAAGAATATCTCCCGTATCCATTTCCTTATTCATTTTCTGAAGAGTCAAACCTGTTCTTCTTTCTCCATTTAGAATAACCGACTGTATTGGTGATGGGCCCCTGTACTTGGGCAAAAGTGATGCATGGAGATTTACACTCCCATATTTTGGAAAATCTAAAACCTCCACAGGGAGAATCTTCCCGAAGGCAACAACAACATTAAGATCTATTCTATTACGACTAAGGGCTTCTATAAGACCTTGTTCAATCTTTTGGGGCTGGTAGATCTCAATATTCTTCTTTAATGCCAAATCTTTAACAGGAGTTATTTTTATCCTCTTTCCCCGTCCCCGTGCCTTATCCCTTTTTGTAACAACAAGTTTTACCTGAAATGAATTGACGAGTTCAGCAAGACATGCACGAGCTAATTGTGGGGTACCGAAAAATGCAATCTTTGGATATTTCATGTTCTGGTCATATTTAGTATAAAATCAAGATATTTAAAAATTATTTAGTGACTTTTGATGGAAATAATTACTTCGATGGGATTCACTTTCATCTTCACTTTTATCAATTATCGCAGTGTATTGCCTTTCATGATCCCTAGAACCATAGGTTCTCAAGACTAAAAGTCTCTAGGATCGTAGATCCTCAGGATCGTAGATCCTCAGGACCGTAGATCCTCAGGACCGTAGATCCTCAGGACCGGAGGTCCCTAGAACCGGAGGTTCTCAAGACTAAAAGTCTCTAGGATCGTAGATCCTCAGGACCGTAGATCCTGAAGACTAAAAGTCTTCAGGACCGGAGGTCCCTAGAACCATAGGTTCTCAAGACTGAAAGTCTTCAGGACCTTAGGTCTTCAAGACCCTCTTCTATTCTTCTCTTATCCTCACCTTTAAGCCTATCGATAAACAAAACACCATTAAGATGATCTATTTCGTGCTGGAGCACCCGAGCAAGCATCCCCGAAGCAGTAACCTCAACTACTCGTCCATTTCGGGTAATCCCTTTTACAATAACATTTGAAGATCTCTCCACATCCGCATTAATTCCAGGTAGACTCAGACAACCCTCCTCCATAACATCCTTTTCTTCTGAAAAAAACTCGATAACAGGATTAATGAGTGCGAATTTTTCAAAACCTTTCTCATTTTGAGAAATCACAATAATCTTTTTGGAGGTTCCAATCTGAGGTGCAGCAAGCCCTATTCCACCTTCATCATCCATTATCTCAAACATATTATTGATGAGATCAAGAATACTCTCATCAATTTCTAATACCTCCTCAGCTTCTTTTCTTAACACAGGATCTGGATATTTTTTTATTTCTAAACCAGGCATGACAAAAATATAACTATTGTCATTTTACTAAACAAGAAAAATCTAAAGCATCGATAGAGGATCTATATCAATTTCGATATAAAGGTCTTTTTTCTTTCTCATTATCTCCTGCAAGTCTTTTAAGATCGATCTCATAGGTCTGATATCTTGCAACTTAATGATGATATGCACTCTGAAGTTGCTTTTTATTCGAGAAATGGGGCACAATGTCGGTCCCAAAATAGTTATATCTTTTACCTTTCTCTCCTGTATAAAATCTACAGCAAAACCAGCATATAGAAAAAGGCTCTTTGAATCTCTTCCCCTGAATACCAATCGGATAATTCGACAAAAGGGAGGATATAGAAGTGCCTCTCTGAATTTTATCTCCCTTGTATAAAATTCCTCATAATCCTGATTCTTTGCAGTCTGAATTGCATAGTGTACAGGATTGTACGTTTGTATTATAACATCTCCTCCCTTTTCGCTCCTTCCTGATCTCCCTGAAACCTGAGTAATAATATTGAATGTCCTTTCAGCAGATCTAAAATCGGGAAAATTAAGAGGAATATCTGCATTTAAAACACCGACAAGCGTAACACAGGGAAAATGAAGACCTTTGGTAACAATCTGAGTTCCTATAAGGATATCGATCTCTTTTTTTGAAAAAGCTGATAGAATATTGGTTAAAGAAGTTCTCTTTTTGATAGTATCAGTATCCATTCTTACAATAACTGCACCAGGAAAGTAATCGTTTAAAACTCTTTCTATCTTTTCAGTGCCAAATCCAGAATAACCAATCCTTTCATAACCACACTTTGGGCACACCTCAGGTGGTGTTACCGAATAGTCGCAGTAGTGACATATGAGCTTGCTCTTCTTTTTATGATAGGTAAGAGTTATATCACAGTTTTCACATTTGAAAACATAACCGCAGCCCGAGCAGTATACATATGGAGAAAACCCCCTTCTGTTGAGAAAAAGAATTACCTGCTCCTGCAATTTTAACCGTCTTTCAATTGCCTTTATGAGAGGATTAGAGATATAGTGTTCCCCTTTTACTCTCCTTAAATCTGTAATATATGTGGATGGAAGCTTTTGATTCGAAACTCGATTGGATAGTTGTAACAGGGTAAACCTTTTCAATTTAGCAAGATGGAATGATTCTATTGAAGGTGTAGCACTTCCAAGGATAAGCAGCGCACGTTTCCCTTTTACCCGAAAAAATGCAACACTCTTTGCATTGTATCTCGGGGTTTCATCCGATTTATAGCTCGTTTCATGTTCCTCATCAACGATGATTATTCCAATATCACGAATCGGAGCAAATATTGCAGAACGGGCTCCAATAACAATCTTTTTTTCTCCTGAAAGTATCCTGTACCATTCATTTACCTTCTCTGCCTTTGTAAGTCGAGAATGAATAATTGCTAACTGATCACCTACTCTCTTTGAAAAATAGTTTACAGTCTGGGGAGTGAGAGATATTTCTGGCACGAGAAGAATAGCACCTTTACCGCGCTTCAAAACATCATGAATGATACGAAGATAGATTTCAGTTTTACCGCTGCCTGTTACCCCGTATAATAAAAAATGTTTATTTTTATCATCATCGAGTGAATCTTTTAAGGTAAGGTAGACAGTCTGCTGTTCTTCTGTAAGTTTTATACTACTGCTTTCTTCAGTATGCTGCCCATAAATTGTTAACGCCTTCTCCCTCTTTTTAAAACCCTTTGGAATTATGGTCCACAGAGCTTCTCCTAAGGAACAGAGGTAGTATTTTGAGATCCATTTTGCAACTTCAAAGAGCTCATCATTCAGAAGCGATTTTTTATCAAGTACCTTTTCAATCAGTTTCAAATTTGAGTGTTCTGATGTAGTATTTATTTTATATATCAACCCAACTGTAGACGATCCCCTCAGGTTTACCAAAACCCGCATACCAGGACAGACTTCAGAATATTCAGGAGGTATTTTATAGGTGAGCGGTTTAATGGGTCTGTTAAAAACAACTTCAGCAAACATCTATCAAGACTCAATATCAGTTTTGATATCTTTATAAAAATCTCTCAGCATCTTGAGATCATTCCAGACAGCCCTCTTATACCTCTCCGGAAAGCGTAAGACTGCAGCCGGGTGATAGGTGGCTATTAGGGGTATTCCTCCATCGGTACCTGGATATCGGTGAAATGTACCTCTGAGCTTGGAAATACCTAGGTTAGAACCCGTTAGTGCCTTAACAGCGGGTCCACCAAGGCAGCATATAATAAGTGGATTTATAAGCTCAATCTGTCTTTTAAGATAGAGTATACAGGTTTCTACTTCCTCTGGAAGAGGGGTTCTATTATTTGGAGGTCTGCACTTTACGATATTGGTAATATATACTTCTTCGCGCTTCAGATTAATCGCAGTAAGCATTCTGGTGAGAAGCTGACCCGCCTTCCCAACAAAAGGCCTTCCCTTATTGTCTTCTACTTCACCAGGGCCCTCACCGATAAAGATTATATCAGCATCAATATTTCCTTCACCAGGAACAGCATTTTTTCTGCTCCTATGCAACTCGCATTCAGTACAGCGCTTAATATCTTTATTCAGTTTATTCATCCCTTCCTTTTTTGATTTTGCATCTCCCACAAATGTGTCAAAGGAAGGGCCTCTTTCTCTACTACTAAATCCAGTTTTCAGATAATCAATAGTATCCTCAATTAATCTATAGTATTCCTTCTTTATATCCATACTTCCACCAAAGATAGAAGTGTTTTATTAAAATCTTTTTCTTTCTTCAGCGGATTTACATACAATACATTTTTTTGCCTCAGGGATTGCAAGAAGCCTCTTTTCTTCAATCTCCTTCCCACATACAATACATTTTCCATATACACCCTCTTCAATCCTCTTTAATGCTTCGTCAATTTCATTGAGCTTCTCCCGCTCCTTTTCAGTGAGTTTACTATAAATTTGCTTCTCATATGCGCTATTTGCTTCATCAACAATATCACCCGTAATGTTTTCACTTTCTAAGCCTTCTATTTCATTTCTCTCTTCACCCTCTATTGTCTCAAGTATTTCATTCATCTTATCTATAAGCTTTTGCTCTATACTTTTTAAAATAAGCTTTTCCATACAGTTTTCCATCCTAATTACACTAAAAAGATATATTTAAATTAAGTATATCTTAATATTAAAAATGTCTGATCAGCCTTTGAATATAAACATAAAAAAGAAGAATTACAAATGAAAAAAAATTTTTTTATAACTTTATGTTTTTCCCAAATACACCTTACTGAGCATCTCTTCCAGCTTTTCTTTATCTATTATCTCAAGGGGTCGTATGTTGGAAATATCAATTGCCTTTTGTGTGAAATTAGAAGAGGTGACAAATATGCCTTTTGATGCCCCTGTATCAGTCATTTTCTCCAAAAGCTCCCTTAAAGGGATTTCTCCCACCTGATTAATCCATCGAGCTATATCCACAACACAGTTCACATCCTCTCTTCCAATACGAAAACTTCCAATAAACTCAATGAAATCCCTTTTTGCAGATATACGCTTCTGTACCTTTACCTTTAAAATTGAACATAATTCCCTCGCTGTTTGTGTAAAATCCTGTTTAGTAGCAGTGATAAACCTTGTAAGATTTGTACTTTTACTTATTTCACCATAGATTTCAATCTTACTCCTAACATCCAAATATAACGGATCAAGTCCTGCTATCTCTTTCCATAATCTCAAGGCTTTGTTAATATCACCGGATTGAATAAGATAGTTTGCATATTTATATTTTGCCTTTGTTATACTTTTAACATCAGATGTACCAAACGAAAGAGCCTTCTCAAAAAAATCAAAAGCCTGTTTTTTATTGGAAAGGGCCATATAGATGATTCCAAGGTGTACATATGAATCAAACTTATGCTGATCATCTCTTAAGGCATATTGAAACTCTTCAATACTTTTCTTATAGCTTCTCTCTTTTTCCAAAGTAATTGCATAGTAAAAATGAGCTTCAGTCAATGATTCATCTTGGGTAATGGCATTCAAGAAGTAATTCTTTGCCCTTTCATAGCGTTTTAAGGTATAATTTACCTTTCCAAGCTCAAGATAAGCATTGGGGAAATCTTCTTGAAATCTCACAGCATTATCGAAATATTCTACCGCCTTCTGCAACTCACCCCTTTTTACCAATATACAACCCAAGTTGTAATGCGCCCCCGCATGTTGTGGATAGAGATCCACAATTATCCTGTACTCCTGCAATGCCTTATTAATATTTCCAATATTCATATTCATTAAAGCTATTTTTTCATGGATAGCCACTTCATTCAGAGAAGAATCAAAAGATGTACTCAGTGCAACTTTATTATACTCTACAAGCGCTAACTCATAATTCTTAAGGCTCTCATAGCACAATCCAATATTCCAGTTGTACAATCTTTTTCTGGGATACTTTAATTGAAGCTCTTGAAATAGTTTTAGGGCTTCTTCGTACTTATCATCCCTATAGAGGAGTGAGGCCTTTTGATATTTATTTCTCTGCTGAGCCTTTATGAAGATAACTACTACAAACCCCACACAGATAAAAAATAACACTATAACAAAAGTTACCATCATTATCCATTACATCCCAAAAGTTATTCAGTAAATGCGAACTTCGAATTTTTAAAAAAAAACTTTTATGAGGTACAGACCTCCAGGATAAGCAGCTTGAACAGCCTTTCTCCTATTTTTTGCATGTAAAATCTCATCTACTTTTATTGCATTATCACCCAGGTTTTCAAGCTCGAGGAATGTTCCTACAATTGTTCTTACCATTTTTCTCAAAAAACTGTTAGCTACAATATCAAGTATAACAAAATCGTTCTTTTTAATAACTTCACAATCAAAAACATTTCTGATAGGGGTCTCACCTTTCTCTACAATAGAAAAGTTCGTAAAATCATGTCTCCCGATTATCCTTTTACAGTAATCGTTGAGAAGAACTAGGTTCAATTCCTTTCTAACCCATAAGGAGTATTTCACAAAAAATGGGACAGGGTCTTCAACATTACTAATAATATATCTATACCACCTCTTACTGGCACTATATCGAGGGTGAAAATTTTTAGGAACCTCAAACACCTGCATAATACGTATATCGCTCGGTAACATAGAGTTTAAAGCAAATTTAAACTCTTTTTCAGTCATACTGCTATCTGTTTCAAAAGATGCAACCTGCCCCAGAGCATGAACCCCAGCGTCTGTTCTTCCCGATCCCTTTATAAGAACTTTATCCTTCAAGATCATCCGCAACCTATCTTCAAGAACACCCTGAATTGTAACGGCATTAGACTGTACTTGCCACCCTGAATAAGAGGTTCCATCGTAGGCTATCTCAAGCGCGATGTTTCTCACTCTTCACTGAGCTCCGCAATCTTTGCATTTATTTGTTCATATAGATCCTTGGAGTGATCAATAATATAAGAAGGCTTACTTTTGCTTGATTTACCAGAGCCAAAGATTCTTGAAATAATTCTCTTAGCATTCTGAAGTTTTGCAATCCTCTCTTCCCTATCTTCATCATCTCCATATTTGTAGAGGAGGAGAGATGATATAAAGAGGAGACCGTGAAAACCATAGTTCTTATCCAAATCTGGCCCAAAGTTCTTCACATTGTCGATTCTCTCCGCTCCTGTCTGGGCATACTCAATTACTCTCTCATAGAACCCTATTGCCTTTTTGTACATCATAATCTTTAAAAGATTGTAATTTTGGCCAGGATATCTATCATCAAGGTCATTGAATAACCATGCAGCCCGTAAAGAGGATAGAGCCTTCTTGAATGTCGGGGCACATTCTTTCTGATGAAAAGAGTAGCAACTGATAGCAAGGATATAGCTCGCAGTTCCTGTAAAAATGTTTCTCGGTTTTATGAAATCTAATATTGGAAATATAAGTTTTATGTCATGTGCTCTCTTAACTCTCTGGGAGAGTGCTATATGGATATGTCCTTTATTTATATTCTGAAAATCATCGATGTAAGCAGAGTAGTAACAGGCAGGACATACAGTTACAGGATAGATTAGAGGAAAAAGCTCGCCTGCTTTTTTACTCGGCTCATAGGTGCGTCTTAATTCATCTGTAATATCTTTTGTTATGAGTCTTCCTCTTCCTGTTAACATCTCTTCTTTCTTAAATTCGTTACCACAGACAGGGCATGTCAAAGGATTTTTTAAATAGTAGGATACTCTAACCTGTGTATCCTTTTTCAAATTCTCATCTTTCACAAAATGACTCCATACAATCTTTTCTATTCATCCTCTATTACTGTCTCTTCCCCCTCTATTACTATCTCGATAGAACGAGGTTCGAACTTTATAAATGTAACCCCCTCCCACTCTGTCTTAAATAGAACAGGAAGATGAAATATCCCAGGCTCATCAATAACTTCGCATTCTATATAAGCAAAAACCTGGTCTGAAGTAAAACTTTTTTCAATTCTCTTTGGAATTTTCGTTAGAACAGATACAGAAGAATCTTTGAGAACAGCTTTTAAACCTTCCTTAAGATTCACAGGAATAATAGGAATATTATTTATCCTCTTTACAACATACACTTCCTTAATAATTACTTTTACATCTATCACTCTATCACTTACTGGCGATAGTTTGTTATCTTCTAAGTTAATCCCTACTTCTTTAACTGTTGTCTCGGTTAATTTTCCAATGTTTATATCCTTTGTATAAACTGAATCGATATTTGTCATAAGCGATTCTGGTCCCTTAATTCCAATCTCCTCAGGTTCGATAATAACATCCTCTACCTCATACCCATAAGGAGGTTCTTCGATGATTACCGGAACAACCTTTACCATCTTCTTCTCTATACTTTCAATCCCGGCCTCAATAATACCCGGGCTAATCTCTTTAACTGAAACTCCATGAGGAATACTATCCTTATCTATCTTAACGATCTTCTTTACCCTGGTTTTTGTATTGTTTTCAAAATCTATGTATGCCTTAATAGTGTTCTCATTAATGAGTGCGAGGTTTCTTTCTTTTCCCTTGAGCACAACTTTCACAGAATTAGGGACACTGTTTGATACAATATATTCTGCAGGAATATTTTTTATTTCTAAAGGTACAGATAAAAATCTCTCCTTTTCTTTTATATTATCCACATAAATCCATAAAAGAGCTGCAAGAGCCAAAGAGAGCAGTTTTATGTGCCAGTTGTGAATTATCTTTTTAAAAATTTTTAAAGACATACCAATGTTATGATTTTACCTTTAACAGTTGCTCTAACCTTTCTTTAAGACGTTTGATTGAAATCCCCATCTCTATTCTACTATTCCAGGCAACAGATATCTTTCCAGTTTCCTCGGATATAACAATTACAAACGCATCGGTCTCTTCTGATAGTCCAAGAGCTGCAAAGTGACGAGTTCCATATCCCTCCAGCAGTTCATGCCTCTCTGTCAGAGGTAGAATACATTTCGCAGCTACTATTCTTTCACGCTGTATAATAACTGCACCATCATGAAGTGGAGATTCCCTCTTAAATAATGACAATAAAAGTTCACTACTCAAGATTCCATCAATATGAACTCCTGTCTCAATATAATTCTTCAAACCTACTTTCGACTCAATAACAATCAATGCTCCTGTTTTTTTATTTGAAAGTTCTTCAACTGAATAAGCGACTGTATCAACAATATTGATATTCTCCTTAAAAAAAACTCCTAAGAATCTGTTTTGTCCAAGCTGGGTAAGGATTCTTCTCAATTCAGGCTGAAAAAGAATAATAACAGCAATTACTGCTACGCCAATGAGTTGATTTAAAAGCCAACCAACAGTTTCCAACTGTAAAAACTGTGCAAGCCATGCAGCAAATACAATGAGAGCCAGACCCTTTACAACCTGAATAGCCCTCGTCCCTATGATCATATTATAAATTTTATAAATAACAAATGCTATGATGAGGATATTGATTATCGGTAATAGGTAAGTTTTTACCCAATAGATATTAAAAATTGCACTCATACTTCGTAACTTTGGCTTTAACAGTTCTTAATTGCATCTACAATTTTCACTGTTTCGACTGCTTCCTTTACATCGTGTACTCTAATAATATCGGCACCCTGAAAAATAGATATAGCATTCGCCGCTACAGTGGGAATTAATCTCTGTTCAGGTTCAAGATTGGTATAGGCACCCAAGAATGACTTCCTTGAAAGCCCTATAAGGATAGGATAACCTTTTCTCTTGAGATAGGGCAGGCCCTTGAGAAGATGGAGATTGTGTTCAGCCAATTTTGCAAATCCGATACCAGGATCAAGAATAATCCTTTGCCTTTTAATTCCCGCCGTCAGGGCCTTTTTTATCGAAACATCAAGCTCATCAGAAACTTCTTCAACAACGTTATAATACAAAGCCCTTTTCTGCATATCAAAGGGCTTTCCCCTTATATGCATCAGTATTATATAAGTCCCAGATTTTGCAACAATCTGTTCAATGCCGTTACTGAAACGTAAACCGGATATATCATTTATTATCTGAACCCCACACTCTATGGCTCTCTCCGCCACCAACGGTTTGTGGGTATCGACAGATATTATTATATCACTTTTTTTTCTGATTCCTTCTATAACAGGTATTACTCTCTTTAGTTCCTCATCCGCACTAATTCCTTTAGATCCAGGTCTCGTTGATTCACCACCGACATCAATAATATCTGCTCCTAATTGCTCATAATGAAGTGCTCTTTCTACAGCCTCACTGGCACTAAAAACTCTGCTTCCTGAATAAAAGGAATCAGGTGTTACATTTATTACACCCATAACAAGGGTTTTTTTATCAAATGGTATACCTCTACTCAACGTAAAATCCTATTTCTTTTTATGTCTGTTCTTCCTCAATCTTTTTTTTCTCTTATGCGTTGCAATTTTTTGTCGCTTTCTCTTTTTACCCGATGGCATTAGACCTCCTATTATGGTATGCACATATTATTATCTCTAAATAATCATACTTATTTCTTTTTCTCTTTTTGATCCTTTTTTTTATCCGAACCCTCTTCCTCTGAAGATGTATCTTTTTCTCCCTCTCCCTTTTTCCCTTCTTGATCTCCCTTTTCAGAAGATACCTCCTTTTCTTCCCCAGAAAATACAGTCTCAGCATAATTTGCCTGAAGATCTGCGATTATTCCATTTAATAACTTTTCTTCATCCTGCTCGAGGTTCCCCTTTGTTTTCTCCCTCAGCATCACCAATGTATCAATCGTAAACTTTGCCGTTTTAAGATCCTTTTTAACCTCCCCTGATAAAGGATCTGCAATCTTCCCTAAACCTATCCATGCCGATGAGCTTAAGGTAATAAGCAACGCCGAAAAACTCGTATCAGGTGTATAGGAATCGTTCGATGTCAACTTATCTCCTCCCGATATTCTGGCATATATTACGAGCACAATATATTACAATCTTATTCCTTTAGCAACTACATTAGTACGGTTTCCTTACAGATCGAAAGACAGAAAAGTTTATTAAGGCGAACTTTGAGTTTTTAAATTTGACAAACTTAATTACAATTTTCTTTTAAAATGATAGAACTTTCAATGCCTTATAAAACGAATTTTCGCTACAACCAAAGGTTGTCAGCACTACGTTATTTTTTCTGCACGATAACCTTTTCTTAGTCGTTGGTGACAGAGTCATCAACTTAAAAATTATTTCTTTAAAAAGAAATAATTTGCTACTTTTCTAAAACTCGAAATTCGCTCTATTAATGAGTCGCTGGCTAATAGTGCAATATTAAGCCTAGAATGCAGTTAAGCGTGAGGAAACCCCTACTATCCGGAGGATAGTCAACTATCCGAAGGAGATTCATTCTCCAAAGGAGACTCAAGCTCAAAAGGGAAGCAGCCAACCGTTTACTGGAATAAGATATATTTGTGAGAAATGGGTTATAGATACTTCAAATACTTGTCATCCCTTGACATTGCCTTCAATGCCTCTTTTATTTTCTGATCCTCTGTTTTACGACAGAGTAGTAATTTATCTCCTTCCTTTACTATGACTAGATCATTTACACCTATAAGGGAAATGATACAGTTTTCTTCACCAAGAACGATATTGTTTTTTGAATCTATTATTACCGCTTCTCCATCAACGATATTTCCATCCTTGTCCTTCTTTCTATGCCGATCCAATGATCTCCAGGAACCAATATCATCCCATAAAAATTCAGGCCTTATGCAGGCAATATTATCCGCTTTTTCCATTATTCCGTAGTCAATTGAAATGCTATCAAGTTTTTCAAACACATCTTTCTTTACTAATTCTTCATCTTCCATACCAATACTATTACTAATATTCATTAATCCAGTAAAGAGAGAAGGCATATATCTTTTCATTGATTCAAGAATATCTTTAACTCGAAATGCAAACATTCCCGAATTCCATAAAAAGGTACCCGTTCTTAAAAACCTCTGTGCCAGTCTTATGGAAGGCTTTTCCGTAAACTTCTTTACATGAAAAACTTCTAGATCAAATCTTCCATGGATTTTTTCATCAATTTCAATGTAGCCATACTCCGTAGCCGGCCTATCGGGCGTTATACCAAATGTAACTAGATACCCCATTTCAGCAACTTTAACAGCAGCATTGAGGGAAACTAAGAATTCTCTTTCAGGTTTAACTACGTGATCGGCAGTGAGGACTGTGATAACAGCATCAGGATCAATTTTATATATATAGATAGCTGCAAGACCAATGGCCGGGGCAGTGTTTTTCCCTATGGGCTCTACAATAAGGTTGCGTTTATCTATAGTTGGTAATTGTTCCATAAGCAGTGTCTTTAAATTTTCTCCCAAAACTACGAATATATTCTCTCTTTTAAATTCTGGATAAACTCGAAAAAAGGTTTCTTGAATCATTGTTTTATCTGAAATAATTTTATGAAACTGCTTTGGTTTATCTCGTACACTTTTAGGCCAAAATCTCTCACCCTTCCCCCCCGCTATAATTACAATGTAAACCAATCTAATCACCCCTTTAACTATAATTTGAAATCTCCCCATATATGCATAGGCCAGATCAAATCTACATCTCTTTAAATGCTAATATCCTTTGCCTTATTGACCTGTAATCATTAGGATGAAACCACATTGTTCTATTCTCTTTTCGAAACCAGGTAAGCTGCCTCTTAGCGTATCTCTTTGTATCCCGTACAAAAAGCCTGAGCGTCTCATTATACGAATAGCATCCCTTATAGTACTGTATGAAATGGCTATATCCCAGACCTTTCATCGAAGGAAGCTTTTCTGTAAGCCCTTCTATAAGAAGATTGTATACCTCTCTTGCCAAACCGTATTCAACCATCCTTTTACAGCGTACCTCAAGCCTCTTATAAAGATCTGCTCGATCGATGTTAACTCCTATCTTTAAAATAGTGAACTTATTATCATTTTCTTTCTGAATATAATTAGAAAATCTTTTTCCGGTAAGGGTGTAAACCTCCAGTGCACGCACAATTCTTACAAGATCATTTGGATGAAGATGATCTGCAGTTTTAGGGTCTATCTGCAAAAGCCGCTTATAGAGAACTCCCCTGTTCTCCTCCTCTTCTTTATAAAGTTTCTCTCTAAGCTTAACACAGGCCTTAGGTGCATCAATCATACTGTATTCAAGAGCCCTGAAATATAATCCAGTGCCACCAACAAGTATGGGTAATAGCCCCCTCTCATAGATATCAAATATAGACTTTAAAGCCAATCTTTTAAAATCGCCAGCGCTGAAACGGTAATCAGGTGGTATAACACTCACAAGATGGTGTCCGATACTCTTGAGGTGCTCTGTTTTTGGCTTTGCTGTTCCACACTCCAGACCTTGATAGACCTGCATTGAATCAACTGATATTATCTCTCCAATACCATACGCAATTTTAACTGCAAGATCTGTTTTTCCAACTCCTGTAGGACCAAATATAAAAACAAGCTTATTCTTTTTCACAAAGAAGAAACCCTTTTCAAATAAAAATCAACATATGCCTTAATATAACAGTCTCTTAATGAAGGAGAGATGATAATCAATGGAAAGGGATTCGATCGTTAAAAAACATTATCGATATGTTTATTAGTCCAAGCAGAGTTTAATAATTGGTTCCTGACACATGTTCACCAGTTTGTATAAATATTTAAGCAGATATAATAAAGTTATGAAATTATTGGTTGGTGAATAATAGTTTTTAAACACCAACAACTAATTAGTTCCTTAACTTATTAATAATTTATCATTAATCAGAATATTTTATTAATTCAATGTTCTTAAATCGTTCTCAAAATTATAATCAAAAGAAAATAATCTACCTCTTCTGATCTAAATTACAATACAGTAAATCTACTCTTTGCTCATCTCCTCCTGAGAAAGTTCATAGTTTATGTCACCCTGTAAAACCTGTTTTAAAGAAAGCGATACGATCTTTCCACTATAATCTTCGAGCTCCTCATCACCTATAAAATTTATCTGCCTCGCCCTCTTCATAACAGCCTTTGAAAGTATGTATCTGTTTTCAGTATAATCAATTATCTTATAGATTGGAATCATACTTTATCCTCTCATTTTCAATTATCTCTTCAACTCTCTGTATTGCAACTTTAACAACATCATTAATTACAATATACTTAAAATGCTTTTTATATTCAAGTTCATTCTTTGCGTCCGTTAACCTCAGTTCAATCTCCTTTTCACTTTCTGTACCTCTTTTTTTTAATCTTCGTCTGAGTTCCTCTATACTTGGGGGTTCAATAAAAATTGTTACTGCATCCTTATATTCTTCCATCACCCTCAATGCACCCTGAACATCGACATCTAGAATGCATATTTCTCTCTTACTCAGACACTCGATAATCTGCCTTTTCTCTGTTCCATATAGTTCACCATGGACAAGCGCCCATTCAATAAACTCATCTCTATCAACCTTTTTTTTAAAATCCTTTCTGTCTATAAAATAGTAATCTAAACCATTTACTTCATCATCCCTCTTCTTTCTGGTAGTGTAGGAAACAGAAAATCCAAAATTCTTACCTCTTTTCAATAACTCTTTATATATGGTTGTCTTACCACTACCTGAAGGAGCAGTGATAATAACTAAAACGCCCTTTTTACTCAATATTTCTCACCTGCTCTTTGATCTTATCCAAAGAGGTTTTAGTGTTTACAACTTCTTCTGATACAGCATAATCAGGGACCTTTGATCCAATGGTGTTTATCTCTCTATTTATCTCCTGTATGATAAAATCAAGCTCCCTTCCACATACTCTGTTTGATTTTATTATATTCAACATCTTACCGATATGTCCATTAATTCTTGAAATTTCCTCACTTATATCAACCTTGCTGGCAAATATTCCAACCTCCATCATGAGCCTTGCCTCATCAACTTTGCCATCCATTAGCTCATATATCTTCTCCTTCAATTGATTTTTATATTTAACAATAACAGATGGGTATACGTTTTCAATTCTCTTTAAAGAATTAGTAATCATCTGCATGTATTTTAAAAGATCCTTTTTTGTATTTTCCCCTTCAATATAACGTGAGTCCTGAAAATCCTTCAAGGCATCATCAAATATTTCCTCTACTGTTTTAGCTGGGATGTGCATATAGGCAATCTCTTCATATGGATTTATTAAACTCTTCAGTGAAAGAATCTCAGAAAGGGAAACCTGAAAACGAAAATCTGTTTTACCTTCAATGTCCTTAATGAGACCATAGTACCTTTCAATCATAGACTTAATAAACTTAGACTCTAAATGTCCTTTTGCTTCTACTTTAATACATACCTCTACTTTTCCCCTCTTTACTGACGCTTTTAATCTTTTTCTTAGCCTGCTTTCCAGATTCTCCATATAGGGAGGAATTTTAAACTTTAGCTCAAGAAATCTATTGTTGAGCGATTTAATCTCAACATATACTGTATAATCTTTAAACTCTGAACTCTTTAATGCGTATCCTGTCATACTGTTCACATTATAGCTCCTTGAATTAAGATGAACCTGAATTTTTAATGATTATAATATAAACAGGCAAATTTTCAATTACATGTTTAATATTAGATTTCCTTTTTTCCAAACCGCCTCTTTAAGCAAGAAAAAAATCTTGACGTGCATATTATAGGTTACTATATTGATTCGCGTAAAGGGCCGCTAGCTCAGTTGGAAGAGCAACGCCCTTTTAAGGCGTGGGTCGAAGGTTCGATTCCTTCGCGGCTCAAAAGTCTCCTTCGTCTAGTGGTTAGGACACCGGGTTTTCATCCCGGCAACAGGGGTTCGACTCCCCTAGGAGATATCTTTTACCCCTCCGTTTTTTTCCTCCTTTTCGGGGGGGTTTTTAAACCCTCCATGATTAACTAGAATACTATTATCTTCATAATATTAAAAATTATACATATCATAGAAAAATATTCAATATTCTTTTCATATATTTAAAGTCAGCACAGACCTCAATATAAATTTGTGAATTGACTATATATGTGTTATATTTTAATTAGAATTATTATAGGAAAAAGTATAATGAAAACAAAAAACATATCATTTACATTCTTGATTATAACACTACTTCTCTATATCGTATCCTGTAGACCAATCAATCTATTCAGTCCATTTGTAAACCCATCATTGATGGGAAATAACGCAAAAATGGATGCAGGCTATAATGCAATTGCAGCTGGGAATTATACCGAGGCCATCGACTATTTCACTGATGTTATTAATAGTGGCGCAAGCGGCAATCAACTTTCTGATGCCTATCTGGGAAGGGCCACAGCATATCTGAATAATGCATCTCCTAATCTAAATGATGTTGTTGCGGATGTATTAAGCGGTGAAATAAGTTCAGATAATCAGGGTGAAATCGTTTCGCAGATCGTTCAAGATGGTAATTATGACGATTTCTTTGAAGGTACTCAGAACGCGGCTGATGATTATAATTCAGCTATACAAAATACTACAGGTAAGGTTGACTCCGGTATCCTCTTCGAAGCTTATCAGGCAAACATGATGGCAGCAACGGGTGTTGGTGCAAATGCAATTGCTTTAGCATATGAAGATACACCCTGGAGTATTATTGGCGGTGAGGTAACTCTCAATGAAGAACTTGACGCTATTGTTGACGAAGAAAGTTCACATCCACGTAGAATTGCCGAGTGGGGTGAGGTTCCTGGTACTCCAACACCACCTCCTGCTGGTATAGATAATGGATTGGCTCTTCACGTTAACGGCACAACTGCAGAGACAAAAATGATGGGCTATCTCACAAATGCGTTTAATGCTCTTGAGGAGCTTAAGGCTAATCCCCCATCAGGTATGAGTGCATCTGATATTACAGATATGCAGGATGGCATTAACAATTGGGTTACAAATGGCCTTTCTGAAGCCCCATTATCATAAATAAATATCAGGTCGGAGTTCGAGTTTTTATATAAGATGTTTTTGCTTAGGGCGGCTTTAATATCATGCTGAAATAAACTAAAAGGAGTGGCAAGTGAGACTCACGGGAAAAAATATAAGCAAGATAATTCTCCTTACTTTTTTCCTATCCTTCTTCCTTTGTAGCCTCTGCCTTGCCATAGATAATACTGAACCGACAGCAGTGCCCGTACCACCAATGGTCAGGGCTATGGGGGGAGCATTCACTGCAGTCTCGGATGATGAAAATGCAGTATTCTATAACCCTGCAGGATATGGAGCAATTGATGATCGTATTATCTCAGTTTTTTCCCTTGGCTTAAAAGCAAATATCGATGATCCAGCAATAAATCTTTGGCTGGCCCTTCTTGGAGGTGCAAATCTAACCACACCTGAAAATATGAATAGATATCTCTCGAATGTAACACTTGCACTTGGTGCAGTGGGCCCCATGTATTTCGGCAGGGTGGGAAATAACTATGGATTTGCCTTCTTTGATAATTTCTCTTTCCGATTTACAGGAAGGCCCGGGGCTATGATGCCTTATGCAACTTTGAAGATGTACAGTGATGTGGGCTTTGTTGGCGGATATGGTATAGAGCTTCCCTTTCTGAAAAACCTGTATACAGGATTTAATTTCAAGGTCGTTCTAAGGATTAAATCTGAGGTTAAAGGCACTGCATTAGCAGTAATGGATTCTGTATCAAATATGTATAATCTTCCCACTGCAAAGGCAATTGGATTTGGTGGAGATTTAGGGGTTTTATACAAGCCTCTACCCTGGTTGTCCCTGGGACTTGCTGCAAAGGACTTTTTCGGTACGCACTTTGCCAGCTGGCAAAACCTAAGCGCAGCTGAAGTAACCTTTGAAGATAGCTGTATAAAGCCACGAATTGCCTTCGGGGTTGCCTTCTTTCCACTAAAAACAACAGGTGAATCAAAAAATATTAAGGATTTCGTCATAGCTCTTGATTATTCTGATCTTCTTGATTATTCATCCATCTTTACAAACATCAAGTTTGGAATCAGCTTCAATACTTTAAATATCATTAACATACGAGCGGGATTCGATGGCGGTTACCTAACAGGAGGAATCGGCTTTGATCTTGGCATTTTTCATACCAATATTGTATACTTTGTAGATGAACTTGGATCTTATCCAGGTGCAAAATCTGTTCAAAATCTGATGCTCAACTTTGCTTTCAGATGGTAGCCCCTTCATACTTATATGAATTTATAAAAACTACATGAATTGATTCCCAATCACACTGTCACTCCCGCTAATATTGTCATTACTCCCGACATTGTCATTTCCGCGAGAATGGGAATCTACATCTCTTCTAAATAAATACACTAAACAATAAAACAAATTATACCAATTTGGAATCCTTCTTTTGCATAAATGACAAACGAGTAAATAATGATAAAAGACGTAGTTAAAAAGTCTACTCATATTCCGGGAAAAAGTAGTTAGGAGGCTCTTTTGTAATCTTAACATCATGAACGTGGCTTTCTTTTATAGAAGCAAAGCTTACTTTGATGAACTTGCTTTTTTCTCTAAGTTCCTTTATAGTTCTTGCCCCAACATAACCCATTCCAGCTCTGATTCCACCAACGAGCTGAAAAACAATATCCCTAACACTGCCTTTGTATGGAACAAGCCCCTCAACTCCTTCCGGAACAACCTTATCCCTCTTTTCCTGAAAATAACGACTAGCAGAGCCTCTCCTCATAGCCTCTTCTGAGCCCATCCCTCTATACTCTTTAAAAGAGCGACCTTGATATATTACCTTCTCCCCTGGGCTTTCATCAGTACCAGCAAAAATACTTCCTATCATCACTGCATCAGCACCACAGGCGAGTGCTTTTACAATATCACCAGAATATCTTATACCTCCATCAGCTATAAGCGGTGTGTTGTATTTTTTCGATACCTCGTAACAATTCATGATAGCTGTTAGCTGCGGAACACCTACTCCTGAAATAATCCGTGTTGTACAAATCGATCCAGGACCAATCCCTACTTTAAGAATATCTGCACCAGCATCTATGAGAGCTCCGGCCCCTTCACCTGTTGCAACATTTCCAGCTATTACACAGAGATCCTTATATCTTTTTCTTATGCTCTTTACATCATCAATAACCCTCTTTGTATGTCCATGGGCTGTATCAACTACAACGGCATCAACATTCGCAGAAACCAGTGCATCCACTCTCGCAAAAAGCTCAGATGAAGGGCCAACTGCAGCAGCCACAATTAGTCTTTTCCTGTCGTCCAGAGCAGAGTTTGGAAACTCAATCGCCTTTTGAATATCCTTAATAGTTATCAGTCCAACTAGCCTCTTGTTATCATCAACAATCGGGAGCTTCTCAATTTTATACTTCTGTAGTATCTTTTTCGCTTCCTCAAGGGTAGTCCCAACTGAGGCAGTAACAAGGTTTTTCTTTGTCACTAAGTTTTTAACAGGCTGATCGAAATCACCAATGAACCTGAGATCCCGATTTGTGAGAATTCCAAAAAGCCTCTCGCCTTCCGTTATCGGAATACCGGAAATACGAAAGTTTTTCATTATTTCTATAGCCTTCTTTACAGGAGCAGAAGGATCGAGGGTAACAGGATCGATTATCATTCCACTCTGGGACCTTTTTACCTTTTGTACCTCATCGGCCTGATTTTCAATAGGGAGGTTTCTATGGATCACTGAAAAACCGCCTTCTCTTGCGAGTGCAATAGCCATTCTGTATCCCGAAACTGTATCCATTGCAGCAGATACGATGGGGATGTTCAACATCAGGTTTTTTAAGCTTGTAGCCAGATTTGTCTCGCCAGGGGTTATATCAGAATATTCTGGCCTTAATAGAACATCGTCGAACGTTAATCCATATTCGTTTTCTTCTATCATCTATCATTGCCCCTGTCTGAAAAAAAGTTTAAAAATTTCTAAAAAAATAATATTTAAACCCAAATACGTCAATTCAAGATTAGGATGATATATGACGAATAAGTAGTAGAACCTAATGAGGCTTGTCCTCATTAGTCGTGTATCAATTTAGGTAAAACTAGTAAACATTCACTGTTGGAACCTATCGATTGATATGAATAAAATTCTTGCTCCCTTGAAGGAATATAACTAAGGTTAACAGTTAATGTTCAGAAGAAAAAACAGGCATTTTCAGTTTTTTATTTATTTTCTTATATTAATTTTTCTCTTTCCAATAACTGCAAATGCACGAAGACTGTACTACGCAGAAGAGTTCTATCTATATGTAATGAACCTCTATTATACTAACCCAAACCTTGAAAGAAATATACGGTTCATGCAGTGGGCTTTAAAAGCACCATTTGATAACCCTGTAAGATCCCTAGCTCTAATAGAGACAGAAAATGATTTTAAAAGGTATAGAGTGCTTTTTAAGCTCCATATGAATCTACTTATTATTGACAGCTACCTTCAGCTTGCCAGAAGATTTGACAAGGAACACGTTTACTTTTTTAATCTCCGCTATGCTCAGGATCTAAAAAAGAGTTTTGCAATTGCAAGATACTACTATGAGACTGCTTTAAACTACTGGGAAGAAGTAAAAAAGTATGCAGAAATCTGTAGCAGTATGCCTGGAAGAATTACTCTAGATCAATGGGAAGACGACCTTTTTATTATACAGGAAGGTGAACTCAACTATAAAACAATTATCAGCGAGCAGATTGATAAACTTGAAGCAAGAACTAAGCTTGTCGAAAATTATCTATCGAAGCTTGAAAAGAACAGATAAAGTCAAAGAGATATCCCTCCTTATTAAAAACAACCGAGCTTTTTTAATTATTCAATCTTAAGCTTTTTTTTGATTTTTTTAATATCAAAATACATCTTTCTTACCTTTGGCTGCACAACCCAAAATTCCATTTGAGTCTTCAAATCGGTAGCAGGATACCCGAGGATTCTACTCCCCTTTTTCACACATTTTACAGTTACTCCTGACTTCCCACCGATAAACACATCATCTTCAATTACAATATGATCCATCAATCCAACTGCACCTGCTATTACTACATTATTTCCAATCTTCACACTGCCCGAAATTCCACAAAGCCCGCAGATAATGGTATTTTTTCCAATCACCACATTATGTGCAATCTGCACAAGGTTGTCTATTTTTGTATTTTCACCAATTTCTGTATATCCTAATGTTGCTCTGTCAACAGTCGTGTTTGCTCCAATTTCAACATTCTTTTCTATATGCACACCCCCTATCTGCGGGATCTTGCGATTCCCACCATCTATATTTAGATAGCTAAAACCATCACTGCCAATAACAACACCAGAATGAATGATAACATTATCATCAATTATAGAATCTGAATATATTGTCACATTTGGATATATGATACAACCTTTTCCTATGCTGCATCTTGAACCAATAAAAGTGTGCGCACCTATACAGGTACCATCATCTATTTTCGTATGTTCCCCCACTGAAGTAAAATCGCCTATGGCTACTCTATTGCCAATAACAGCATCTGCCGAAACAGAGGCCTTCTCAGAAATTCTTCGAGAAATAGCCTCCTCCTTTTTAAAGAGGGATAGAAGCCTGATAAATGCCTTATCCTTTTTCTCTGAATCGATTACAATATAATCGAAACCCGTACTTGTATCAGGATCAAAGTCTACAACTAGACATAGGGGTTTAATCCCCTTTTTTATTGTCTCAAAATTCTTTCGATTCTTTATAAAAACAATGGAATTACTCTTTATATCATCCGGAGAACTTATTGAAAAAACCTTTTGGGCACTTTTCCCAAGAACCTTTCCTTCAATCTCTTTTGCAATATATTCTATTGTATACATCTTAATCTCCACACCTCTTCTTTATTGAATTGTCTTAAACCTATATCGCAAACCAAGTTTCAAGCCTTAATAATATTTAAAATCAGATTCCAAACCTTTCAACAAAACCTTTAAGCGTATCAAAAGGATTCTGCTTTTGGAAAATAATGCTATAAAGACTCTTTAAAAGCGGAACTTTCGTCATGAGCCCGCCATCCAGTTGATTTATCCATTTCACCCCATTTCCCAGTGTGTGATACCCCTCTACAGTCTCGCCCTCTGTTGTCATCATCTTATATGCATCATCAGGCTTCATACCCTTCCCCACCAGTTCACCATACATCCTGTTTCTTCCAGATAGAGCTGTTGCATACAAATCACCAAAACCAGCAAGATTAAATACAGCTCCAATCCTTCCGCCAGCCCTTTCTACTATAGTTGACATCTCAAGAACACTCTGGTTGAAAAGTATAGAGCTAAAATTATGGTACAACCCCTCTTTTGAAGATTTATATATACCATCACATATACCTATCGCTATTGCATATATATTTTTATATGCTGATGATAACTCAACACCAATAACATCACTGAAAGGAAGAATTCGGTAGTAGTCAGTTGAGAATGAACCGATCATTTCTAATATTGCTTCATCGTTCATTCCGTATATACTTGCAGTTGGTATGAAATCTGAAAGCTCAATTGCCTTTACAGGACCACCTATAGATACCCATAGAAAGTTTTTATCCGGAAATCTTTCCTTAAATAATTTTTCTGCAGTTTCGCTTATCCTTCGCACCCCTTCTCCATCACTTACTAAACCTTTTGTAAGTGTGAAAAAGATGTAGTCCTTTTCGATGCATTGAAGAAGTTTATTAAATACAGGCAGAAATCCATCGCTTGAAACTCCAATAAATATACAATCTACATCTTCTACTGCCTGTTTAAGGTTTTGAGAATGGTATGTGGTAATATTTTCATGAAGAGCTTTCTTCAGTTTGGGATGCTTACCCTTTCGACATGCATCGATAATATCATCATCAAGCCATGTACCCCAAAGGTTTACCTTGATACCATTATCTGAAAGAGGGAATGTAATCGCACTACCCATGTAACCCGCACCCAAAACTGCAATCTTTCCAATCGATCTGTGCTCTTTACTCATAGAAAGTCTTTATTTCTCACTCAGCTTATCTTTCATATATTATAAAACAAAATAACCCAAACTCCAAACTAATATGACCTGCTTTGGATTGAGAATACCAGTTTTACTGATATTAACAGGTGAGCAAAACTATTGAGCATAAAATAAATTATTTAGATCTAGCCCTTTACTATAAAGAGTAATTCAGCAACATTTTCTGCAAAATGTTTTATCGTTTTTACTCCCTCTTCATCATTTAAAACTTCACCTTTATTCTTACCAAGAGCAACATTCCAGTAGGTCGATCCTGGAACAATCATATCATTTATTGTAAAAAAGAGCACAAGTTGGGCATACGTAAAGTTCTGTCCAGCACGTCTTGCAACCACAACCGGTGCTCCGATCTTCCCCTTTAGAAGTTGACCATTTCCACGAGAAACATATCCCGTTCTATGAAGAAGACTCGTTGTCTGTGATGTAGCACTGCCAAAATATACAGGTGAGCCTATAATAAATGCATCTGCTTCAATTATTGTATTAAAAATACTCTGGAAATCATCATCCTTAATTGAGCAGGTTTTATCCTTTGTTTCTCTACACTTATTGCATGCTATACAAGGTTTTACCACCTTATTGTGAAGCAGTATGAGCTCAGTATCTATTCCTCTTCCCCTTAATCCCTCATCCGCAATTTCTAGTAGCTTTTGAGTATTACCATTTGAGCGCGGACTTCCACAAACAAGGACTGCTTTCATACATTCATACCTCTTCCTTAAAAATTTATTTCTTAAAATTATAATTAATATTAATTAAAAAACAGTTAAAAAGAAATATTTTAATCTATTATTTATCATCAACGATGTGGACAATCCACATTCTCATATAAAGGTACTCATCTGATGTACTCTAATGTACCACATTTTACCTCTAATTAATCTTCTATTCAAGCCAAAATGTATCGATATGACATGTATTATGTATAAATATGACCAGTTGTATAATTTTGATACATTTTATTGACCTCGCAATTCTCTTTGTAAAAAACCTCATATAAGTCATTAAATATAGTAAGTTACGAAATCAATATTTTTGGCACGTATTATGCATTTTATATAGATGAAAGAAAAACTAAGAACAGGAGGTAAGAAAATGAACTTAATAAGGTACAGACCAAGGGCTTTCGATCTATTTGATTGGGACAGAGTTTTCGATCATTTCATTGATGAACCTGTTTTCAATACAAGAATCCCTGTTGTAGATATCAGAGAGGACGAAAACAAGTATTTCATGGAAGTTGAGCTCCCAGGACTTACGGAAAAGGATATTGTGGTTAAGGTTGAAAACAATATCTTAACTCTCTCTTCAAAGAAAGAGGAATCAAAAGAAGAGAAGAAGAAAGATTATGTGCGAAAAGAGAGAAGAAGCTACAGCTTCTCGAGATGCTTCTCACTTCCCGAGAATGTAAAGGTTGAAAAGATTGATGCCAAATTTAAGAATGGGGTTCTCAATATCTCAATTCCAAAGGCTCCAGAAGCAAAACCGAAGTTAATCGAAGTTAAAGTAAACTAAGAAAGTCCAACACCAAAAAAGGGCTCTTTATGAGCCCTTTTTTTATTAAAACATTTCAGTCTTAATACAGGCACACACTCCCTTTTTTCAATATACAGACGTTACAGAGAGGCCTTCTCTTACAAATATCCTTTCCATGTTTTACAATGAGTGCATGATATTCGTTATAGAGACTTTCATCCAGGGGCAGGGTTTTCATAAAAAGTTTCTGTATATCGGAATAGCTATCCCCCTTTTTTATGATACCAATCCTCATAAATATTCTCTTTGTGTAAGAATCAACAACAAAAATGGGGATATTATATGCATAGAGCAAAATAGAATCGGCTGTTTCGGGCCCGATCCCGTTTATCTTTAATAGATCATCTCTCCCGGGTACCTTTTTTTTCTTTAAAAAATGCAGAAAAAAGCTGCTTATATTTTTAAGTCTAGCTGCCTTCTGATTGTAATAGCCCGATGGTTTAATAAAACGACTTAATGTTTCTGGTTCTATTTGAATAATCTTCTCAGGATCAAGCAAACCATTAGATCTAAGGTTATCTATAGCCCTTTCAGCATTTTTCCATAAAGTATTCTGAGTTAATACTGCACCAACAACTATCTCAAAGGTATCTTCACAATCTGGAAAATATTTACCATGAACGGGCCACCATCCCTGAGGGCCATACTCATTAAAAAGTATAGTATAAATCTGATTAATCAAAGGCATTAAAATTAAACAGGTATATCCTCTTAGATTAAATACTCTGATGATCTGCTGATAAACAATATATATTTTCATTTCCTGCTCGGGATCTCTGGTAATATCCGAGGAATTGATTCTGTTTTCAATCCTTTGATTGTTAATATTCCATTCTCAATAACACCTTCTCTTTTCAACTTTCTTGTAAAATACCGTAGGTACTTCATGTATTTCTTGTTTAAAATTTTCCACACAAAAAAACCTATTCTGGAGGCGAGCCAGTGAGTAATCTTTGAGCTGAAAAAGTATCTATAACCATGAATAAGCTTTTTCTGTAGCTTTAAAGGAGAAATATTTTTTGGTAGTATTACACAGTGACTGCCATCATAGTATCTCCAGTCATTGATAAAAATTCTATTCTGCTCCTTCATCTGGTCATATAATTCCGTGCCCGGTATAGGGAAGAGTATCGAAAATTGTGTTGTGGCGCTTCCCGACGATTTACTAAACCTTATAGTCTCTTCAATTGTATCCTCATTATCGCTATCAGCACCAAGAATAAACATCGAGTGCAATTTTATGCCTGCATTAACAAGTGTATCGGTTGCATTTTTTATCGATTCAACCGTCTGGCTCTTGTGATAGTCCTTCAATGCTTCAGGATTTATAGACTCCACACCAATAAACATAGTTGTGCATTTTGCCCTTTTTAACATCTGAACAAGCTCTTTATCCTTTGCAACTTGCACACTGAATTGACTTGACCATCCAAAGTCGAGGTCAGCTCTAATCAATTTTTCCAGAAAAATTTTTGTCTTTGCATGGTTTGCTGCGAAATTATCGTCATAGAAGAAGCCGTGCCTGAAGCCTTCATTGTATCGCATCATAACCTCTTCCATAACTAGATCAGCTTCCTTTATCCTGTATCTTCTTCCAAACATCTTTGTTACTGAGCAGAAGATACAATCGTAAGGACACCCTCGTGATGCCATTAAAGGTGCATATGTCATATTGATCTTCTTCTTTTTATAGCCATAACCCTGCAGGATTTTTAGATTAATGGGTGGCACATCGTTAATGTTCACACGGGGTCCATAGACAATCTTTTCTGTATTCCTTCCCTCAAAAACATCTAAAACAACATATTCACCCTCATATACTACTACCTGATCAGCATGTTGTAATGCTTCGTCTGGAAGTGCTGAAGGATGGGGGCCTCCCATTATTACTTTTTTATAAGGAAATTGTCTCTTTATTGCATCAGCAATTGTATAGGCCCTTTGAGCTGTGTGAGTAATCGCAGTAATACCCACAACATCTGCCTCCCTGAGGAAAGGATGCAGTTCATCGATCTTCTCATTGTACGTAGAAATTATCTCTTCTTTAAAAACCTTTACCTCGTGCCCCTTTTTATCTAGTATTGTTCCAAGGAAAAGATTTCCCAGCAGAGGAAGCTTTGTTAGAAAGAAATATACATTTATTGGTGGCTTAGGTTCTATGAGAGCAATCTTCATTCTCTTCTCCTAATAAATATGCGAAATATTATACTAATACTTCAAATTTTAGTAAATATAAAAAAGCTTTTTTTATGTATTTACTCAAAAAAACTTACATATTTTCATAAGAGAATGATCCAAACAATTAACTCAGATAATATCCTTATATAAACCACATAAATCCATTGAAGCTCTCAATATTGTAATGCAAAAGTTTGTACACAGCAATGCCAATATTTATAATAAGAAGACGCTGCCTTGATTCAGAGAATGTTCATGTCTACGATTTTTATAGATTAATAATACAAGGATATTATTTTATAAAACAGCTTTCCATTCACACTACATAAGAAAAGGAGCCCTTATTGAAAAAAATTTCTTCAATGAATGCCTTCATCATGGGAGGTGGAAAATCTGTAAGAATGAATACTGATAAGGCATTTCTGAAGTACAGCGGTAAATCCCTCATAGATATCACCATAGAATGCACTTCAGCTCTATTTGACAAGGTTTTCCTTGTCGGGAGAGTCTACAAGCATTTGCTGTTATCAGGATGCTTTGACGATAAAATTCATGGAATAGGGCCATTAGGGGGTATTTATACTGCTCTCAAAAGAACAGATAAGGAATATAATTTTTTTATTGGCGTTGATTACCCCTTCATAGATAGAGAAATGATCGTATATTTAGCCTATTTAACTATTAAAAAGGCTCCTCTTTACGATGGATGTATACCGGTTGCACCTGATGGGATGCACCCCCTTTTTGCTTTTTACGGAAAATCATGTCTTAGTTCTGTTACAAGATGCATTGCCGAGAAAAATTATAGCATTAGATGTATAGCCCGCTACAGCAAAATCTATGTTGTTTCCCTGATTGATGAAATGGGTGAAACAAACATCAATAAGATAAAAAAGAACTTTACGAATATAAACAATTACGAAGAGTATCTTTTTAGCAAGTAAAACCCTAATGTAGGTAATCTACATTCTCGATTATGTCGCTTGCGCTCAAAATTGAGGCCTGCGGCCTCACGTCGCTTTCGCTCAAATTGAGGCCTGCGGCCTCAATGGGGGGGAAGGATTTTTTTGCCCTATAGGAAAATAATAAGTGCTAAAGTACTGAAAAAGTTTGTAAAAAAAATAATAAAAAATATAAAGGTTTAATCTTATATGTCGAAACTAAAAGTGTAGTAGTAAAAATGATTGGAGAAAAAAATGGTAACAGGAATAGCAGAAAAGGTTACCATACAAGAGTACTATCCACAAGCAGAGAAGGAAATGCCTGAAATTAGTGTTAATGAAAAGGTTGATGAAGGTGGAAACCCGGTAGTAGTTTCAAAAGATTTCATACTGAATCTCCTCTCTCTTGCAATTGGAAAGCCGTTTTTTCTGGAACGTAACCTTGGTCAGAGGATTGATGTAAAAATATAATAATAAAATATTGTAGTATATTTTAAGGCTCTTCCTATCATAAAATAGGGAGAGCTTTTTTTCTTGTAATAAAGAAATAACATGTTTACATTGATGGGTAAAATGAAAAAATTATTTTTAATTCTTCTCTTCTTAAATCTTTCATTAATAGATATTCATGCTGATGAGATCTTTTATGAGCACTTTAAAAAAGGGGTTATTCATTTTAATAGAAAAGAATATGAAGCTTCAATAGAGTTCTTAAGAAAGGCTCTCGGCAGAATACCTGAAGACACAAGGGCCCGCTATTTTCTTGCATTGGCATACTATAAAGCAGGCTTTGAAGAGAACGCAATTTTTGAGTTCAATACTATTATAGAAAATACAGATGGAGATGCAATATCAAGGAATTTTGTCACATATTTAAACAGAAAACAGTTTCTGATCAGCAACATGAAAAAGAATGATGATTATACGCTGGGCATGGAAATAATTGGAAATCCTATTGGAAAGTACATAGTTTCAAAGGCAACAGGGATCGATGTTGACGATTCAGGTAACATTTACATTAGTGGATTTGGTTCAAAAATTGCTCTCAAAATATCACAAGAGGGAGAGGCGATTTTAGCATTTACATCTCCAAAGATCAGTCATGGAAGGCTGTACGATATTGTTGTAGGCAAAAATGGTATCGTGTACATTTCTGATTATACAAATGACACAATTTATACATTCACAGTTGATGGAAAATACCTTGACAGTATTGGAACCTCAGGATTTGGTGAAGGGCAGTTTTATGGTCCTGCTTCCCTAGCTCTTGATAATAACAATAACCTCTACGTGATTGATAGTGGGAACATGAGGGTAGAGAAGTTCTCTGAAGCTGGAGATTTTCTATTAGCCTTTGGGAAACGAGGCGATGCTGAGGGAGAATTTGATCACCCTTCAGGCATAGCAGTAGATTATTCAGGAAAAATTTATATTGCGGACCATGGTAAAAGGGCAATCTATGTATATGATGAAAGCGGAAACTTTATAACCATTCTCAAAAACGTTCAACTTACTGGTCCATATGGTATATCCTTTGCGGATGATAACACACTGATTGTCAATGATGGCACAAAAATCTGGTCATACGACTTACTGTACTCTACATGGAGAGAGATAGATACAGCCGAAAGATTGAAAAGAGTTCTTGATAGTAAGGTAGACCGACTTGGTCAGCTTTATGCCTGTGATTTTGAAAATGATACAATTGTACAGTTCGTGCCGAAGGCAGACAAATACAGGAATATCAATGTAATTCTTAATCGAGTAGATACTGATAGTTATCCAACTATTGTTTATTATGTATCTGTCCTTTCTGCAGACGGTCTACCCCTCTATGGACTCAGCAGGAATCATTTTCTTTTAAAAATAGGTGAAGGGAGTGTTGGCAAGGTTGATCTGTCGTACAATGAAGTAAGAGATTCACGATTAAATATCCTTTTTCTTGTGGATAAATCACTCTCCATGCAGGAATACTCAGAAGATATAAAAAGTTATATTGGTCAGTTCATAAACAAGGTATCTGCCCAAGATGAAATGGCTGTAATAGGATTTAATAAAGATTCATGGATATCAAGCCCTTTCACAACATCCAGATTGAGTATAATGGATGCTATTTCAGAGGAAAGATTTGATTCAGGAAAGGCATTTGACAAGGCTTTTCGAAAGAGTATCGATTATCTGAACAAGATGTTCTATAAAAAGGTAATTATCGTTATTACCGACGGCACCTTGAGCGATGAATCCTTTCTCACTTACTCCTTTGAGAGCTGTAAGAACTACGCATCAAACAACAATATACCTGTTTATATTCTCAGTTTTGGAGGAAGGATGAATGAAAAGCTTGAACATTTTGCTAAAAGCACGGGGGGAAGGTTCTACGATGTGTTCCATTCAAATGACTTCATGTACCTGTATAAAACAATAAGATCACACAGATCTCCCGAATATATAATATTCTTCAACGATGTGTATGATTCGAAACTCAAGGATCTATATGTGGATGCTGAAGTTGAGGTGGATTTTAATGGGAGAATAGGGAAAAATCATCTGGGATTTATATATCCTTAAGAAATTTCTCCTTAATAAATTACAATAGACCAGATTGATGGTGCGTTAGGGGAAGCCACCCTACTCGCTTCGTTCGAAAACCAAAAGCATATATTTTCTCTCTTTTGAGAATATCTCAGGATTAACATATTTCACACGTTCTGATACATCCTTTCTAAGCATGGTAACAATATCCTCCAGTAAAAAATAAACCCCAGGCTTAATCTGTTGAAAGCTATCTATTAAAAAATCCACAAAGGGTAAAAATATCCTGTTTGTCAATATTTGAAAATAACCAAGAAATGGAAGGACATGCTGCGTTATATCTCTCTGTAACTCTATTTTCCAGCCATTTTCAGCAATCCTCTTTACAAAATCATCCCAATCATGACCTGCTGCAAGCTGAGATTCTGCTGTTTGAAAAAAATCACTTACAATCCATCTTCCCTTTGGCTTAAGAATATAGTCAATAATCGGAAGAGACCTCTCGAGGTTAATATACTGAAGAGATTCCGCAGTAATAATTGTTCCAAAATGATATCTGAATGGCTTATAATTCATCTCCTCAAAGGTACTCTCAATAATATCAATATCCGGGTATTTTTTCTTTATATAATCAACCTGATAATAGTCGGGTGTAAGTGCAACCGGTATATACCCTCTTTTTAAAAGAATTTCGATTAATCCTCCCATTCCACATCCCAGATCAAGTACCGGAAGTTTTTTATCCATGATTAAATCAATTAATAAATTTGAATAGCTAATTAAACCGTTTTTTATATCATTGATACTTACATCGTCAGGTTCAATATTGGGATCAGGAAAATATGGAAAATGAAGAAAATCTCCCGGGGACATTTTTGAATATAGCTTTAGCGTAGTATCAAAGAATATAGGCTTTTTCCTCTTTTCTCTTTTAATCTGGATTAATCTAATTAAGCTAACCGGATTTAAAATTTTTTTAAAAACAGATATTAACACAGTCTTGAAATTAATCTGTGCCATTTTAATCTCCTGGATTTCATAAAAAGTAGTAAAAATAATAATTGAGGTATTATTAAGTGTCAAGCTAAGAAGGAATTGCATGCTTCCCTGTCTAATTGTCCTTCTGATTATCCTTTTCAATTTGACTAATTCATAATCTTGGACTAAAATATCTTCAATTGAACCTTTATTAAATCCAGTTGTTCAAAACCATCGTACCCGGGATTGGCAATGGTTTTTGACAGAGAAAAAGAGGTAGAATATCTTATAGAGAATGAACTAAGACCTTCAGGCATTACTGATGATAAAGTGCTTGCAGCCATGAGAAAAGTTAAAAGAGAACTGTTCATTCCTGATTCATTAAGAGATAAGGCATATGGAAACTACCCGCTACCCATTGGTGAAAACCAAACAATATCTCAGCCCTATATAGTTGCTCTTATGACCCAGGCTCTTGAAATAAAGTCCTCTGATAATATTCTTGAAATTGGAACTGGATCCGGGTATCAGGCTGCAATCTTAGCAGAACTCGCTTCTATTGTGTATACAATTGAGAGAATAGAAAGTCTATCCATGAAAGCAAGAACAAATCTTTACAGCCAGGGATACGACAATATATATCTCATTGTTGGAGATGGAACCATTGGTCTTCCTGAATATGCCCCCTTTTCAAAGATTATCATAACAGCAGCAGCTCCAAGAGTACCAAAGACTCTCCTAAACCAGTTGAAGAATGGGGGAAAGATGGTGACTCCTGTTGGAAGCAGGTTCGTCCAGGATTTAAAACTTATAGAAAAAGCCCTGAATGGAAGAATTTATACCAGTTCACTTTGCGGCTGTAGATTTGTTCCATTGATAGGTAAGAATGGGTGGGATGATTAAAAAAATATTAGGACTGAAATCTGTATGAAAAGACTCATTCTCATTATACCAGTATTAACTATGCTTCTTCTTTGTCAGGATGTCAGGGCAGAAAGTAATATACTGAAACAGTTTTCCCTGGGGCTTGAAAAGGAAAAGGAGGGTGATTTCATATCCGCAATATTCATATATCAGGATATCCTAAAAAAAAATAGATACTTTCTCGATGCAAAGATTGCACTTGCACGAAGCCTCTATAAGACTGGTAATCTTTCTGAAAGTGAGAATCTTTTAAAGGATGCGCTAAAACAGGATAGTAAAAATGTTACCATTCTCAACCTTCTAGGAAGAGTGTACATATCGCTTGGGAGGTTTGATGAGGCTGAAAAGGCATTTAAAAAGTCACAGGAAATTGAACCTGTAAATATTCAAACAAAATATGGTATTGCTGACCTCTACAGGGCGAAGGGTGAACACGAAAAGGCCATTCTCATATATAATGAACTTTTGAAGCTATATCCAAAGGAGGTCTGGACCTATATCCATCTAGGAACCTCCTTTACAGAGATGGGAGAATTTAAAAAGGCTGGAGGGTTCTTTAGAAAGGCTGTTTCTCTGGATAGTACATCTCCCTGGACCCATGCAAACCTCTCTCGCCACTACTATAGAATGGGCGCCCTTCACTCGCTGTCTGACAAAGAATCTGCTGATAAGTATTTTGAGGCTGCAATCTATGAAGCAAAAACTGCTCTTTCCATTGAAGAGGGATTTGTAGAATCCTACAAAATGCTCTCTTCTATTTACTTTTACAGAAAGGAATATGAATCCGCATTAGAAGCTTATCAAAATCTAATAAATTCTGGAGTAACGAATTCTATCATCTATTATGATATGGGATTCTGTTATGAAATGCTCGGAAGATTCGAGCAGGCAAAAAACTCCTACTCTACTTCACTTTCAAAGAGAATTGATGACGAAATTACTAGGCATAGACTTGAAAATATTGTGCTATCGTTAAAAAGAGAAAACCTTTCTGATAAAAAAAGGATTGAACTTTCTCAGTATCATACTTCCAAAGCTCGTTACTATCTTAGTAAATTTATCATGGATAAAGCCTTTTTACATTACAAACATGCTGTTCAGCTTGATCCTCTCAACTTGGAAAAAAGGCTTGAGCTTGCAGAACTGCTGAGAATGCAAAACCTCTATGAACTTTACCTTTATGAGCTGAAAGATATAATACATGATACTCTTGACGTTGATACTGTAGATATAAATGACAGGATAGAGATATATACCAGTAAAGTTTCGAAAAACCTTGCCACAAGGTGGAAAGTTGAACAGTACCTCGAAGATGAAGAATCTCCTCTCTTCTTTCCAAAAACAAAGACCCGTATTGTGGTCTTCGACTCTTTTCTTTCTGATTATGTTCCAAATGAAAATTTTATTCATAAACGATTATCAAAGAGTATAAAAGAGATGCTCTCGTTTATACTATCCTACTATCCGAAAATAGATGTTCTGGAAGTGAGTGATGAGATACATACCTCACAAGATGCCTTAAAAAAAGCCAGGTCTCTTAATATCGACTACTATATCACCGGTACTGTTGAGGAAAAAGAGGATTCTCTTAAGATTCATGCTGACCTCATCTCAGGATTTAATGGAAAAGTAAAAAACAGTTTTATGGCCTACTTTACAGGAAATGATAAGGTATTCAACTCTATATTTTCAATTGCGCAGGATATAAATCAAAATATACCTGTAAAAGGGTTAATAGTAAGAATGAGAGGGGATAGAGCATTAATAAACATTGGAAGCTCTCACGGTGTTCAAAGGGATATGGAATTTCTCATTTTCCGAGAAAAGGGACTGAAAAAAGATCCTGAAACTGGAGAATACACCTTTGACTCTGATGTATCACTGGGCAATCTCACTATCACTGAAACTGATGAAATGGTTTCTGAGGGAATATATACATACTCTGGAGCTTACAACAGGGTAAATATTTACGACAATGTGCTATTAATACAGGAAAAAGAAATAAAAGAATAAGTATGACATTTTAGTTTTAAGCAAATAGATAATTATTGATATACTAATATAAATGATGCTGGAATGCCTGACAACCTTTGGTTGTAGTGAAATTCTTATTTAAAATTGACACAATTTTTAAAAACTTTCACGAAATATGGTCATCTTTAAATCTAATTATTAAACTCGAAGTTCACCTTAAAAACCTAGAACTGCAGAAATACCTTTAAGATAATAAATGTTAAAGCATTTAATACTATGCTGAAAAATGGCCTAAAAGGACTAAGATAGAGTAATTAGCCAGTTTGTCTGAAAACGAGCCTTCTTAGAAGCGGGTCTTTTATAGAAATCGCATTCTCAGGGCAGAGCTCCTGACAGCAGAAACAGCGGATACATCTTTTATACCTGTATAATGGAGACTCTTCCCTGTTTTCGTCCCTCCAGTTGAGAGCTTTCGGTTTTACAGGACAAATATCAACACAGGTACCGCACTTCACACATTGTCTGCTTGAGATAACTGGTCTTGGAGATATAAGATTCTTTACAAAAGGAACTGTACCTTTCCTTGTAACTACCTCGATTGGCTTTCGAACAACATCAAAATCCTTGTTTGTAAAATCCTTTAGAGGATCTCCCAGGATCTCTATTTCACTTTTATAGTATGTCCCCAAACCATATTCTTTACCAGCAGTGATTGTTGGAACGAGCTCGGGATCAAGATCGATTATCCGACACATTACTGCATCCAATGCCACAGGATCTCTGGAAAATAATAGAACATTCATCTGAACAGGCTTTCCTGTCCTGGGACCGCTTCCATCCATAGCCGTAATTCCATCCATCACAAAAAGCCGTATATTTAAAAGAAGGTTTAAAACAACAAGCATCCTGGCAAAATCGTATGGATTTGAGAGCTTTACATGGAACTCTGGCTTTAGCATTCCCGGTACACAGCCGAATTGATTCTTCACAGCGCCAGTTATATGTAAAAACCTGTGAGTTTTCATCTTTGAAATGCTGATGAGCCCATCATTGTCAAGTGCCCCTTTAGCAATAATAAACTTTTTTATAAAGGGTGATTCTCTAAATCTTATTTCTCTTCCCTTTTCAAAATCTGCGAGTTTTATTCCAAGCTCATCAGCAACAGAAGTTATCATAGCCTTCCTCAGCTGCGATATAGGCCTGCCAAAAGCCGGTGAATCACCGTAGTATATAAGAGCCTCTCCCTCTTTAAAAACACGCGCAACCCCTTTGAATAAAACAGGATTTGTGGTGATACATTTATCAGGATTAAAACCATAAACAACGTTGGGCTTAAGAACAATGCTTTCACCAGGTTTCAAAAAAGCCTTAACTCCCCCAAGAAGGTCAATACCTCGCTTAACTGCTCTATATACTCTATCCTCATCGTAGGATTCACAGCGAACAATTGCTACTTTTGATTTTGTCAATGAAAACTCCCTTTATTTCAAAATCTTGTATACACCTTTGATCCAGTTTTTAATATCACTCCTGTACCATCTTGAAAATCTCCTATCAGATGCCCCTCCTGCCATATTAGAATGCAGCTCTCCTCTCGCCATATCAGCAATCAATCTATATGAAGCAGCCACAGCTAGTTTTCTACCAGAACTTTTCAATATCTGTGCCTGAGGTATTGTTGCACGGGATCCAGGGAGCCTGATTGGACCATAATCGTATCCAAAGATACGCGGTATTTTTCCTCCAAAGATAAGATGAGAGAGTACTATCTTTCTCGTTTTACCATAGGGCTTTGCTCTTACTCTTAATCCCTGTTCTATAGCCTTCTTGAAAAGTTGATCTCTCTTCTCACCCTGGAACCACGCCGAATTTTCTTTAAATACAATATCATCGAGGTTACCGTAGTAATCGTTAAAAAAGCCAGTCTCTTTTAAAATATAATCAATAACATCTCTGCCAAATCCATTATCCCCAAAAACAACTTTTAATATAGAAACATATACAGATTCGAAGAGCATAGCTCCCTTTGAATCCAAGCTATATGTACAATCCCACTCTCTGAGGATTCTTCCATTCGATGTATCAGGTAATAGTGGTCTTATTATGTTCATAAAATATTCTGCCTGTAATGAATAGAGGTCATGCTGTATCTCTTTCATATGCTGAACATTTAACTTTCCTTTCTTTCGGAGAAGTATCTCTATCCTGTCTGCACGATAAGTCGCCATCGGCAGATTGATTGGATTTGAGCTTCCAAGGTGGTTTAGATCCTGATTTGCAGTTATGATAATTCCATCCTCAGGATTGTAAAGAGAAGGAAGCCTCTCCTTCTCTACATAGCCTCTATTATCATACCTCTTCTCCCACGCAGGAAGAGGTAATAGCCCGCTGACTCCCCGAGCCCTTTTAAAAGGACGCCCGCTCATCTGGTATCCTATATTGCCATCCCTATCAGCAATTACCCAGTTAAATGAAGCTGCATCAAGGAGCTTGAAAAGATCCATGGCCTCACGGACATTCTTTGCCTTTACCATATTAAACATGGCATTAAAATCATTTGCTCCGCAATTATCTCTCGCCGACCAGCTTAAAACGAGATAGTAGCCATCAACCTGAGGGTCACCTTCAAGTACGCCATGCTCATTTTCAAAAACCTTAAAGGTGATTGGTTTACCCTTCTTAACTCTAATAATCTCCTCTCTCACATGAAAGGGCTTGTATCCATTTTTTCTTTTATATTTCCCGTTCCTGCAGTGCTCAATTCTATAGTCAATCATATCCATAAAGGAATAGGTCGGGCTCCATGTAATGAAATCTGTCCTGCCAATGATAAGATCGGGAGTACCGGGAATGCTTGTCCCAATCAGTTTATTGTGCGGCAGTACCATAACTATTTCCTGCCAGATAGAGGGCAGACGATTTATTTCCAGATGGATGTCGCCACAAAGAATAGGTTTTCCCGATTCAGTATGCTCACCTGAAACTGCCCAGTTATTACTGGCAGCAAATCCTGGCAGGGTATTAAGCCATTTTATTCCCTCTGGAACCAAAGGATGGATAAGTTTGACCTTTTTGATCAATTCATAATCGATCTTTTCAGTCAGATAGGGGAAGAGCTCTTTTATCTTGGCCTCTTCAATATCATTCTGAACAATCTGTATTATAAACTTCTCCATTTTTCCCTGTATATCTGCAAGGCCGATAAATCCAAAAACTTTGCCTATGAGAAGGCTATCTTTTATATCCCATGGTTCAGGTCGATATCCTAAAAGCCTGAATATTGAAATAGTCCCATTATCAGAAAGATGAAAATTAAATCCACGTGCATATTCCAATACCTGTCTTTTCACAAGAGGTTCAAGTTTTTTTATTTCGCCTTCCGGGTCAGGTAAAAAGTTCATGCTTCTCATATACTTATCGATTTCAATGAGACTCTTATCTCCTTTCAGCTGTTCAGCAGCCTCTCCCTTTAAAAGGATTCTCATCAACAGGGTCTGAAGCTGTCTGTCATTTGCATGTACCCACCCCAATCCATAAGAAATATCCAACATGCTTTCTGCTCTTATCTCAGGAATACCGTATTGATTTCTTTTGACATATATCTTCCCATCTTTACCATCAAGAGTAACTTCTTTATTCTTTAATTTCATAAAAGCCCTCTTTTTAAGCGTATACATCTTAAATAGTATTGAAAGATATGTAAAGGAAATAACAGATTCTTGTAATTATTTTAATATCAGTACAGGATTTTCAAATGAAGAATATAGTATAAGTGAGTCGCAATAAACGAGGGGAAAAATTATATGTTTCTAAAGTATTTAAGGGAATAAAACCCAGAAGATCAATTCCTATAGTAAAGTTCACTCTTCAAACTTCTTGAAGAGCAGAACACCATTTTGTCCTCCAAAGCCAAATGAATGCTTCAGAGCAATATTTACATTCTTCTCTCTCTTTATCTTTGGAATGTAATCCAGATCGCACTGTTTATCAAGATCAGGGGCATTCCTATCAATATAGTCTATATGGGGATTATCAAGATTAGAGGTTGGTGTGATAATATTATACTCCATGGAGAGGATCGTTACAATGGATTCAAGGCCCCCGGCTGCCCCTAATGAATGACCGAAATAGGATTTAGAAGAGCTGATCGGGATCTTATACGCATAATCTCCAAATATCTCTTTAATGATATACGATTCATTCGGGTCATTGAGAACTGTAGATGTCCCATGGGCATTGATGTATTCAACCTCTTCTGTTGATACCCTCCCCATTTTTAGTGCCTTTTTAACGGCATTAATCGATGCGGTCCCGTATGGATCCGGTGCAACAATATTGAAGGCATCTGCAGAGTAGCCATAGCCTGCAAGCTCACCATATATCTTTGCGCCTCTCTTCAATGCATGTTCAAGCTCTTCCAGAATAATTATGCCTGCTCCTTCACCGAGAACGAATCCATCCCTGTCCTTATCAAAGGGCCTCGATGCCTTCATAGGTTCATTATTTCTCCTGCTCAGTGAATTGATTATGTCGAAGCCTGAAAAAAAATAGGATTCTATTGGGGCATCAGCTCCACCTGTAACCATCATATCTTCAATCCCCTGCTGGATGTTTAAAGCAGCCATTCCAATCGCGTGAGTTGCAGAGGCACATGCAGTTGCAATGGTCAAGCAGGTCCCCTTTAAAAAAAACCATTCAGCAGCCATTGATGCTCCTACGTTTGAGTTAGAGTGTGGGAGCGTAAATGGATTTACCCTTTTCGGACCTCTATCTTCAATAAACTTTACATGCTCTGGTACTAAAACATCCGGATTTTCCATTGACTGACCAAGAATAACTCCACATTTAAGGGGATCAATATCCTGTACATGGTAAATATTTGGACTCCCCATACTGTCATCTTTAGCCAGATCAACTTTAAATCCAGCATCTTTGAGTGCTAGGTAGGTCCCTACAAGTGTATACTGTGTTGCTTTACCGGATCTGCGAAGTTTTTTTGGATATTCGAGATATTCAGATACTGAAAAATTATCAATAGGTGAACAGATCCTGCTCTTGTACTGTTCGATATCAACATCAGGAAACTCAGTATTTCTGAAGTATCCTCTCCCCTCCTGGGCATTTTTCCAGAATGTATCTTTTCCCACTCCGATTGAGGACACAGGTCCTAAACCAGTAACAACAACCCTGTTCATGATCTAAATACCTCCTCCCTGTATTTGGAGGTTTAAAAGTTTATTAAATATATAACTCTATTCCTCTAAAGTTAAGTGTTAATGTGGACAAGCCACATTTTCGATTATAAAACCTCTTCACACTTCTTGAGGTTCTTGATAGACATTAAAGTCCCTTCTTTAAAAAGTATAACAGAATTATATTATAACAATTGTCATGTTATCCGTAAATATTAATAATCTTTTAACAATATTTCAAATTCAACATCTTTTCAGCAACCTGAACTGTATATTCAAAATAATATTTTTTAGCAATGAAAAACAGAATGACTAAAAATAGAGGAAACCACATACTCTCCAGTAACCGTATCGGAAAACTGTTATTCAGACTTTCAGTTCCCGCAATGATAGGAATGCTGGTGCAGGCACTGTTCAATGTTGTGGACATGATCTTTGTAGGTCGTGGTGTTGGCACACTGGGAATTGCAGGGATAGCAATTGTATTTCCCATTCAGCTCTTTGTAATGGCTGTCTCTCATATGATCGGAATCGGTGGGGCATCGATTATTTCAAGAAGCCTCGGATCGAATAATGTCGCAAGAGCAGAAAAGACCATGGGCAATATGTTTTTTTCAGCTCTTGCAATAGGGACTTTTATCACCATTATATGCTATCTGTTTACTGATCGTATTCTAATAATATTTGGCGCAACAGATAAAATTCTACCCTATGCTCGAGACTACCTCAAGATAATCCTGATTAGCAATGTCTTTTTCCCTTTCGCTGTTTCTGCCAATAATGTTATAAGAGCCGAAGGTCGAGCAATGTTTGCGATGATAACAATGCTTATTTCTGCACTTTTAAACATTATCCTTGATCCCATTTTTATTTTTGTTCTTGGTATGGGCATCAAAGGAGCTGCTATAGCCACTGTACTTGCTAAAGCAGCAACAACACTTTATATAATTATCTATTTTTCATCTGAAAAAAGTGTAATTCGGTTTAAGCCCCGGAATATGATTTTTCATAAAAAGATTATTGGTGAAATGTTTGCAATTGGAACATCATCGTTTGTGAGACAGGTCGCTGGAAGTATACTTCTTGTTATCGTCAATAACATTCTTTCATTCTATGGTGGTGATGTTTCAATTGCTGCTATTGGAATTATCATGAGATTGTTGATGTTCTTTTTAATGCTCATGCTCGGTATAGCTCAGGGTCTCCAGCCGATCGTTGGCTTTAACTTTGGCGCTGGGAGGTTCGATAAAATAAAAAAAGCCATCATCATTGCTATAATTGCCTCTGCTCTTATTTCAACCTGTGGCTTTCTCCTTCTATTCTTCTTCTCATTCAGATTTATATCTTTTTTTACAAAGGATATTGAAGTAATATCCGAAGGCATAAAAGCATTGAAAATAGTTATCCTCCTATTTCCACTTGTCGGCTTTCAGGTTATAGGAGCAAGTGTATTTCAAGCTATTGGAAAAGCAGTGCACTCCCTTGTACTTTCAATAACAAGACGGGCTCTTTTTTTAATTCCACTTCTCTTTATACTCCCCAGATTTTTCGATATCAATGGTGTATGGATATCATTTCCTATTTCAGATGGACTTTCTGCTTTCTTAACAATCTCACTTCTATTTTTCCAGATGCGTGAATTTAATTCAATTGAAAGATGAATGATTATTTTAGCAGATAGCTATGAGTAGATTTTAAAAAATTCTCTATTTGTTATCATCCGGCTTAACCGGATGATCCATATTTTGTTCTATTTCACAACCGCAATTTTCACCATTATCCGTGTGGATCCTAGCTGTATCACGGCAACATAAACACCGTTTCTTACGACCTGTCCCTTTCCATTCCTTCCATTCCAGTCTACATATCTACTTCCCTCTCCTGAAACACTCTGGGTAATTGATTTCACGAGCTTTCCTGTGAGGGTGAAGATCTTAACACTTACCGATGTATTCCCTGCTGGATTATAGAAAACTATCCTGGTAGTTTGGGATCTTGGGTTGAATGGGTTCGGATAGTTGTATGCTGCATCCCCCTGACTTGTCTTTATATTTGTTACACTTGATTGTATATATGCTTCAGGATCACTTATTGGTGTTAGATCCGTATAATTGTTTACTGCATTTCCTTGGACTCCGAGCCTATCCGTATCAATACTTTTTACCCTCAACTGTATGCTAGGAATTGGAGCACCTGAAATGTCAGACCTGATCTTTACCGAAACACGCAGTGTAACGTTATTGTCGCCTGCAGGAACTGTTATTCCGGTCAACGGAACAGTTACTGCTGAAGCAGTATTTGGAAGAGGTGCGTTTACATATGTCCCGGTATTTGTGATGTCTTCTATAGACATCGAATCGATCAGGACTGAAGGATTAACAACACTAAATTCTGCACTGCTGCTGCATGCTACATAGATATCAATACTATTAAGTACTAAATCATCAGTAGGATGAGAGTTATTGATAATAAAGTCGAACATTTCGATGGTATCTCCGGTAAGGGCAATCTTCGGTGCTGTTGTCGTTCCTAATGTGACAGCAAATTCATTCCCGATTGCAGAGAAAGGAGTGCTCTTACCTACAATAACTCCATCCCTCACCGTAATAACGATATCTTGCTGTGTCTGCGTTATGACTACAGATCCATTATATTGACCAACAGCAAAAGTAATAGCCGAATCCCCAGGAGTAGGTGATTCATAAACAGTAGCGGTACTATCACTTATTGTAGCAGTCCCAGCGTAACTAGTTACCAGGTTTTCATATGCATCGCGAGCTTCTATAACAATAGCTATAGGACTGTTTGTAGGCTCAAGATTGTTTGGATTTGTGGTAAAGGTGAAGTGATCCAGAGCTCCGGGGTTTACAGTAAAAAGATTTGATGTATCTGAAGTCAATTGCACACCGCCCACATTATCGATTACTTGTAACTGAGTTTGGTTAGCACCAATATTTGCACCAGTAATAGTAACTGCCGTTTCCCAAACACCATTCGCGAACTTTAAAGTAGAAGGTACCACAGTTAAACTATCAGGGCCTACATCACTTAATACCGCCTCGTTTTCATTATACTTATTAGTTCCAAAACTCAATATATTATTATTTGCATCCTGGGCTTCAATTCTTACGGTAAATCCTATACCAGCTGTTTGATCAGCAATAGGATCTGTAACGATGTCAAAGTGATCTGCAACTCCTGGTTGTATACTAAATGCATTACTCAAACCACTAGGATCTGTTCCATATGTACCCCCACTGTCAACAATCTGAATTCTGACACCAGTATCAGCTGTATTAATAGTGACATTAAAATCATCTAAAAAGCCGATTGTAAAAGCACCGCTTGGTGTTGTTATAGTTTCCCCATTGCTTAAGCTTAGATCGACTGATCCGCTGTACTGGTTCAGCCCACTGTCAAGTTGATTTCCGTATACATCTACAGCTGTTATATCGATTGGGAATGCAACACCAGCTGTCTGGTTGGCTATGTTACCTCCAGCTCCAGACTTAACCGTAAAATAATCCAGTGCACCAGGCTGCACGGTAAAAGCATCTACACCGTCAGTATCATCAAAGTTCAGACTAACCGGGTCAGTCCCACGGAGAACCACATTCGTATCAGCCTTCGTTAAAGTTTGTGTTGCGCTTCCACTTCCACCTGTAACGATTATCTGGGCAAATGAAGGCTGAGTCCCATCCGGTGCAGCTGGGGTACCAGAATCACCGCCTACCCATGTTATGTCGATTGTACCATCTGCAGCGTTTCCGAATGCATCCTGTACACTAGATACTGATAATGTAAAAGAAACCCCTGCAGTTACCGTACCAGGGTCATCTAATGTAAAGCTTGCGATTACACCCGATGTTACATTTATTACACCTGTTGTTTCTATAACTGTTGTTTGTACTGTATCATTAACTGAAATAGTCTGATTTCCGGGAGTTTCTAATATGAAGTTAGTTGCAAATAAATGTGAACCACTGTCTCCCGGTAGAAAAGTGTATTGTGTACCAGGTCCTGGTACAGAACCATTCAACCTAACATTTCCAAATGTATTAGGATCTGTAGTTGAAAATTCAACTGTACCAGTATAATCTGTTTTTTGGTTGCTGTATTGATCGTAAGCAGTAACTGTAATATTGCTGAATATTGCGCCAGCACCAATTGTTGCCGGCTCACCACTAATAGTGTAGTAACTCAATGACCCTGGATTCACCGTTATTGCAT
>CAYRKG010000024.1:50405-57643 GCA_964424795.1 uncultured Spirochaetota bacterium
ATTCATCATACGCTGTCACCACTATGTCATTAGCAGGTGTCGTAAACGCTACCCCTGATGTCGCTGCCCCAGGCTCACCACTAATAGTGTAGTAACTCAATGACCCTGGAGCTATTGCAAAAGAATTCGATGTATCTGGGCCATCTATGTTTGTACCAGCATTATTTTGCGTTTCAACTGTAACTGTGTAGTTACCCGTAGTTTCATGATTAATAACACTCGCAAATTTAATATCGATATTGGCTGAACCAGCTGCAATTACGTTTCCAGTGCCATCACGTGTAATAGTCACTACCTGTCCTACAACACCGACCGAAAAACCACCCGTCATATCAGTAGAAGAGGCTATAGATACACCAGATACATCGAAGCTAGGTGATCCTCCTGGAAAAGTGATGATTATTTTTCCATCAGAAGGGATACCACTTCCACCAGCTCCACCACCAGCGGATGTATCAAACTCAACTGTATATAAAGTTGATGACCCTGCCTTATTATTTAATAATGTAACATCTATATTGGTAAGCGTGCCTGCGAGTGCCTCATTCGGAGGTATTAAAATGATTGTAAGTAAAAAAAACGGGAGAAAAAATGGCAAAATCTTTAAGAGATGAAATCTTTTATAATTAGGTTTTATCTTAGTATTTATTTTTTTCCCAAAAAGCCCACTTATACCTGTTAAAAAAGAGGAAAATATAATAACTAGAGGAACTACTATGCTGCGGAGGCTTTTTTTCACACTAACCCCAAGATAAATTTATATAATCCTTAATATACAAAATATCACATAACAGTAAAATATCCATTTCAATATACTATATATACGTAGTTTCAAATACACCTTTTAAGAATTTCGATAGAAAAAATAGATATAGTTAAAAAAATACTTTAAAAAATATGGCCATTCTCTAAAAATTATAAAGAATAATTATAATAATTATCCTTATTGGCATAAATTCCATCACCGCCATGCATCCGGTGGTCATTGCCTTTTTTAATTGTAACCGAATATAAAGAAGGGGTTCTACAACAATCATTTTTTATTTCTCTATGTATTGACAAAACTATAAAAAAGAATAATTTAAAATGTAAAAAATAGGGAGCCATTTGTATGAGAAAAATCTTTCTTCTGATTACTATATTAACTCTTATTATATTAACCTTCCTAGGATGTGATCTTCTAGGGGTAACAGGACTTAGTCCGCCAGGATGGATTCTTGGCACATGGTCAGGTATATTCAGTGATGATAACTACCAGTTTCAGTTTACATCTGATAATGTAATATTAACGATAGGGGATGTTCCGAGGAATTTCAAAGTAACATACACATCTATTTCGGAAAGTTCTAGTTCAACAACATATACAATCAATGCCACCGAGGTGGATGGAAGTTCAACTACATATGAGTTTACAAAAATAACAGAGGAAATTTTAAACTGTGCAATAACAGCAAACTGGTTAACTATCCCTCTCTTGGTTTTAAATAAAAAGTAACCTAAGGTGGACAAGATACATTCGCGATTATGTCGCTTTCGCTCAAATTGAGGCCTTCGGCCTCAATGGGAAACATTTTCTTGCAACCTAAAGTTTGTGCATAAAATGTAAAAAATCAGTATTAAGGTACTAATCTACTAAGCATTTTCCTCTTTTTTCTCACCGACTCTATTAAAATAATACTGGACAATAGCCATCCCGATAACATCAATAAGAAACAGAATAACAAAACTAAGAGGCGTACTTAATTTTCCATTGATCACCTTGTCTACTCCCTCACTGTATTTCCAGAGCCACCAGATGTTAACAAAGGGCACGATTATAAGCCATGCTGTTGGTATACGTGCGCCAAGGTTTGTCATCTCCCTCTTTGTCTTCACATACCAGACAATACCATAAATATAAACTGTTATTACTGTAAAAACTGCAACAGCTATTGGGTTTCTTTTTTTCATACTCTTTTCCCTTTTTAAGCAAAAATTTTCACACCATTTCAATATGCATAAGTCTTAAAAGTTTTTAAGAGGATGAATAAAATATAACTAATTTTAATCCAATATCCTTATTGTTAAAAAAGAAATAATATTGAAATTGAAGGCATTTTCAAACACTTTATTCTACGATTTTCCAATTGACAAACAAAAAATAAACTAATATATTAATATCAACAGGGGTGGTATAAAGCCTGAGATCATACCCTTTGAACCTGATCCGGGTAATGCCGGCGGAGGGAGGCAATGAAAAATTCTCACCAAAATAATAAATCCTGTTATTCAATCAGCTCAAGTTTTTTCAACATCCAACAATGTTTAATGAGGAAAATTCAGCACTACATTCGCATAGCATCTCCCGGATCTAGATTCAATATTGTTACTAAGGACTAAAAGGCACCCACCTCTTCATTATAAAATCTTATTCAAAATCTTATTAAAGAGGAGAATATTATGAAAATGAGAAGATTTTTAATTCTTGTAATCATGGGACTTTTAGTTATTGGATCCTTCGGCACAGTGCTAGCCACGGAAGCTGATCTAACCATCTATACGTATGATTCCTTTGTAGCTGAATGGGGTCCTGCCCCAAAGGTCATCCCCAAGTTCGAGAAAAAATACAATGTAAAGGTCCAGATGATCTCTGTGGGAGACGCAGGGCATGTTCTGAACAGGGCGATACTCGAAAAGAAGAATCCAAGAGCGGATATCATCCTGGGGATAGACAACAACATGCTTTCAAAGGCACTAGACTCCGGGATTCTTGAACCCTATGTATCAAAAAACCTCTCTCTTTTGCCCGACGAGCTTATCTTTGACAAGACGCATCATATAACCCCCTTTGACCATGGCTACTTTGCTATTGTTTACGATACAAAAAAGATCTCTAAGCCGCCTGTAAGCTTTGAAGACCTTTTGCATCCCAGGTTCAGGAACAAGCTCATTCTTGAAGATCCAAGGACCTCATCACCAGGTCTTGGCTTCCTTCTTTGGACAATCGCTGTTTACAAGGAGGATTACCTCAAATACTGGGAACGATTAAGGCCAAATATTTTAACCATTACAGAAGGATGGGATACTGCCTATGGACTCTTTACAAGCGGTGAGGCTCCCATGGTGTTAAGCTACACTACAAGTCCAGCCTATCATGTCGAATACGAGGATACAACGAGGTACCAAGCAGCAATCTTTAAAGAAGGTAACTATCTTCAGATCGAAGGGATGGGAATCTTGAAGGGATCAAAAAACAGGATGCTTGCAGAGAAGTTTATAGATTTCATCCTTACAGAAGATTTTCAGATGGAAATCCCGCTTACAAACTGGATGTTTCCGGTAAATCCTGAGGTAAAAACACCGGATTCATTCAGGTATGCACCAAAACCGGATAAAACTCTCTCTCTTGATACATTTGAGATTGAGAGAAACCAGGATAGATGGATAAAGGGCTGGCTGAGTGTAGTCACAAAGTGAGGAACATCTTGTGAAACAACATTACGATAAAGGCTCTTCTTCGAAGGAAATTTTATATGAAAGGAAGAGTTATTTAAAGGTAAAGCTCCTTAATTCATCCTCTGGTACAATTTACGACTTCGGGGCAGAAAAAACAAGGGGGACTCTCTTTCTATTAATATTTCCCTCACTGTTCCTATTAACATTTTTTTTCTTCCCCTTAGTCTCAATCCTTCTAGAAGGGTTAACAGGTGAAGAGGGAAGATTTACACTGGGCCATATAACAGCAATTCTATCCGATAGATATTACCTCAGAATAATTGTATTTACAGCAGAACAGGCAATTCTCAGCACCCTGGCCTCTATACTTCTGGGACTTCCAGGTGCATACATCCTTACCAGATACGATTTCAGAGGAAAAAGTATCGTAAAAGCTATTACAACAGTCCCTTTTGTGCTTCCTTCAATTATTGTTGTTCTTGGATTTGTCATCTTTTTTGGACACAATGGAGTAATGAACAGGGCATTCATGGAGATCTTTCATCTAGAAGATCCCCCTCTGAAAATCCTGTACTCTTTGAAGGCAATAATCCTTGCCCACACATTTTACAATTTTCCAATCTGTATCAGGTTGGTTTCCGCAGTTTGGAGCAGGATAAATCCAAATCTGGAAAAGGCTGCTCAAAGTCTTGGTGCAAAGGGGATAAGACTCTTTTCACGAATTATACTCCCACAGATTATGCCCGGGATTCTGGCAGCAGCAGCACTTACCTTTATATTCTGCTTTACAAGCTTTGCAGTAATACTTGTTCTGGGAGGAGGGCCAAAATACTCAACAATTGAAGTGGCAATTTACCGCCTTGCCAAGGTGAGTCTTGATCTTAAGACAGGGAGTGCATTTGCTATTGTTGAATCTGCTCTCTCAATCCTTTTTATGTACATATATATTAAATTGCAGCAGAGAGTAAGCTTTGCCGAAAAAATGGAATTACAGTATCAACAAGAGAAATTTTCATCACTCTTCAAATCTCCGTGGGGAATACTAGCCTCTCTTTATCTGTTTCTGACCTTTTTTATCATTATAGCCCCGATGATCTCTGCTGTAGGTTATTCTTTTCTGAGAAGATCCGGATGGGCAGGAAATACAGTTTTTAGCTTTAATTGGTACAGGAAAATACTCCTAGATTCTGAAACAAGCGCATTTGCTGTCTCCTATCTAACTGCTATTAAAAACAGCCTCTTCTTTGGTTCTACAACTATAGTATTTGCCCTGCCCCTGGGAACGATCATCGCATATATTACAACAAGAAAGAGATTCCTCCTCCGTGGGATATTCGATGCTCTTACAATGCTTCCTCTGGGTATCTCTTCAATAATACTTGGACTTGGATATCTAAAGGCATATCAAAACTTTCCCTGGGATATAACAGGCAAGTGGTATGCAATTGCATTTGCTCACACGATAATAGCATACCCATTTGTAATTCGCTCTACAAGCGCTGTTTTCAGAAAGATAAGTCCCTCGATAATAAAGGCTGCCATGAGTTTAGGGGCAAACCGCTGGAAAACCTTCTGGATGATCGAGTTGCCTCTAATAAAATCAGGAATAATTGCAGCTGCAACCTTTGCATTTGCCATTTCCATTGGAGAGATAAATGCTACACTCATGCTTTACAACCCAAGGCTAACAACTATACCCATTGCAATATACAGGCTTATTGCGTCTTACAACTACTTTGCAGCATGTGCACTGGGAACGATTCTTATACTTATCTGTTTTTCAGTCTTCCTCATTATAGATAAGATGGGATTTGAGGTTTCATAGATGAGTTTAAAACTTGTAGATATTAAGAAGAGCTATCCAGATTTTGAAATTGATCTATCATTTGATATTGAAAAGGGAAAACTCATAACCCTCCTTGGCCCTAGCGGCTGTGGTAAAACAACAACCCTTCATATAATTGCAGGGTTTATCGTCCCTGATAGAGGAAGGATCATTGTTGATAGGAAAAGAGTAGATAGATTGCCGCCACACCTGAGGAAGATGGGGATTGTTTTCCAGGACTATGCGCTTTTTCCCAATATGAATGTCTTCAATAATATTGCTTTCGGTCTCAGGATGCAGGGATGGAGCAAAAAGAGGGTTGAAAGAAGAGTGCATGAACTTCTTGAACTCATCCATCTTTATGAGTATGGAAAAAGGCCAGTAACGAATCTTTCAGGAGGAGAACAGCAGAGGGTTGCACTAGCCCGCGCCCTTGCCCCCAATCCAAATCTTATGCTACTTGATGAGCCATTAAGCGCACTCGATGCCAAGCTCAGGAAAGAGCTGCGAAGCGATATAAAACGTATTCAGCAGAGACTGCAGCTGACAACTGTTTATGTCACTCATGACCAGGAAGAAGCCTTTGCTATATCAGATAAAATTGCGGTTATGCATGACGGGAAAATTGAACAGATCGGAAAGTCACATGATATATATAACAGACCAGAAACATTCTTTGTTGCAAACTTTGTAGGTTTAAGCAACAAGATAGATGCACAGGTGGTGCGAGGTAACAGAAATAGAACAGAGGTAGAGAGTGCTTTTGGAAGATTTACAGTGAACTTTTACAAAAAACTAAAAACTGATTCCAGGATTGTACTCATCTTTCGTCCAGAAAAATGTAAATTAACTGGTGATAGTAATAAAATAAACACCATAAGAGGAACTGTAATAAACTGTGAGTATCTGGGAGAGAGCACAATACTTACGCTTAAATCAAAAAATACTCAATTTACAGTTAGAATAGCCGATACTGCCACATGTATCATAGGAGATAATGTTAACATCACATTCTCTCCAGAGGACTGCTGGCTATTAGAAAGTCAGCTACAATAGAAAGGTCTAATATTTTCCCTTTACTTTAAAATTCTTTTCTGATAAATTTACATTGCTTTTTTAAGATAGTTACGGGATGTAGCGCAGTTTGGCTAGCGCGCATGGTTTGGGACCATGAAGTCGTGAGTTCGAATCTCACCATCCCGAATAGGCGTCTGTAGCTCAGGTGGATAGAGCAACAGCCTTCTAAGTTGTGGGTCGCAGGTTCGAGTCCTGCCAGACGCGGATGTAGTGAGATTGTCGTTGGTTGTTTCCTGTCAGGTAGATGCACGGTGATACTGTCGCAGATCATTTACTGACATGTAGCTGCATAGTAAGAATGTCGCAGGTTATTTCCGGTCAAGTTACAGCATTGTGAGACTTTTGCAGGTAATTTCCAGTCAGGTTGCGGCATTGTGAGACTTTCGCATGTTATTTACTGGCAGTTAGTTTCATGGTGAGACTTTCGCAGACCATTTACTGTCAGGTAACCTTATGGTGAGACTTTCGCAGACCATTTACTGTCAGGTAACCTTATGGTGAGACTTCCGCAGACCATTTACTGTCAGGTAGCCTCATGGTGAGACTTTCGCAGACCATTTACTGTCAGGTAGCCTCATGGTGAGACTTTCGCATGTTATTTAATAACAGTTAGTTTCATGGTGAGCGTAGTTCAATCGGTAGAGCGCAAGATTGTGGATCTTGTTGTTGTGGGTTCGAGTCCCATCGCTCACCCATTTTTTTTAATGCGCTCGTAGCTCAGACGGATAGAGCAGTGGACTTCGAATCCGAAGGTCGCAGGTTCGAATCCTGCCGGGCGCGCTTTTATGAAGATGGTTTTTAGTTTAGCTATTGGTAGAAATTAACCTCTTCGAGATAATCTCTCTATGGGCCGTTAGCTCAGCTGGTAGAGCAGCAGACTCTTAATCTGCGGGTCGAAGGT
>CAYRKG010000025.1:0-57334 GCA_964424795.1 uncultured Spirochaetota bacterium
TGTGATATCTCTAATTCATTGTGAGAATTTATCTTAAAAACATCGCAAATGGCTTGTCAAATAGTATTATTGTCATACTTGGCCAAAAATGTTTATAAAATTGCCTCACTGTGAAGAAGGCAATATAAAGTCCTATAGGGGTAATGGGTCATTGGATTTTCTGGGCAAAAGCGAAAAGAATTGTGGATCTAACTAGATTATTGCCTTGTTCGGGATCCTTGATTACCATACTGCAAAAATATGTATTATGTCATCATTCCTTTGATATCACTGCCAGCCACTACCTTAGCGTATGGTGGATTAATGGTCATTATGGTTAAACTAAAAAGGTTCATAAAATCGTATCGATAAGGAAAGGCATATCAAATATCCTGCTTTTTTTTCCTTAATTCTCCATTAAGGTCAACAGGTTTATTCAATACAAAAGAAATACTCATCGATTAGGTACTTTCGGTAAAACCAGCTGGACTCCTGCTCCTCGATTTTGTATAGATAAACCATACAGATCTTATGCTCATAAAACGTTTATGGGAGCCCAGTGTGATGAGAAAGGACAGGACGTGCTTATCTATTGATTGAGACGTTTCAATAGTTCAGCGGCCTTTGATAGGGTTTCGAATTTCTTACAGAAGGCAAAGCGGACAAGACGTTTCCCCTCTTCAACACTCCTGGAATAAAAAACACTCGGTGGAATTGCTGCGACCGAGCACTTCTCTATCAGATGCCTGACAAATGATATGTCATCTCCCTTCCAGAGTTCAGTAAAATCTGCAAGTATATAGTACGTGCCTTTAGGAACAGAGACCCGGAATCCTGTATTCTTGAGTGCATCCAGCAGGATTTTGCGTCGTTTCGAGTATTCTTCACGAAGCTTTACATAGTAGTCCTCGTTAATTTTTCTCAATACAGCAGCTATGGCTGCCTGGAGAGGGCTTGATGCAGCAAAGGTTATAAACTGGTGCGCTGTCTGGACAGCAGAAACGAGTCCTTCGGGACCTGTAGCCCAGCCGATACGCCAGCCTGTAAGGGAGAATGTCTTTCCTGTACCAGAAATTGTCAGAGTCCGATCACGCATTCCGTGTAATTTAGCTATGGGGATATGCTCTATGCCATCGTATGTAAGGTGCTCGTAGACCTCATCTGTAACAACAATTGTATTATGCTTGATACAAAGCTCTGCAATAACCTCTAACTCTTCTCTGGAAAAAACTTTTCCTGTAGGATTATGCGGAGTATTTAGAAGAAGAAGGCGGGTCCGGCTTGTAAAACAACTTTCAAGCTCATCAACATCAATAGAAAAATCAGGGAAACGAAGGGTATAAAAACGGGGAACTGCCCCTGCCAGAGAGGCACAGGCAGGATAGCTGTCGTAGTATGGCTCAATAAAGATAACCTCGTCACCCGGGTTTAAGAGGGACAGGAAGGAGCTTGCTATACCCTCTGTAGCACCGCTGAATATTACAATTTCTTTATAGGGGTCATATTTCATTTTATAATGATTAAACACCTTTTCTGCAACAGACTCGACGAGGGCGGGGTAGCCCATGGAACGGGTATATTGATTGTGGCCTTCGCGGATAGATCGTACTGCAGCCTCCAGAATTACAGATGGCCCTTCAAAATCGGGAAATCCCTGTGAGAGATTAATTGCTCCCTTTTCCTGGGCAATCTTGGTCATTTGAGTGAAGATTGTGGGACCAAATGAAGCAAGTCTTTGCGAAATCACATATACCTCCACATGTCTATAATTTGAGTAACGATAGTTTATGTCTGTTCAATTGTCAAGAAAAGGATTGTGTATCACCGCTGGAAATATTTGTATAGCAATTGTTTCTTTGTAGACATCTAATCAAACATATTGTAATCTTATAAATGAATTTATTATAAGGAGAATATAACTATGCGCAGTTTTGCAGGAAGGGATATTTTATCGCTGAAGGATTTTGAACGGGCAGAATTTTTTCGCATTTTCGATGTTTGTGATAGGCTACGGCACCATGCTGAGAATCGGCGTAACACAGATCTGCTCAAGGACAAAACTCTACTCACAGCTTTCTACCAGCCGAGCACAAGGACGCGGATGGCTACAGAAGCAGCCATGCATCGGTTAGGCGGACACGTTTTGGGCTTTTCTGATCCTAAGATGACCAGGGCTGGTGATTTCTACCAGGAGTCGATAAAGGATACAGTCCATATGCTGGAGTATTATGCAGATGTAATTGCCATGCGCCACTTTCAGCAGGGAGCCCCTGCCCAGGCGGCGAAATGGGCCAGTGTACCAGTTATTAACTGCGGTGATGGCTGGGGTGAGCATCCAACCCAGGTGCTCACTGACCTTTACACAGTATTGAAGGAAAAGGGTCAGATTGATGGGCAGCACTTTTTATGCATCGGTGATATGCGAATGCGCACAATGCACTCGATTGGATATGCTCTGACACAGTTTGACTGTGAGGTTACGCTCATATCACCACCGGATATGTCACCGACGGATGAGTGGAAAGCAGAGCTGCGCGATAAAAACCTCAGGTTCAGGGAAGTAGAACATGTAAATCAGGCCGTAGCTGATGCTGATGTGATCTATATGGAGCCGGTTGTACAGGCTGATTACACAAAGGGCAGGGAGGAGCGGGGTAAAGAAGTGGCTCTAACGCCGCCAAACTACAAGGTTACACGCGAACTGATGAGAGACAAGGGCAAGAGCGATGCTATCATCCTGCATTCTCTTCCGCGCATGGATGAGCTGTCGCCGGATGTTGACTTAACACGTCACGCCCGATACTGGGAGGAGGCATTTAACGGTGTGGTAATGCGGATGGCCCTGCTGGCCCTGGTTCTGGGGGCTGTTGAGTAAGAGAATAACTTTTAAATGGAGCTATCATGATAAATCTAAAATTAAACAAAGAGGCAAGAGAGAACAATATAAAACGCTGTCGTGAAAGAAATATTATTTTACCAACAATCGCACAGATGAAGAATCCTGAATTAATTCCTAATAATATTAAAGCAAAGCTAAAAGGGGTAGGTCTCTGGGATGTTAATCCTCTCAATCTTTTTCGAATTACATGGAAGAATGAGCCAATGGAAAGAGGAGGAACCTTTGGTGGAGTTAATTACTTGGAATTCCCCGAAGAGCTGACAGGGGTAAAGGCCAGGATACTGGCTCTTGTGGGAAAATGGTTTCCCACAGGCTCGCATAAAGTTGGAGCAACATACGGCTGTCTGGCTCCAGCCCTGGTAAGCGGCAATTTTGATTCTGTAAATCAAAAGGCTGTCTGGCCTTCAACAGGCAATTACTGCAGGGGGGGTGCCTATAATTCTGCTCTTTTAGCCTGTGAGAGTATCGCAATTCTTCCTGAAGAGATGAGCAGAGAACGCTTTGAATGGCTGAGCAATATCTCAGGGGAAGTTATCGCCACTCCTGGCTGCGAGAGTAATGTAAAAGAGATTTTCGATAAATGTAAAGAGCTGAAAAGGGAGAGGGGGGATGATATCGTAATTTTCAACCAGTTTGAAGAGTTTGGGAACTATGTATGGCATTACGAAGTTACCGGGAATGCGATTACAGAAGTCCTTAATAAAGAGATGAGTGGGGGAGAGAGCTTTAGAGGTTTTGTCTCGGCCACAGGTTCTGCAGGAACAATCGCCTGCGGGGATTTTCTCAAAGGTCTCTATCCGGAATGCAAAATCGCTGCCACAGAGGCTCTTCAATGCCCCACTCTTCTCAGAAATGGATTTGGCGGACACAGGATTGAAGGGATTGGCGATAAGCATGTTCCCTGGATTCATAATGTGAAAAATACAGATATGGTTATAGCGATAGATGATTCTGACTGTATGGAACTATTAAGATTATTTAATGAAGAACTCGGGAAAGAGTACCTTATAGAAAATGGTGTATCTGAAGGGATTGTAAATAAACTCGATCTTTTGGGAATCTCCAGTATAGCAAATCTGCTGGGAGCCATCAAGTTTGCAAGATACTACGAACTGCAGAAAGAGGATATTGTTGTAACTGTTTTAACTGATTCCATGGACCTCTATGAGTCACGAAAGAGGGAAATGCATGAAGCTCATGGAGATTTCAATAGAGCGGACGCTGCGAAAATTCATTATAAGGCCCTTCAAAATCAGAAAATTGATAATATGCTGGAACTGACCTACTATGAGAAGCTGAGTATTCATAATCTGAAGTATTTTACGTGGATTGAACAGCAGGGAAAAGAGCTGGAAGAGCTGAACAGCCAGTGGTATGATAGGAATTACTGGAGAAATATCCAGAATCTTGCATTAGAGATCGATAGAGAGATCGAAAGTTTCAACAAAGAGGTTGGCCTGTAATCTATTATAAGGGGAAATTATATGCAGAGTAATTTAAAAGGTAAACATTTTATTTCGCTTCAGGATTGGATCAGGGATGAGATTGATACCTTGCTTGAGGTGTCCATTGATCTGAAAAGGGATTTCGCAATGGGCGCAGCTACACCTTATCTCTTATATAAAACGATCTTCTTAATGTTCTTCGAACAATCAACCAGAACAAGGAATTCAATGGAGGCAGGTATTGCCCAATTAGGCGGCCACGGAACCTTTCTTGACACAAGTACAATGCAGATAGCACATGGGGAGGTTGCAAAGGATACAGCTGTTATTCTTTCAAGATACGGACATGGAATCGGGTGTAGAAACTGTGGCTGGGGTGTAGGAAACAATTATATAAGGGAGATGGAAAAATGGTCAACAGTTCCTATCATGAATCTGCAATGTGACCTCTATCATCCGATGCAGGGGATAGCTGATCTATTGACAATTCGTGAAAAGATCGGCGATTTAAAGGGTACCAAAGTTTCTATTATATGGGCCTACGCTACAAGCCACAAAAAGCCAATATCCGTCCCTCTTACACAGGTTTTACTATTTCCCAGATATGGAATGGATGTAACTCTAGCCAATCCGGAGGGATACGACCTCCCTGATTGGGTTATCAAACAGGCCAATGTGAATGCTGAGGTGAATGGTGGGACTGTGACTGTTACCCACAACATGGAAGAGGCTTACAGGGATGCACAGATAGTTATTCCAAAGAACTGGGGAAGCTGGGCTACCGAGCAGAGTGACGAGGCTATCGATCGCCTGCTTGAAATAAATAAAGGCTGGAAATGTACAGAAAAGATAATGGAAATTGCGGATAGAGATGTTATGTATATGCACGCGCTTCCTGCAGACAGAAATAATGAAGTTGAAGATTCAGTTATAGATGGCCCCATGTCTATTGTTTATGACGAAGCGGAGAACAGGTTACACACTGCAAAGGCGGTCATGACATTGACAATGGGAGGGAAATAGATGGGAGCCCTGGCAATTATCGCAATTGGAGGAAACTCACTGATAAAAGACAAGAGACATCAGACTGTTAATGATCAATACAGGGCAATCTGTGAGACTACCACACATATAGTGGATCTTATCGAAGAGGATTATGAAATAATAATAACCCATGGCAATGGGCCTCAGGTTGGTTTTATATTGCGAAGATCAGAACTTGCTCACGAGGTGGCTAACATGCATATCGTTCCCCTTGTTAGCTGCGTTGCTGACACACAGGGAGCACTCGGTTATCAACTACAGCAGGCCTTAAATAATGAGTTTAAAGAAAGAGGTATCTCTAAAAAGGCGGTTACTGTAGTAACCCAGGTTGAGGTGGATAGAAATGATCCCGCATTCTTCAATCCAACAAAACCCATTGGTTCTTTTTTCTCTAAAAAACAGATCGAAAGTATAAGAAAGAAGCATCCAGAATGGCATATAGTGTATGATGCCGGACGGGGTTACAGGAGGGTTGTGCCCTCTCCAGCTCCAAAAAGAATCATTGAAGAAGATGCCATTGAGCAATTAGTAAAGAGCGGTTTTTGTGTAATCGGGGTTGGAGGAGGGGGGATTCCTGTTTTTAAAAATGATAGAGACGAATTAGAAGGGGTAGATGCAGTTATAGATAAGGACAGCGCCTCAGCTCTATTGGCCTCTCAGTTGAAAGCGGACCTTTTTGTAATCTCCACTTCTGTTGAGAAGGTGTTTCTCAATTTTGGGAAAAACGATGAAAAGCCGCTTGACAGAATAACAGCAGAACAGACAAGAAGATATATGGAAGAGGGCCATTTCGCCCCGGGCAGTATGCTTCCCAAGATTGAGGCAGTACTGGGTTTTCTTGATCAGGGAGGAAAAGAGGCAATAATCACAAGCCCAGATTCATTATGGAAAGCTGTGAGAGGTGAATCAGGGACCCATATCTATTCACGGTAAAACTCACCTGTCATTTAAAAGGATCGGATATGAATGAGATGGATTGGTATTTCCCGGAAACTCTGGAAGAGGCTTCAAAACTTCTCAATAAGGGACAGCCCCATAGCGGGGGAACAGCCATACTTAGAATGAGTATGAACAGAATCCAAGGCCTGATAGATTTGGCACGTCTTAACCTGGACTATTTTAGAAAAGAAGGGGGAATTATCCGGATTGGAGCTTTACAGACATACGCTGGGGTTGTAAAGAATATCAGGAAGATGGTGCCGCAACACATCCTTGTTAAAGCACTAACCGGGTCTGCAAGTGAATCCCTTCGAAACAGGATTACAGTGGGAGGAAGTGTTGCTGCCTTTCGTATATGGTCAGATATTATGGGGCCTCTTTTAGCTCTTGAAGCTGAGGTCTCCATTATTGGAAAGGCCCGAGGTTCATATCCTATCAGTCAATATGTGGGAAGTCAGGATTTAAAAAAGGGCACTATTATTACAGAGATAAGCTTTAATCAGAATGAATGGATCTCAAGCTATCATAGAGAAACGAGAACGAGTTTTGATTATGCAATCTTTACGATTACAATACTTCTTAAAAAAATTGAAGATAGGATTGATGATATCAGAGTTGTTTTCATTGGTACAAAAAAAAGATTCATGCGATTGCATAATCTGGAAGAATCTCTTCGAGGTATGCCTATTAATAAAGTAAATCTTCAGGAGGTTGTGTCCAAAGCGGAGCTTGATTTTCCTCCAAAGCAGTCATTAAGCCCGGATTATATAAACCACCTTGCTCATGTTCAGCTTGAAAGAGGTTTTACGGAAATACTTTGGGAGATAGGAAGTGGAAGGGGTATTCAGAATAAATAGTAAAGAGAAGAGGATTGCCTTTCATTCCACAGCAACACTTCTTACGCTTCTTCGGGAAAATGGTCATACAGAGGTAAAAAGGGGATGCGGCATGGGGGAATGTGGCGCCTGTATTGTTATTCTTGATGGCAAACTGGTAAATTCCTGTCAGGTCTTTGCAGCATCAGCCATTGGAGCAGAAATCATAACCACAAAGGGATTGGGGGATATACATAAACCCCACCCCATACATAAAGCCTTTGTAGATGCTGGAGCTGTTCAGTGCGGCTTCTGTACCCCAGGAATGGTCCTCGTTACCTACTACCTTTTAAAGAAAAGTCCAAAGCCGAGCTATGAGGAGATAAAAAGGGCCTTTGATGGCAGCCTCTGCCGCTGTACAGGCTATATAAAGATTATCGATGCTGTAAATCTTGCAGCAAAGAGGATGGCTCATGAAAAATAATTTTTTTAACATAGGCAGATCTGTTACAAAGATCGATTCTCTTTCCCTTGCTCTGGGAGATAGGATGTTTACCGATGATTATCATATAGAGGATCCTCTGCATATGGCCATTCTCTACTCTCCCCATGCTCATGCTAGGATTATTGATATAGATACCTCAGAGGCGGAGAAAGTTGAAGGTGTGGTGGAAATTCTAAGTTTCCTGAATACCCCGATGACCCTGCACACCACAGCAGGACAGGGTTATCCAGAGCCTTCGCCATACGATGCCCGTCTTTTTGACAGGAAGGTGAGATATGTTGGAGACAGAGTAGCGCTCGCAGTGGCTGAAACAGAGGAAAGAGCCTCAGAGGCTATTAAAAAGTTAAAGGTAGAGTATGAGATTCTTGAACCTCTCTTTGATATTGAAAAGGCTATGGATAAATCCTCTCCTGTAATTCATGATGATGATGAATACGCAAAAATACCTGTTACATTTCGTCCGGATATGAATCTTGCTGCTGAGGTCAATATCGGTTATGGTGACCTTGATAGAGGCTTTAATGAAGCTGATTTCATAGAAGAGCATAGCTATAAAACGCATATCGCTTCACACTGCGCCTTAGAGCCTCATGCTGTGGCTGTTTTCTTTGATGAAGGGGGTAGAATGATCATTATCTCCACAACACAGGTACCGTTTCATGTGAGAAGGATCGTTAGTAAGATACTCGATATACCTATAAGAATGATCAGGGTGATAAAGCCGAGAATCGGTGGTGGTTTTGGTGGGAAACAGGAGGTTATCTTTGAACCTTTGGCAGCTCTTGTGGCATGGCGGAATAAAAGGGCAGTAAGGTTTGTTTCTTCAAGAAAGGAGGTTTTTATATCCACCAGAACCAGACATGCAATGAGAATAAAACTCAAAACAGGGGTAAAGAACAATGGAGAGATAACTGCCCTTGAAATGGATGGCCTGTTGAATGCAGGTGCATACGGCACACATTCTCTCACGGTGGTTGCCAATGTGGGAGCCAAGACCTTACCAATTTTTAACAAAATTAAAAATCTTCGATTTTTAGGACGCTCTGTTTACACAAATCTTCCTGTAGGAGGCGCGTATAGAGGCTATGGTGCTACACAGGGAGCTTTTGCATTTAATCAGCAGCTCGATATAATTGCCAGAAGAACCAATCAGGACATCATAAAATTTTGTAAAAAATGGCATATCAAAGAGGGTGAGACGTCAGAGGTTTTTAAAGCTCTTGGAGAGGGGAAAGAGGGTGTGAGCCAGATTATCAGATCCTGCAAGCTCGATGAATGTATTGACCGCGGAGCAGAGGCGATTGGATGGTATGAGAAGAGGGATAAGAAGATCCAGGTGGGAAAGGACAGGGTAAAGGGTGTAGGCATTGCAATCGGGATGCAGGGTTCTGGTATTCCAAAGATAGATCTAGCAAGTGCATCCATGAAGATGAATGAGGATGGATCCTTTAATCTTTTTATAGGTGCCACAGATATCGGGACAGGATCCGATACAGTTCTTGCCCAGATTGCAGCAGAGGTTTTAAAGCTCCCCATTGAAAAACTTATAGTTCTCTCATCGGACACGGACTTAACACCCTTTGATGTTGGAGCTTATGCCTCTTCAACAACCTATATATCCGGTATTGCGGTAAAGAAGTGTGCTCAGAAGATTGAAAAACAGCTCATAAGTGTAGCCTCTGATATGCTGGGGATTGATAAAGAAACGCTTATAGTTGACAAAGAAAAGATAGTCGACTCTGAGACTGGAAAAGAGGTCTCTTACGAAGAGATAGGCTATTATACATTCTATACAAAGGATCAGTTTCAGATACAGGCTGGTGCCTCCCATGTGGCGGATGTTTCTCCTCCACCTTTCAATGCACAGTTTGCAGAGGTCGACGTTGACCTGAAGACAGGAAGGGTAAAGCCCATTAAATTTGTATCTGCAATAGACTGCGGACAGACGGTCAATCCCAAGCTCGCAGAGGGACAGATAGAGGGAGCCACGGTAAATGGGATCAGTTTCGCCCTATGCGAAGAGTATCTTTTTGATCCTCATGGAAGAATGGTTAATGCTGATTTCTGGGATTATAAGATCTATACAGCCTGTGATATTCCTGAAATTGAAACCATAATTGTAGGCTCTTATGAGAAGACAGGACCATTTGGTGCAAAATCGGTAGGAGAGATTGCTATAAATGGCCCTCCTCCTGCCATTGCCAATGCTATTTATGATGCAGTGGGAGTAAGAATTTATGAGCTCCCTATGACTCCTTTCAGGGTATGGAAGAGAATGCGTGAGGAAGGTATTATTTAATCAAGGCGTTATTTGAAGATTGTTTATTGAGGAATGATAATAAAGCCCGGGCAGAAGTTAAAATAGAGGGATTGTTATTTATTATGCAAATATATAGATTTAGACTCCTTATATTAACTGAACTGTAATAATTTTTTCTGCTCGCCACGCAAAGTCGAGATCAGGTAGGAGTAACTTATGGCTGATATTATGAGGCCAATTCCATTTGTAAAGATGTTACAGTGGATATGCGAGGAATATCGAAGACATAGTACAATTTTCGGGATACCTGAATCCTGCTTTTTCAGAAAAGAAAACAAAAAAAGTATCCAGCTATTTGATGAAAGCTGCGATACAGGGATAGGGCCTGCAGCAGGACCTCATACCCAGCTGGCTCAGAATATTGTTGCCGCCTATCTAGTGGGTGGGCGTTTTATAGAGCTCAAAACCGTTCAGAAACTCGATAGCCTTAAGTTTGAGAAGCCCTGTATTGACGCTCGTGATGAGGGATACAATACTGAATGGTCCCAGGAGCTTTCACTGGTGGAGGCTTTTGATGAGTATGTAAAGGCATGGATATTACTCCACTTTTTGGAGATCGTTTTTAATATGAGTGTGACAGGCAAACACTCGTTTATTTTTAATATGAGTGTTGGCTATGACCTTGAGGGAATCAAAACAGCAAAGATGGATGCCTTTATTACAGGCTTAACCGATGCATCGGGGCACCCCTTGTTTGAAAGGCACCTGCATGAGATGGATTCTTTTATCAGGGAGGGAGGCATTTCGAAATTCATGGGTCCTAGGGGTGAGGTTAAAGGCCTTGAGGTCGAAGACCTTGAGGTTAAAGACCTTGATAATATTTCAAGATTTGTATCACCACATATTGCTAAATCTGTAACCCTTTCTACGATGCATGGATGTCCCCCGGAAGAGATAGAGGCAATCAGCAGATATCTTTTGAAGGAAAAAAAGCTTCATACATATGTAAAACTAAATCCAACGCTGCTAGGATTTATCAGGGTCAGGAAGATATTGGATGCCCTTGGATTTAGGTACATCAGGCTTAAGGAGCCCACATTTACACATGACCTACAGTGGGATGATGCAATAGGGTTGCTTAAGCGCCTTAAGGCCTTTGCTGCTGACCTTGACCTTTATTTTGGTGTTAAGCTCTCCAATACACTCGGGACAGTAAATACCACAGCCATCCTCCCAGGAGAAGAGATGTATATGTCCGGGCGGGCACTATTTCCTCTTACCATTACACTGGCCTCCAGATTGTCGCAAGAGTTTGAAGGAAATCTCCCTATATCCTTTTCAGGAGGGGCTTCTCAGCTGAATATACTCCATATATTTGAAACAGGGATTAAGCCTGTTACAATGGTTACTGAGCTTTTAAAGCCAGGCGGCTATCTGAGAATGGCGGAGATAGCACGTAAATTAGAGCCGCTGCTTGAAGAGCTTGAGCAGTCCAATGTCATAGATGTGGAAAAGCTCGATCAGTTAGCAAAAAATGCCCTCCATGAGGATTATTACATAAAGGATTGGAGGGGTACAGATCTGGCTTCCATAGACCAGAAGCTGCCATTGACTGACTGCTATGTGGCCCCCTGTGTTTCCTCCTGTCCAATCCATCAGGATGTTCCAGAGTACATTCGTCTTGTGGGAGACAGCGAGTATGACAGGGCTTTAGAGCTCATCTATATGAAAAATCCCCTTCCTAATATAACAGGGTACATATGCGACCACCAGTGTATGTATAACTGTACCCGTCTGGATTACGAAGGAGCTGTTGATATTCGTGAGGTTAAACGAATCGCTGCCGAGCATGGGAAAGAGGCATACTGCAACAGAAAAAAGAGTGTTATTGAGCGATTGGACAAAAAGGTTGCTGTTATAGGAGCAGGCCCAGCAGGGCTGTCTGCCTCTTACTTTCTTGCCAGAAACGGTTTTCAGGTAACGGTTTTTGAAAAACGGGATTCCCCGGGAGGTGTAATAACCCATGTGATGCCTCGTTTCAGGATTCCAGCTTCTGCTTTTGAAAGAGATATTTCAGCTATCAGAACCCTGGGTGTGGATTTCAGGTTTGGATTATCTGAAGATTTTTCTATCCAGGATATCAGGAGTCAAGGTTATAGATATATATTTATGGCTATTGGCGCTGAGGTTTCGAGAAGGCTTCAGTTAGCAGGGGATAACAGTAATGTCTATGATGCGCTTGATTTTCTAAGCCGTTTCAATTTGGATTCAGGTACCCTTAACCTTGGCAAGAGAGTTGCTGTAATAGGAGGGGGAAATACCGCAGTAGACAGCGCCCGGTCAGCCATGAGGTTGGGTGATGTAAAAGAGGTCACCATTATCTATCGACGTACTGTTGATGAGATGCCAGTGGACAGAGAGGAGTTTCAAAACGCACTTGAAGAGGGAGTTACATTCAAGCCCCTGCTGTTACCGGAATCATTTTCTAAAAAAGGTATTCTAAAATGCCGCAGGATGATGCTAGGCGACCCTGACTCTAGCCGCAGAAGACGTCCGCTTCCGACCGAGAACTTCGAAGAAATGTCTTTTGATTCTCTAATCAGCGCTATTGGAGAGCATACTGACCCTAGGATTCTTGAAAATAGCGGCTTAAAACTGAACCAGGATGGTAATTTGAAGGTAGATCCCCAAACTCTTGAAACCGATATTGAGAATGTTTTTATAGGTGGTGATGCATTCCGGGGTCCATCAACAGTAGTGGAATCCATTGCTGATGCAAGAAGAGCGGTTGATGCTATTAGCAGAAAGGAGATACCCGAATGGAGGGGTCTGGATGAGGATTTTTTCCTTGGATTTGATCTGAAGCGCCAGATTTCAGAGATCTATGATAAAAAGGGGAAGCTCATATCTGCAAGACCTCGAGAAAGCGATAAGTTAATAGCCGAAAATGAAGCTCAGCGCTGTTTAGATTGTAATGTTGTCTGTAACAAATGTGTTGATGTCTGTCCAAACAGGGCAAACCTTCCGATCGCGGTTGATAAGAAGGAGGGGTTCAGTGATATCTGGCAGATTCTCCATCTCGATGCTTTGTGCAACGAATGTGGTAACTGTTATACATTCTGTCCTTATGATGGTAAGCCATATAAGGAAAAGCTTACACTTTTCACCTTAAAAGAGGACTTTGATAAGAGCACTAATGATGGATTTATGGTTACAGAATCATCAGGCAGCCAGTTAATAAAACTGAGGCTTAATGGCAAACTCTTTACACTGAAAACTGGCAAGCAGGGAAAACTCCTGCCAGAAGAATCTCAATCCCCTAAGGATCATGATATCAGTTATATAAAGGAGGCAAGTGCTATAATCAGCACTGTACTTAGAGATTACGGTTATTTAATGTAAAATCTGTCTATTTAATTCAAGACAAGTATTACATTATACTTATAGCTCAGCTTTCTATCTGTACCTCCAGATATCGATTATTATATATTCATCTGAAACTAATTCGAGAAGCAGATTAAGGAGGAGGCATGCTTCTTTTGAAAAATTCATGTATCCTTCAATTTCAGCCCCCTGAGGTTATGGAGGGGATGGATATCCTAATTGATAGTGGTAGAATTATTGATGTCGGGAAGAATATCGTTGCGGATTCTCCAGATACCCGTGCTATTGACCTTGAGGGAAAGATGATCAGCTCAGGTCTGGTCTGCAGCCATAACCACTTTTATTCAGCTCTGGCCAGGGGGATCATTGCTGATATCAAGCCTTCAACAGATTTCGTTTCTATCCTGCAGAATCTCTGGTGGCGTCTGGACAGAGCTATTGATGAGGAGATACTCTACTACAGTGGCCTTATAGGAGCTCTAGAAGCAATTAAAGCCGGTACAACCTCGGTGATAGATCATCATGCCTCTCCCTCGTTTATCAGAGGTTCGCTTAATGTGCTGAAAGAGGCCTTTGAGAAGGCAGGCCTTAGAGGAATGCTCTCTTATGAGGTTACAGACAGGAATGGGAATAGAGGAATGCAAAACGGTGTGGCAGAGAATATTGCTTTTGCACAGAGTATCGATAGAGATCGGAAATCAGGAGATGGGGATAACCTCTTGGAGGCAGCAATCGGGGCCCATGCTCCCTTTACCCTGGGAGATAAGGCCCTTGACATGTTGTCAAAAGCGGTAAACTCCACTCACCGCGGGCTTCATATTCATGTGGCAGAAGACCGCTACGACTCATCATTCTCTCACCATGCTTATGGAAAGGATCTTACTGAACGTCTGGAGGATTACAATCTTTTAGATGATAAGACCATATGTGTCCATGGTGTACACCTCACTGATTCTGATATCAATCGATTAAACCTGCATGACTGTTTCCTTGTTCATAATGCTCGATCAAACATGAACAATGGAATCGGATATGCTGAAAAACTGTCTGGAATCCGCAATGTTTGCTTGGGCACAGATGGGATTGGAAGCGACATGTTTGAAGAGATTAAGTTTGCGTTCTTTAAACACAGGGATGCTGGTGGTGAATACTGGCCGCCTGATTTTCTTGCTTTTCTGCACAGGGGAAACATCCTGCTTGAGCGTAATTTCAGCGGTAATTTTGGAAAGATTGAAAAAGGCTACAGAGCAGACCTTGTAATATATGATTATCAGAGTCCCACTCCTCTTACCAGAGACAATATAGCGGGGCATATTGTTTTTGGATTTTCCTCAAGGGATGTAAAAACAGTAATAATTGGCGGCACCATTGTTTATGAAGACAGAAAGTTCCCCTTTGATATAGAGCCGTTTTACGAGAAGGCATCTCGATCTGCCCGGCGTTTGTGGAAACGCATGAATGAGATTCGATAGGAGATAAAGGTGGAATTTTTTTATACATGCAGTGAATGCGGGAAATGCTTTGATATAAGCCGGGATTTGATGGTCTGTCCTGAATGTTCTCTAAAACAGGAAGCTCTAGAGCCCCTCAGGGGAGTTCTTGAAGTTAGCTTTAAGGGAAATTTTAAAAAGGATTTTAATATCTTTGACCTTCTTCCTGTGGAAAAAAGGTATTTCCCTCATATTCCAGTAGGGAATACACCGCTCTGGACTCCTTTCAACCTCAGGGAGAAGACAGGATTCGGGGAGCTTTACATAAAGGATGATAGCCTTAATCCCACCGGTTCGCTGAAAGACAGAGCCTCCTTTCTCGTTGCCGCCTTTGCTCTAAGGGAGGGTATAGAGGATGTGGTTGTGGCTTCAACAGGCAACGCAGCCTCTTCAATGGCTGGAATTGGAGCTGCCTCTGGGCTTAATATAAAGATATTCATTCCTGCATCAGCGCCAAAGGCAAAAAGGATACAGGCCCTTCAGTATGGAGCCGATGTTATACCAGTTGATGGAAATTACGACAGGGCCTATGATCTTTCCATGGAATATACGAAAAGCCATGGCGTTTTAAGCAGAAACACTGCGTACAACCCGCTAACTATCGAGGGTAAAAAGACCGTCGCTCTTGAAATATTCAAACAGCTTGAAGGAGTACCGGATTACCTGTTCGTTCCCACAGGAGATGGAGTTATTCTTGGAGGTGTGTACAAGGGCTTTAAGGACCTTTTAAACGCAGGGTTGATAGATAGTATCCCGATTATCTATGCTGTTCAGGCAAAGGGCAGCAACGCTATCTGTAGGGCATTTAAAGAGGGAAGATTTGATAAGTCCTTTCGGTCCAAAACTGTTGCTGACTCTATTGCCGTTGATATCCCACGAAATGGCTACCATGCATTAAGGCATCTTAAGACATACAGCGGCAGGTGTGTAGAGGTTGAGGATAGCGATATCATCAGTGCCCAGAGAGAACTGGCTTCAACCACAGGGCTTTTCGCCGAACCAGCAGCATCTGCCTCGCTTGCAGGCTTTATTAAAGCAAAGGATGATATTCCTCGCCATTCAAAGGTGGTTCTTTTGATAACTGGCAGTGGCCTGAAGGATATAGATACAGCAATGAAAGGTGTTGCGGGATTGGTAACTAAATAGATCGGTAAATCGGAGCAGACAGCGGTATATGGAAATGAGAATGAAAAAAAGTCAGATTAAGAAATGCGGGTAATATCCCTTAAATAAAAATTGTTGACAATGAAAAAGATAATATTGTGGGCAATTTTATTTATTTTCCATTTCTCTCATGCAGAACTGTTTTCACAAACAGATACTATCCATGAAAGTAAAACAAGGATCGGGATTTTCGTCAAAGACAATTCTTATCTAAAAAGTAAAAAAGGGATCTATGAAATTTTCCAATTCTGCAAGGAAGCAAACGTAGACACAATATTTTTTAGACTTTATAATAATGACCAATGCTGGTTCGATACTAAGAATTTTAATAGTAGAGAATTTAAACGAACAAAAGATCTATATCACAGAGATCTCCTCAAATTCATCCTTGATCGTGCCAGTGAAAAAAATATCGATGTCTTTGCCTGGTTTATTACATTTTCCTTCCATAAATCTTTTTTAAACAGCCATCTGCTGGTTAAACAATATGGTAAATCGGTTTTATCAAAGGATCAGTACGGTAATTTTTATGATGGTGAATGTACGGACGAATTAAGGGAGTATTTTTATCAGAGGGAAGATCTTTGCTGGCTTGAGCCTGGTGATCCCGATGTTGTGAGCTACCTCAAAGAGATTGTAAAAGAACTGACTAATCGATATCCAGAATTAAAGGGGATCCTTTTTGACTTTGTCAGATATCCAAGCAATGTTCCCTTTATACCAGGCTCGCGATACATCAAATGGAGTTATTCTCCTGGTTATGGGGATATGAGCATTATTCGATTCGAAAAAGAATATGGATTTGATCCTACTATCGAGAATATTTCCATGGATCATGATCAGAGTGGGGCTTCAATGAATAGGGCTCTTTCCTGGGACAACTGGAGAAGAGCTCAAGTTACGGGTTTTTTAAAAGAAGTGTCCCCAATAGTAAGGCAAAAAGGCATGATTATTGGCTGTTCTGTTTTTCCCTATGCAGATAGATTATACCTTCATGGATTTCAAAACTGGAGGAAATGGGTTGAAGAGGATATAGTAGATTTCTTGGTTCTCATGAACTACTCAATAGATAATGAGCTGATTCATCTCATTTCAAAACAGTATATTAATACTTATCCAGGTAAGATATGGATAGGCTTGGCGGCCTATCTTTATATAGGTAATGCCAGGGGATTTGAACAGCAGTTGAATACTATCATTCCCCTTAATCCTTCAGGGATCACCTTTTTCGTATATGATGAGATAAAGGATAATCCTATGCTTATCAATACAAGAAGGAGAAAATAAACAAGGTTTTGACAAAACTTTTTGCAATGGAGCGGGCTTTTCCAACTTTCTACTACCGTAATTTATTTTGGTAAGTTATACTTTTTCAAAAATATCATCACAGGAGGTTTTTATGAGAATAAACGAATGGAAAAAGGAAGCAGAGTTTATATCAAGAATTCTGAAAAAGGCACCTGTTATTGACAGAGAGTTTAGAATAGGCCCGGATGAGTTTAAAAAAAGACAGGATAAGGTCTTTAATGCATTACAGGAGATGGGCTTGAATTGCGGAATAGTGTATTCAAACGAACATTATAACGGCGATGTCCCTTATCTTGGTGGAAATACGAACATAGCAGTCGAAGCTGTTGCTGGTGTCATAGGTGTGAATGGATTTCACATAATCACGGGTCTTGAAGGCGGTTATGTTGCTGAGCAGCTGGCTCCACGATCAGATTCAAAAACACATAAGGTTGAGATCCTGAAGCTTGCAGATGAGGATTATCCCATAGATGCAGAAAGATTCGAGGATGTTATTGAAGAGGTCTGTAACGGTAAACCAGATGCTATCGGCCTTTTAACGCCACGAGCAGTTTTTCCTGTGAGTATCTATGAGCTCTTATCGAGATACTTTGAAAGCAGTGAGAAAATCGTAGATGCTCAAGAGTTGTATTACAAAATAAAATATGAAAAGTCTGACACAGAGATGAAACTCGTTGAAGAGGCAAGCTTAATCGCTGATATTATGGTTGAGGGGATGCTGGGAGTATTGAAACCTGGTATGTATGAAACCCAGATTGCAGGTTGGGGTTCTGCTATAGCATACGAATTGGGAATAGAGGAGATGGGTTTTGACATTATAGTTAACGCAGGAGAGGCAAATCGAACTTTAATTGGGAAGGCATTAAATAAGAGGATAGAAGAGGGTGATTTTGTGCATGTTGGGGTGTCACCAAAATTTGATGGGCTTTCGACATGTGAGAGGGCTTCAGTAGTTGCTGTGGATGAGCCAGCAAAAATTACAAATAACCAGAGATTTTGGATTGAATTTGTAGAAGAGGCTTTTCAGACAGCACTTGACGCATATATCGAAGTAGCAAGAAAGAACCTTCCCGCAAAGTTAGTAGAACAGGCTCTTGTCGATTACTTTAAAAAGAGGGAAAAAGAGGTAAATGACAAGTATGGAATACAGATTGACCTTCCAAAACAAAAGCCATATACAGGTGTGCATAACTCCGGTTATACAGAGTGCTATGAGTTTTATGGTGCAATAACCCTCAATTCAGAAAATCCGCTTGGGGATCAAATTGTAAATATGCTTGATGTCGCAATTAGAGGCATTGGTAACAACTGGGATGAAATAGTCATACCAGGGCTTGATTATGTTGTTGTGGAAAAAACTCTTGGAAAATATGGAAGTGAAGTAAAAGTATTGAATAAACTGCCAATGAACGTGCAACATCTGGTTGGAAAGGTGTGATAACCTAAATAGGTGAATTGACCCATATTACAGAATATGATTCTTCTCTTCTTGATTTACCAGAATCTCACTCAAATCTGAAAGTATTTCCAATTCTTGACATAATACTGTTATCCATTGTATAGTAATATAGTGGAATTAAAGTTATGCATCGGGTTCTATATGAGCTTGGGATTGTGAGTATCAACGATTTCTGTAAACCAATTCATAAAGGGGTGGTTAATAGATGCAGTGGCAGTATTCTCCCTATCAGTTGCCCTTGTTTATAGCGGTAGCAATATCATCGGCTATAGCATTTCGCGCATGGCAGCGCCGTTCTATACCAGGTGTAGTTATGTTTACCGTACTTATGGTTGCTGTGGCTGAGTGGTCACTGGGATATATACTTGAGCTTGGAAGCGTTGAAAAGGTATTCAAGATCTTTTGGGTTAAGGTTCAGTACCTGGGCATTGTGGTGGTACCTCTGGCATGGTTTGCTTTTGCAATTGAATATACAGGGAAAGAGAAGTGGTTCCAGCGCGGCTACCATTACCTGTTGTCTATTGTACCTTTAATAACATTGATTTTGTGCTGGACTAATGCATTTCATGGCTTGATCTGGCGGGATATCCGACTTGATGACAGTGGTCCCTTTTCATTTCTTCAAATTACCTATGGTGTATGGTTCTGGGTCCACTCAACATATTCCTATCTATTGCTTTTTCTGGGCACGCTCTTTCTCGTTAGAACACTCTTCCGACTTCCCCATCTTTATCGTGGACAGGCTGTTGTTTTACTCCTGGCTGCTCTTATCCCGTGGTTTGGGAATGCGATATATATTTCGGGTTTGAGCCCATTTCCAAACCTTGATCTGACATCATTTGCCTTTACATTGACCGGTATCATAATTGCCTTGGGAATTTTTCGGTATCGCCTGTTTAATATCATACCAGTGGCTCGTGATGCAGTTATTGAAAGCATGCGTGATGCAGTTTTAGTGTTCGATGTGCATAATCGTATTGTAGACCTCAATCCTGCTGCAGAAAAGATGCTTGGTTGCATAACATCAGAGATTGTCGGACAGCCAGCTGTTCATGCTTTATCTGGAAGATCAGATGGTTCAAAAGAGGTCGTCAAAGCTCTGGCAGAGCATTCTGATGATGATGCTGTAGCTTATGAGGAAGTATCTTTTTATGAAGGAGAAGCAAAGTACTCTTTTGAGCTTCGCATCTCACACCTCTATGACAAACGTAAAAGAATTACTGGAAAATTGGTAATCATGCACGATATCACCCGGCAGAAACAGGCCCAAGAGGCGCTTCGAAAAACGCTTGAAAAGCTGAGGGTAATGGAGTCGATCGTCAACAGGGGGCCGGTGGTGCTATTTCTCTGGCGTTATGAACCAGGCGTCTGGCCGGTTGATCTTGTTTCCAGCAATGTCGAAAGGATACTCGGTTATACAGTAGAGGAGTTTATCTCAGGACGGGTTTCATGGCCAGATCTTATCCACCCGGATGAAGCTCAGCGTCTGGAAGAGGAGGTTAGACAGTACCTCGATAAAGGGGCCAAGGAATGGTCGCAGGAATATCGATTGTATACGAAGTCGGGAGCTGTTCGCTGGATGAAGGATTGGAATAAGGTTATACATGATGCGAACGGCAATATTTCGCACATTCAGGCTATTGTAATTGATGTAACAGAGCTCAAACAGGTAGAGGAGGCTCTGCGTGAGAGTGAAGAGCGGTTTCATCGAATGGCAGATATGTCTCCCTTTCCAGTTTCGATCATTGATAAAAATGGGCGATACGAGTATATAAACAGGAAGTTTGTTGAGGTATTTGGATATACCCTGGAGGATGTCCCATGCGGAAAAGAGTGGTTCAGCCGAGCTTACCCAGAGCCGGACTATCGAAAGAAAGTCATATCTACATGGCTTGAGGATATTTTACTATCCAGAGAGTCCGAAGCCAGCATCCGTACATTCAATGTCACCTGCAAGGATAGAAGAGTTCGGGATATCATTTTCAGGGTTGGTAATATGGAAGATGGAAGAAAGTTCATTCTCTACGAAGATATCACCGAACGTAAGCAGACCGAAGAGCAGCTTCGAAAAGCCCAGAAGATGGAGGCTATTGGTAGCCTGGCTGGTGGCATAGCACACGACTTTAACAACCTCCTGGCTCCCATCGTCGGCTTTGCCGATCTTCTGATGTTGAAAACCTCAAAAGCGAGCAAGGATTATGAATATCTTAACCAGATCAAGGCTTCCACAGAGCGGGCTGCATCTCTAACCAATCAATTACTGACTATCTCACAGCGAGTTAAAGTCAAGGTCTCTCCAATTAACCTCAACAGGGTATCACAGGAGGTGGTTGGGCTTTTGGAACGCACTATTGACAGGGCAATTGTCATTGAGACTCACTGGGAGGAAAGTCTAGAAACCATAGAGGGCGATGCAGGGCAGCTTCACCAGGTACTACTTAATCTATGCTTGAACGCCCGCGATGCCATGCCGGACGGTGGCGTACTCATAATTGAGACGGAGAACGCTAAAGGGAAATTACCGGTTGCGTTAGGGCTGAAAGCTGGTCAGTATGTTATACTTACTGTTACTGATACAGGGAGTGGCATGGATACTGAAGTTCAAAAAAACCTTTTCGATCCCTTCTTTACAACCAAAGAGAAGGGCAGGGGACTGGGTTTGGCAATGGTCTATGGGATTGTTCAAGGGCATAGAGGCGCTGTTCAGGTAGAGAGTGAACCTGGGCAGGGAAGCACCTTCAGGGTCTACCTTCCCGTGGTGAGCCATAAAGTAGAGGAAAAAGAATCGGAAGATGCGAGGATCAGGGGTGGTAGTGAAATGGTACTGGTAGTTGATGATGAAGAACCTGTACGCACAATGCTCGAACAAATTCTCAAAAAAGAAGGCTACAATGTACTGCTTGCCTCAGATGGTGTTGAGGCCACGGAGTTATATGCAGAGCAGAGTAAAAGTATCGACCTAGTGGTACTGGATATCATCATGCCCAGGATGGGCGGAAGCGAGACCTTCAAGCGGCTGAAGGAGATAAATCCTGAGGTGAAGGTGCTACTGTCAAGTGGATACAGTGAGGAAGGCCATGCCCGGAATATCCTTACTGATGGGGCAATTGGATTCATACACAAGCCCTATACACTTCAAGAGGTGTTGCGAAGAGTACGTGATATACTTGATGGCAAGCCTGTATGATTAATAGCAAATCTCACGGATATATTAATACCTTTCTTCGATAATGTAGTAACATTAGCCTCCTGGTACTCACTTTCTTATCGGTTTTCGGGAACCCAGGATGGCGAGCTATAACCACCACCTTTTACATAAACAATCCCACACTATATAATATTCCAATTTTTTTGATATAGTGTCATTTTCCATGTAGAGTGTTTGGCCTGAAATTTATTATCTGCATCTAGATGAAGCCGAGAACCGCATCTTTATGTCACTAAGCACAATTATTACTGTTGCAGATATTTTTTAGAAAAAAATGGAAGCCAAATAATATCAATCAATTTTATGGATTTTCCTGATATCCACATGCCTGTGCCGAAACAGGTTGTGCAGATATGCTTGAGCGATTTTAAAAGGCATCCGGGCCATGTAACCACGCATCGGGTGTCTGTATATTCCCAATAGATTTCTCCTTATTTCCAATCGATGGAATCTCTTGTATTGTCTGAAGAGCTGTTCCTTGCTGATATACTTGGAAAGGCATATCATATCATCAGGATGTCGGTAAAGTCTGGCCTTCAACAAAGACCAATCGAACGATTCTTCGGATAAAAGCCCATCTTCTCTAGCATATTCCCACACCGGAGTACCGGGATATGGCACCAGGCAGTTCACCCAAACAAGGTCTACCTTTGTTTTAACTATGAAGTTGTATGTACGATCAAGCTTCTCTTGAGTTTCTAACGGAGAGCCAATAATAAAATAAGCGTTGATCTTGATTTTATTTTCCTGAAGAATCTGAATCGCATCCTGGTTTTGACTCACTGTAACATCTCTTCCCTTTAGATACTTCAGCGTTTCGTTGTCACCAGATTCCAGCCCTATAGTGACATATTTAATCCCCAGGCGCACAAGTAGCGAAGCGAGTTCATCGTCAATAAGGTCTGCTCGGACACTGCAGCTAAAGGGGATTTTTCCTAAAAGACCGCGTTTCTCTAAGGAGTGGATGATCTCCAAGAGCCGTTTCCGCTTTGCGATAAAAAGGTCGTCATAAAAACTGATAAACCTGACTTTGAATTTTCGGACCAGCATCTCGATTTCCTCTCCCACATATTCAGCAGAGTTATAACATGTGGTGCCCCAAAATCTTGATGTAGAACAGAAGGTGCATCGGTAAGGACAGCCTCTAGAGGTGATCATTGACGTATGCGGGTATATAGATAGGAGCTCTCGTGCAGGGAATGGTAGGACATCCAGGTCCTGTATGCGGGGCCGATTTTCAGTTTCTATTAGCTTATCTCCATCCCAAAAAGCTATGCCCTGAATGTCAGAAAGGCTGTTAAGTGTTAGGGGACCATCGAGTGCAGCCTTTACGATTTCAGCAAATGTAATCTCTCCCTCTCCCAAAACGGCAGCTGTGGCGTTCTTGGGCAGGGAGCTTGGCTGGGCAGAGATGTGAGATCCTCCAATAATGACAGGGATGCCTCGACTTGCAAATCCGTTCACATAGTGTATGGCATACTGATAATTCGCACTAACAGATGATATACCGATAAGATGAGGACGAAATCGATCAGCTTCAGAAAAGACATTCTTATACACAATTCGAAATACGAATCTCTCACCTGGTAAGAACTTACGAATTGAAGAGGCAAGATATGCCAATCCAAGATTTGGTGATCGAGTATCACTCCAGGAAGTTGGGTCGCTTACACTGACCAACATTATGCGGTATGGTTTGTCCATTAACCTTCCTTTTTCTAGTTCATTCTTTAATCTTATCAAGGTCATATCGTTGAGCAGGATTGGTCGTACATTATTTTTAAGATCTTCTCTGTCTTATGGAACTTTATTTATATTTTCTGCCTGATATAAACACCCAGTGTGCCTCTCTCAATGATCGATATAAAAATCTAAAATTCAAGAGATATAATATTCTCTTAGTAAATAGATAAAACTTTATCCAGGCCAGTCTATATAATCTATCCATAGTTTTCTTATTAACAGTCTCAGGGTAGTAAATAGGGTGTTGTGATTTTCCAAGCATATATTCTGTCCATATGTTTTCAGCTATTTGTCCCGAGTTGCTGGCCATCTCAAAGAGTTTTGAATTTGGAATAGGTATCATCTTAAAGAAATATGCCAGATCTGATTTCAATTTTAGAGAGAATTTTATTGTTTTTCTAATGTCTTCTTTTGTTTCTGTAGGATGACCAATAATATAGTAACACATTGTTTCAATCTTATTTTTATGGCATAGGCGGACAGCCTCTGTATATTTCTCATTGGATATTTTTTTATTATCGAGAAATCGGATTCTTTCAGATCCACTTTCAACCCCAAAGTATATTTTAGAACATCCTGCTTTTTTCATTAGTCTTAACAGTGCATCATCTATGAAATCTGCCCTGGTTCTGCAACCCCAATAAAAATTTAAAGAGCTTTCTATAATTCTTTCACAAAATTCTACTGTCCTTTCTCTATTAATTGTGAATATTTCATCGACAAATTCTATCCATTGAAAATTGTATCTATCTATAGCTAACTCGAGCTGTTTTACAACATTTTCAATGCTCAAGTACTGAATTTTAGCCTTTTGTAATTTGCTGCAATAGATACACCTGTAGGGACATCCTCTTGAAGTAATAGTGGAAATCGTTTTTAAACCTGAGCTTAAAGAAAAATATTTATCTAATGGTAAGGATTCATAATGAGGGAAGGGCAATAAATCCAGGTTCTCTATGAATGCGGGTTTATTGGCCTTAAGGGTATCTTTACGATTAACTATAAGTCCGCTTAATCCTTTGGGTTCTTCATTTCTCAGTATCTTTTTACAAAACTCGGGAAAAACAAATTCACAATCCCCTCGAAAGCCATAGGTAACACCCATAACTTTAATGATCTCAGGATCAGCATTAATATGGGCTCCTCCTACTACTATAACTCCATCCGGATAGTTACTTTGAATTAATTGGATCAACTGATATGCAGACCGGAGTGTTGTGGACATAATACTTATTCCGATAATTTTCGGTTTCTTTGAACTGATTATTTCCATTATTTCTTTGTTAGGCAGTCCTAATGCTGCAGAATCCAAAATCTCAGCCTTTAATCCCTGCTCCAGTAGGGAAGCGCATAAATAACAGAGTCCCAGATAGGGGTATCTGGAGAACTCATCGGGTGGATTAATTAGAAGACAATCCAAATTATTATTCATTTATTCCTCTAGGATTAAAGAAAATTACTTTTAAAAGATAATAATTTTTTTCATTATCCATAAATCGTTAATTTAACAGAATAAATCATCTTAAATTGATAGATTGTTTCATCCCAGTCAAGTAGATAAAATAAAAAACTGCGAAACATCAGAATTGCTTTCTCTTTTTTTCTCCTTTGATTTTTTTAGATTCTTCTGTATTATCTTTGATAAGGGATGAGAATGGATTTTTCCGTAGTAATTCCAGTCTATAACAGTGATAATTCGTTGGAAGAGCTGTTTTCCAGGATAAAAGAGGTATTAGGAGCTTTGGGTGGCGATTTTGAAGTGATTTTCGTAGACGATGCCTCTTCGGATAACTCATGGAGTATTTTAAAATCGATCAGAAAGAGAGACAAAAGGGCAAAGATAATACAACTGTTGAATAATGCCGGTCAGCACAATGCTCTCAGGTGCGGATTAAATTATGCTAAAGGTAGATATATAATAACTATGGACGATGATCTGCAGCATCCGCCTGAAGAGATCCCGAATCTGGTAAATCATTTGCGTGAAAATACTGATTGCGATGTGGTTTTTGGTATCCCTCAAAAAAGAGAACATTCCTATTTTCGTAATATTGGAAGCAAGATAGTCAATAAGATTGTCGACATGAATATTCATAAGCCAAAAAATATAAGCATATCGAGCTTCAGGTGTATGCGGGATGTCTTAAAAGAGGCGATACTCAACTATGAGGGTGGGCATATTGCGATCGGTTCTCTTATATGCCAGTCTACTTCCAGAATGGCATCCGTTGTAGTGAAGCATGAGAAGGGAAAACTGGGTAAATCCCGCTATTCTTTGAAAAAGCTTTTGGTACTGGCTTTAAGTAATGTTTTCAATTATAGCACCTTACCTCTGCAGATTATTAGTTATATCGGATTCGTGATTTCAACTGGCTCATTTGTTTTTTTATTAATAACTGTTTACCGAAGGTTAACAGGGATTATAAAACAGGCTGGATTTACCACCATCGTATGTTTACTTTGCTTTTTTTCGGGAACTATACTGCTCTGTTTCGGTATACTGGGAGAGTATATTATTCGCATCGTTAAGAATATCAGCTACGAAAGACAGTACATTGTTAGGGAAAAGGATTTGTGATATGAAAAAGGTTTTGATATTGGGAGTTGGTAACGCTCAGCTGGATGCGATCAGGTATTGCCAGGATTCGGGTTATGAAGTATTCGGAATAAGTTATCGCAGTGAAGGCAGGGGAAAAGATCTAGTCGATCATTTTGCCCAGATAGATATAGTCGATAGAGAAGGGGTGCTGAATTATACAAGGGAAAATAAAATTGATCTGGTATACTCTGTTGGTTCTGATATCGCAATGCCTGTAGCGGGTTATGTTGCAAAAAAGCTCGGTCTTCCATATTTCATTGAAAAAGATACCGCTGAATTACTGCAGAATAAAGGGTCATTGGGACAATTTCTTCTTGATAACGGGCTAAAGTCCGAGCCTTTTATATGTGCCGCTTCTATCGATGATATAAAGGGGTGGGACACATATCCCGCCATGATGAAGCCGATAGACAGCCAGGGTCAAAGAGGTGTTTTCAAATTGGAGAATGCTGAGGATGCTTGCAGATGTTTCGCGATTTCAAGGTCGTTTTCAAGATCAGGGAAAGTAATAATTGAAAAATGTATTGATGGTTCTGAGGTGTCGGTAAATGCTTTCGTTGTAAAAGGGGAGATAGTTTACAGCTTTATTACCGATCGACTTGTTGTTGAAACCCCTCCCATAGGGATTCCCAGAGGGCATAAAATCCCATCAAAGCTCAATAATCCGTTAAGCGAAAAAGTCAGAGCCATGACAAGGTCGGCTATAGAAAAGCTAAGAATAAAAAATGGACCTGTATACCTTCAGCTGAAGTATAACAATGATGATGTAAATATTATTGAGATAGCAGGCAGGCTTGACGGTTGTCACATATGGAGATTGATTAAATCAAAGTTCGGGATTGACTTGATGAAACTGACCTTTGAGCTTTTAACAAATGAAAGCGGGGATATTGTTATACAGGAGCCTTACGATTGCGTTGCTGAAGATCTGCTTTTGAGTTATTTTTTACAGAAGCCCAATGAAGAGTTTAAAAGTATAGATAAAGCCGATGAAAAGGTGTTATATACCGAGCTTTTTTATAAACCGGGTCAGATAGTAAGGCCAATCAATGGCTATGCGGAACGAGTCGGGTATAAGATAACAAAAGTAAGCCAGGAACCTGAATCATGAAAATCGCGGTCACCGGCGCTACAGGGTTTATAGGAAGATACCTGATCGAGGAACTATTATGGAACAAAAATGACATATTTATATTCGGTCGTTCTTTGGAAAAGTTAAAGAGGTACTATCCGGGAAACAAAAAAATATATTTGATCGAGACAGATTATTCAGAAACCGATCTTCTGAATAAGTGCGCCCATTATGACGCTTTTATCCATTTAGGGTCCGTAAGATTTCTGCAGAAATCTGAAGCCTTTGACGACTATTACAGTAACATCTTTACTGCCGAAAACATATTCAGGGCATGTAAGCATCACGGAACAACTAATATCGTGTTTGCTTCTACAGGATCGATATACAATGATAAAAATAATACCTTACCGTTTAAGGAAACTTCTGATGTACGACCGCAAACCTTTTATGCTTTAAGCAAATTGACAATTGAAAAATTGGGATTCATCTATGGTTTAAATATCAAATCACTGCGAATAGCACGGGTTTTAGGATGGGGCGAGTGTGAAGGTTTTATGCTGATGACGTTCATAAAAAACGCAGTGGAGAGAAAGCCGATAACGATCTTTGGGAGAGGAAAAGGCAAGAGGGAGTATATTTACGTAAAAGATGTTACAGGCGCTGTTATTAGAGCCATGGAGCATCCTGAGATTTCGGGAGTGTTTAATACAGGTTCGGGATGCAGTTTATCATCCGTCGAACTGGCGGCATTGATCAACAAAATCCTGGCTGATAATGAGTCAGAAATAAGATTCGACGAGAATAAGCCGGAAGATAAGTCCATCTCCCTTATGGATTCATCCGAAGCGTCAAAAATTCTCGGCTGGAAGGCCTCATATTCTATAGAGGCGGCATTAGAAGATATGAAGAATGAGTTTTATAAAAGACAATTAACAGATTTCTATGATTCTATATAGCATATTGCTCTCAAATAAATGAGACACTGGAGTATATGATAACCTTGGGTTGTACAACCTTCGGTTGTACAACCCAAGGTTGTCAGGGTACTTAGAATAAATTATTATGGAAAGAATTCCTTACAATAAACCGTATCTTACAGGCAAAGAAGTCGATTACATCCGCCAGGCGGTGTCTGGGGGGAAGATATCTGGCGATGGAGCATTCACTGCAAAATGTCATCGTTTTTTTGAGAAACGTTTTGGCTTTAAAAAGGTCCTGCTCACAACTTCATGCACCGATGCCTTGGAGATGACAGCCATTCTGGCTGAAATTCAACAGGGTGATGAAGTAATTATCCCTTCATTTACCTTTGTATCAACTGCAAATGCCTTTGTCTTGAGAGGTGCCAGGATAGTTTTTGCCGACAGCTCCCCCGATATCCCTAATATAGATACTGGTAAATTGGAAGATCTTATTACGCCAAGGAGTAAGGCCATTGTACCGGTTCATTATGCAGGAGTGGCCTGCGATATGGAGCCGATCATGGCACTTGCCCGGAAATATGGATTATATGTAATAGAAGATGCTGCCGCGGCGATTGATTCCTACTATAAAGTAAGGCCATTAGGGAGCATCGGTCATCTTGCGACATTCTCATTTCATGAAACAAAGAATATAATTTCCGGGGAAGGAGGAATGTTGGTGATCAATGATGAACGCTTTTCCCGGAGGGCGGAAATCATCTGGGAAAAAGGAACAAATCGATCGGCTTTTAAGCGCGGAGAGGTGGATAGATATGTGTGGATGGATATTGGCTCCTCTTTTTTCCCTTCTGATATTACAGCGGCGTATCTCTGGGCACAGATTGAAAAGATTGATGATATACAATCGCGCAGAAAAGCTATCTGGGACAGTTATTACGAAGGTTTAAAACCGCTCGAAGAAGAGGAATTGATACGCTTGCCTTTTATACCGGCTTATGCCACAAATAACGCCCATATGTTTTACATGGTTTGCCGTAGTTTGGAAGAAAGGACTTCACTAATAGACTTTCTGGGAAAGAGAAATATAAAGGCTATTTTTCATTATCTTCCGTTACACAGAAGCCCGTTTTACCAGGATAAACATGACGGGCGCCAGTTACCGATCTGCGATATGTATTCCGACTGCCTGGTGAGGCTGCCATTGTACTATGAAATGACAGATTGCCAGGCGGAAAAGGTAATAGATAATATATTTGATTTTTTTGGAGTCATACAAAAGGATACATCATAAGTCCGAAAATGAGACAGGATGCTTTATTTTAATTAGCATTTCTTGAAAATATGAAGCAAACAAAATATTAAGATAGAAAATATAAGAGTAGTAAGGAAGATAATTTAACCAGCTATAAAGATGTTCTTTTTTAATCACTACTTTAAAAAATTCGATTTATTAAAGAATAAAAAAATTGAAAGAATAAACAAGATGTGCTAAATTGTCATAGTGGAATAGTAACAATTGGGAGGGGGTAAAAGATGATATTTAAGAAAAGTAAAAAGTTATTAATAAGTATTCCTGTCAGTTGTATTATTTTGATAGGATTAATAATAGTAGGATGTGATACTGGTACAGCCCCACCTATGGAGGATGGGACAACTACTCAGGATACTACACCACCCACGATAGAATCTGTAACGCCACTGGATAATGCTACTGATGTTGAGCCAGATACAGAAGTAACTGTGACAGCGAGCGAGGCAATAGATCCTGCAACAGTAACACCTGATACAGTTTTGGTAGAATTAAACGGTATATCGATCTCAGGATATTACGAGGTAGATACGTCGTCTTATCAACTGGATGAAGCAGGAACAAAGGTGACGTTTTCGCCTCCAGGAGGTTTGGCTCTGTATACAGTATATAAGATTACAATTACTACGGGAGTTAAGGATCTAGCTGGGAATGCACTTGAAGAGGATTACATATGGAGTTTTAGGATACGAGACGGCAGCTGGGGCAGTGCAGTGGAATTACATTCAGTTACTGGAAGCCCCAACAATGAAAAGGTCAAGGATCCTCAAGTTGCTTTTGATTATTTCGGAAAGGCCAATGTAGTATGGTCCTATTATGCTGGATTGTCGGGTCCTAATTATACATACTATACTGCATACAGCCGTTTCGATGCATCTCAGAAGCAGGCGACATCCTGGACAGAAGCAGCCAATATACAAAGCCAATTTCTGGATATTGGGTATCCTTACACCGATACCTCTCTTTATCCTGAAATTGCCTCGAATATGACAGGTACATCGGTGGCTGCATGGAAGGGAAAAATAAGCAGCGGAAAAATCTATGGGAGTGTATTCTCATCAGATTCATGGGCAGGAGATGAATCGATAAGTCCTGAGCACGTCTCTCTTAATTATTCCTATCCCCAGGTTGCTGTGGATCCAGATGGAAACGCCCTTGCAGTCTGGAGGGCCTATGATGGAGGATACTATTCGTATGCCAGTTTCTATGATAATGAAACGGGAAATTGGGGAAACCCAGAGATAATTGACGATGGAGTTTGGGTTAATACTGATGACCTGTATCCAAAGGTGGCTTTTGATGGTGTGGAAAAGGCAAATGTTGTATGGTCAAGTCTTGATACCAGTAACTATGCCTTTACACTGTCAAGCCGTTACGGAAGCTGGTCACCAGCAGAGCAAAGATCAAGCAGTAACACCATGACTTGGTATGATAGGAAGCCACGGATTGCCTCGAATATGAATGGAGTGTCATTTGCAGTGTGGAGAACCGGTAATTCAGGTTATTCTTATATCTATGCGGACAGGTTCGAATCAGATGCGTGGGCTGACAACGATATACTGATATCAGACTCTGGATATATACTTCCGAATTATCCCCAAATTGCCGTGGACACAGCCGGAAATGCCATTGCTGTCTGGGAGCAGAGTGGTAATATATATGCCAACCTGTTCAAAGCTGGTTCTACGTGGCCCGGCTGGGAGAGTCCAATCCAGCTGACAGATGAGTCTGGTAATAATGTTCCGCAGGTTGCAATTGATGGCAGAGGGAATGCTATTGTTGTCTGGTTAAAAGAAATTGAAAGCGGAAATTATCAGGCCTATTCAAGAAGATTTCAAGCCGGTTCAGAGTGGTCTGCTTCGGAGTTTTCTACACAAGAGCCAATCTCAGCAGAGCATGTCAAATTAACACAGCTTACCTATGAGAAGTATGGTGTTCAGATCGGTGTAGGTCCCAACGGAAGGGTAATTGCTGTATGGTCTTCGGATTCAGATGATACAATCTTTGCTAATGTATTTGAGTAAGAAGTATCTGGTTCTGATCCTGATCACCGTAATCCTCATGGGCGTTCTGCAATTCTCACACGGCAAGCTGTTCCAGGATGACTATTACCACATCCGCTACAGCCAGATGCTCAGGGAGCACGGGCTTTATAGAGAGTTTCCCTGGCTCAAGTACACAGTTTTTAACAAGCGCTTCTACGACCTGCATTTTTTATACCATGTCTTGCTCATACCCTTTACCTTCGGGAATCTTATTATTGCAGGAAAGATTGCAGGGATTTTTTTTGCGTGTATCTCTTCTATCCTTTTATTCTTTATCCTGAATAGATACAGGATTGAATATCCGATTTTCTGGTCGCTTTTATTTATATTAGGGAGCACTTTCTTCCTTCCAAGATTGCTGTCAACAAGGCCTATTTCTGTCTCCATAATCTTTCTTATTATGGGGACCTACCTGCTCTTCGAAAGGAAATATATATGGGTTTCAGTCCTGAGCTATCTGTTTGTGCTGACCTACAGTGCATTTCCGATATTCATTGTAGTTGTAGTGGTATATACTGTTACATATCTGTTTTACTATAAGAAGCTTGAGCTTCGGCCACTGCTTTTCTGTCTTATGGGTGTTGCTGCGGGGCTTTTGATCAATCCCTATTTTCCTGCAAACCTTAAGATTTTGTATATAGATATCATTAAAACAACTCTCTTCAGATCAGGTTTGGAGCCCAATCTTGAATGGCTACCCCTGAGTTCCTGGTCGCTTTTAACAAGCAGCTGGGGGATATTTCTTATATTCTCTACTGTTATTCTGTTGCTATTAACAAAAAAGGAAAGGCAACACTCCTTCATGACAGTTTTTCTCTTTGTTCAGAGCATGGCCTTTTTGTTCGGCTATTTAAAGTATACCAGAGGTATTGACCAGTTTGTACCCTATGCAGTTCTCTTCTGTGCCTTTGCATTTTCAGACTTAAAAATAGAACTGACGAAGGCTTTAAAAATTGGGATGCTTATCATTGTGCTTTTATTTATTGGAAATTACTCGTATTTAGCTGTGAAGAACTTCAGGTCAAGGCCAATATTAGATAGTTCAGGAAGTGCTGAATGGCTCAGGGAAAACACACCTGAAGGGAGTGAGGTTTTTATTGCCAATTATGGTGCATTCGCAGAGCTTTTCTTCTATAATCAGCATAATGTATACACATTGGGACTTGATTCCATGTACATGAAAGAGTATGATGAACGGCTGCACAACCTTTATCAGGATGCTATCTGGCTGAGAAGGGACCCCTATCCAATAATCAAAAGAGAGTTTGGAGCTCCTTACATACATGTGGAGAATGTTTCAAGGAGTATTAATTTCTATAGATATTTACGAAGTCGTGCTGATCAATATAGTTTAGTGTACAAAGATGATTTTTCAGCTATATTTGAAGTAAAATAATTCTCTACAAAGTGTATTGGGATAGAAAATAATATGAATACTGGGAACATAAAAATCCTATTTGTAAAAAATGCGTCACTGATAGTTTTCATTCTGTTAACAGTCACTGTGCTGAGCATACTGCAGTTTTCATACGATAAACTCCAGCAGGACGACTACTTTCATATCCGCTATTCACAGATGGTACGCCAGAACGGCATATACAGGCAGTTCCCCTGGCTCAAATATACGATACTGAATGAGAACTTCTGTGATAATAAACTCCTCTACCACTTACTGTTAATCCCGTTCACCTTTGGAAATCTTATCACTACAGGAAAGATTGCTGCAATTTTCTTTGCAACCGCTCTGGGCGTCTTCTTTTACTGGTTCCTTGTTAGATACGGTGTTAAATATCCACTATTCTGGTCTCTTATCTTAATGTTCGGAAGTAATTCTTTTCTTGTCAGGTCGCTTACCATCAGGCCGATAACCCTTGGTATAATATTTTTTATTCTTGGGGTACACCTTCTTTTGCAGAAAAAATATATCTGGCTTGCAGTCTTAAATTATCTATTTGTCCTTACTTACGGTACTTTCATTTTATTCCTCGTGATCACTGTAGTATATACTATTTCCTATCTCTTTTATTATAAAAAATTCGAAGCAAGACCTATAATATATACGCTTGCTGGCATAATAGGCGGCCTTGTTGTAAACCCCTATTTCCCGAAAAATGTGATTATACTCTCCGCTGCTTTTCTTAAGGGCACACTTGTCCGTTCTAACCTCGAACCCAATCTCGAGTGGCTACCACTCCCATCATGGAGGCTTTTTACCATATCTTGGGCTGTGCTATCAGTATTTATTGTCGTAATCTTTTTGAGCCTGAGGAAAAAGCGAGAGCACTCATTTCCCACGATTTTTCTTTTCATTCAGGCTGCAGTATTTCTGCTCCTATTCTTTAAGGTCTCCAGGGGGGTTGATCAATTTGTCCCCTTTGCAGTTCTTTTCAGTGCCTTTGCCTTTTCAGAGCTGGATATAAAAATCTCAAAGAAAATTGTTCCCCTGCTATTCATCCTGCCTGCAATCGCTCTAGGTCTAAATTTTAACCATTCAAGGCGATCATTTCAGCGGATTAACAAAATAGACAATAAAGGAAGTGCCCTGTGGCTGAAGGAAAATACCCCGGAGGGCAGTCTTGTATTTATCTCTAACTATGGAGCATTCCCGCAGCTCTTCTTCTATAATCAAAACAATACCTATTCGCACGGCCTTGATCCAAATTTAATGAATGAATATGACGAGAAGCTCTACAATGAGTACCAGGATGCAATCTGGTTGAGAAAAAATCCCTATCCCATAATAAAAGGGGAGTTCAGGGCTCAATATATACATGTTGAAAATATTGGCCGGACTAGAAACTTCTATAACTATTTAAATGAAAATCCCCACCCTTACAGGAAGGTGTACGAGGATGATTTTTCAGCGGTATTCGAATTGAGGCGCAGGCGCTAAAAGTAATTATCTGCCCCATGGTTATCTTTTCAAACTTGCTGATTTGATATTCTGGAGTCTTGCGAATCATAACAATCCCTGAAAGTTTAAAAAAGAGATTAATAGTAGTAGTCCGATAGGGAATCAGAGACCTGTATTGTGGATAATTGAGCTTGATTTTTATAAAAATAAATAGTATATGATTTATCGGTGTAGCTCACTAACAATCGTACTACTCAATATACAATGCAACTGAAGAAATATATCTTACTGATACTAATCACAGTAGCTCTTCTGAGCCCCCTCAGGTTCTCTCACAAAAGGCTGCAGCAGGACGATTACTACCACATACGTTCGGCCCAGATGATGAGGGAGCATGGTATTTACAGGCAGTTCCCGTGGGCAAAGCATACTGTACTAAACGAGCATTACTATGACCTCCACTTCCTCTACCATGTGTTGCTCATTCCATTTACTTTTGGAAACCTGATCATCACAGGAAAAATCGCATCAATAATCATTGCAGCTACTTCTGCTGTCCTCTTTTACTGGTTTCTGAGAAAAAATAACATCAGTTATGCATTCTTCTGGACTCTCATGCTTTTATTCAGCAGCAGCCAGATGCTCACAAGGATGCTTGCAATAAGGCCCATATCTCTTTCAATAATATTTTTCATAGTGGGCACATACTTACTCTTCAATAAGAAATATCATTGGCTTCTGCTTCTCGGTTATTTATTCGTTCTTGCATACAACGGCTTTCCCATCCTGCTTGTTATTGTTGTTGTGTATACCCTCTGTTACCTATTTTACTACAAAAAATTAGAGTTAAAGCCCCTTCTGTACTGTATTGCAGGGATGGTTATGGGTCTGATAATAAATCCATATGTACCCAATAATTTCAGAGTCCTCTTTGTTCAACTCGTAAGAGGTCCTCTCACACGTGCAACCCTTGAGCTGAACCTTGAATGGCTTCCGCTGAGTTCCTGGGCACTCTTCCTGAGCACATGGGGTACATTGATTGCCCTTTTTGCTGTTTTCTTTCTGTCACTAAAATACAAACAAAAACAATCGTTCAATACGATTTTTCTGTTCATTCAGAGTGTGGTTTTTCTCATTTCATACTTAAAATATTCCCGTGGAGTTGATCAGTTTGTACCCTATGCTGTTCTCTTCTGCGCCTTCTCTTTCTCCGGGCTCAGGATAAAACCTGCCAGAGTTATTAGTATTGTTATATCCTGTTTTCTGATCGTAAACATCGGTGTGAACATGTATATTGTCAGGAACATCTTTAAGACTTCAGACAGGCTGGACAACTCAGGAAGCGCCGAATGGCTAAAAGCCAATACACAGGAGGGGAGTGAGGTTTTCATCGCAAACTACGGTGCATTCCCACAGCTCTTCTTCTACAACACACACAACGTATATACTCTAGGACTTGACCCGATATTCATGAGGGAACACGACAGAAGACTGTACCACCTTTATCAGGATGCGATCTGGCTCCGAAAGGATCCCTATCCTATAATAAAAGGGGAATTCAACGCTCGGTATATACATGTCGAAAATGTTGATCGGAGTAGAGGCTTCTATAACTATTTAAATACAAATCCCGGCCTCTACAGGAAGGTGTATCAGGATGATTTTTCAGCGGTATTTGAATTGAGCCCCACCCGGTAGTGAATTACGGTTGAGAAGTAATTCCTGCTTAATGGTTATCTTTTCAAAAGCGCTGATTTGATATTCTTGTAAACAGGAGGTTCAAATGTGATGCAGTTTCTTCCGATGCGACTGCTTGCTTCGAGTATTGTGAAGGAGAGTCCTTTCTTCCTTGCAAAGTATCATGCTGCAGGGCCCGTCATTCCTCCACAGAGGATAGTGATGTTAGCAGGCTTTTTCATAGTTCTTATTCTAAGTACGATTTTTATCCATTACTTTTTATGAAATCAGTTTGACTGCTAAAAGTAAGTCGCATGGTAGTTTGTCTAGAATATTTCCAAAAAGATTAATTCAAGGGCAATGCTTGGTAAAAGCCACCTGCAAAGCAGGTGGCTTTTACTGAAGGTGCTTACGAAGCCTTCAATACTTGTTGACAGCACGAATACAATCTAACGTACCTCGAAAATCGCTGAGAAATTGTCCTGATACATCATTCTATAGCGATTGGGGACAGATTTCAGATATTTGTAGAAACCGATGCTCTTGGTAATGTTCTCAACGTGTATAAAACGGACATCGAACTCCTCTTTGATTATGGGATAGGGATCTTTTTTAAGATATATCGCATCAAGATAAAGACGGTACAACTGTTCATCGTATTCCTGCATGAAGACCCCGCTCAATCCGAATGTATAAACATTGTGCTGATTGTAGAAAAAGAGCTCTGGAAAGGCCCCGTAGTTTGTCAGAAACACCTCACAACCTTGAGGTGTGTTCTCCTTGAGCCAGAGAGCACTCCCTGAATTATCTGTTTTTTCAATTATTTTTAAGCTTTTGACTGCCATAGATATATTAAAAGCCAATGCTGCAGTTAAAAAGACGGCACCAATTATTTTCCTGTATCCTGAAAACGAAATACCAGAACCGGTAAACAGAAAGGCGGAAAGTAGTATGGCAAATGGTATAAAAAAATCCATTCCCTGTGCGAACTTGAGATAGAGCAGCAGAAAAACTGCACATTGGATGAAGAGGTACAGTACTGGAAATTGTTGTTCCTTTTTTCTTTTAAGAGAGAGGAGGATGACTACAAATAAAATCACGAAAATACCCCATGTGCTTGTTAAAAGCTTCCAGCTGTCCAGCGGAAGCACCTGGAGACTCCGCTCCACACCCGTTTTGAATAGAAGCAGCTTTATGTCCTGCACATATAGAGCCCTGAGGTTATGGGGAAAATATGGGCTGATCAGAATCCCGGCAACTATCCCGATTATACAGTAAAGAACGGGCCTGTACTCGAGCTTACGATGGTAGATACAGTATGTTAGGGCGTACACCAGCGTTATTATCAACATCACTGGAAAGGCGCTGTAGGACAGTACGAATAGATATCCGAGCACTGCAATCCAGGGATACTTTTCCTGAAAGAGAAGGTAGGTGAGCACGATCAAGAAGATTACAGACAGAGAAATCGGTCGTAATGCCAGCATTCTCAGAAGGAACGATTTACTGCCCAAGAGAAAAAGAAGGGACCAGAATAGCGGAAATTTAATTCTGTATGTGTTTAGAAACCAGTATAGCAGGATAACTGCAGCGGCAGCAAAGATGATTGTAGCTATCTTCCCTGTAATCAGCAGATCTCCGAATGTGAAGGGGATAAGCAGTATGTGGTACAGGAAGTGGAGATCATAGAAACGCTCGTTGAGAATAGAATGTTTCATCCACGGGAATTCCCGGTATATTCCGTTTTGTCTCATCATCGTGCTGAGTCGGATATGATAGTAATCATCCTGCTGGAGCTTGTCGTAGGAAAATTGTGTAAAGCTCAAACATATAATGGTGATAGCTGCTAAGAAGACGTATCTTACTAATACTGATTTACCTACCATTTATTATCCTGTACAATACACCCTACTGGAGACAATTCTTATACTTCACTTTGTACAAAGTAGATTCCTCTTTGGGGTGATTCTTTATTCATGATAGCATTTATAACAAAAAGAGGGCAGATGGTTTATCTGCCCTCCTCAAGGCTGTTTCTTTTTATGAATCAATCAAATTTCATGTCCGACTCTACTGGTCGACCGAGAGCATCATCTCGAGAGTCTCGTCTGTGTAGTTCCAGAGCCTGACTGTATTGCTGTCGACCTTTTCGAGAACGATCAGTGCTTCGGAATAGACATTGAAATAGCCATCATAATATCCATCAACCGCATCGACATAGAGAATGTTGAAGGTGCCGTTCCTGAGTTCTGTTGTGGCAATTTTTTCTATATCGCCATCGTAGAATTTACCTTCATACCAGACAGTGTTACCAGTTGAATCGTACACCTTGTACCTTCCTATGTAGCTAAATGTAACACCATCATAATATTCATAGGCAATGACAAATTTACCATTGCTCAAGCTCGTAATGGAGGTCTCGTATATTTCATCACCAGTGTGAAAAGTCACAGGGTCTGTAATCCTATTACCAGATGGGTTGTATATTTCGAATACTCCGTCCGAAGTACCAGCGTCAAAAAAGGCAACAACAAAATTGCCGTTTGCCAGTGTTGCTACTGACATGAAGTCTAGATCACTTCCATCGTTGATTGCATTATTTTGGCTAACTGGATTTCCATTGGATTCATAGATGTCAAACCACCCCTGAGGATAGTCACCACCACCTTCGTTGTACACAACCACAAAATTCCCGTTATTTAACGGCGTAACTGAGATATCATCAACATAATCGACGTCATAACCCAGCCGGTTTAATGTGGTTACCGATCCTCCGTAAGAGTAGTAGATATCGAAGTATCCGTAATTCCAGATAACATTGGTATCATAGGCGACAACGAAGTTGCCGTTCTGCAATGCTGCTACCGATATCGTATCGGTATATTGTTTATCTGCATCGTACACGGTATTACTATAAACTTGACTACCACCTGGTGTGTAGATGTCGTAGTAAAAGTAATAGTCGCTCAGATATGGATCGATATGAACCACGACAAAGTTGCCGTCATTCAGCGTTGTGGCTGCAATCGGCTCGGAGGCATATACTGGGTTGTTGATCTGACCCAGGTTAATAGTTCCACCTGATTGCGCCCACTGATCGTTTACCGGATTGTAAGCGTATATCTTCAAGTCCACATATGAATTAGTAGAGTCATCCCAGCTGTAGGCCACAACCATATCATTATCATTGATTCCTGTCGTTGCCGTCTGAGCATAACTACTACCACTACTGTAAAAATCAAAAAAAGTTGTCTTTTCATGCTTTGTAGAAAAGCTGGAAAAAAGCTCCCTGTACTCGGAGTAGTCGTAGATAAAACCATTTTTCACGAACTGGCCTGTAAAGGTAAGGTCGTCACGGCCCAGGTTGTGCTGTAAAACCAGCGCCTGCCCGGGAGATATCGTCCCGCTTTCATTCAGACTGATCGCGTTCACCCCGTCACGCGCAAGAACCTCCCAGGAATCACCATCCCATACATAGGCTACCCCTTCAGTGCTATTGTAGTATGCATCGTTAAATTGTGGACTGGCTGGTACAGTAGCCAGCTCCCCCAACCAATTAATCGATATTATTAAGTCAATATGCACATATTCGACTCCATTACTGTAGTAGAATTTCTCCTCTTCGATTACATAGAATAGCTGTCCAATATTATCTGCACTTGGAGTTGGTAGGTCAGCCAATGTATTATAAACTAGCGCCCCGAAAAAATCTCCTTCTGTAACGGGTGCTTCACCTATTGGTGTACAGGATATTGAAAACAGAAGAAGTACTAACACTATAGAAAAAACTGATACTAGAAGAGCAGTACTTTTTCTCATGGTAATCCCCTCCATCATGGTTGTTCTTATTCCGTTATATGATAGATGATAGGTGTAAAAAAAGCAATAAAATTAATTCATGCAGAATATGAAATAAATCCTACTGTAGAAAAGACACATTCTCGATTATGTCGCTTTCGCTCAAATTGAGGCCTGCGGTCTCACGTCGTTTTCGCTCAAATTGAGGCCTGCGGCCTCACGTCGCTTTCGCTCAAATTGAGGCCTGCGGCCTCAATGAAAAAGGTTTCTTGCAAACTAATGTCTGTTTCCCAAAGGCAAGAAAATCAGTATTATGGTACGAAATACTAAATCGACGGTATTCAAATATAACGTTAAGTTTAAATATTATTCCAACCTACATCTTTGTATATCTATAATAATAACACTATTTCACAATTTTTCAGGTTTGTAATATGAAAATATATGAATATATACAATTATATTACACATATTCTCTACATTAATTCACTCCCTTACAGCCTTGAAAGCAACAAAATAGCCACTTAAAAAACTCAGTGGGGATTTCTGCTGTATTTCGAAGGCCTTCAGAAGCCCTAAAAAGAGTTTTCTCACTCCTCCGCTGCATGCATTTCCGACAACACGCCCGAGCCAGACTGTTAAGATACGCGGATCGTGTTCGATGAAAGCAGTATCGCAAATACTGAATCCAACAGACCTGAGGATAGATGCAAGTCTCTTTTTCGATAAAGTAACACCCATGTAATAGGGGATGATACTCTTAGACTTTAAAAAACGGTAAGGCAGCAGATTCCTCAAAAAGACGACTGGGTTGAAAGGATTATCAAGTGTAACTACAAGCGTTCCTCCAGGTTTGAGTACCCTGTAGAGTTCCTTCAAGCCTATAGAGATATCCTCGCTACTCGAAAAATGATCGAGAGTCGAGTTTGATACGATCCGATCAAAAGATGAGGACCTGAAGGGCAACTTCCTGACATCACATACAACGAATTTATACCTGCGCTTACTATCTGGCGGCACCCTTTTTTTAGCCGCAGCTGTAACCTTTGGAGATATATCGATACCTACAACCTGTTTGCCCAGTTTTTCAAGTATAGAGAAAAGGTTATAGAAAGATACTGCCTCATCGTACAGGTCCGTCTTCAGGACACGATCTGAAGTTCTATTTCCCATCCACCTCGATAATAATTTTTCATAGACACCTTTCATATATAAGCGCCACAGGTCTTCACCCTCGTTTCTTAAAGCCTCGTTGAAAACATCATCCCAGTATGTACTATCAAAAGCCTTCATCTCGGTTACTTTTAATCTTAATTGTTTTATACTGCATTTATAGATATTGTTAGAAAATGTGGGTAAGGTCAAAAGGTCATTGTATCTTTTACTTATAAAAAAATGCTCTTTTATATTTCATTTATTTTCTAATCCATCGTTTCGCCAAAAAAAGCTCTTACTGTAAAAATTATATAGAACAGAACAAAAACAGCGGTGCTATACAGGAGGTAAAACCAGTGGGAAAGAACAGATTTTAATGTGAAAGCTGCTCCCCTTTTTCTTAGAAAAAACCGGTAAAGCCTGATGTTTAGCAAAACAAGCAGTAACATAAGGAAAGGACAAAGGATAGCTATAGCGTGAAAAGGAATGGCAAGCAGAAGAGACAGAAACAGGATACATGCTACAATGCCGCTAACCCTGTCTGAAAGCCTGAAATTCAGATCAACAGGTAGACCCTTCTCAACGGCAAGTTTTGTCCACGGTATTGCGCGATTTAATATATCTGACTTTATAAGTGAAGAGAAACTCCACCTTTTCAGGTGTTTCACCTGCAAATCCTTTACAAGCCTGATTCCCACCCCTCTTTCTGTCATTTTATAACCGAACTCGACATCCTCAATGGAGGGAGATGAATATTTCTCTGGAAAACCGCCTGTTTCGAGGAAGACCTTTCTTCTAACTGCTCCGCAGCCGGCCCAGAATGTACAGCCCTCGATATTAGCATTCTGATGTATATAATGGTGAAACAGGTTTTTGTACTGGGAGAAGAAGTTTTTATGGGAGGGCTCTTCGTCGTATGAACCGAAGATACTCCCTGTATCGGGATACATATCCATCTCCCTCACAATCCTCGATACCGTATCTGCGTAAACAAGGACATCTGCATCCATAAAAAAGAGGATCGAACCCCTGCTCTTCTCTACCCCTAGGTTCCTGGCTTCACCAGGCCCGCTCTTTCGTCCCAGTTTTAATACAAAGGCCCCGTTTTTTTCTGCCAATTCTGCTGTACTACTACCCGGACTGCTGTCCACAACAATAATCTCGTAATTCTCATATTCAGTTTTCCTTAATGCGGGCAGTGTTATGGCCAGATGCCCTGCGGCATTATACGCTGGTATGATTACTGACACAAGAGTACTTTTTATTTTCATTTTATATAGATATTATTCTCTAAATATCCTTTCTCTTCCTCCAATTCTATAAATCCTTTCCTCTTTTCCTCGTCAAACAGAGATCCCGCTGCCTTCAAACCGTTCTCAATAGCCCTGTCCATATTCATATAGCGGTACAACCCCTGTCTGCCGCAAATTAAGATGTTTTTCATGCTCCTGAAAAAGGAATATAGCTTCTGCAGATCATCCTTGTAGCTCAATGAATAGACAGGATAGGCATGTTCGGCAAAGGTGGAGAAATACCCTGTTACCTTATCCTCAATATCTATCCCCATATTTTTAAGATCACGGATACAAACAGCAAAAAGCTCACGATCACCCATCCTCCATATATCTCCTCCCTTTTCACAGGCTATCTCAAGGGTCAATGATGTCTTTCCAGGGGGGACATTATCCGGATGCCAGTTCGAGAACTCCTGAATCCTGAAAAAAACAATCTCCCTCTCAGGAACGTAGATCCATGTATTCTCAGTTATCCGTGGTATATTGATCATAATATTCATGAACCTGATAGATCGGAAATTGAGATTCCCTGCGGAATCTAGGATCACCTGAGGAGGGGAGGGGATGATCATACTGACAAGCTCGTTAAGAGGGATAGTGGAGATTATCTTTAAGACAGAAAAAACCTTGATCTTCCCCCCTGATGTTAGAGCTTCAATCTCAAAACCCTCTTTCAAGATGCTAACTTTTGTTACCCTGTGACCTGTGTGAACATGAGACCCACTTTTGGCAATGCGCTTGGACATTTTTTCTGCAATCTTCCCTATCCCCTCTGGGGGATAGAGGTATTTTGCAGTGTACGTTTTTATTCCCTCATGATCCCTTAGTAACAGCTTTTTTACTGCGCTGCCTATATTCGGAACAGAGATGCGCTCGGGAGCCCAGTCGGAGGAGATAAGTGATGGACTCTTTCCCCACAGTTTATATGAGTAAGGACCAAAGTAGATATTGTACAGTACCCTGCCGAACCTGTTTATCAGCCAGTCATGAAGGGAGGCCTCACTTCCTCTGAATAAGAGGCTTTTCAGCCTGTGACAGACCCCGCTCACAAGACAGGAAAAAGAGGTTAAAGAACCGAGATTTTTCAATATATCGTTTAATTCGGGGGGATAGAAAAGGTACCTGTTCCTTATGTATATCTGGCTCCTCCGCTTCCGTACACAGAGGGCGCCATCATTAAACAGATCAGAGATAAAATCTGCTGTTTTTTTATTATGCGGGAGGAAACGATGTCCTCCAAGATCGAAGGCAAAGCCACCTCTGTTAACTGTCCTGGACAATCCTCCTACCTTTTCCTCTTTCTCGATAACTATCGGTCTTTCACCCCTTTGTACAAGTCCTTCAGCTGCACCAAGTCCAGCCAACCCTGCGCCCAGAACAGCAATCCGTATCTGTCTCTTTTGCCCTTTCATACCTTTCCTAATATTAATACAATCATACCGGCTTAAATTTCAATACAGGGGGAGATAAATGTCAAGCATATTTGCCCCAAAGTGTGATACAAATTCAGAATGTCTCTTTTTTTTATACTTCAGGGCAAGCTACTTTTATTATTCTTGACATAGATTTAGATAACAGTATGATGTGATAAAAAACCAGTTTATGTTTAAATCACGTGATATAGAAAAAGGTGTAAAGTGGGGTGCTTTTCCTTTTTGGGAATATATATCATTCATTGTCATATATTAAGCATAGGATTAAAAATTTTATAGAGGATATTTAGTGAGAAGAAATCTTGTGGACTGGTCAAAGAGAATTTTAGTCATACTTTTTGTGTTAATAAACTGTATAGTTTTATACAACGCGATTGTTCATATGCCGTATATAGGATATGATGCAAAGGCCTTGATACGCAATATAATTGTTTTATCAGAGTTTAGACTGCCGAAGCCAAAAGATACATATATGTTCTATATGCCACCCCTTGTTTATTCTTTACCTGCTCTTCTATACGCCTCAAAAATTTTCGATCTTTTTGTTGTATTAAAAATTGAGCAGCTTCTTAACGTTCTGTTTTCAGTAGGACTTACATTTTATCTGCTTAAAATCTGCGATATTATCAGACCCAGCAAAACGCTTTATAAGATTTTATCTCTCTCGTTTTTAGGGATGCTTCCTGTTTATTATAAGACATTTGCCTTTATAAGAGGGGAGCCTTTAGTTGCCTTCCTCACTGTGTTTGCAATATATAAGACACTGATCATTTTTGTGAACGGTGATTATCGTTTACGCAATATCCTTGTGCTTGGGGTAATCCTTGGATTGATGATATTATCTCGTCAGACAGGTCTTTTTGTTTTTCCAGCAATTTTTATATTTGTGGTGGTTCTATTATTCAAAGAAAGAGCAAAATGGCGATCTTTTCTTAAGTCCATAGCTCTTATACTTCTTATTGCCTTTATCATTGGAGGATGGTTTTATATACGTCTTCATACAAATTATGGAACTGTTGCTACGTATAATATTAAGCCTAAAGATAAGTTCTCGTTTTCGAATCAGCCTTCTAAATTCTACTTAAACTTAGGAACGGATAAGTTATTTACCGATCCTGTCAGGCCCTCATTTCCAAATCAATTCTTCCCTACATTCTATTCGGAGACTTGGGGAGATTATCTATGCTATTTCCTTGTTTATGGCAGGGATATTAGAAATCAGCAGTTGATAGGTGGTGTGGTATTGAAAGATCTTATTGACAAAGAGGGATTATCGTCGTGGCTTCGGACAAACCGCTACACAATTAATCGCTTTTTAGGGAGGGTGAACCTCGTTTCACTTTATCCCTCGGCGCTTATACTGGCAAGTTTTATACTGGGGACAGTTTATTTGATTAAATGGGTTATGAAAAAAGAGGGTTACAGGGAGATCTACTCAATGTTTTCTTTACTCCATCTTATAATCGTTGTGTCCTTTGTGGCATTTATGTATTTCCTTATAATGTATCCAAGCCCTCAAAAGGGGGATAATATAAAGGCCACTTATATGCTTCATGTATTTCCATTTTTTTCTATCCTGGCTGGGGAACTTGTTTACAGGATACGTCAGAGATCCGTTTTTTGGTATGCGGTCATATTGATATTGCTCATACTTTCAGCTTCTCATAATTTACCTGCATTTTTTACAAGGTATCACCCGTAAAATAAATTTGTTGCAGAATATGATAACATTTTTTAAGACGGAAAGGCCCTTTGAGGGCAAGCTTATCAGGCCTCCTATCCTTTATCGGCGTAGACAACCAGAGGGGTTTTACCCAAGGGAGTCATCTGTAGCTTCTGAACCTCGAAGATTTTTAAATAGCGTGCAAGGTTGGAACTATCTTACGGGCCCACTCCATATTTTATTGATATATCAAGAACTGATGTATATTTTTATTAACTGTTGTATATTTTGTATGGAGCATTCGATCCTCTATCCCGAGTAAGTTGGGTTATCTGGAAATAATATGCAAAATATAAAATGAGGAAAATTGTGGGCCTGACTTCAAATTTAAAAACATACTTTCAGCTTGTTTTCGCCCTCAGGAATTTTCTAAAGAGTACTCTATCTATAGAACAGTGCAGAGAGATAGTGAAGAAAAGGATGGAAGAGAGGGATAAAAACTTCATAGATGTTGTAAAGAGAAATATTTACAGTAATGAAAAAAGTCCGTATCTAAAACTTTTGAAATTGTCAGGGTGTGAGTTTGGTGATTTTAGAACCTCTGTTTTAAGAGATGGGATTGAGAAAACGCTTGAGAAACTTCGGGAGTCAGGTGTCTATCTGACATACGATGAGTTCAAGGGAAGAAAGGATGTTGTTCGTGGAGGGAAAACATTCAGATTTGAAAGAAGTGAATTCAACAATCCACATCTTTCTCATTACCTTACAGTTCGTACCGGGGGAACAACAGGGCCAGGGGCAAAGGTACCCATTGATTTTGAATTTATAGCTCAGATCGCAGTAAACCGTGCTATTTTGTACGACATATACAATTTATGGGAGGTCCCTCATGCTATATGGTTACCAATATTGCCCGGTGCAGCAGGAATAAACTCCTTACTACGGAACATCAAAATTGGAAAAAAGCCTTTGAAGTGGTTCTCCCAGGTTGACAGAGAATATATGAATCCTTCATTCAGGCATAAATTTAGGACAAAAGGGTTAATATATGCAGGGAGGCTATTCGGAACCAGATTTCCAAGGCCAGAATTCGTCAGTCTAAACAACGCAAAAGAGGTCACTGAATGGGCTTCTGAAATGACAAGTGATTTTTCAGGATGCTGCATTTCTACCTATCCCAGTACAGCTGTCAGGGTCTGTCTTGCTGCAAAAGAGCATGGCATTGATATAGAGAGAACTACATTCATTGTGGGAGGAGAGCCTCTTACGAATGTTAAAAGCAATGTAATAAGGTCCGTTGGGGCACGGGTTATCCCATCGTATGCATTTGCTGAGGCAGGACTAGTAGGATTTGGATGCGTTAATCATGTGGAGATAGACGAAGTTCACCTTTTAAGGGATTCTTTTGCTGTAATACAGCATGAAAGGAAGATCCCATATACAGGCCTCACTGTAGATGCCTTTCTTTTTACATCAATTTTACCCAGAGCACCAAAAATTTTACTTAATGTAGAAGTTGGCGACAGCGGGGTGGTTGTTTCAAGAAAGTGCAGCTGCGGATTTGAGGATCTGGGATTTACTGATCATATCCATAGCATAAGAAGCTTTGAAAAAATAACGAGTGAGGGGATGAATCTGTCTGGAGCAGATATTAGCAGGGTAGTTGAGCAGATACTTCCGATGAAATTTGGTGGTGATTCAACAGATTATCAGATCGTCGAAGAGGAAGATGAAAGGGGGGTTTCCCGTTTAAGCGTCATTGTAAGTCCGGAAGTTGGAAAGATTGACGAGAGAGACCTTCTGGAAACAATCCTTGATAACTTAAAAATCAATTTTGTGCAAGATATCTTTTCTCAAGCTGATACTATCTGTATAAAACGTATCTATCCTGTTTCTACAGAAATGGGGAAGATTCTACCACTTTATATTAAAAGAAGAATAGCGGTTCCAGATAAATCTTCAGGAAGGGAATAGACAGTCACTAAAGATAACTGTTTAAGTCAGAGTATGGATTCTTAATTAATATTTGGTGGACGGTTTAACAATATCCGGGACAATATAGGAGTAATATAATGAAAAGAAAAAATCTTGGGAGGGAGTCAGTACTGAAGATTTTCTTCGGGTTATTTTTGATAGCTACCTTTCTCTTCGTAAAAATGAACCAGAGTATAGCTGAGGAGCTTGTTACACTCAAAATATCTCTACAGCCGTATATATCACAGGCACCGGTCTTTATCGCACTTGAAGAGGGGTATTTCAGAGAGCAGGGACTCGATATTGAATTTGTTGAGATTAAAGGATCGGAACAGTCTGTACCGGCACTGGCCCGAGGGTATTTGGATGTCGGCACTCACGCGACAGGTTCGAGCCTCTTTGCCGCTGTTTCAAAGGGTTTGAAGATTAAGGTGGTGGGCGATAAAGTTCACCTGGAGAAAGGAATTAATTATTTTTCGATAATAGCAAGAAAAGATCTTTACGATAGTGGGAAACTAACGACAATAGAGCAACTGAGGGGTAAAAAGGTGGCTCTCCTGCCAATACCTGTTTGGGGCTATGTTTATGAGGAGATACTGAGGGCCGGGAATTTAACGCTGGATGATATTGAAATTGTCAGAATACCTTCATCTGCCAGGATTGAGGCGTTTAAGACCGGGGCAATTGATGCAGCCAGTATGGTAGAACCACTGCTAACACAATTAGAAACACTTGAATATGCTGTAAGACTTGTTAATGTTGAAAATTTCTTTCCAAATTATCAGGTGGCATCAGTGATATTTGGTCCAAACTTAACAGAGAAAAATCCGGAAGCGGGAAAAAAATTTATGATTGCCTACCTTAAGGGCGTCAGGCAGTATAATAAGGGAAAAACCGAGAGAAACTTAAAGATATTTCAAAAGTATACAGGTCTCGATATGGATATACTCCAGAGAATGAATTTACCTGCAATAAGTTCTTATGGATATGTGAATACGGAAAGTATCCTTGCCTGTCAGGATTGGGTATATGAGAAAGGTTTCATAGACAGCAAGGTTACAGCTGACCAACTTGTAGATATGAGCTTTGCTGAATATGCAAATAGGGTATTAGAGAGTATGGAACAATAATATGCACAATATTAAATGAGGGAAATTGTGGTCCTGACGTCAAATTTAAAAACATACTTTCAGCTTGTTCTCGCCCTCAGGAATTTTCTAAGAGAAACTCTATCTTTGGAACAATGCAAAGAGATAGTAAAAAAAAGGCTTGAAGATAGGGATAAAAACTTCATTGAAATTGTAAAGAGGAACATATACGGGAATGAAAAAAGTCCGTATCTAAAGCTCTTAAAGCTATCAGGGTGTGAGTTTGGTGATTTTAGATCCTCTGTTTTAAGAGATGGGATTGAGAAAACGCTCGAGAAACTTCTCGAATCAGGTGTATATCTGACATACGATGAGTTCAAGGGAAGGAAGGAGGTTATTCGGGGAGGAAAAAGCTTCATGTTTAAAGCCAGCGATTTCGATAACCCCTCCCTTTCTTATCACCTTACAGTTCAAACTGGGGGAACAACAGGGGCAGGTGTAAAAGTACCAGTCGAATTTAAGTATTTATCTCAGATTGCTGTGCATCAGGCTTTCCTGTTTGAAATCTATGGGTTGTGGGAAATTCCCTTTGCCATCTGGTTTCCAATATTTCCCGGAGCTGCGGGAGTAAATACTTTACTCCGAAATACTAAGGTCGGGAAGCCTCCCTTAAAGTGGTTCTCACAGATTGACAGAGAAAATATAAACCCTTCGTTTATGTATAAATTTAGAACAACTGGGCTAGTGTATGCGGGGAGACTATTTGGGTGCAAATTTCCAAGACCGGAGTTCGTCGACTTAAACAGTGCTACGAAGATTGCTAAATGGGTCGCAAAAATGATAAAAAATTTCTCACGATGCTATATTGCCACTTTCCCCAGCTCTGCGGTTAGGATCTGCCAAGCTGCAAAAGAATATGGCTTGAATATAGATGGAACAATATTCGTTGCAGTAGGGGAGCCTATAACACAGATGAAGCACAATGAAATAAAATCAGTCGGGGCTAAGGTTGTACCACAATATGGATTTACTGAAGCAAGCACAATCGGATTTGGATGTGCTGAACCGGAGCAGATAGACGAGGTCCACTTTTTCAGGGATTCTTTAGCTATGATTCAACATAAAAGGAAGGCTCCATATTTAGACATGAGTGTTGGTATTTTCCTCTTCACTTCTCTTCTATCAAGAGCTCCCAAAATTCTATTGAACGTAGAGACTGGCGATTACGGGGTGGTAGAGTCAAGAAGATGCGGCTGCGGTTTTGAGGATCTGGGCTTTACTGATCATATACACAGTATAAGAAGCTTTGAAAAAATAACCAGCGAGGGTATGAATGTGACTGGGATTGAACTCATAAGAATAATTGAGGAAGTACTCCCATTAAAATATGGTGGAGATTCTACAGACTATCAGATCATCGAAGAGGAAGATGAAAAGGGGCTCTCCCGTTTAACTATTGTTGTAAGCCCGGTTGTTGGAAAAATTAATGAGAAAGACCTTTTGGAAACAGTACTAGGTAACTTAAAAATCAATTTTGTTCCAGATATCTTTTCCCAAGCTGGTACTTTCTGTATAAAACGCATCTATCCTGTTTGCACAGAAAGTGGGAAGATTCTTCCACTACACATTAAGAGAAAGGGAAACTGTTCATGAAAAATTTTTATTAATGTAATTAAAATTGCCACTAAGCATATAAATTAAGGATTTTATAAAAAATAAAGATTTGGAGGTAAGTAAAAATGCAGGACTCTAAAAGAAAGATTACAACTATGCGGGTGATCTTCTTTATTTTTCTGGTAGCACTATTCATCTTCAGTAGTATGAATAATGGTATATCGGAGGAGATCACCACACTCAAAGTGGCATTTCTACCGTATATATCGTATTCACCGGTTTATATCGCTCTAGAGGAAGGGTATTTCAGAGAGCAAGGACTCGATATTGAGTTGGTTAAGTTTAAAGGATCAGGGCTATCAATACCTGCCCTAGCAAGCGGGGGTTTGGATGTCAGTGCTGACTCTACAGGGGCAAACCTCTTTGCTGCTGTTGCCAGGGGATTGAAGATAAAGATCGTGGCTGATAAAGGCCATCTGGATGGAAGATGTAAATATGCGGCAATAATGGTAAGAAAGGACCTTTATGAAAGTGGAGAAGTAACAAAAATAGAACAATTGAAGGGAAGAAAAGTAGCACTTCAACCGATACCTGTTTGGGGTTATGTTTATGAGAAGATCCTCAATAAAGGAAATTTAACCCTGGATGATATAGAGATAGTCAGAATGCCTGGTTCTTCAAAACCAGAAGCGTTAAAGACAGGTGCTATTGATGCAGTAAGTGCCGGCGAACCATTAATTACTCAACTGGAAACTCTCGGGTATGCAGTTACGTTGGCTACGTATGAAGAAGTAGTTCCGGATTATCAAGTTGGATCTATTATATTTGGAGTAAACTTAATAGAGAAAGATCAGGAACTGGGGAAAAACTTCATGATTGCCTACCTTAAAGGTATAAGACAATTCAATCAGGGTAAAACAGAGAGAAATATAGAAATTCTACAAAAGCAAACAGGGCTCGGTGAGGATGTAATAATGAAAATATGTTTACCCTCCTTCCATCCTGATGGGCATGTGAATACAGAAAGCATCCTTGCTGTTCAGGATTGGGTATATGAAAAAGGTTTCATAGACAGCAAGGTTACAGCTGACCAACTTGTAGATATGAGTTTTGCTGAATATGCAAATAGGATATTAGAGGGTATGGAGCAATAATATGCACAATATCAAATGGAGATAATTGTGATACTGACATCCAATTTAAAAACATACTTACAACTTATCTTTGCCCTCAGGGATTTTCTTAAAGAAACTCTGTCTTTAGAACAATGCAAAGAAATAGTAAAAAAAAGGTTAGAATATAGAGAAAAGAATTTCATTGAGCTTGTCAAATACAACATTTATGGGAATGAAAAAAGTCCGTATCTAAAGCTCTTAAAGCTATCAGGGTGTGAGTTTGGTGATTTTAGATCCTCTGTTTTAAGAGATGGGATTGAGAAAACGCTCGAGAAACTTCTCGAATCAGGTGTATATCTGACATACGATGAGTTCAAGGGAAGGAAGGAGGTTATTCGGGGAGGAAAAAGCTTCATGTTTAAAGCCAGCGATTTCGATAACCCCTCCCTTTCTCGTCACCTTACAGTTCGAACAGGAGGGACAACAGGACCGGGGGTAGAGGTGACTATTGATTTTAAATCCTATTTTCAGACCGCAGCAGATCGTGCACTTTTATTCGACATATATAATTTATGGGAAATTCCCTTTGCCATATGGTTTCCAATATTGCCCGGATGTGCAGGAATAGGTCATTTACTTCATAGTACTAAGGTCGGAAAGTTACCCTCAAAGTGGTTCTCACAGATTGATAGAGAATATGTGAATCCATCATTCAAGCATAAATTTCGGACAAACGGTTTAATCTATGCAGGGAGGCTCTTTGGGACCAATTTCCCAAAGCCAGAGTTCGTTGATTTAAACAATGCCTTTAAGGTTGCGAGATGGGTTTCTCAAATGATAAGGGGTTATTCGGGATGCTGTATTGCAACTTACCCAAGTTCTGCTGTTAGAATTTGTCATGCTGCCAAGGAGGAAGGATTCGATATTTCTGGAACTAGGTTTATTGTTGCAGGAGAGCCTGTAACCTCAGTAAGGTTAAATGAGATAAAATCTGTCGGGGCAGAAGTTATCTTATTATACGGATTTACTGAAGGAGGGCCAGTCGGATATGGGTGTGCCAATCCGAACCAGGTTGATGATATCCATCTCCTAAAAGATTGTATCGCCTTAATTCAGCATAAGAGAAGGATTCAAAAGACAGATTTGAGTGTTGATGCTTTTCTTTTTACGTCACTTTTACCAGCAGCACGTAAGATTCTACTGAACGTTGAAATCGGTGACTACGGTATAGTTAAATCTAGAAAATGTAATTGCGGATTTGATGATCTGGGTTTCAATGTCCATGTACATAATATTAGAAGTTTTGATAAACTAACGAGTGAGGGAATGAATGTAGTCCATAATCAGCTTATCACCATAATTGAGGAGGTACTTCCATCCAGATATGGAGGTGATTCTACAGATTATCAAATCCTCGAAGAGGAGGATGAAAGAGGGCTTACACGTGTAAGTGTTATTGTAAGTCCGGCAGTTGGAGATATTAATGAGAAGGATCTTCTGAGAACAGTAATTAGCGAGTTGATATCCAGAGATAAATATAATTTTGTACCCAAGATCTTTTCTCAAGCAGATACTTTGCGTGTTAAGCGGATCTACCCAATTTCTGCAGAAATGGGGAAGATACTTCCACTTAATATCAAAATAGATATGAAATAGCCATGGAAAACAGACAGAGTAGAAAAGATATTATCTAGGAATAAATATCATTTATAGAGTATCCAATAATATTTCAAAAAGATAGGGGTATGAAGTGAAGAGGAAATATATGGCCAGTGTGTTAATACTCATATCTATTTTGGTTTTTTTCGTATTCTGCAGCCTGAAACAGGTGGTAGGGGAAGAGCTTGTTACCCTCAAGATATCTTTACTGCCGTACATATCATATGCGCCTATTTTTATTGCATTGGAAGAGGGGTACTTTACTGAGCAGGGACTAAAACTAGAGTTTGTAGAGTTTAAGCGAAGCGGGCTATCCATACCTCCATTAGCAATAGGTGATTTAGATGTTAGTACTGATTCTATAGGCTCAAACCTCTTCTCTTCAATAGCAAGGGGTTTAGAGATAAAGGTAGTAGCTGATAAGGGTCATTTTAGTGATAAATGCACTTCTTCAGCAATAATGGTTAGAAAAGATTTATATGATAGTGGCGAACTAACAACTATAGCGCAGCTTAAAGGGCGAAAAGTGGCACTCTCTTTGATACCTGTTTGGGGTTATGTTTATGAGAAAATCCTGAGTGGGGGTAATCTAACTTTGGATGATATTGAGATTGTCACAATACCATCTGCTTCGAGAATAACGGCGTTGGAGACAGGGGCAATCGATGCAGCAGGTGTCACCGATCCACAGTTAAAAGAAATGGAATCTCTAGGAATATCAGTTGCAATCGCTGAGTATCAAGACTATGTTCCAGATTACCAGGCTTCCACTATCATATATGGACCTAACCTCTTGAAAAAGAATACGGAATTGGGTAGAAAATTCATGATCGCCTACCTTAAGGGTGTAAGACAGTATAACAAGGGTAAGACTCAAAGAAATTTGGAGATAATTCAAAAACATACAGGGCTCGATGAAACTATACTGAGGGAGATCTGCTTCATATCCTTCCATCCTGATGGGCATGTGAATACCCAAAGCATCATTGCTTTTCAAGACTGGGCATATAAGAAAGGTTACATAGACAGTAGAATAACGTTAGATCAGCTTATAGATATGAGCTTTGCAGAATATGCAAACAGGGTATTAGAAAAATCTGAGACTAAATAAATTAAAACGGACAGTTGGTATTCTAGTTGCAGTATGAAACTAAAATGCAAAAATATCTCAAAAGTTTTTGAGACGAGAAACAGGTATGTTAGAGCACTGGAAGAGATTAATTTCCAGACAGAGGAAGAGGAATTTCTGTGTATCCTCGGGCCGAGTGGATGCGGAAAAACAACACTACTCAAGATAATTGCAGGGCTGTTGGAGCCTACTGAAGGTGAAATTTCCTATGAAGGTTCAAATCCCGATGGAGCCCCATTGAACTCTTTAGTATTCCAGGAGCATGGCCTCTTCCCATGGATGAATGTAATTGATAATGTTGCTTTTGGTCTGGAGATGAGGGGGATTAAAAAAAGAGAGAGACACAGAGTAGCAACTGAGTTTATTGAGAAAGTGGGTCTCAAGAGTTTTTTAAAGAATTATCCTCACGAACTTTCTGTAGGGATGAAGCAGAGGGTGGGACTTGCCCGAGCTATAGTGAACGACCCTGCGATACTTCTTATGGACGAGCCTTTCGGTTCACTCGATGCACAGACAAAGCTCATTCTGCAGGATGAGCTTCTAAAAATATGGTCTCTATATCGAAAACCGATCATCTATGTAACACATGATATAGAAGAGGCAGTGCTTCTTGGTGACAGGGTAATCGTTTTGACCAGCAGCCCAGGTAGTATAAAAGAAGAGATTAAGGTAGATCTGCCTCGACCTAGAGATATGGAAATAAAGGGTACAGTAGAGTTTGTACAGATCAGAATGAAGATATGGCATATAATCGAAGATGAAGTTAGAAAGACTATGGGTGGGTAATATGAAAAAAGATAAACGCCAACTAAAGAAAATTCGTTCTGAGATTATTCTACCAATTCTTTCACCTGTTTTAATCCTTGCCTTATGGGAAATTGCAGTTCGATTGGGTTATCTAAAGCCCCTTTTCTTCCCACCTCCATCATTGATATTTCAGACGATACTGAGGATGGTCAGCAACGGGGAACTTCAGCAAAACCTTTTCCCCACTATGACCAGAATATTTCTGGGCTTTATTCTTGGAGCTGTACCGGGACTGATCCTTGGACTATCAATGGGATGGTCTCGTAAAATTCGTCTATTTATGGATCCTGTTATCTCTGCTCTCTATCCTATTCCAAAGATTGCAATACTGCCTCTTATTATGCTCCTTCTTGGAATAGGTGAACTCTCAAAAATCAGTGTTGTCGGGATAGGTTCTTTCTTTTTAGTTACGATAAACTCAATGACAGGTGTGAGAAACATAAACAGGATATACTTTGAAGTTGCCAAAAACTATGGGGCTAAAAGGCTTAGAGTTTTTACTAAGGTTGTATTACCCGGCAGCCTTCCCATGATCTTCGCTGGAATGCGACTGGCTCTGGGAATGTCACTCCTTTTGGTGGTGGCAGTCGAATTCAGTGCTGCAAACTACGGTTTGGGGGCCATGATCTGGCTGGCCTGGGAAACCCTCAGGACAGAGAAACTCTACGTTGGTATAATAATCTGCGCCCTTCTTGGACTAATTTTCACCTCGGTATTAAAACGAATAGAGAGGCATTTCATGCCCTGGGAGGAGACACTTATCCATAGATAGTATGTATTAAAAAGGGGCTATTTTGGCAATCTCTTCTTGAAAAACCAGCTCTTCCTTATATACATGTCTGAACACGTATAGAATAAGAAATCCCAAGGCACCTATATTTATAACTAATGAAAGTACAGCCGGGGCAAGCACACCGAGAAAAGGGATAAGAAAATAGCATCCTGAAACCATTGTTGTTACCCTAAATAGGTCAACAAGGGCTACTGTGTGAGGTCTATTCATCGAGTAGAGTGCTGTACGTATAGTGCTGCCTATCGCTACTGAGATATAGCTTAAAAGGAGCCAGTTAAAGATATTCACAGAGTCGAAATAACGGGGACCAAAGAGCAAGAGAATAATTTTTTCGGATAAAAACAAAAATGGGATAATAAAGGCCACGAGGTATAGCGAGATTTTTAAAGAGCCCTTTATGTATTTTTCAAATTGAGCTCTTTCTTTGAATCTTGAGACCTCTGGTAAAAGTACAGACCTTAAAGAAGCAATCAGTATTGGAAAGATATAGGTTAGATTGAGTGCTAATCCGTAAATCCCTGCATCTTTACTGCTTAACATATTTGCAAGCATAAATATACCGATATGGGGAAATAGTAGCCTGCACACAATACTTGTAAAGGTCCACTTGCTGTAAGAGAGGAGCCGGTTGGTTATATTCTTTACCGGATTCCTCTTTGAAAATATCTTATCCCTGATTTGCCAAAATCCTAGTAACACTCCCAATAACGGAATAATAGTAAAAACTGCAACAGCGTAAAAAACAATCATTTTTAAATAAAGTATTAATACTACCACAGTTGAGAGTTTTGCAAAATCAACCAAAAGCTTTAGGAGAACATACTTCTTAAAAGATTGATAAGTAAAAAGTACAGACTTAAGATAGTTGAATATGGCAACAACCGGGACCCCAAAAGCGGTCAATTTAAGCAGGGGGGTTAGATCTATATTGTGGAATACTCTACTGGACAAAAAGTTAGCCGTGTTAAATATTATTACTGCGATTATGAAACTGGTTATAAGCCTTACATAAAGAGTTACCCTGAGGACTGCAACAGCCTCGGCAGTTTTATCTATGCTCAAATAAGATGAAGTAAATCTTATCATACTTGTACCCATACCCAGCCCTGCTAATTGTGGAGCTATGAGTATAACAGATATCGCAATGTTAAACAGCCCATAGTCGCTGACCGAGAGTCCTCTTGAGATTATTAAAACTGCGATGAATCCCAAACCAGCTGCGAAGATATTTCCAGCAAACACTAAGGTTAAGTGTTTAACTAATTGAGATGTGAGAAGGCTTATTACGCGAGAAATTTTCATATTATGTCTAAAGGTTGTTCAATATGCTCACCGTTGTTTGATAGTTATTATAATTTTTTAGTTCAAGATGCCCAAAGAGAGATTGTATTCTGACAAACAGATGTCGTCAAGGAGATAAGTGTTTACCCATACAATAAAGTTATCTCATGACGAGACTATTTCTCTATCCTTTTCTTGACATAGTAGTATTTTCTATGTAGGATGAAGGAAAAATGGTAGTGGATTGCAGTTGAAAAGTAATTTCTTTCAATATAAATTGCAGCTGAAAAAATATATCTTACTGATACTAATCACAGTAGCTCTTTTGAGCGTCCTCCAGTTTTCTTACAGAAGGCTGCAGCAGGACGATTACTACCACATACGTTCGGCCCAGATGATGAGGGAG
>CAYRKG010000026.1:0-28558 GCA_964424795.1 uncultured Spirochaetota bacterium
GAGATCGGGGCTAATGGATATGCTCCTGATGCAGCAACAGCTGTTGAGGTTATAAACAGTTTGAAATAATAACTTTAATAAACTGATTGATAATCGTTATACAGTAATACAGTTACATATATGCTATATCAGTTGAAGAGGGGAGATATATCCCCTCTTTTTTTTAAAGGGATTAATTATAGTTTCCCTTCTAAAATTAGTTCTTTAAATTATTAAAAATAGATAATACTTATTTATATTAAATACTTGAATTATCCAAAAAGAACTAATTATACGATAGAAAAGTATGTTATTGCTTGACATAATACTGTTTTTCTTTGTATATAGCAGTGTAAAGAGTAAAGTAAATGATGGATGGATAGACAATGGGAAAGAGATTTTTTTCATGGAAAACCATTCTTTCTGAAGAGATTTTTTCAACACCATGGATGAGTATATTCCACAATCGATTTGAAATGAGGGGTGGGGAAAAGGGAAATTATTTTTACGTACATACCAATGGAAGTGCACTGACAATACCGGTAATGGAAGATGGAAAAATCCTCATAATTAAACAATATAGATATCTTACAAATAGCGTATCCATAGAGCTTCCGTGTGGTGGTATCAAAGATGGACAGGAGGAGATAGAGGCGGCGCGTTCTGAACTGATAGAAGAGACAGGATATGATTGTAAAAAGATTAAGAAGGTGGGAAGGTTTGTTCCCTATAATGGTTTATCTGATGAGTTTTGCACTGTTTTTGTAACAAGAAAGCATGAGTTTATTGGCAGAAAGCCTGATAATACAGAGCAGATTGAGGTGATTAAAGCAACGCCAGAATCTATAGATAAGATGATTGAAAGGGGAAAGATAGTTGATGGAATGACAATAGCTGGATGGCGAATAGGAAGAAGGTATGTTTAGAATAGTACCCTAATGCGGCCGAGCCGCATTCTCGATTATAAAGATTTTAAGGTATTAATGTGGAAAAGCCACATTCTTGATTATGTCGCTTTCGCTCAAATTGAGGCCTCCGGCCTCATGTCGCTTTCGCTCAAATTGAGGCCTGCGGCCTCAATGGGGGGAAATATTTTCTTGCCATTTTGGCAAGAAAATCAGAATTAAGGTACTAATGCGCTCAAGCTGCACTCACGATTATAAGGTATTAACCATTGTTACTCCATTAATAGATCGTATCTTTTCCACACTCTCCTCGCTTATTTCACTATCTATATCGATGATATTGTAAGCGATGTTTCCTTTCGATTTGTTGAGCATATCTGCAATATTGATCCCCTCTTTTGCCATAATAGCAGTGATCTGTCCTACCATTGCTGGAATATTCATGTTAGCAATGACAATCCTTTTTTTTCCTGAAATGTCCATTTCACAATCTGGAAAGTTTACAGAATTACGGATATTTCCCTGTTCAAGGAAGCTTCTAATCTGTTTTACAGCCATAGCTGCACAATTATCTTCAGCTTCTGGCGTTGAAGCCCCAAGGTGGGGAATTACAACCGTGTTTTCCATTTTTAATAGATCTTCATCAGGGAAATCTGTCACATAAGTGGATACTATCCCTTCAGCCATTGCTTCTTTTAAATCATCATTATTTAAAAGTTCCCCCCTTGCAAAATTAAGGATTCGGATGCCCTTTTTCATGATTGCGAACTTATCCTTATTTATCATTTCTTTTGTTTCTCCTGTAAGTGGGACGTGAAGGGTTAAATAATCAGAGGTTTTTAATAGACTTTCAAAACCCTTAGCCCTCTTTATATTTCTCGACAGGTCCCAAGCTGATTCTACTGAGATGAAAGGATCGAAGCCGGTTACTCTCATGCCCAGTGAAGCAGCATCATTTGCAACCATAACTCCTATGGCTCCGAGACCGATAACACCAATGTTTTTACCCTTGATTTCAGGCCCTGCAAACCTTGATTTCTCCTTTTCTATTAGCCTTGGTATCTCATCACCTTTTCCAACAAGTGTCTTGGCCCAGTTTATCCCTTTGATTATTTTGCGCGAAGAGAGGAAAAGCCCTAAAAGCACAAGTTCTTTGACGCTATTCGCATTTGCACCGGGGGTATTGAAAACAACAATTCCCCTTTTTGAACATTTTTCAATGGGAATGTTATTAACTCCTGTTCCTGCCCTTGCGATTGCTTTTAGTGATTCCGGTAATTTCATCTTGTTCATCTCAAAGCTTCGTACAAGAATTGCATCTGGATTTAAAGCTTCAGAGGCAATTTCATAGACATTACTGGGGAAAAGATCAAGGCCCACAGCAGATATCTTGTTCAGCGTTTGAATCTTATACATAGCTAAACCTCTTTATTATATAGCGGAAGTTTTAGTATAATATTAACAACATACTATAAGATTTCTTAAATGGAAATCGTGTTATCAAAGATATAAAGGGAAATAATATATAAGTCAAACAGCATGATTATGAATGTTAATATATTACAGGGAGTGTTTTTAAAATAGCTACTTATAAACCTTTTGAATAAAGTTGAAAAACCACTTTGGTCTGAAGAGGATTATTACTATTCCACCTAATGCTGTGAGGGGTGTAAATGGTAATACATCAACGACGGCAAGAACTACTAATATGATTATTGCAAGTATTCTAAGTTGGCTACTCTTTTTCATCATAACCTCCGTCTTCTAAATGTACATTATCAGAAGGAACCTGCCAAGTCAACAAAAACAAAAAAGTGTTGATTAATTTTTATATATCCGCTTTTTTGTATATAAAAATAAATATTTTCATTGTAAAGATTCTGGCGAAATATGAGATAAATGAAGCTTGTGGTAGTGCATATTAAATGGAAACTCACTGAATGAATTCTTATTATTACTTCTTTTTAATACCGATATTAAATATCTTTTTTATTCAATTATTATCTTTCCATCAGAATTGAAATCTCCCGGATTTTTTATTTGTAGATACTTAAAAATAACTTCTATGTAATTATAGTTATTTTTTGCCTTTAGTGTATTATCTCGTAGTCTACGAGTAATAGATATTAATTCTTCTTCCATTACCTTTATTCTATTCTCTAAATCCATTTTATTCTCCTTTTTTATTTTAGTGTTATATGGATTAGCAGAAATTTCAAGTTGTTATAAAAGATTAGTAGGCTTTGAACTTTTTTGTCTTTAGAAAAATAACATGTGAAGAAATAAATGTATGTATGATAAAGTAAATAAAATTAATACATATAGCTCTTTGCCGCAATTAAAATTTAAAAGGAATGTAAAGTGAAAGGTACTGTTAAAGACAGGAAAAACAAAAAAATCTTGACGTATGAGTCTTGTTGTGATAACTTTTTCGAGTTTACAGTCTCAATAAGAATCATAAAAACTTTTGAAAGGATCGATAGTTATGATTAATCTGTTATTTGCATATGGAACTCAAAGTGGGGGTCAAGGCCAGGGTGCTGGTGGAAGCCCACAAACACTTATCTTTATGATTATTGCAATATTTGCAGTGATGTATTTTCTGATGATCAGACCCCAGCAGAGGCAGAAGAAACAGCATCAGTCTATGTTAAGCCAACTCTCAAAGGGAGACAAGATAGTTACAGTTGGCGGAATTCATGCAACTGTTACTGGTGTTAAAGATAATACAGTTATTGCGAAGATAGCGGATAATGTTAAGGTGGAATTGAATAGATCTGCAATCAGTCAGGTAGTTTCTTCAAAAGCAGGACAGCAAGGTGTAAAAGGATAATAAATAGATAAAAAACCTAACGGTATTTTTATAGATAAAGATTTTATAAAGAAGTCTATTCGTTCTATTACAAAGTAAATGATGTGATTTTAAAGTCTTGTAGGTTATATGATAGAGATTTTCCTTCTCCTAAATACCTGAAGGATAAGGGTAGTTTTGTAATTTTAAAGAAGATGGTTTATTCTCCACACCTCAATAAAAAATCTATTAAAAAACAGAGAGGACTATGAATAAACTCTTCAGGATTGTTATAGTACTTGCTGCAATCGGAATTGCTGTGTGGGGGTTTTCGTATACGTATAGATGGTATTTCATGTATTCAAATGAGGATCGGGCTCTTGCCAATCTAACTGCAGAGGAGCTCATGAATTTTACTACTGAAAAGAGGCTTGAAATAAAGGAGATGAAAAAACTTCGGTCAAGGATTATTAACCTTGGCTTAGACCTTCAGGGTGGTATCTATATGATACTCGAACCTGATTATGAAGAGCTTAAAAAGAGGCGAGGAGGAGAGGAATTAACACAAACTGAAATAAGGGATTCAATGCGAAGGGTGATGGAAATCCTTAGAAACAGGATAGATAAGTTTGGTGTCTCTGAACCATCTATAACTACACAGGGGGAAGATAGAATTGTTGTAGAGCTTCCTGGATCGAAAGATCCGGATAGGGCTAAAAACGTGGTTATGGGGAGAGGTCTCCTCGAGTTTAAGATTGTTGATGAAGATACATCTGCGAAGCTTACGAGAGACATGTTTGATGATAGCGGAAATCTTATTGATAATTCTATTATACCAGACTTTTCTGAACTTATGTACCTCTGGGTAAAAAATAAGTTTGATGTATTAGAGCGGAAGAGGGCTGTTGTACTATTCAACGAGGTTCTTCTTGATGGAAGCTACTTAAAAAAGGCAGAGGTTTCCACAGATCAGTTTGGGAAGCCAGAAGTTCTGTTTTCGCTCTCAACAGAGGGGGCAAAGAAGTTTGCGAGGATCACAGAGGCAAATGTGGGGAAGAGGTTGTCTATTATTCTCGATGGGAAGGTACTCGAAATTGCGGTTATAAGAGAGAGGATACCTGGTGGGAATGTGAGAATATCGGGCGATTTTACAATGAAAGATGCTCAGGACCTTGCCCTTGTACTGAGGGCTGGCGCATTTCCCGTGCCTCTACAGATTGCAGAGGAGAGGACGATTGGTCCCTCATTGGGAGAGGACACTATTCAGGCAGGGATTAAAGCGGCGTATATTGCGGCTGCTCTTGTTGTTCTTTTTATGATTATATACTACAAGCTTTCAGGGATTATCGCAGATATTGCTCTTGCACTCAATATCTTCCTATTGTTAGGGATATTGGCCTGGCTGAACTTCACTCTAACCCTTCCAGGAATTGCTGGTATGATACTAACGGTTGGTATGGCTGTTGATGCAAATGTCATAATATTTGAAAGGATAAGAGAGGAGCTTCGTAGCGGCAAGACAGTGATGGCCTCCATTCAAGCAGGTTATGAGAAGGCTTTTCGAACGATACTCGATGCAAATGTAACAACCCTGATAGCAACTTTTGTTCTCTCGCAGTTCGGTAGCGGCCCGATAAAGGGATTTGCAGTAACCCTGAGTATTGGTATAGTAATTAATATGTTCACATCGATATTTGTAACGAGGCTTCTCTTTGCTATCTGGATCGATACTTTTAGGATAAAGAGGCTCTCAATTTAATATTAAGAGGCAAAGATGTTTAGTTCTATAAATATTAAAATAATCCAGCATAGAAAGATTACCTATATAATATCCGCAATCATAATCGTATCAGGTGCCATTAATATTGCTGTACACAAAGGCCTCAAGCTTGGCATTGACTTTGCCGGGGGCAATATAGTTCGGGTAGAAATAAAGGATGAAGATGTCCAGATAGGAAATGTTAGGGAAGTTTTAGTAAGTACAGGTTATGGAAACAGTGTGCAGAAGATCGATGATCCTGTAAAGAATATATATATACTGAGAACCCGTGCATTTGAGAGGGATAATGACAGAGTAATATCAGAAATCAAGGAGGCAATCAAAAAAAGGTTTGATGAGAGAAACGTTGTTTTTGAGAGGGTTGATATAGTTGGGCCGAGAATATCGAGTTACCTATTAAGAACATCCTATATTGTTGGTCTTGCTGCAGTTGTTTTGATTCTTTTTTACACAACATTCAGATTCCGTTTTCGATTTGGAGTGGCAGCAATTACTGCTCTTATACATGATGTTTTGATAGTAATCAGCTTTATTTCATTTTTTGGAAAAGAGATGGATACCTTTATATTTGCTGCAATTCTTACAATAATAGGGTATTCTCTTAATGATACAATAGTCGTTTTTGATAGGGCAAGAGAGAATTTTAAGTCATCAAGGGCCTATGAGGATTACGAGGAAACGATTAATAGGAGTATAAATCAGTCGTTATCGAGAACAGTGATAACTTCAGTAACCACATTGCTTGTACTGATTGCACTGTATATCTTTGGTGGGACAGCAATAAGGAATTTTGCCTTTGCATTAATTGTTGGGGTTTTGGTTGGTACATATTCTTCTATATTTATTGCTTCAGCCCTTGTAGTCGAATGGCATAGATGGAAACCTGAGAAGGTGAAAAAAATCTAATTGGGTAAATAGTAAATGGGGCTACCTCCATTTTGTTTTTCCAGATTTTTTTGTTTTCAACCTCAGGTCAAGGATATTATAGTTAAACCATATTTCTAAGTAATAAGAAAAGGAGCTATGAGATGGTGAAAGATAATGAATCAAAGATGATTGAAGAAAAAGACGTTGATACAGTATTAGCGGAAGATATTGATTTTTCAGGAACTATGAGGTTCAAAAAATCTCTTATGATTAAGGGTAAGTTTGACGGACAGATAGATGCTGAAGGACATCTTATTCTTGGTTCTAATGCTGTTGTAAAGGCTACAATAAAGACTGGAGTTCTGACAAATTACGGCAAGATTATGGGAAATGTTGAAGCTCTTAAAAAGCTTGAATTATTGAAGGGTGCTGAATTGAATGGAGATGTGAAAACACCAGACCTGATTGTTGAAAGCGGTTGTATTTTAAATGGAAAATGTACAATGGGGGCTCAGACATATGATGTAAAAAGGTCAGCAGATACAACTCAGGAATTAGAAGGTATAAGCAAAAAGTAGTTTTGTCTTTTCACATAGTTATTTTAAAATTTTCTACCTTCCTTTTTGGAAATGCTTGCTGGATTTTCCATTAGATCATCCTTTTCTTATTATGAAGGTTTATAGTTAGAGTTTTGTTTCTGGTTAATATGCTAAACGTAGAGTTTCTATTATTATCAAATGCTAAAGAGTATAATAAATGAAAAAGAAGATAAATACCCTTATAACAATCCCAATCTTCATTCTTATCCTTTCGTTTGCTGAAGCAAGTTTTCAAGAGGGGTATGAATTGTACAGAAAGGGAAAGTATTACGATGCTGAACAAATACTCTTGAAGGAGAAAGAACTTTTACCAAATAACCTTGATATCTATGCAGTTTTAGGGTGGTGTTACTTTTATACAAGACGCTATACACAAGCAATAGAAATATGTAATGAAGGGCTTAAAATTAGTCCAAGGGACACTCGATTTCTTGTAACGATTGGCAGATCGTACTATGAATTTAAAAAGTATAGCGATGCAATTTCATACTTTCAGAAATCAATCTCTATTAATCCGGATAATGCATATAATTACTACTATCTGGGTCGTATATTTTTTGATCAGGGGAAGTATATACTGGCAGAAACTGCCTTTTCTGCCAGTATAAAGCTGCAAGATGACAGGTACATCTTCTACAGATTCCGTGGTGAAGTTTATGAAAAGATGGCAAACTATAAAGCTTCTGAAGCAGATTATAAAAAGGCCCTGGTATTGAAACCAAATGATCCCACACTCAAGGAAGCTCTTATACGTGTGATAAGTAAGCAGACAGAACAGGAGATTGAATTTTCGACTCCATAGCATTCTGACTACTACCACGTTAGTAATGTGTTTTGAATTAGATGAAGATGAAGGATATAAAAGTAGCTGTTATAAATCATGGCTGTAAACTAAACCAGTTTGAAGGGGAAGCTATTGAGAACAGTTTTCGTTTGGCTGATTTCACGGTCATAAATTTTCATAAAAATTATAGGCCCGATATCACAATAGTAAATACATGTACAGTAACACAGAAGAGCGATCGAAAATCGAGGAATACTATTCTTAAAGCTGGGAAAGTAAAAAAGGGGGGCGGTCTTTTAATTGTCACTGGCTGTTATGCTGAAACCAATCCTGATGATCTTAAAAGGATAAGTGGTGTTGATTTTGTTATTGGGAACAGGGCAAAACCTGTTATAGTGGATATTGTAAAAGCATATTTACAAAAAGGTTGGTTTGAGACTGATGTTATAGAATCACCGTTTAACTTTAAAGATCCGGATTACCCAGATCGTTCCCGCGTATATGTAAAAGTCCAAGATGGCTGCAACACGAATTGTTCATACTGTAAAGTCCCTTTAGCAAGAGGAGGCTCTAAGAGCAGAGATTATGATGACGTAATTTCATATGTCAAGAGAGTTGCGAAGAATGGGTACAAGGAGGTTGTTTTAACAGGAATTAATCTGGGGGATTACTGCTATAATGGCAAAACGCTTTTCGATCTTATCGCACTTCTGTTAGAAGGTTCGGAAGATTATAGAATAAGGCTCTCCTCGATAGAGGCGAACTTTTTTAACGATAATCTTTTTGCTATTATAAAGAATGAGAGAGTGACCCCCCACTTCCACATTCCTCTCCAGAGCGGTTCAGATAGAATACTAAAAATGATGAAAAGACCATATCAGGCTGATACCTATATGAGAGTTGTAAACAGGGTTAGGGATATAAGACCTGAAAGTCATATTGCTACTGATGTTATGGTTGGTTTTCCAACTGAAAAAGAAGAAGATTTCCAGGGTACTCTCAATGTAATCGAAAATGCCTCCTTTGCATCTGTCCATATATTTAAATATTCTGTAAGAAATGGTACAGATGCAGCATCCATGAAAAACGATGTTCATTACAGTGAGAAGGTTTCAAGGAGCAGGAAGGTAATGGAGTTAAGTGAACATTTGAACTATGAGTATAGGAAAAAGTTTTTAGGGAAGCAACTGAAGGGAATATTTGAAAGGCACAATGGTTTTTGGGAGGGAATTACAGATAATTATATAAGGGTAATATTAGGTGAGGGTTTAACACGCCCATATGCAAATAAAAATTTAAATAAGAAGATATTACCGATAAGGATTACAAGGGTTGAAAAGAAAGAGACATTTGGAGAAGTTATCTTTTGAGAATAAGAGTTGAATAGGTTGAATAGGGACATCATACTTCAGGACACAATACTTCGATTGCAGGACACAATACTTCGATTGTGTCCCAATGTATTGTACCAGGAAGCTTGCTTCCAGGGAGCTTGCGAAGCAAACTCTACGGGTCCACCTCATAGACTTGAGGAAGAAATTGTGAGGGTATAACAATCCTTGGGTCAATATTCTGCCCTATTCCAAGAATTAAGATAAACTTCCGAGTACATATAATTATCAAGCTCCATGAGCTTGGTGAAATCAGACCCATACTAAAAGAACTTGAGCGAATGATGAAACCTACCCATGGTCTCTAGATGGCTTCGTATTTCTTGAGGACTGCCAGACCGTTGCAGTGGGGGTAATGCATAATGAGATAACCGCCTGCAAGATCACAGAAAAAGGATTTCTCATCGAATTGCCGTCCCACGAAATCTTCCAATGCCCTGATTACGCCTCTCTCATTATCGAATCCTATACCCACAGACCCATCCATTCTGCCATATACTCCTGATCCCATATTAGTGTCATGCAAGAGCATGATAGCGTTATCGGATAAGTATGGACTCCAGACATCAAGCTCCTTCTTCGTGTGTTCATACCAGTGTGATGTATCAATCAATAGAAAGTCTATTCTGGGTTCAATAGAATCGCGCTGGCACCAATCTGTGAATCGTTTCTCCCCAAACTCAATGTCGTCGGACTGTACAAAATGCCAGTGCTCCTTGAAAGGGAGAGCAAGTTGACTGCAGTCTTTGACATCAATACTGAGGAGTGTGGATTCGGCTATAGAGGCAACGGCCAGCAACACACGCGTGCTTTCCCCAACGCCTGTTCCCAGCTCAACCATAAGTTTGGGTTTTGCATCCAGGGCAAAGAAGAAAATAGAGCTCAGATGGTCAGATATATGAGACCGATATCCTGCTTTACCCAGTATGTCGATCAGGACGGGGTTATAAAACAGATGCCTGTAATGAGTTCCTCCCTGCAAAGGAAATAGAAACCTCTGGAAGGTGTATTTTAAAGTGTGATAAGTTCTCACTGCACCGGGTATTCGCTTGATGAGATCTACTAGCTGTTGATTTTTTTTCATAACAATGGATTCTCCTTGTGCATGTAATGCAGTCCATACACGGTTACAACCTAATTATTCTCAAGGTATACACAGAATGTGTGTCATTGGTCAGAGCTTGTATTCTTTTGAATATGCAATGGCAGCAACTTCCCACTTGTCGTTAGATAGGGCTTTTCTCGCCGCACTCGGAGCGTACCTGCATCAGTCCAGACTTGCGCCATCAGACGATTTCCGGCATGACCTCTTCTTAGCTCGGCCAACACTGTCCGAATGAGTGCATCTTCATCAATTGGACCGAGCTCTGGAGTTACCAGCACATTAACGTGTGTCTGGCCGTTTTCATCCTCCTCCTCTTCCAACTGGAAATCGGTTAAGCAGCCCCCAAATCGGACAGGCAGGATCTCCTCGATGATCCTGATAAGATCAGTCCCTACAAAGGTCATGCCCTCACCAGTCAGCTTGTCGAAACCGCGGATATGGGAAATGTGCTCGGTAAAACCAAGCTTCTCAAGTTCACAGCCACAATTTCTTTTCTCAATAACTCCGTAGTCCCCGTTCTCCACGTTTAGCAATACTTTTGGTAACTGTGGTAAGAGTGAGGTAAACAGGAAAGCATTGACCGATACTCCTGCGTGATGCACTTCTCGTTTGTGCTGAATTAATGCCAGGGAGTCCTTGAGGAAGTGAATATCGTCCGGCACCGATGGCTGCAAACACCCGAAGCCGACATAGCCTCCCTCGGCGAAGATGTATCTCGTGCAGACCTGTGCCCCGGTCGATTCGATCTCCTGGCGTTTTGTCTTTGTCAGTGGTTCTGCTGAGGGCAGGAATATTGCTCCTGTGAGGTTCAAGTCCTCTTCCCTGGCTGCCTTACAGATCCTTACTGCGTTGCTGATATACGAATCAATAGTACACCCTCCTTTATTCTTGATTGCGGAGGCAATCCAGCGTGCAATTATCCATGCCTCGTGGAGGGGCACGTATTCCGGTGAAGGCAGTTTTGCCCCGAAAAGATTCCCTATGTGAACAATATAGTTGGTTGCAATCCTGTTTATGAGTGGGGGTTTAAACGCCTTGCTGCTAACTGGAGAGAACCATTTCGCGGGTGTTTTTCCCATCTTGGCACATGCCAACAGTTCCAGCGGGCCGAAACCGGGCGTGACAGGTGCCCAGAGAATATGTGGAGTATTCAGTGTATCGAGCGCATCGAGCAGACACATCGTGTAGACGGCACGGCCGAGACCCAGGTAGTTGAGATCATAGCCCGTCCGGATACCCGCACTCCTGCTGCCTCCGCTCTTCCCCGCCAGATGCGGATTGATCAACGGGTTGTCAAAGTCCCTTTCATCGAACTGAAAAGACCGCCCTCTCCGGATGATTTCTTTCTTGCCCTTAAACTCCTCGACACTCAGGTAAACGCCTTTCCGGTATAGCTTTTCCAGGGTTGGTTCGATTCCATCAGAACGTATCATATTCTCTATATCACCATACTCACATCCCGCAAGATTGAGAAGCTTGAGATAGGGGCTATGCTTGTTATCATATATAGTTCTCTTTACCATCATAAGCAGGTTCTGCTCCCGATTCCTGAGTCTTTCTGTGATAATGGCTTTGCTTTGCTCAAGAGTGAACGACGTCTTGATGAACTTGCGAAAGTCCCATGCAAAGTGCATATATATCTTGGCCCATTCGGTGAGCTGCATGTTCTCCTTCTCCCTTTGTCTTCGCATCAAGCCGCTCGGGAGCGGTTATTAGGTGGCACCCATTGAACTACGATTGAACAGCCATTGTTGAGTTGCGTTGCCATGACACCTATCAAACTGCAGTTGATATCAGATGAGGCAACTATTAAAGAAAGATGATTCTTCAGCGTTACCAACTTGAAAATAAACTCTGCAGTTGTAAGCTGATTGTTTTATTGATTTATAGATCATTCTAGGAAAAATGTCAACGCCAAAGAAGTGTACACTATTGTTAAGAAGCATTGACACATGACGGACTGCTGAATCTGCACTGTAAAAGAGGTCCAAGCAGACTGTGTATTCTCTTTGCGGGGTAACAAGTCAATCGTATGTCGCTGGAGTTGAATAGGGACATCATACTTCAGGACACAATACTTCGATTGTGTCCTAATGTATTGTGTCACCATTCATTTATGCAGGACACAATACTTCGATTGTGTCCCAATGTATTGTGTCACCATTTATTTCTCAGGACACAATACTTCGATTGTGTCCCAATGTATTGTGTCACCATTTATTTTACCATTTATTTTTGATTAAAAAATCGCTTTCTCAATCTTTAAGATCTTATAATGCTTTTTCTTCGATTTTGAACCAAAATCAATGACATTACCAACAGCTTTATTTAAAAGGGTTTCTCCTATTGGAGATGTGTATGATATTATCTTCTTTGAAGGATCTGATTCCCAGGGACCAAGAATGGTAAACTTTTCGGTTTTATCGTCTTCGATGCTGTTCAGGGTGATCATTGTTCCGACGGAAATTACATTTGTCTTAATTTCTTCGGGCTTAATTATTTGTGCTCTATTGAGATTTTCGGAAAGAGTTTTAATCTGCTGTTTGAGAAAATCTTGTTTTTCAAGTGCAAACTTATATTCGGCATTTTCCCGCAGATCACCTTTATCTCTCGCAATTCCTATCTCCTTACTGTTCAAAGGAATTTCAACTTCCATAAGGTATTTCAATTCATTCTGCTTAAGCTCGTAGGAGCGTTGTGTAACTATGAACTGATTGCTACTATCAACAGATTCGATCTCATCTTCAAACACAATATTTGGATAAGAGGCTTTAATTGCAAATCTCATCTTTATGATATATTCATCTTTGAGTTCATCGATACTTAAGATTGTGGGCATCAATCTTCTAATTTTTGGTTCATCTGACGTCTTGATATACTCTATAAGCAGATTGTCTTTGAAAAGTATATCGACTATAGTATTGAAGAGCTTTCTGTTATATACTACATTCTTTTCATTTATCAGCTCTCTACTTGCTATTTCCAAAAGATGTGTCAATCCCACGATAGCTTGATCAAAGTTGATATTAATCTTCGGGTCAGGATGCTTTCCAATAAGATTTTTTCCAATCCAGATGAAAAGCTCTGTATATTCACGGTAGTGAGAAATAATATTATTCAATGTATCATTTACAAGAGCTTCATATTTATGTGCTTTATCTGCTACTAATTCATCAATGATGAACTTCATTGGATGCTCATAAAAGCTCTTCACAAAGATCTTGGGCCAATCCTCTGATGTCTTTTTAATATTCAGCAGAAAGTCCTTCTTCAATTCGTTTTCAGGTATTAATGGTAAATACGTATGTATCTCTTTGAGATTATTAAGAATCTCTTGAAAATCATAGTAGAATTCAAAAGGGAGAAATTTGTAAGTCTTTTTTAGGTTATTTAGTAAAAGAAAACTCTTAAGGGTGTTTTCATTCATATTACTGGGAGATGTAATAAAGCCGATAAAGTATTTGAGCATGTCCTCAAAATATTCAGAATCTATGTCTCCATGAGTGATAAACTCATGGAAGAGCTCGAATCTTTTATCAAAGTTCTTTTCTGTTTTAAACTTGTTAAAGATATCTTCATCGTATGAAATCGGATTCTTCCGGATAAAGTATACATCATTTTTTTCAGGGAGTGTACCGAAGTAGGGGTTCTTTTTTAATATTGTTTTGGCTTTATTCCACCATTTTGCCCATTCCTTCTTTGTCAAAACGCCATTTAAAAGTTCTTCTTTAAAATCTTTTACTGTTGCAGAATTGTTCTTACTTTTTATAATGATTCTTAACCCTTCTTCAACATCGGATAGGATTAATTCTCTCAATTTATCCAGGTCATTGATTTTCAGTAACCAGATATGATCTTTTGGAAGAATCGCGAGGGAGGTAAGGGCCATCTGTAAAGTCATCCGGTGGTTTGTTTTATCTTTAAAGTCTATTATAAGAGAATCTTCTTTAATATCTTTACAGAGCCCTATACCCCATGATCGGTGATAAACATAATTGTTTACATCGAAAATAATATGTTTTTCAAATATATCAATCGCTGTCTGTATATCAAATGTGGGTTTTCTCAATCCCGATATTTCAAGATACTCTTCCAGATAAGAATGATTTTTATACTTTGCCTCATAGCATTCAATGAGCCCTTCACGTGATTCCTTCTCTTTTGGATTATATGCAAGGATCCTTTTAAGAAGATCAATGGCAACATCGTACTCTCCTTTTTCTTTGAAGTAGGGAACAATAAAGGAGAGCAGAAATGCAGATTTTTCTATTCCTATCAATTCAGCAATTCTTTTTTCTGTATTGAGAAAAAAGTTCAAGTCATCAGGTATAAGATCCACAAGCTTTAGCCAGATCTCTTCCACAGGGTTATATATTCCCTTTTTAAGATACCTTAAAAGGGCCTTCTTGTAGTAGTCGACAGCTTCTTCTATCTTTTTTTCTTTCTCTTTAATAGTAGCAAGCTTTCTTGTGATATCAGCTTCATCATAGTCAATCTTAACTAGCCTCTCCCATACTGAAATGAGTTCCTTCTCTCTTGAGTCATTCATCATGCACTTAGCGAGAGCACTAAGAGCATATCTGTTTTCTCCATATTTCAACGTTTCTTTTGACAGAAACTCGACAATATTGAACCTTTTATTATCTATAAAAAGATTGATCAATTTCTGTATAAGACCCTCATCAAGGGACTCATCTTCAAAGTTTATTTTTCCCAGAACGTAGAGAGCTATTATACTGTTTGGAGTGTGTTTGAGATGTTCAGAACAGAGACCTCTGATATCAGAAAGCTTTCCTTTGTTTTTAGATCTAGTGATAATCGTATCGAGGTCTGTAAAATTTTTTATGATATAGTTATTGAGTGTGGCTCTGGTCCATTTCTCTTCATTGAGCAGTTCAGATAGTTTTTGAACAACGTCAGTTTGCATCTTCAACTCCATAATATTTCATAAAAGATAAAATCCCAAGTTCCTTTAAGAGACAACTTGATTGATTTAGTTTTAATCCTAAGTTAATATTATAAAGACTACCATTTAAAATCAAATTAATTTTAGACTTCATTTACTAACAATGTAACATAAAAATGATTTAATGGCCTGTTATCCTTTGAGCTTTTATTTTACGGATTATTTTGTATCCCAGGCAGATTAATTAGCGAAGTTAAACACGAAATTCACTGATTTGTAAAGCACAAACTTACTGCCCCTACTAAGATGGTATTGGTTTTACTCCATATATAACTGAAATATCTTTGAATTTATCTCATTAATCCTCTGTAATGAGTTTTCTATCTCTTTTTTACTTCCGCCCAAAATCTTCAATGTGTCTATTAACCAGAAATAGTGATTAAGAAGTTTTGGTTCAATATATATCCTCTTCTTTCTGTTTGTAAAAAATTCATTTTCTAACTTTTCTATCTCCTTCCTAAGCCGATCAAGCTCACCTTTCTTTGGTTCCCTCTTTACATTGAATGCACTATTTATTTCAGCAATAACAGGGAGCCAGTATATGGAGATCTCAGGGTTCTTTATCTCTTGTATGGTTTTTTTGTATATCATATGAATGAAAGGTGATTCAATACTATCAAGCTCGATTTGTCCTGGATCTAAAAAGAAAGCCTCCCGAAATAGAACTTTTGCTTTTGAGGTTTCATCAATACTGAAATAACAATCGCCTAGTTTTGCAAGCAGGGAGGGGTCTTCTTTATTGAACCCCCTTGCATATTCATATATATCTATAGCCTTCTCATAATTGCCTAACTTTTTAAAACAGTCCCCTATTTGAGTAAGGATTCCAGTATCGGGGGCCACTCCTTCGTTGTATGTTTTTGTAAAAGATTCAATAATATCACTGAAAATATATTTCTGTACAGAGGCTGTTGATCTTCCGTGTTTTACATTATTTTTATACATATATCTTTCAAAGTCTTTCCATTCTTTAAGAAGAAGTTTGCCTTTATCGTAAGCGTTCATATATCTTTTCAACTTATTTTTTTTACCTATCCAAAACTTTGTAACCTTAATACCGTCTGATACTCCTGGATAGTTTGGATTTTCTTTTAAAATATTTTCAAAGAGTACAACTGCATCTTCAAACATCCCCTCCTCAAGCAGCTTGTGTACTCTACTTTGTTTTATGAATAGAGGATCATCTTCAAAGGTTAACTGGCCATCATTTTCCATTATTAGTTATCAAGTACTCCCATACTATTTATTTGGAATTTTGGATTCGACCATTTTTTCCATCTTTGCAGATCACCGTTAATCCAATTATTAAAAATAAGGAAGGAAAAAAAGCAGTAACATGTTTACTAATAATAACACATTTTCAAATAGCGTGTCAAATGTTTTAAAGGTTTTAAGTTATCAAGGTGTTAACCGGTTAGATATTATTGTCGACTATAAAAGAGATATGTTTTTAATACTCAAAATAGAATACTCTCAAAGCAAAAAAATAGATATAGTTTAAATATAGTTCAATGCTGATTTAAAAAAATTCGGGGAATTGCTATGAAAAAAAGAATTATTGTTTTTTTTATTATTCTTATATGTTTGATCTTAATACCAATTCTTATTTTTCCAAGAAATAGCTCTATTGAAGATGCTCAGTATGATCTTGCATTGGAGTTGTTCAAGAAGAAACAGTACAAAGATGCAGTCCAGGAGTTTAATAGATTACTGTATACGATGAAAACCAAAAAGTATAAAGATAGCTGCTACTACTATATTGGAAACGCTTATTATTATATGAAGGACTATAAAAATGCGACAGCTAACTTCAAGACTGTTGTTGATAAGTTCAAAACTAGTATGTACTATAGCAACTGTTTGTATCTCCTTGGAAGGTGCGAACTTTTACAAAGTAATTTTAATGAATCTGTACGGATATTCAATACTTATGTAAAAAAATATCCAGCCAATGATTATGCAGATAACAGTCTGTATTGGAAGGCCGAGGCATTATTAAGTTTAGGTAAAAAAGAGAATGCAAAGAGTGTGTTTAATGAGGTTTTAAATAGGTATCCATATGGGAACAAGGCTGATGCTGCAAGATTCAAACTCAGGCTCTTAGAGCTTGAAGAAAAAATAGTTGTAAAGGAAGAGAAGCCTTTAGAAGGTATAGATGAATATCTGAATCAAATTAAGAGTATGAAAGAAAAGGAAATGAATTATATTGATGAGATAAATAAATTAAATAATCAGATTGACTATTTAAAAACAGAGATCAATAATTTAAAAGCAATTAGCAGAGAAACCGGGGAAGAGCAGGAAAAGGAGATTCAGGAAAAGATAATGGCTCTTATATCCTGGCAAAATATACTGGGCATTAAAGAGAAGGCTTTGAATAAAAAAGAAGAGGAACTAAATATCGAATATGAAAGAATTATGAGTATTAAGAGAGAGTTAGAAGGCAATGGCAATGAATAGATCTGTCTTGTTATTGATTGTTTTTCTTTTTATAGGCACTTCCCTTCAATCAGCTACTCTCAGCAACAAGTATCTTCTTATTGATGTGGATGATGAAACAGGAAGGATATTCATATCAACAGTAGAGGGAAGGGATGAGATAAAGGGCGATGAAAGAAAAGATCTCCTCTTTTTTGATAGAACTCCTTCAAGCTACACCGTTATCTATGTAAATGGTGACGCAGTAATCTTTGGAAGGGATAGAGGAAGCTTTACAAAAAGACCGGTATCTATTGGAGAAACTATAGAGTCTGTATGGGAAAGCGATCCTGTAAGAGCTTATCAGAATGTTCAGTTGATTAAAAGAAAAAAAACAGATTGTGTAGATGGAGTACTTATTACCTATACACTGGAGAATAAGGGAAAATATAATATCAGTGCTGGTTTGCGTATACTATTCGATACCTATTTGGGTGAGTCTGGCATATATCATTTTGAACTTTCTGATGGACGGAGGATACAATATGAAACAATGCTCGAGAAGAATAATCTGCCTGAATCTTGGCTATCAAAAATGGATACCCCAGAATCTGCTTGCTTGAGAGGGGTATTAAAAGGAGAGCTGGTAACTATTCCAGATTCTGTTATTTTTGCGAATTATAGAGCATTAAGAGAAGGGCTTTTTAATTATAGAGTTAGGAAGGGTAAAAATTTTGACTTTTTACCATATTCAAAGAATGATAGTGCAGTTGCTATTTACTACAATCCAACTGAACTTGCTCCTGGAAAATCAATAGAATACAGTACTATCATAGGGTTATGTGGAGATGGAGAATATGGTGAGGAGGAGGTTGAGGCATACGAGGTAAGAGAGGAGGTATTAAAAGAAGAACCTGTTAAAGAAGAAAAGGAGCACCCAGTTAGGGAAATAAATTTAGAGCTCATTAAAAATGAACTCGCTGGCATTGATAGAACAAGAAATTCACTGGATAGAATAAATGAATTGATTACAGAACTAAATCAGATTTTAGAAAAGGAAAGCAAATTTTTGGACGAAGAAGAGATAATTCGACTAAAATCTATGCTTAATGATCTTTTAAAAAAGCGTGAGGAAAGTGAATAGTAACAGGTCAATTATTTAAGCTTCCCCGGAAGATTTGAGAGCTTGAAACTCCTCTTAAGATCTCTCATTTCATCTTTTTTCCTGATTTCTTCTCTTTTATTATAAAATCTTTTCCCCCTGACAAGGCCCATCTCTACTTTTATTTTCCCTCTTTTAACATATACTTTTAGAGGAACAAGTGTAAAACCCTTCTCCTTAATCCTGGAACCTAATTTTACTATTTCTCTTCTATGAAGGAGAAGTTTTCTCACTCTCAAAGGATCATGGTTTGTTCTGTTTCCAAAGGTATACTGGCTAATATGTACATTCTTTAGAAAAATTTCCCCATTTTTAATGAAGCCAAACCCATCTTTTAAACTAATCTTACCATTTTTTATCGATTTTACCTCAGTTCCTTTTAAAACGATTCCAGCCTCAATGGTATGCACAATAGAGAAATCTTGATATGCTTTCCTGTTTACAGTAATGGTTTTTACTTCGCTCTTCTCTCTTGACATTATATTATTATAATATAGAACCTTATTTTAAAGGTCAATAGAACAATGAAATCCACTGGTAGATGGAAAGGTTCATTAGAAATTGCTTGGCTGTTTTAGTTGACGTTATTCCTTTTTATCGTTATCTTTTTATCAGTCATGATGGAGGGAAAGAAGAATAAATATAAGTTGGTATCGAATACAATCGGATAAACGAGACGAAGTTTATTGGGAGAAATCAAGGCACTTAAGAAAAGATTCCTGAAAGAAAAGGGAAATTATGGAGAATGTCGGAAATACCAAATCGGAAGAAGAAGATATTATGACGGATATTGAGGCTGAAAAAGAAGGGCTAAAAGGTGAAATAAACGATGAAGTATTACCGATTGATAGTCTTGATAGTGGAAGAAGCAGTAAAAAACATACTACAAAGATGAAAAAAGGGCCAGATGAGCCAACATCAAAGTCCAAAGAGCCTCAACATAAGAAAGGAAAGAGCCTCAAGGAAAAACTCCTTGATTCCCTAGATGAAAATGGAATCAAAGAGCTTCTACTGGCAAAGAAAGAACTTGATGATAAAAATCAGATATTAGAAGAGAAGGGTAAGTTACTAATAGAGTATGAAGACCTAATTAAGCGAAAACAGGCGGATTTTGATAACTACAGAAAGCGGATAATGAGGGAGATAGAGGAGAACAAGAAATATGCTACGGTGGAGATAGTATTGGATATTCTGAATATTATTGATAATTTTGAAAGGGCTATTGATTCTGCAAAATCATCAAGAGATTTTGATGCTCTACTTGAAGGTATTGTTATTATCGAAAATGAGTTTAAGAGTTTACTTGAAAAGAAATATGGGGTAAATATTATCGATGCTGTTGGAAAGGAGTTTGATCCAACTATTCATGATGCCATCATGATGGAAGAATCTGATGAGTACCCAGAGGATACAGTTGTTGAGGATTTTCAAAAGGGTTATAAAATGCACGATAGGATCATAAGACATTCAAAGGTAAAAGTGGCAAAGGCTGTATCTTCTACAAATAATACTGATAATAATGAAAAGGATAATAGTGAGGGAGAACTTCCTGAGAAAGGAGAATAAAAATGGGAAAGATAATAGGTATTGATTTAGGAACGACCAATTCATGTGTCGCAGTAATGGAAGGGAGTGAATCAAAGGTAATAACCAATTCAGAAGGACAGAGAACAACACCTTCGGTTGTTGCATTTACAAAAAAGGGTGAGATACTTGTTGGACAGCCAGCAAAAAACCAGATAATAACAAATTCTGAAAATACTGTGTATTCTATAAAGCGGTTTATGGGGCGACGGTATGGTGAAGTAACACGAGAAATCGATATGGTTCCATATAAGGTGATTGAAGGCAAGAACAGTGTTGCGCGAGTGAAAGTAAGTGAAGGCGAGTATTCTCCTCCAGAGATTTCAGCAAGAGTGCTACAAAAGATGAAACAGACCGCAGAGGACTACCTGGGTGAAAAGATAGTGGAAGCTGTTATTACAGTACCTGCATACTTTAACGATTCGCAGAGACAGGCTACAAAGGATGCAGGGAGAATAGCTGGGCTTGAGGTAAAAAGGATAATTAATGAACCGACTGCAGCCTCTCTTGCATATGGACTCGATAAAAAGAAGGATGAGAAGATTGCTGTTTATGATCTGGGAGGTGGTACGTTTGATATATCTATTTTGGAGCTGGGTGATGGCGTATTTGAAGTAAAATCAACAAATGGTAATACGCATCTTGGTGGAGATGATTTTGACCAGCGGATTATGGACTGGCTTATAGATGAGTTTAAAAAGGCACAGGGTATCGATCTCTCAAAGGATAAAATGGCTCTTCAGCGGCTAAAGGAAGCTTCGGAAAAGGCGAAGATAGAGCTTTCGAGTGCTATGTCTACTGAAATCAATTTACCGTTTATTACTGCTGATGCAAACGGACCAAAACATCTCAACATCGCATTAACAAGGGCGAAGCTCGAGCAGTTGATCGGAGATCTTATTGAATCGACTGTGGGTCCATGTGAAAATGCTCTGAAGGATGCAACCCTAAATCCACAGGAAATTGATGAAGTAATACTTGTGGGTGGCTCTACAAGAATTCCTCTAGTTATAGAGGTTGTAAAGAAGATTTTTAAAAAGGAGCCAAATAAAGGAGTTAATCCTGATGAGGCTGTTGCTCTGGGGGCAGCTATTCAGGGTGGTATCCTTACTGGTGAAGTAAAGGATGTACTACTCCTCGATGTTACCCCATTGTCACTTGGTATCGAAACTCTCGGAGGTGTGATGACAAGACTTATTGAAAGAAATACAACAATACCTACGAGGAAGAGCCAGATATTTTCAACAGCTACAGATAATCAGACAGCTGTCAGTATTCATGTACTCCAGGGTGAAAGGGAGATGGCAGCTCAAAACAGAACCCTTGGGAGGTTTGATCTTATTGGAATTCCTCCAGCACCAAGAGGAATTCCTCAGATTGAAGTAACATTCGACATTGATGCCAATGGTATTGTGCATGTTTCTGCAAAGGATCTTGCGACCAGTAAAGAGCAGAAGATTCGGATAGAATCCTCAAGTGGTTTATCTGAAGAAGAGATAAAGAATATGGTTAAAGATGCTGAAATGCATGCAGAGGAAGACAGAAAGGCTAAAGAAAAGGTCGAAGCCCTTAATCAGGCAGATAGCCTGATATATCAGACTGAAAAGATGCTTAAAGAGTATGGAGATAAGATTTCATCTGAGGATAGGGCTAATGTAGAGAGAGAAGTTGAAAATACAAGAAAGGTAATGAATGAGGGTGATACAGCACAGATAAAGCAGGCTATTGAAGCCTTAACCCAGGCATCATATAAGATATCCGAGTCAATGTACAAAGAAGCTGCATCTCAATCTGCCCAGGCACAAGGTGCCCAGGAGCAGGCGGCAGGCACCACGAGTGGTGCAGGTACCACTGGTGGAGAAACAGCAGAAGGCGGAACTGAGACAGGCGCAAAAGGAAGTGAGGAAGATGTCGTTGATGCAGAGTATGAAGTGGTTGATGAAGATAATAAGAAAAATGGGTAGATCGCATTCCCCTATACAAATAGAGTTTTTGACCTACTTATCCACATTAGTACCTTAATACTTATTTTTTTGCCATTTATGCAAAAAGATCTTTCTATTGAAGCCGTAGGCTTCAATTTGAGCGAAAGCGACATAATGGTGAATGCGCCTTGTCCGCATTAGTACCTTATTATTGGTTTTCTTACTTTTAAGCAAGAAGATCTTTCTATTGAAGCCGTAGGCTTCAATTTGAGCGAAAGCGACATAATGGTGAATGCGGCTTGTCCGCATTAGGGGTTATTGCTAAAAGTATATTTCTCTGATATTAAATTAATATTAAGAATGATTAAATCAATTTTAATAAGTAATATCTTACTATTGGAGTATATTGATACCCTATAAGACGAAACTTATAGGGTATTTTAGTTTGAGACTGAGAGAGTCTTTACATGGCTACGAGAAAAGACTATTATGAAGTCCTTGGCATAGATCGTAATTCGACAAAGGATGATATAAAAAAGGCATACAGGAAGCTTGCAATAAAATACCATCCTGATAAAAATCCTAACAATAAAGATGCAGAGGAAAAGTTCAAGGAGGCCACGGAGGCGTATGAGATCCTGGGAGATGAGAAAAGAAGGAAGCTTTATGATCAGTTTGGTCATGAAGGAGTACATGTAGGTGCGTCGGGATTTCAAGGTTTTCGGAATGCAACGGATTTTGAGGATCTTTTTGGAGGCTTCTCAGATATATTCGGCTCTGATATATTTGAATCTTTCTTTGGATTTGGTGATATATTTGGGAGGACAAGGGCAGGAACGTCCAGATGGGAAAGGGCAACGAGAGGTTCCGATATTCGGTATGATATTAATCTTGACCTTATAGAGGCAGCTTTTGGGAAGAAGGTGGAGATTTTTGTATCCAGAAATGAACGCTGTTCAGATTGTGGAGGAACAGGTGCAAAAAAGGGGAGTGGTACAATTACATGTCCACAGTGTGGCGGTACAGGCCAGGTTAGGAGAACGCAGGGCTTTTTTACTATAGCTTCAACATGTTCGCATTGTAAGGGTACTGGGAATGTAATAAAAGATAATTGCCCTACATGTAGAGGGAATGGTGTTATTGGTAAGAAGAGAAAGATAGTTCTAGAAATCGAACCCGGTGTTGAAGATGGGACCATATTGAGGCTCGGGGGAGAGGGCAATACAGGCATTCATGGAGGATCGAATGGGGATCTGATTGTTGTTATTCATGAGAAACCGCACCAGCATTTTTTAAGAAAGGGGAATGATGTACTGTGTCAGATCCAGATAAGTCTTTTTCAGGCAATCCTTGGAGCTGATATCAAAGTGCCCACATTAGATGGAAAGACAGTTAAGGTAAATATTCCTTCAGGGACACAGAGTGGAAGGATTTTTCGATTAAGAAAAGAAGGAGTTCCCTACCTTAAGAGGAGAGGAAGGGGAGATCAGCTTGTAAAGATAATTGTAGTAATACCAAAGAGTCTATCATCTCACGAAAAGAGGGTAATGCAGGAACTTTCTCTTGAAAGAAAGGATACTGATTCACCAGCTTTATTGCCAGTTAGCAGTTTCGAATAAGCAATTTTATCGTAAAAAGTGTAGATATATCACCAATTATATAATTAGTTAGTGTTGAATAATTAGTGGAATTACCTAAAAATGTATTTAGATAAAGAAAGTGTTTACTTATTAATTAAATACTAATTAGATTTAAATCCTGCATAATAGGTTTACTGTTTTTCCTTTCCCATATTCTGGGACATTTCTGCTAACAATTCTTATATAAAAATAATATTTGAAGTTTTGTAGAAAAAGTGATAATAATTATAAGAGACATTTTTCGTAAATCATAGCAGGAGATAATGTAATCAATGACAAATAGCAGGCTTGGAACTAAGGTAAAAATCGGAATCATTGGTGTAGGGAGAATGGGAACTTACCATGCCAATGTATTAACAACACTCAATAATGATGTGGAATTTATTGGTGTATACGATGTTAATAATGACCGCGCTCATTATATTATGGATAAATACAATTGCCAAGCTTTCGAAACTGTTGAACAGCTTCTCGATAAGGCAGAAGGTGTATGTATAGCTGTACCTACACACAGTCATTATGAAGTGGCAAAGAAAGCACTTGAAACAGGAGTACATACACTGGTTGAAAAACCAGTTGCTAGTTCTGTTGAGGAGGTTCAGGATCTTGTTAAGATTGCCGAGAATAGTAAACTTATTTTCCAGGTGGGTCATGTTGAACGCTTTAAAGGTGCTGTTTTAGAGCTGCGAAAGATAGTGGAAGACCCCTATCTTGTTGAAGCCAGAAGACTTAGTCCGTGGATAAAGAAGGATTGGGATACTGGGGTTGTTCTGGATCTGATGATTCATGATATAGATATTGTACTGAGTTTAATAAAAAGCAGGGTAAAACATATCGATGCAGTCGGGAAGATTATTAAGAGTGGGTATGAGGATATTGCATCTGCTGTACTTCAATTTGAGAATGGTGCTATAGCGAACATTACTGCAAGTAGACTCAGTGAGACCAGGATAAGGACAATGTCGATATCTCAGGATAAGGCTTTTGTACATCTAAATTTTGAAAGCCAGGATATAAATATATACAGAGGATCTTCAGCAAGTTTTTTTGTATCACAGGAAGAAATTACCTATAAGCAGGAGTCTTTTGTAGAACGGGTACTGGTTCAGAAAGAGAATGCTCTGAAGGAGGAGATTCAGCATTTTGCCCACTGTATACTTGGTAAGAGCGAACCGATAGTAACAGGGGAAGATGATATTAAAACTTTAGCAATAACTCTGAAGATTGTAGATAAGATATATGAGAAGTTAAGGAAACTACAAAAGGTTTCTGGTTAGTAGTACCCTCTCATTTTCTCTTCTTATTTCCGCGATGAGTTTGAAGTCTTATTATTACCAGTTAATTTAAAAATTTTAGTAAAAACAATTTAAAAACCAAGAAAAAGTTATTAATGTCAGAATAGAGGCTATAGATAATAGTTACTTTGTTTACAAGCTTCTTGTAAATAAAGTTGAGATAGTTTATATTTTTATATTACAATTTAATTGTATGAATACGATTATTATCATAAATCCTGGATCAACATCTACAAAGCTTTCAGTCTTTTCTATTTTAGAGGATTCTTTACAGTTTTATGAAGTTGCTAGTGTACATGTTAAGAATGAAAAAACAACAGGGATCTTTCTAGAGGATTTAAAGATAAGAAGGAAAAGAGTATCGAAGTTTATAAAAGATAATAAGAGTAAAATTAATAAAGTAGAAGCTGTCGTAGGAATGGGAGGGCTTTTAAAACCTTTAAAAGGAGGTGTATATAGGGTAAACGATAATATGATCAATGATCTTTTATCATGCAGATACGGTACACATGCTTCTAATATGGGTGCTATTCTTGCAAAGGAAGTAGCGGACCTTTACAGAGTAGAAGCATTTATTGCATATCCTGTCGTCGTTGATGAAATGGATGATCTTGTCCGGTATACAGGCTTTCCAGAAATTCAGAGAAAAAGTATATTCCACGCCCTTAATCAGAAGTCGGTAGCCAGAAGGGTTGCTGAAAAGCTTGGAATGGATTATAGAGATTTGAATATTATTGTAGCTCATCTGGGTGGAGGTATAACGGTTGGATTACATGTAAAGGGAGAAGTTGTTGATGTAAATAATGGCCTCGATGGAGATGGACCCTTTTCAATTGAAAGGGCAGGATCAGTTCCACCCGGGGATCTCCTGAAGATCTGTTTTAGTGGAAATTATACTTATGAAGAATTATATTCAAAATTGGTGAGTAAAGGAGGGATTTTTGCATATTTAGGGACAAAAGATGCAAATCTACTGGAGAATATACTATCTGGTAAAAAAGGCTACGAAAAATCAGATTCTTCATTAACAAAAGAAAATGTAAAATCAGTTATTGATGCATGTATATATCAGGTATCTAAGAATATCTGTTCTCTTGCATGTTATACCTGTGGTCAGATTGATGCGATTGCGCTCACCGGAGGGCTCGCATATTTTTCCTATTTTGTTCATGAGATTGAGCGGAGAGTATCCTTTTTGGGAAAGGTGTTTATTTCCCCCGGGGAGGATGAGATGAGGGCTCTCTGTGAGAATGTTATTCTCGCAATAAAGGGAACAGAAAAAATATATGATTATAGGAGTGAAGGATGAAAAGAAAAAGATATATTATTGAGGGAAATTTTCAGATACGGTTTATCTTGAGGTTTGTCCTTATAATCGTAGGTGTAACACTCCTCTCAACTGGAGCTATTTTGGGGCTTTTTTATTTTAAATATCAGTATAGTGGTGCAGATATAAGCAATTTTATCTTCAGGATTGCCCCTGAGGGTACTACTGATGTGTCGAGTTTGTTTCAGATAATATTTACTCCTCTTCTGGCTGCAAATCTACTTGTCCTACTTATAAGTATACCCTTTTCTCTCCTGTATTCTCATAAGATCGCTGGCCCGGTATACAGATTAGAGCAGAGTTTAGATTTGCTCATTAGCGGTGAAATGGATTTTATGATAAATTTGCGAAAAAATGATGAGTTTAAGTACCTTGCCGATAAGATGAACGCCTTGATAGATTATATGAGAAGAAATGTTGGTGAAGTAAGATTGAGTTATAGAGTTATTTATAAGAGGTTATTAGAGATCATGAAGATTACCGATAAGGATACAATTGACATTAAGTCTCTAAAGAAAGAAATAATGGAACTAGATCGTTTTTTCAAAGAAAGAAGGGAGCCTTTCAGCTATTAAAAGCATATTACCATTTGATTTTCTTTATCGCCTCTCGAGCAACTATTTTGATATTTCTATTGTACTTTCCCCTTAGAACATCAACAAGGGCTGGGAATCCTGATTTATCCCCAATATTTCCAAGGGCCTCAACACATGCTGTAACTAGGAGATCATCTGGACCGCTGGGATTCGAAGTTTCGATAACCCGAGTAAGATAAAAAACCGATTCTTTCTGTCCTATCTTTCCAATGGCTATTGCAACCGAACTTTTAACAAAGGAGTCATGATCGTAACGTAATGCTGTGTATAGGTCTGGAAGTGCACGAGGGTCTCCAATTTCACCAAGTGCCTTAGCACTAGCAGCCCTTACATCCCAGTGGTCATTTACTACTTTACCATACTGTCTACGGACATAAAGTGTGCCCTGCCCCAGACCATAAAGGAGGGCATTAATTACTTCTTTATCTCCTGTTCCTATTTCCCCAAGCTTTGTTGCTGCAAGCAGTTGATTTTCATAGGAACTTTCATAGATGAGAGCTATATAGTCTTCCATCCCAGGTGCAGTAAGATTTATAAGATATTGCTCAACACTTTCTTGAGCATAGGCATAACTGAACAATAATAAAGAAAAAACAGCTAAAAGGATGATATACTTTTTCATACTACATTTCCTCCTCTTTTAGACCTTTGTGGCAAACTTCAAGTTTATATAAATTCAAAAATTAATCAACATATTTTACGAAAATCTAATATTTATTAATAGCTTAAATGACGAAGTTGCCTACAACCAAAGGTTGTCACAACCGAAGGTTGTGACAACCTTTGGTTGTCAGGTATTACAATACTCCTCAAAAAATGTTTATATCTTTGTCGTTGGTGATTAAACCCACCAACTCAAAAATTAATTCTTCAACTTTTTATTTAACAATAGTTACAAAACTAAACCATACTTATTATTATTGAGTATTTGGATAATTCACTAGAACTAATTTGTATCTACTTGTCTAAAATTCGTCACGCAGACCTTTGTACCAAGAATCATCTATTTTTAAGAATGTATGTTGCGGCTCGGGGAATTCCTCATCCCCTAGAATTACATACACATAAGCTTTATTTGGACTTACAAACTCTACTCTTGATATTGACAGAGAGCTTATATTACTCGCCCTCCGTGTTTTGACGAGCAATTTAAAGAAGGAGTAGAGATCTTTTGCCGGCCAACCCTCTTTTTTCAGGTTTTTTGCGTTGCTGTACTTTTCCTTATAACGTTTAGTAAGGAGCTTTTTCCAGTTTCCAAAGTTATAGGTTTTATAGCATTTCTCCAGTGCTGTGATCACATTGATAATAGATTCAGTTTCTTTTGCTTCATCTACAGGACCGGATGGAGATTCCATCTCTTCAATTTCAGAGTCCTCTGCTTTTGACTCGGAGATTACCTCTTCTTTCTTATCCTCTTCTAAGATTTTTTCCTGTTTTGCAGTTT
>CAYRKG010000026.1:28658-56859 GCA_964424795.1 uncultured Spirochaetota bacterium
CAAGATTTGCTATCTCATCATAATTATCCTCTTCTAAGATTTTTTCCTGTTTTGCAGTTTCAAGATTTGCTATCTCATCATAATTATCCTCTTCTAAGATTTTTTCCTGTTTTGCGGTTTCAAGATTTGCTATCTCATCATGCTCTAGTTTTATGCTTCTTTCACATCCACACATAAAAAATAGTACAATAGAAACAAACACAATAAGTGATTTCATGGATCACTTCTCTATAAATAATAATATAACAGGTTATACATTTTTTTCAATCTCATTTTCAGCTACCATTGAATATTCAATAGGTGTTCCTTTCCGAACATCTGTAATTAATAGCTTATTCATAAGATCTTTAATTTTTTCTGCTCCAACAGAAATATTTGGCCTTAATAAGTCTACCTTTTCGGGTGTAAGCCTTTCTCCCTTTTTTAAATTTTTTTTGGCATATATTCCTCGTCTGGCATATATGCGTTCTTTTGATTCCCTTTCTGAAATAATCCTTTCACTCTTTCCAAGCATCTTTTCATATAACCTAACTTTTTTTACAAGCAAGGCGAATTCATCTGGATCGAGAGAATTTCTATGATCCGAGCCCTGCTGATTCTTATTAAGAGTGAAATGCTTCTCAATAGCCTTTATTCCCTTACCAACTGCCAAGAGAGAGGCATCAATACCAAGTGTATGATCAGATAAACCAACAGGGAGTTTGTATCTTTCTTTTAGTGTATCAATAAAGTTAAGGTTCATTGAAAAAGGTGGAGCTGGATAAAGCATAATACAGTGCATAAGGCAGATGAAGGGGATATTATACCGGCTTAGAATGCTGATAGCTTTATCGATCTCTTCCAGATAACTTGCACCTGTTGAAATGAAAACTCCCTTGCCTTTTTTTGAAACTTTTTCCAGAAGTGGGATAAAAGTAATATCCCCAGATGCTATCTTATAGAAGGGAATGTATCTATCCAGAGTATTGACTGCATCAAGTGAGAAAGGGGTAGAAAAATATATAATATCAGATTTTTTTGCCTCTTCTGCGATTATTTCATGCCACTCAGGCTTAAAGGTGTACATTTCTATTTCTTTCTGCCAGATGCTGTTTTTTAGACCTAAAGATTTTTCATAGTATTCAGGTGAAAAGAGGGAATCTAAAGAAAAATCCTGAAACTTAATTGCATCGGCATCTGCCTCTTTTGCCCTTTTTACAAGCTCAACTGCGGTATCAAGGCTTCCATTGTGGTTAGCTCCAGCCTCTGCAACGATAAATATCTTCTCAAACATAGGGACACCTCTTTACGCACAGTTTTATTGAATCTTTCACATTTGATTATTATAATATAGGAAAAGAATCTTATGTATAATTTTTTAATGAGGTTTGCCTGAATGACGAGAACAGCTATTTACCCGGGGAGTTTTGATCCTCCAACAAACGGACATTGCGATATAATAAGAAGATCTGCCAGGCTTTTTGACCATCTGATTGTTGCAGTTGCAATAAATCCTGGGAAAAAATATTTTTTTTCAATTGAAGAGCGAATTGCCATGCTTAAAGAGATTGTATCTGAGTATAACAATATTGAAGTTGATCATTTTAATGGATTGCTTGTGGAATATGCAGCTAAGACTAATGCGGTTACCATAATAAGGGGTCTGAGAGCACTGTCAGATTTTGAATATGAGTTTGAGCTTGCACTTATGAACAGGCACCTTAATGAAGATGTGGATACTATATTCATGATGACTGATGAACACTACTCCTTTATCAGGAGCTCCCTTGTAAAAGAAGTTGCTCGTTTGGGTGGGGATATTTCTGATAAGGTACCTTCCGTGGTAGAAAGATACCTGAGGAAAAGATTTAAATAACTGCTGTTCAAACCCTGTCATGGTTATGTACTGAGCGAATTGCTCGATTTTTTAAAAAAAATATTTTCATTCATTCTTTTTAAAAGTATATTACAGATTCGCCAGATTTTCTAGAGGCAGAGGAGTATTTATGGCCGTACCAAAGCGGAAGAAATCTAAATCGAAAACAAGAATGAGGCGTGCCAATAATACAAGAATAACACTTGTAAAGGTTGTTGAATGTCCTCACTGTGGTGAGTTTACAAAGCCTCATCATGTATGTACATATTGCGGTTATTATAAGGATAGAGAAATAATATCGCCAGAGGAAGATTGATTTATATGATAGCTATTGATGTTATGAGTGGCGAAAGGTCTCCTGAAGTTATAATCAAAGGGGCGCTTAAAGCAGTCGAGGAGCTTAGGGTAAATGTTCAACTGGTAGGAGATAAAAATCTCATACAGAACTGTCTTAAGAAGCTGAAGTTTGAAGATAAGAGGCGTGTAAAGGTGGTCCATGCGAAAGAGATTATCGGCATGTATGAAATACCTACAGTTGCGTGCAAGAAAAAGAAGGATGCTTCGATTATGATATGTACAAAACTCGTGAAAGAGGGTAAGGCTCATGGAGTCTTTTCTCCTGGGAATACAGGTGCAAGTCTCGTTGCCTCCCTTATGAACATAGGAAGAACAGAGGGTATTCTAAGACCTGGACTTGTAACATTTGTTCCCACACTGAAGGGCGCAAGTGTATTGCTCGATGCTGGAGCAAATCTGGATTGTATACCCGAGTACCTGGCACAGTTTGCAGTAATGGGAGAGGTGTTCGCGAGTACTGTACAGGCGAAAAAGAATCCTTCAATAGGAATCCTGAGTATAGGTCAAGAAAAATCAAAGGGGAATGAATTAACTTTAAAGACCTATGAACTGCTTAAAGATCTTGATTTTAATTTTATTGGAAATATTGAGGGATACGATATATACGATGGCGACATAGATGTTATTGTCTGTGATGGTTTTATAGGTAATATTGTTGTTAAGGTGACAGAAAGGGTATTTAAACTTACTTTTGAATTTGTGTGGGAGGAAATTGGATATCACCTGTTTCAGAGGATAGGATTTGCACTAGCATATCCTGCTGTAAGGAAGCTGAGGACAAAGATTGATCCGAGAGAGTATGGAGGAGCACCGCTTTTAGGGCTAAATGGAAATGTAGTTATAGGACATGGTTCCTCTGATACAATTGCAACTTATCATGGAATCAGGATTGTGGATCTTGTTTATAAAAACAAAGTGAATAAACTGATAGCCGAGAAGTTAAAAAAGTTTGGGTTTCAAAGGAAACAACCGAGTTCTGATAGCAGGAAGAGTTGAAATATAAGAGGTTGGTTGTCATATCATATTGTATTTAATATCTTATTTTTGTAAAAATATACTTGATAGAATGAATAGTTGGTGTCATATTAATTTATTAACTTTTTTATTGATATAATAAAACAGACGATTCGTCCTGATAGTGAAGTTAATCTCTCAAATTTAGTTTAGTTTAAAACTGTTAATTTTTTACAAAATATAAATATTGACTAAGAAAGCAATGCTTTCATTTGAAGTTCGATTTAGAGGGAAATGAGATGTCACAAACTGATGTAATGATCGAGAGTACCGGGGCATATGTTCCTGAAAAGGTCTTAACAAATGCAGACCTCGAAAAGATGGTAGATACTTCAGATGAATGGATTACAACAAGAACCGGAATTAATACAAGAAGAATTGCATTTGATAGTGAGGCAACTTCTGATCTGGCATACAAAGCAGCAAAAGTAGCTCTTGATAAAGCAAAAATGAAGCCTGAGGAAATAGAGCTAATCATCGTGGGTACCATAACGCCTGATATGTTTTTTCCAAGTACTGGCTGTATTGTACAAGATAAACTTGGCGCCAAGAATGCAGTAGCTATGGATGTAAATGCTGCTTGTTCCGGCTATATCTACTCTTTGATGGTTGGAAGTAAATTTATTGTAACAGGCAGCTATAAGAATGCACTCATTATTGGTGCAGAGAAGCTTTCATGCATAACTGATTGGGATGATCGAAACACCTGTGTTCTCTTTGGAGATGGGGCAGGAGCATGTGTTCTTGTTCCATCCAGTGGAGAATGCAAATTCCTTGCCTTTGACCTGGGAAGTGATGGTTCCTATGGAGATCTACTATATTTGCCTGGTGGGGGATCAAGAAATCCTGCTACAAAAGAAACTGTCGAGGGGAAGCTTCACTATATAAAGATGAACGGGAATCCCCTATTTAAGATCGCTGTAAATAAAATGAAAGATACCTTTAAGAGATCAATGAAAATAGCCGGTTTACAACCTGAAGACATTACACTTGTCATTACTCATCAGGCAAACCTCAGGATCATAGAGGCTCTCAGAGGTTTTTTAAAGTTACCAAAAGAAAAGGTATTTGTAAACATCGATAAATATGGAAATACTTCATCAGCAAGTATTGGTATCGCACTGCATGAAGCATTTGAGCAGAATATAATAAAGAGAGGAGATATCATCGGTCTTGCCGCCTTTGGAGGGGGCTTAACATGGGGTTCTGCTATCATTCAATTTTAGTCTTTATTTAATGCCGCGTTATGTCACTACCCATATGCCAGATAGTGAAACATTCATTTTTGGCAGAAAAAAGTTCGGATTTTATTTCTCACCCCATAGGAATCTAATAATTTACTGGAGAATAATGCGCCAATAAATTTGTAAAGATACATTGGTAATTATCTATATTTAATAAGTTAGAAATATTTATCTGTATACATCTTTTAATAAAGATGGATTTATTTACTATCATGTGAATCAGTATCTTAAGATTTTTAAAAGGGAAAAGATTATTTTTCTTTGTTTTATCATAAAAAAACTATTATATTACCTTTTCAAAAATTGAGCCAGGGATCTATTCGAGGAATGGTATGGGATTAAAGATGTATTCTTTTTTATTTCCAGGACAGGGAGCACAAAAACCAGGAATGGGGAAAGCGTTTTATGATGCTTATGGAAGTGCCAGGGAAGTATTTAACAGGGCAGAGAAGGTTTTAACGGACTGCTCAATTAAATCTCTATGCTTTGAAGCGGATGAAGAAGAGCTCAGAAAGACCGAAAATACTCAGCCTACTCTTTTTACTGCATCCTATGCCATATATAGTGTTCTTTCAGAGAGAGGTTTACATGGTGATGTTTTTGCAGGGCACTCTCTTGGTGAGTATACAGCAGTAGCAGCATCTGGCTATCTTAGTTTTGAAGATGGTCTCAGGATCGTGAGAAAGAGAGGACTATTAATGAGGGACTGTGATCCTGAACAAAGAGGAGGTATGGCTGCGATCATTGGTATTGATGGTGAAACAGTTGAAGAGGTCTGTAGAGAAACAGGGGATGTGTTTCCTGCAAACTTTAATAGTCCGAATCAGATTGTTATCTCTGGTAAAAAAGAAAAGGTAAAAATAGCAATGGAAACATTGGGATCTATGGGTGCAAAAAGAGTTATTATGCTCAACGTAGGAGGCCCTTTTCATTCGCCCTATATGAAGGAGGCAGCAGAGGAGCTGGAAAAGGGGCTTAATGCAGTTGAATGGAGGAAGGGGAGCGTTAAAATTATTTCTAATGTATCTGCTGAAATCTCGGATAATCCTGAAACTATCAGGGGAAATCTTGTAAAACAACTTTTCAATCCTGTATTGTGGAGTTTGTCTATCAGTAAGCTAATTGATATGGGCTATAAAAGATATATTGAATCGGGACCAGGCGGTATTTTAAGAGGACTATTCAGAAGTATATCAAAAGAGGCTGAGGTTTTTTCAGTTGAAAAACCGGAAGATATTAATAATTTGGATTAAAGACTGTATGTCTACCGGTTATCCAAATATAAAATCGAGCATTGGACAGAAAGTAAGAATGTATATACAGATTCAGCAGGAGGTGTGCTAAGAGGTTGGTGGATTCTTTCACACATTTCAACAAAAAAAGTGAATGAAAATGGATTTAGACAATAAGGTTGCCTTTATAACAGGAGGAGCGCAGGGTATTGGGAAAGAGATAGCTCTATCCTTTGCTAAATCAGGGGCCCTTATAGTACTTTGTGATATAAATGAAAAAACTCTTGAAGCTGCAGCTCTTGAGTTGAAAACTATTAATAAGGAAATAGCTTACTTCAAACTTGATGTAAGCGACCAAAAGGACTGTGAAGAGGTATCAAAAAAAGCGATTGACAAATATGGCCGTATTGATATACTCGTGAACAATGCTGGAATCACACGTGATAATCTGATTATGAGGATGTCAGAGGAGGATTTTGATAGAGTTATAAGTGTAAATCTCAAAGGGGTTTTTAACTGCACAAAGATCATTTCAAGAATTATGATGAGACAGAGGTATGGAAAGATAATAAATATTGCGTCAGTTTCTGGCATAGTTGGAAGGCAAGGTCAGGTAAACTATGCAGCAAGTAAAGCAGGTGTTATAGCCATTACAAAATCTGTAGCGAAGGAGCTTGCCTCAAGAAATATCACTGTAAACGCGATTGCACCTGGTTACATTCAGACTGAAATGACAGAAGTTTTACCAGATGAGATAAAATCAAAGATGATTGAAAATATACCTCTCAAACGGGCAGGAAAGCCTCTCGATGTTGCTCATGTTGCACTATTTCTTGCTTCGGATTATTCATCTTATATAACTGGACAGGTTATTGTTGTTGATGGTGGAATGGTGATGTAGTACCTTGATATCGATTTTTTGCCGTTAGCACTTTCTTCATAAAGTAAAAAAGTGATAACCCCCATATATTAATATTGAAAGTATTTTGTAAAGAATGGGGGTTAGGGCAAAAAAGATCTTTTCATTGAGGCCGTAGGCCTCAATTTGAGCGAAAGCGACGTGAGGCCGTAGACTTCAATTTGAGCGAAGGCGATTAATAGAGAATGCGGCTTGTCCGCATCAGTACAAGATAATCGAGATGTATTGTTCAAGACTGTTCTTTTTTATTATACTTGTATAATGGTGCTCTTACTATTTTAAAAGACCATACCAAATATGGTAGCTTGAATTCTTATATAAAGTAGTGGTTAGTTATTGATTTACAATAAAATTGAAGGGGGTTTTAGAATCTATGGATACTTTTGAAAAAGTAAAGGGAATAATTGTAGAACGTTTAAATGTTGATGAAAAGGATGTAACAGAAAATGCTTCTTTCATTGATGATCTCGGCGCTGATTCTTTAGATACAGTCGAACTTGTTATGGCTCTTGAAGAAGAGTTTGGGTTAGAAATACCAGATGAAGAGGCTGAAAAGATTGTATCAGTTGGTGATGCAGTTAAGTATATTGAATCTCATAAATAGGTAGGAAGTAGGGTCAATGAGAGAAAAAAATAAGGTAGTTATCACAGGATTGGGTGCTGTTACCCCCCTGGGGATAGGGGTAAACGAGTTCTGGGAAAACCTGGTTGAAGGTAAGTCTGGTATATCTAGGATTACGCTATTTGACCCCGAAGATATTGAATCAAAGGTTGCAGGTGAGGTCAAAAACTTTGACCCTCTCAATTATATGGAGAAATCTGAGGCCAGAAGAAATGATAGGTTTACTCAGTTTGTATACGCAGCATGTGATGAAGCCATCAAGGATTCTGGCCTAGATCTAGATAGGATTGATAGAAAGAGGTTTGGAGTCATTATAGGTTCGGGAATTGGGGGTTTACAAACATTGATAGATCAGCATGAGGTGTATATAAATAAAGGTCCTAAAAGGGTTAGCCCATTCCTGATTCCTATGATGATTGCAAATATGGCAAGTGGTGCTATATCGATAAGGTTTAAACTGAAGGGCCCGAATATGTGTATTGTCAGTGCATGTGCTTCTGCTAATCATTCAATTGGTGAAGCATTTAAATATATTGAACGGGGTGATGCAGAGATCATGCTCTGTGGTGGTGCAGAAGCGCCAATCGTTCCTCTTGGAGTTGCAGGTTTTGTATCTATGAAGGCTGTAACAACAAGAAATGATGAACCAGAAAAGGCTTCAAGACCCTTCGACAGAGATAGGGATGGCTTTGTCATTAGTGAGGGCGCAGCAGTTTTGGTTTTGGAGAGCGAAGACCATGCTCTCAAACGAGATGCAAAGATATATTCATACCTTTCTGGATACGGGGCCAGTGCTGATGCTTATCATATCGCTGCTCCTGAACCATCAGGGGAAGGTGCATATACCTGTATGAAGAATGCACTCGAAGATGCTAAACTGTCAATAGATGATATTGACTACATAAATGCCCATGGTACTTCTACACCAGTAGGAGATGGTGCAGAGGTGTTAGCTATCAAGAAACTCTTTAAGGATAAAGCATACAAGATGAAAGTGAGCTCGAATAAATCTATGATAGGTCATCTTTTAGGAGCAGCTGGAGGAGCAGAAACGATCGCTTCTGTATTCACTGTTAAAACTGGAGTTATACCACCTACCATAAACCTCGATAATCCAGAATTTGATCTTGATTTTGTGCCCAATAAAAAGACAAAGATGGAAGTAAATGTTGCAATTAATAATTCCTTCGGTTTTGGTGGTCACAATGCATCGATAGTACTTACAAAATATGAAGAGAAATAAAAGTATTATTTCCAGGGAAAGAAAACAGGCACTTGTTGAGTTTCAGAAGAGTCTCAGTATACGCTTTAAAAATCTCGAACTTCTGAATACCGCCTTATCCCATAAGTCCTACGTTAATGAGTCTCGCGAAGATCTCGAAGACAATGAAAAGCTGGAATTTTTGGGAGATGCATTTCTTGGTCTTGTTATAAGCGACTACTTATACAATCAAAACTTATATCTGAAAGAGGGAACCCTTGCGCGAATTAAATCCTATGTAGTGAGTGAACAAACTCTGTACAGGATAGGAAAAGAAATTAATATCCAGAAATATCTATTACTGGGTAGAGGGGAGGAGAAGTCAGGCGGGAGATACAGAAAGGCCCTTATTAGTGATGGCATTGAAGCGTTAATAGGTGCATATTATATAGATGGAGGATATAAACAGGCGAGAAAATTGGTAGAGATGCTTTTTTATAATGAGATTGTCAGAGTTGAAAAAAACAGGCATGTTAAGGATTATAAATCGATTCTCCAGGAGTTTTCACAAAAACAATACAAAATCATTCCGCAGTACAATATTATCGATATAAAGGGTCCGGATCATAGGAGGAAATTCTTTGTAAATGTTACTATTAAAAAGAAGACTTTTGGTCCAGGAATTGGGGAGAGTAAAAAACAGGCAGAGCAGAAGGCAGCAGGTATTGCCTTAGGTGAATTGATAATCAGTAAACGGCTAAGGGATCCCAATATTGAGAAAACAATAGAAACTCGTCAAAGAGAGAAAAGAGGAAAGAGCTTTGTTCGATATGGTGAAAGGTCAAAATATAGCGATAAGGATGCTTGAGCATGAAATAAAGAGAGATTCTCTGCCACAAACTCTTCTCTTCTACGGGCCTGAGTCATGTGGAAAGTTTCTTACAGCTTTAGAGCTGGTGCGGATAATCAACTGTAAGCATAATCGGGCACCAAATTGTATATGTTCATGCTGTACAGATACAGAAAAACTCATATCAACTGATCTGTTCATTATATGTAAATCAAATCTCAGAAATACTTTTGATTTATGGAAGGGCTCTGTTATAAATGGAGCCAATGTGCGATATTTCAAACGTGATTTAAGAAGGTTTGTGATAAGTATATCTGGTGATGAGAAATACAGGAATGAGATTATTGATTTACAAAACTTTTTGCGAATTCCAGATAATTTATTTGATAACCCTAATGCTGTTTTGGAAATTGTATATAAAGTTCTGGATTCTCAAAAAGGGAGAGTAATCACGATTGATATGATCAGAGATGTACAGAGATTCCTTTCTTTAAAAAGCGGATATAGTAGATATAGAGCTGTTATTATAGATGGGGCAGAGAATATGAATGAGGAGGCTTCAAATAGCTTTCTGAAAATATCTGAGGATACCCCATCAGGTTCAATCATTATCCTTACTGTTGTGTTGAAAGAGGCGTTAAAGGAGACAATACTCTCAAGGTGCAGATTATACAGATTTATTGGATTGCCTGATGATATTTTGTTAGAAATAAAAAATAAACGCCTTGGTTCTTCTGAGGAGAGTACTAACATTGGTTTATCCTACGATGTTGATATAATGAGAGGCTATTATGAACAGATCATTGCAAATATTAACGATCTGGGCGTTATGATGGAAGTAGCGGATGCTATACTGGCACATAAACATACCATAGGTTTTTTTGATTATACTATTGATTCTCTAGTGAAAAGGATTAATACTCTTTTCCAGTATAGTATGGATGAAATTTATGAGATTGAAGGTATGTTGAAAAAAATAGCTTTTGTGAAAAAGGCTATTCTTTACAACAATGTTAACCGGGAAATTGCCATCACAGATTTTCTGTTGAATAATATGGAAGAGATATTAAAGTATTATTAGAAGTTTGGATATACTCCACTATTTCTCCCTTCGAAGGGAATGTAGAGCTGGTAATTTACTGTGTAGGCAGTACTTCTTTAGTGGTTCAAAGAGAGCAGGGAAAAAGATGCGAGATTCAGGATTCATAAAGAAAGTATTTCAGAAGCTTGATAAACTTGATAGGAGTAAAATAAAAAAGATAATGGTGGAGCTTTCCACTGAAAAGGAACTCTATAAACTTGTTTTTGACTCCATGAATGAGGGAGTTATTGTTACTGATAGCGATAAAAAGATTATTCTAATAAATAAGGCAATGGAGGATTTTCTTTCTATTCCAAAGAATAGGGCGTACTCAAAAGAGTTGGAATTCTGTAATTTTGACCCTGAGGTAGGGGCTATATTAGACAACGCAATTTTAAAAAATCAGAAGATACTTGATAAGGAGATCAACTTTCACAGGACAGATAAAACATTTAACTTAAGTGTATTACCTCTTCTGTACAATGATGAAAGAGTTGGGAACATAATTATAATGGTAGATGTTACAGAGAAAAAGGAAAGAGAGATACAGCTCAGACAGGCCGAGAGCCTTGCTGCCCTTACGACCCTATCTGCCGGAGTTGCACATGAAATTAAGAATCCTCTAGCATCTATAGATATACATATACAGCTTTTAAACAAGGAAATTGCGAAGATTAATCAGGATAATGTAAAGGATATGGAAAACCTGCTTACCATTGTTAAAGAGGAAATCGATAGGCTCAATTCTATTGTTCAGGATTTCTTATTTACAGTAAGACCAATGAACATGAATCTTAGCAGAGAGAACATAAATGAAGTTCTGAAGGATATAATAGATTTTCTCAAGTATGAGCTCCAGGAGGCGGATATTTCTATTATATCTGAGTTTGAGGAAGATCTTCCAGATGTTTTTGTTGATCCAAAATATCTAAAGCAGGCGCTCTTAAACATTGTAAAGAATTCCATTGAGGCAATCCAGAGCGGGGGCGAGATAAGAGTGAAGACTGGGGAAACAACTGATGGGGATGTGATCATCCGTATAATGGATAATGGTCATGGAATTCCAGAAGATGTAATGGGAAAGATCTTTGAACCTTATTTTACTACAAGAAAGTTTGGAACAGGGCTCGGGCTGGTCATTGTTTACAAGATCATTAAGGAGCTTGGTGGAGATATTAAGGTCATGAGTAAAGAGAATGAGGGCACAGCTATTTCCATTAAGCTCCCTGTACCCGAAAAGAGAAAGAGATTATTGACATACGAGGAGAGGAATGAAAGCAAAGCTTTTAATAGTTGATGATGAGGTACATATTAGAGAAGGATTACAGAAGGCACTGTCTATCGATGGTTATGAGGTAGAGCTTGCCTTAAACGGGAAGGTAGCTCTTGAAAAACTCGAAGAAGAGGATATAGACCTTGTTATTGCCGATCTTAAGATGCCTGAATTATCAGGGGAGGAATTAATGAAGGAGGCACTCTCAAGATATCCCTATCTCCCCATTATCATTCTTACTGGACATGGAACAATAGAGAATGCAGTTGAGGCAATGAGAAATGGTGCATACGATTTTATTACAAAACCATTAAATATTGATAAACTCTCTTTAATTGTTAAAAGGGCACTTGAAAACTCTTCACTTAAACGTCAGAACATAGAACTGTTGAAACAGTTAAAGAAGAAATATTCCTTTGAGAATATCATTGGCAAGAGTACACCGATGAAGGAGGTCTTTGAAACAATCGAGCTCGTTGCACCTTCAAGGGCGAATGTTCTTATATACGGAGATAGTGGAACAGGAAAAGAGATGATAGCTGATGCTATTCACCATAATAGTCCTAGAGAGGATAAGCCATATATAAAGGTGCACTGTGCTGCTCTGCCGGAGTCGCTCCTTGAGAGTGAACTGTTTGGTCATGAGAAGGGAGCATTCACCGGAGCCATTGCAAGAAAGAGGGGCAGGTTTGAGCTCGCGCATCTCGGAACCCTGTTTCTTGACGAAGTCAGCGAGATACCAGTACAGACTCAGGTGAAACTTTTAAGGGTTATACAGGAGAGAGAGTTCGAAAGAGTAGGGGGGGAGCAGCCTCTGAAGGTAGATGTAAGAATTATATCGGCGACAAATAAAAACCTTAAAGGTGAGGTAAAGAAAGGCAAGTTTCGTGAGGATCTATACTACAGGTTGGATGTGGTTTCAATTCATGTGCCGCCATTAAGGGAGAGGAAAGAGGATATCCCCCTTATGGTGCATAAATTTATCGAGGAATTTTCTAAAGAGAATAATAAAGAAATAGAAGGAATAACGAATGGCACGCTGCAGGCGCTGATGTCCTATAAGTGGCCAGGAAATGTGCGGGAGTTGAGAAATGTGATTGAAAGTATTGTCGTTCTGACGAAAAAGAATATCATAACAGACGAAGATCTTCCCCAATATATTCTATCAAAGGATGAGCAGTCCTACCTTAAACTTCCTGCCGGGCTGAGTCTTGCAGAGGCAGAGAAGAGGTTAATACTATCTACGCTTGAAAATACGGATGGAAATAAAGCAAAAGCCTCTGAGATACTAAAAATAGGAAGAAAAACCCTCTATAGAAAGCTTGAGGAGTATGGTATGGTTAAAAATGTATCATTATGATACAAAATTGCTTGAATATATCGATTTTGTATCATAATGATACAAAAAGATTCTAATTTGATAATTAGCTTTTTAAGAATATATTATTTATTATATAACAATGAATTACAAAGACATATTCTTTCTATATGGTATAATTATTGCATTTAAACTATAATAAAATGAAAAATAAAGGAGAAATTTACCTCAAAGGTATTCCGAACTATTAAGCCGACTAACCATGAGTTATAAATAACAATGTAACTGTAAATGGAGGGAAACATTGTCTGTAGATAAAAGATATTCAGAACTAGGAAGCGGGCTTGATGTTAGCTCTCTTTCTGTTTATTTGAGGGAGATAAATAAAATACCCCTATTAACCAGGAAAGAGGAAGTAGATCTTGCAAGAAAGGCAAGGGATGGCAATCAAATTGCAAAGGACAGGCTCATAAAAGCTAACCTCAGATTTGTCGTTAATGTTGCAAAAAAGTATCAGAATCAGGGGCTTACTCTGAGCGATCTAATCAGCGAGGGGAACCTGGGGTTAATAACAGCTGTTGATAAGTTTGATGTTGATAAGGGGTATCATTTTATTTCATACGCTGTATGGTGGATTAAGCAATCAATACTCAAGGCAATATGCGAAAAATCAAGGATGATCAGGCTTCCTCTTAATAGGGCAAATGAGCTTTTGCAGATTGAAAAAGTAAAGAGGGAGATCGGAAGCAACAAGGATGGTGAAGCAGATATTGATGAAATAGCAGATTTCCTAGATATGGATAAGAGCAGGATCAATGATTTAATTAATGCATCCAAGGAGTTTGTTTCACTTGAAACACCTCTTTCCTCAGATAAAGATGCAAATACAATTTCTGACTTGATGGAAGATACAAAAGGGGCAGATCCTGAAGATGTAATGATCGATATGACACTACAGGATTCAATAGAAAAGGTTCTTTTAACATTAACCGAGAAGGAATCAAGTGTAATACGGTATCGGTTTGGATTAAACGGTGAGAGGCCTCACTCACTCAAGGAGATTGGAGATAAATACAATCTTACAAAAGAGAGAATCAGACAGATTGAAAAGAAGGCAATAAGCAGACTGAGACATCCTTCACGAAGTCAGAAGTTAAAGAGTTACGTAAGAGATTAAATTAAGATGAATGTTGATGATAACCTGAGAGCAGGATTATTGAAATCCTGCTCTTTTTTATTTATCTGAAGTATTCTACTGCAGCCTTTTTTGTTTGAACAATTCCTGCCATTGTACTATTTTTGTACACGAAAAGATAGCTATGAATTTGTCTGATTATAGATAAGCACCTTTTTAATAAAGAGGATATACTGGAGTTACTATGAATAGTGTTCACTTTGTCGGAGTGAGTGGAATCGGTGTTAGTGCGGCTGCAAAGATTGCAATTGAATCTGGTTTGAAGGTAAGTGGCTCTGCGGATGAAGAGAATGAGCAAACAGAAAAGCTCAAGAGAATGGGGCTTAAATTTTTTCTCGGGCACAGAAAAGAACAGGTAGATAGACCTGATATTGTGGTGAGAAGTGCTGCAGTCCCTCAAAACAATCCTGAGATCTTGGAAGCAAGAAGAAAAGGCATTCCCGTTTACCTCTACTTTGAATACCTGGGTATGCTCATGGCTAAAAAGAGAGGTATTGCAGTTGCAGGAACCCATGGAAAAACAACCACAACGGCACTTACTGGTGTGATACTATCGAATGCGCGCCTTAGACCTACTATAGTTTGCGGTGGTGTAATGAATGACTTTGCTTCAAACTCTATCAGCGGAGATAGTAGCTACTTTGTTTCTGAGGCTTGCGAGAACAACCGCTCTTTTCTCCTTCTGAAAAAGTGGTACTCGATCATTACAAACATTGAGCCTGACCACCTCGACTGCTACAGCGATATAAATGATATTAAGAAGGCCTTTCTGAATTTTCTAAAAACAACGGATCAGAGAGGTTTTTCTGTAGTAAATGGAGATGATGAAAATATACAAGATTTATTAAATGCGACAGAGAATCAGGAGATATTTACAGTTGGTACAAAAGACAATAATCAATATATAATTAGAGACATTCGGAGTACGGGTGGGTTGTACTCTTTCTCTATTGAGAGGGATAAAGAAGTAGTTTTAAATCTGCGCCTTTCAATACCAGGGATATTTAACTGTATAAATGCTTCCCTTTCTGCTGTACTGGCTTTAAACGTTGGTATTGAAAAACTTATAATTGAAGAAACTGTAAAGGCATTTCGAGGTACGGAAAGGAGGTTGGAGTATATCGGCAAAGTGGATGAAAATCCTGTATTCAGTGATTATGCCCATCATCCGACAGAGATCGCTTTCACTGTTGCTGCTCTAAAAGAGGTATACCCATTAAAAAAAATCCTTGTGGTATTTCAACCCCATCAGTATTCACGGACAGTGATGCTCTTCCAGGAATTTATTAATGAGTTAAAGGCTTCTGATATTCTAATACTCACTGAGGTATACAGGCAGAGGGATTCAGATAAATTCGTAAAAGTTGTGTCAAGCCGTGACCTCTTTAACGAGCTGAAGAAGGTAATAAATGACAACGTGATATATATTAAAGAGAAAGAAGATATTATTCCCTTTTTACAAGAATCAGGATATGAAGATGTTGTTATTGTCTTTATGGGTGCAGGTAATATAGACGATGTTGCAAGAAAATATGTAAAAGAGACTGTCACCTGAAGTCTTTCAGTTATTAGCTGATGGTTAGATAATTTTTTCTGTGTCATACCGAGAATTTTATATATCTTAAGATTATATTTTTTATTGAGAGAATTATTAATGAAGCTTTGTTCTCAGTGCAGTAAAGCTATTTCTGAAAAAGTATCGAGAGAATCGATCTGCCCATTTTGTGGGGCATGGCTTCATTCATGTGTAAATTGCAAGTTCTACAGTCCTGGCAGACATAATGACTGTCTTGAACCTCAGGCAGAGTAGTGCGTGATAAGAGATCATCTAACTTTTGCGATTTCTTTGTTTTCAAAGAATCAAAAGCAGATCTATCTTCTTCAAAAGAAGAGAAAAAGAGCGCCAGGGATGCATTTAATATGCTTTTTGGTGATTCACCATAATCCTTTTAGTACATAATAATATGCGCAGAAATATTACTCAATTAAGAGGCATGAATTGAAACCTCGTTATCAGAGTTTTTAAGGCGAACTTCGAGTTTTTAAATTTGACAAACTTAATTACAATTTTCTTCTAAAATGATAGAACTTTCAATGCCTTATAAAACGAATTTCGCAGGCACTCCGTTATTTTTTCTGCATGATCACTTTTTCTTATCTACTTTTCTAAAACTCGAAATTTGCTCTATTAATCTTGTAATTGTGTTTTCGAATAATAACCTCTGTAATCTTTTATTATCAAATGGACTAAACCTTCTTATAGAATTTTAAAAGGAGTGAATAATGGATTTAAAGATAAGAAATGCAATTATCAGTGTATCTGATAAGTCTGGCCTGCCTGAACTTGCTCATAATCTGAACGATATGGGAGTTAGTATCTATTCTACTGGAGGTACTGCAAGAGCTCTTTTAAAAGCTGGTTTACCTGTGATAAAGATATCAGAATACACAGGCTTTCAAGAGATTCTTGACGGAAGGGTAAAGAGCCTCCATCCAAAGATTCATGGCGGCATTCTAGCAAATAGGGATAATGATAATCATATGAGACAGTTGAAGGATAATGGAATCACACCTTTTGATATGGTTGTGATAAACCTTTATCCTTTTGAGAAGGTCATTAAAAAGGATGGAGTGAGTATAGAAGAGGCTATTGAAAACATCGATATCGGCGGACCTTCAATGATGAGGTCGGCGGCAAAAAACTACCATTTTGTCTGTATTGTGCCGGATCCCTGCTACTACAAAGAGGTGCTAAAAGAACTCAAAAAAAGGGGTTCTATTTCATTTGAGACAAGGAAGAGGCTTGCCACAGCAGTTTTTGAAAAAACTTCTTATTATGATAGTATTATATCAAGCTACTTTCACAGTATTGTTGCACCTGATAATGAGAGGAGATTCCCGGGTACTATAAATATGTACTTTCATAAAAAACAGGATCTTCGGTATGGTGAAAATCCCTATCAAAGCGCCTGTTTCTACACTGATCCAGATATTAAAATCAGCGGTGTTGCGGTGGCAAAAAAGCTACATGGGAAGGAGCTCTCATTTAACAATATACTTGATACTGAATCGGCATTTGAGATAGTAAAAGATTTTGATGAACCGGCCTGCAGTGTTGTCAAGCATACAAACCCTTGTGGGGTTGCATTGGCTCCAACTTTGAGACAGGCATTCCTGGATGCTTTTGCATCTGATCCTGTTTCTGCATTTGGTAGTATTGTTGGTCTTAACAGGATTTTGGATGTTAAAACAGCAGAGGAAATTTTTAAGGCAGGTTTTATAGAGTGTATTATTGCACCTAATTATGAAAGGGATGCTCTTGATATCCTTGTGAAAAAGAAAAATATCCGTTTACTCGAAACAGGGGAATTAAGAAAGAATGAGGTGTATGATTATGATATGAAAAGGGTTATTGGAGGGGTTTTGATTCAGGAGAGAGATTTGTTGGATTTTCATAAAAATGATTTTAGACCGGTTACAGAAAAGGAGGCTTCGAAAGGAGAGTTGAAATCCCTTCTATTTGCCTGGAAGGTGGTAAAACATGTAAAATCGAATGCAATTGTCCTTGTACAAGGTACTAAAACAGTAGGAATTGGTGCTGGGCAGATGAGCAGGATTGATGCAACGTTCATGGCAATTCACAAGGCTGGGAAGAGAAAAAAGGGTTCTGTATTGGCATCAGATGCCTTTTTCCCGAAGCCAGATGCAGTAGAGCTTGCAGCAGCCAATGGCATAAAGACAATAATTCAACCAGGAGGTTCTATTCAGGATGAAAATATAATTAATTTGTGTAATAAAAATGGTATTGTCATGTACTTTACAGGTATGAGACACTTCAGGCATTAATAAAATCATTTTAATTTATAATTATTTGTAATATATTATATAGTAGACAAATTTTCATTTAATATGTGGAATGGATTCAAGGGATGGTCTTTCAAAATGGAGTTTAAATCTGAATACTGTGCTGAGCTACTATTGGAGAATGGCTTTTTGGCATACTATGCCTTTGAAACTGCACGGGATATGCTTCTGAGGAGTAAACCGCGGGTTATTAAGATATTAACTAATGCTGACCTTTCTCAGCTCTCTAAACTCTTTCCTGAAATATTATTCAGAAGAAAAAGTTCTGAACATGCCTATCTTGAAAATGGTGGATATAATGTGCAATTTTATGTAAGTGATTGCCTGGTAAACCCTATAGGACATGTTCCAGGTATTTATGAGTCAAAAAAACAAGCACTTAAAAAGGCAACCTCTTATACTCTTTTTTTGATTAATGGTTTCTTCTACGATATTAAGGAGGATATTTTTTTTGATCCACTGGATGCCTATTCCTCATTGAAGAAGGGTATTATACAAACTAAATATCAGCCAGAGATTGTGGCAGAATATTTTCCGCTACTTGCCCTTAAGACTGCAAAGGTATACAGTGAAACTGGGTTTGCTATAGATGGATATTTATATACTTTTATAAACGAATATGCATCGTTAAGACCTTACAAAAATATAAACGAAGATATAGCGCAGGACTTTCTTAATATCTGTTTATCAGGGAGGGCGTTTGATGGGTTCTTTTTTTTAAATGAGTGCGGAGTTTTGGATCTGATTCTACCCGAAGTAACAGCCTTGAAAGAGGTTTATCAGGATAAGGATCATCATCCTGAAGGAAATGGATTCTGGCATACTCTTCAGTGCCTGAAATGGGTAAAAAGGCCAAATAAGAATCTTATGATGGCGATTTTACTTCACGATACTGGAAAGGCAATAACAAAAAGGAGCTTGAAGTCTTCCCTCTCTTTTCCCAATCACTCTTCTGCAAGTAAGGTGATTGCAAAGAAGGTATTGAATCGATTTTATTTTAAAAAAGAAGATATAGAAGAAGTTTTATTTTTGGTTGAGAATCACATGATACTCAATGCTATTGATAGGCTTCCTGAAAGCCGATTAAAGCTCGTTTTTAACTCTCCGTATTTTTCTAACCTACTTGAGCTCTACAGAGCAGATCTCTCAAGCAGCTACCACGACCCACAAGGTTATTACCACGCCTCAAGGATATACAGAGAATACATGAGAAGAGAAAAGCTCATGTATCAGGGTGTATAAGAGACTTGGATAGAGAGGCTATTTTTATCGTTTACCCTAATAAAATAGTGTAAAATGAACGAAAATTTAGTTAGAAGATTTATGGCATAGACCAACCCAATCGCAGCTAAAGCCAAAGGTAAGTTGAACTCGCGGGCAGCTTACACAGCCCAGGTGGGTCTGGGATGATTGGTGAAGGGTGGAACAAGAAGTTAAAAGCTGAGTTTCATCCTGAGTTCGATTCTCAGGGGCTGCGAATTAAAAATTTTTTCTGATAATTGTATATTTTCGAAAGATTCTTCCTCCCACATTAGTTATGGCATTCATCATTACTCTGTTATCTTCATAAACCCAGTTGGGTTCCAGAATAATTCTGTCAGAGTCCAGTCTTCTGTAAACATTCATAATATACTAAAACTATGCCAATATCATTGGGGAGGGTTATAATTTCACTTTCTTTAAACATATCATCTGAATATTCTTTAATGGCTTTCCATCTGCTTGTCCCCTTCTTGTAAAGGAATTATTCTCACCGTACCTTCCAGTTCCAGTTGTAGAGCAAAGGGATGGGAATTTCATTTTTAACTATTAGCTTCCACGGTCTATTGGAAAGCTGAAGAGCTTTTACGGGAACTTCCTTATATGTGTGAAGGCCTATGCATATATACTTTCTATGGGCGCAGAGGGATTGAGAAAGGCGAGTGAAACAGCAGTGGTGAATGCAAACTATATAAGATCAAAGCTTAAAAATCACTACCATCTTTCCTGCGATGATTTCTGTATGCACGAGTGCATGTTTACAGATAAAAAGTAAAAGAAGCATGGTGTTTCGACACTCGATATTGCAAAAAGGCTTATCGATTACGGTTTCCATCCTCCGACTATCTTTTTTCCGTTCGTGGTTGATGGCGCACTGATGATAGAGCCGACAGAGACCGAAAGCAAAGAGTCTATAGACATGAGACTTTTCTACCTGTCAGCCATCATTGGCCAGCAGTTAGCTATTACCAGAAAAACTAGGTCCCTCGCCTAAAACCTCTATCCTTAGAATAGCTGAATAATGGGTACTATATGCTATTTTCTTATAGACTTTTATCCATTGCATGGTAATTTTTTAAAAAGAATTCTTTAAATATGTAAAAGATCTATTATCAGATAATTTTTATTTTATAAATATTAGAGCATTTGAGTGAGAGTACGGAATTTATAGATATGTAAATATATGTTGAAATGGAATAGTTATTATGAGATTACAGGATTATGTTCAGCGATTCAATGAGTTGGAAACTGTTTTTGATAACATGCCGACAGGGGTTTTTGCAATCCTAGATAAGAATCTCAATATTGCTACTATAAATAAAACTGCAAGTGAAATATTGAATATGGAAGCTCAAGAGGTTATTGGGAGAAATGCCAAGGAAGTATTTGAGGAGCATTTTCCCGGGATTCAAAAACTAGTTGATGAAACCCTGAAAAATCACCTTCCAATTAAGAACTATACTTTAGAAATTGTAAACAGCAAAGCTGAAATAAAAACATATATAGTTAGTACCGCACTTCTTCAGGAATCAGATATGCAAGATTATGGCATGGTATTGGTACTTCATGACATATCAGAGGTTACCCGATTGCGTAAAATTGCAATGTCTTCACACAGTTTTGGCTCATTAATAGGTAGAAGCCCAATTATGAAAGATATTTTTTCTCTTATAGAGACAGTATCACAATATGACACTACAGTACTGATATATGGCGAAACAGGAACAGGTAAGGAATTGATAGCTAGAACAGTACATGAATGTAGTCCTCGTTCAAAAGAGCCATTTATTCCTGTGAGCTGCTCTGCTCTTCCACGGACTCTTTTAGAAAGCGAACTTTTCGGGCATGTGCGGGGTGCTTTCACAGGTGCTATTAAAAATCGTGTAGGGCGCTTCGAGATAGCTAAAGGAGGTACGATTTTTTTGGATGAAGTTGGTACAATGGCACTTGATATCCAGGTTGAACTCTTGAGAGCCCTTCAGGAAAAGACGATAGATCGTGTAGGAAGTTCTGAACAAATCCCGATCAATGTAAGAGTGATTTCAGCAACTAACCGCGATCTGATAGAATTAGTGGCTAGAGGAGAGTTCAGGGAGGACCTTTATTACAGACTAAAGGTATTCCAGATCAATATTCCTCCATTAAGGGAACGTCGCATTGATATACCAATTCTCATAGATCATTTTATTGATAAATTCAACAGATCGTATAATAAAAAAGTGATCTGTTTATCATCTTCGGCCAAAGAGCAATTGATGAAGTATTACTGGCCAGGAAATGTGCGTGAGCTGGAGAATGCCATTGAGCATGCAGTGGTTTTAACGCAAGGAAAAATAATTGAAATACAAAACCTGCCCCCTGAGATTCGTTACATGAAATCGAATGGCACACCACTACCCCCAAGAGTGCGTAATCCCAGTATGGAAGAAGAAAGGATACGTCGTTCTCTAGCCGCTTTTGGGGGGAATGTTACCAAAGCCGCATTGAGTCTTAATATGCATCGGACAACCCTGTGGAGAAAAATGCACGAGTTTGGTATCACAAGAAATAAAGTTTAATCTTATTGTAATCAATTTTCTTTCTGCTTTACTTTATCAATGCACAGAAGTTAAGAGGTAACAATATTCAACTGCATCACTACTGTTGCAACAATAATGTTGCATGCAACACTTTACAATTATTAAATACATAAAAAATAACGGTTAGTCATAATCCTAATATATTTATTAACCCCTCTATATTAAATTATAGGTAATTACTTTGTTTTCAAACAATTAAAGAATAGATAAAATTCGATCATAGAAGAATGATCTCCCAAAATGTGACATAATGTCGAATATTTCAATTGTTAAATATTGGCATAATAATTGCTTTTTTTATACGAAATATTCTAAATGATTATATAATTTGCAATGTCATTATAGTTAAATATGAATATAATAAAAAGTGTTCAATAAAAAATAGTGCTACTACTTTTCCAAAAGAGTCTTCATAGTTGAAGGGAAATCTGAGTTATTTTTACAAGAGGGAGGTGTTATTAAATGTCTGTCCTGAGTCTTATTATTGCTATTATTGCACTTGTCATTGCCGTTTTTGCATATGGGAAGGCAAGTGGAGGAAAAAGTGTTAAGGAACAACTTAAAGCTCTTCGCGAGAAAACAGCAGAAGTATTAGAAAAGGCAGAGAAATCAATCCGTCCTGAGGAGGAGAAGAAACCAAAACAAGAAAATAAAAAATAGGTAATCGCTTTCACCAATTAGTAAAAACCTTGTTTTGATGTTCTTTTCTATGAATACCTAAAGGAAATATTGCTTTTAATATTTTTCAAAAGAAAAACCTAATAAATAATGTCTGAAACCCTTAATCGATGAATAGTTTATACATTAAGGTGGGGAAACGAATATGAAGAAGAAAAATCAATTACTTATTGGTATTGCTTTAATTGTAATAAGCTTCGGTGTTCTCTACATAAGTATAAGCACAATCAAAGGAAGTTTTAGTACATTATGGCCAGCCATTGTACTTCTCCTTGGGATGATTAGTTATATATACTTTAAAATAAAATCTGAAATTGTAGCAAATCAAGGCCTTTGTAGGGATTGGCTAGGTAAATCCTCTGTCGCCGGCTGGCAAGCATTTTAACATTATCTTTCTTGTTTTTCAGTGTTGTGACAGTGGGGTATTTAGTTACAACACTCATTACATACAATTTTTAGGGCATGATCCTTTAAGAAATAGGAGCGTCATATGAAAAAGCCAATTAAGAGGATGAAAGACCATTATATTATCTGTGGGTGTGGAGATATAGGACGTGAGGTTGCATTGGAGTTTAAACGGTCAAATATAAAGTTTTTAATTATCGATCTCGATCCTGAACAATCGGAGCTTGCCCGTGATGAGTCGATTTTATTTGTGAAAGGTAGTGCAATCGATGATGAAGTTTTGATGGAGGCAAATATTGAACAAGCGAAGGGGTTAATTTCGGTTTTGCCGGATGATGAATCAAATGTGTTTGTAGTCCTTACTGCACATCAGCTAAATCTACACCTTGCGATTATCTCTAAAGCAGTAAAAGAACAGACAACTCAGAAACTACTGAGGGCTGGAGCCAGCAGGGTTATTTCCCCCTATCAGATTGCCGGATGTAGGATTGCGTCGATAGTTCTGCGCCCTTCGGTAGTAAATTTTCTGGACGTAGTGGTTGAAGGAAGAGGAATGCCGATGCGGATTGAGGAGGTGAAGGTAAATACGGGGTCTCCACTTATCGACAAGACAATCCGGGAATCGGGTATTGGCCAATATACCGGGGCAATCGTTGTTGGTATCAGTGAGCCGAGCGGACGAACTCGCGTAAATCCATCGGCGAAGACATCCCTTGCATCAATAAAACTGAATGAAAAAGATGTATTAGTAGCAATTGGGAGCGAAGACCAATTAAAGCGGCTGAAGGATTTTGTCAAGCATGGAAAATAGCATGGCAAGATCAGCATTATAGTATATAGTCAAATGTAAAATTAATCAATTCAATACGTGCCTTCTGGCATCAGTAGCCTCAATGGGATATCTCAGGTAAAACTTCAATATAAGGATATGTAACCCGCTTTTTGCGGATTCAGCATAAAGTTATAGCATAAAAACCCATCTCAAGATCGGCTGCATAAAGTTCTTGAAAATATTCATAAATAAAGAGAAAATGCATTGAGATTTTTTATATATTTTAATTTGCCTCAATGATAAAAAATTAAAATTTCAATTATAATATATTATGCCAGACATTAATAAAACACTCAATAGATTAGTATCTCTGATGCTCATTCTAAGCATTGTATCACTTTTTCTTGAATACGGACTCTATCGGGCAAGATGGATCATACTCTTTACCAATGTACTTGACTACACAGTCTTTCTTCTTTTCATTACTGAGATTGTACTGCGATATATAAACTCAAAGTATAAGTTTATATTTTTCAAGCAAAATATTTTTGAACTACTATTTTTAGTTGTCTTTTCCGTGCTGTTTATCTACAGCAAATATGTTGGCTATCTGCTTGAAAGCAGGAGGCTCCAAAACCTCAGCAGAAATATTATCATTCTCAGGAATCTATTCATTCTTATCAAGATTTTTGTCAGGCTAAAGAGATTCAATACCTTGATGAACAGAATCACAAAAAATCCAGCTCAAACTATTATTTTGAGCTTTATCACGGTTATTATAGTTGGAACACTTCTTCTGATGATGCCTTTTTCAACTTCTGATTTTTCGAGACTCGGTTTCATTAACTCTCTTTTCACTTCGACATCAGCAGTATGTGTGACGGGGCTCATTGTTGTCGACACGGCAACAAAATTTTCAATTATCGGTAAAATTATCATTCTATTACTTATACAGATTGGCGGACTAGGTATTATGATTTTTTCCTATATTAGCTCATTCGTATTCAGAAGAAGACTTTCTGTAGAGAGCAAGCTTCTCGTGAGCTATATGATCAATGAGAGTGATATGTCATCGATTATTCGATCGATGAAAAGCATTGTATTCACTACGTTCATTTTGGAGTTTGTTGGGTTTATAGTACTTTATCTCGGATTCAAACCGGCTCTCGGTAGAAATCTCGATGCACTTTCAAATGCTGCCTTTCATTCTGTCTCAGCATTCTGCAATGCAGGGTTTTCAACTTTCTCAGAGAATCTCATGGCTTTTCAATCAAATGTGCTTGTCAATATTACTGTTGCCCTCTTAATCATTCTTGGAGGTCTAAGCTTCACTGTGATGCTGGAGCTTTATCATTTTTTTCGGAATCGTACCAGGCGGTTAGTTTTTGGTAGCCAGCAAAAGCTCTACAGGTTTAGCTTGAATACAAAGATAGTGCTGATCACATCTGGAATTCTGATTATTGTCGGTATTCTGATAATATATCCATTTGAGCACAAATCGACTCTCATTGGATACGATTTGAAAACACAGTATCTTTCCGCCTTCTTTCAATCAGTGACATTGAGAACAGCAGGTTTTAATACTATTGATTTTACTGTCCTTAATAGATTTACTTATCTTGTGATGGTTCTATTCATGTTCATAGGAGGCGCTTCGGGTTCGACGGCAGGGGGTATAAAGGTCAATACAGTTGCGATTATTGGTGGGTATGTACGGTCGATTATAGATAACAGGGAGGATGTAACGATTTTTAACCAGACACTCTCGAAAGATCTTGTAAACAGAGCGCTTTTCATTGTTATTATCTATTCTATAATAATATTTTTTAGTACAATAATTCTTTCCATATCTGAGGATTTTGAAGTCGTGCCAATTCTATTCGAGGTAGTATCAGCAATGGGCACTGTCGGGCTTTCTGCAGGGATAACACCGCATCTCTCAACAGCCGGAATGATTATAATCATTATTCTCATGTTTGTGGGCAGGGTGGGACCGCTCACCGTGGTTGTTTCACTCTCTCAGAGGCAGAGAGTATCAGGTATAAGCTACCCGAGTGGTAATATTGCACTCGGGTAGTGTGAGATTTTCATTTTATTGGAGTAAAGCAGATGGCAGAAGAAAAGACATTCGCAGTGTTTGGATTGGGTACATTCGGATTTGAGGTTTGCCGCGTCCTCGCTGAAAAGGGAGGCAAGGTTATAGCGATAGATGTCAAACAGAACCTTATTGAAAAGGCAAAAGATATCGCAACTCAGGCGGTACTTATCGACAGCACTGATGAAGATTCTCTAAAGAATGCGCCTCTCGAAAGTGTAGATGTTGCCATCGTTGCCATGGGAGATGACATGGAGGCGAGCATACTTACCACTGCAATATTAAGAAATATGGGAATTCCCCATATCATATCAAGGGCTATTTCAGACATACATGCTCAGGTTTTGAAGCAGGTTGGTGCGACAGAAGTTCTTTTTATCGAGATAGAGGAGGGGAGGAGAATTGCAACAAAGCTCATCGCCCCGGATGTACTGGACAGAATACCGATCTCTAAGAATCAGACACTCGCAGAAGTGATTGTGCCAGAGAGTTTTGTAGGCAAGACTTTACAGAAGCTCGATCTCATTAATAAATTTAATATCACGATCATCTCTGTAAAGAGGGTAAAGACGAAGATAGACGATATGGGAAATCCACAAAAGGAAGATGTAATAATCCAGCCTTTACCCTCCACAGTATTTCAAGATAACGATGTAATCGTCGTTATCGGAAAAGATGATGATATAAACGCATTGAAGGAGTATTAGCATGATTCTTGTGAAAAGAGTGGTTTTCTATGTAGCCTTTTTTATAATTGGTGCTTTAATCATCATGCTCGGCGTAGTCAATTACCTTCGTTTGGCTGATATTGAAACTTACAATATCCAGTTGATCAAGTTTTATTCTGAGAACCTACTATATTTAAGTATTGTATCGGTTATAGTACTGATAATGTCTGTTTTAATAATACATAGGGGGGGGATACGTGTTCTCAAGGAGATCGACAAAGTGACAGAGCTGTCTCGATATGGAAGATACTATTCGGGAGAGTACATGAAGAAACTGGGACGACTCGGTGAGAAGATAAACCGTCTTTTCCTGGAGCTGAACAGGCTAAATGACATGAAATCTCTCAAGATAAGCTCTATTTCCAATCTTAATGCATTTTTTCTTGATAATACGCACCTTCATTTATTTATTACAGATATAGAGGGGACAATACAATCCTGCTCGAGAGTATTACTAGATAAGTTAAAGATTGAAGTACAGGATATGAGGGGCAAGAGCTTCTCAGATATTATTAATGATCTGGATTTCAATGATATAGTCTTAGAACTCCAAAGAAGTCGTATAACGCTTACAAGAGAAAAGGTTATACTAACAGTTGGTGAAAGCAGTTTTCAAAGCCAGTTTGTCATTCATCCTATATTTAATGTAAAGAACGAGTTGTCAAATATAGTTTGTGTAAGCGAAAAGGAGACTCTCTTAACAAGCATATCAAAAAAAGCGGAACAGATATCAAAAGCGCAAAAGAAAATCAAAGATATCTTTAAAAAAAGACCCAAAAAGAGTTAATCAGTCTTTTTTGCTTTTTCTTCTTCCTTCTCATCTTCCCTTTTTTTCTTCTTACGGTATCCAATACTTCTAATAACAAAACCGATACCTATGCCAACTATAAACACAATGAGGATCATGATTGCGCGCTGAATCGATACAGACCATGCCAGGAATTTAATATCAACAGTTTCTACATTCTGCACCATGAACACTATTACGAGTATACCTATAATTATACCAATGATGAATTTAGTCATTGTGCTTTCCTTCTGTTTTGGTCTACTAGATAAAGATACAAAGAAAGACGCTATTCTATATTTTAACAAATCATAATTAGAGAAATATTAACCCAAAATTAAAAATTTCTAATTTAAAGATCTCTTTGCTTTTTTTTTAGAGAGTTTTAATATATAAAAAAGAGTCAGGTCGTCAGAATTCATATTTGATGAATATATTCTGAACTTAACATGTGAAGTATCTCACTGTCGGCTATCAAAGAATCATCAGTTCCGAGTCTATCGTCTTAATCCCTTATCCTCCATTTAAATAAAATATTGAAGGTTCAATGCTATTTATTATTCACTGTATATTGAGCTCAAAGAGATATAATTTCTCTTGCCAAATGTTCTGTTATGAATTACCAATATAATTAAATAAGAAGAGAAGGCAAAGGATCTTGCCAGTTATTTTTGGATGGAGGGGAGAGATGAGAGTGGAGAGAAAGTCGAAATGTTGAGGGCAGGTGACCCTGTACTCATAGTTCCTGACTCGGTGGAAGTGTTGAGTAAGAGCGAGGTAAGGGCAGAAAAATGCCACAACAGAAGAAAAAACGAAGCTACATACTCGGAGAGCTCACATGGCCTGAAGCAGAGGCCCGGTACGAAAAGATC
>CAYRKG010000027.1:0-56606 GCA_964424795.1 uncultured Spirochaetota bacterium
CTTGCGGGAGGAGGAGTTAAGGCAATTAGATAAAATCTAAGGATGGAGAAAAGACAGCCCCTGTCAATTCTCTTTTGAGAGGAATGGGAAAAGATGCTCTTCTCTAAAAAAGAACAGTGCTATTAATCAATCCATCAGGTAACCACCATTAACGTTAATTACCTCCCCTGTGATGAAACTCGCTCCCTCAGTGGCAAGGAATACAACTACATCAGCAACTTCCTCTGGCTTACCCATGCGCTTTAGAGGAATAGACTCAATGACTTTCCTTCGCTTCTCCTCTGACCATTGAGCACTCATTTCTGTTTCAATGGCATGTGGGGCAACGGCATTAACGTTGATACCGAACTGTGCTAGATGACGTGCAAGGGATTTTGTAAAGGTATTTATAGCTCCCTTGGAGGTACCATATGCTGGAGAGGCGGTTATATCTCCAATTTTTCCTGCTACAGAGCTTACGTTTATTATTCTGCCACTGCCATGTTCAATCATATGAGGAACCACCGCTTTGCAGCAGTTAAAAGTGCCACCAAGGTTTACTGAGAGCACCCTCTCCCAGTCTTCATGGTTAAGGTCTATAAAGCTGCCCCGAAGAATGATCCCTGCATTGTTTACAAGAATATCAACAGAACCGAAACGATTTATAACCTCTATCACCATTTTTTCAACTATCTCGGAATCAGATACATCTGTTTGTATTGCTTCAGATTTACCACCCTCCTCATTAATTTTCGAAGCAACCTCCTGCGAGGAATTTAGATCTTTATCTACTAGGGCAACTTTGGCACCTTCTTTTGCTAGGGCCATGGAAATGGCTTTACCGATTCCTCGTGAAGCTCCTGTTACTATTGAGGTCTTATCTTTTAATTTCATTTTACTGTCTCCTGTACTATTCTTTAACAGCTCCTGCCGTAAGACCCTTCACTAAATAATTCTGCAGGAGCATATACAGAACAAGGGGGGGCAAAGTGGCTATCACAGAACCAGCCATCAACTGAGGCCAGATAATCCGAAACTGGGTAACAAGCCTGCTGAGGCCGAGAGTAACCGTGGCCATGGATTCACCGCTGGTGAGGACAAGCACCCATAAGAGATCACCCCATGCAAGCAGAAAGGCAAAGATCATTGTTGCTACCATTCCCGGGGTAATCACGGGCAGAACAATTCTAAAGTAAGCTCCCAATGTAGAGCAGCCATCAACCTTCGCAGCCTGGTCCAGCTCATCAGGCACTGTGTCAACGAATCCTTTTAACATCCATGTACTGAAGGGGAGTGTAATGGAGGTAAAAGCGAGGATCAGGCCTGGATATGTATTGTAAAGCCCAATCTTGACAAGCATCTTGAAGTATGGCCCTACTAAAAGTACACCAGGAAGCATCTGGCTGGCGAGAATTAATCCAATCAATGTTGTTCGTCCCCGGAAGATGAACCTCGAAAAGCCATACCCGGCAAGGGAACCTATGAATGTTGAAAGCATCGCTGTTCCCAGAGAGATTATAGTACTATTCAGAAAATAGCGTGGGAAGCTTGTCCAGATAATGATCTGATTGTAGCTCTCCATAGTCGGCTGATGGGGGAAAAAGGTAGGAGGAATCTTATACGCCTCCTTATCGGTTTTTAAGGAGGTTGAAAACATCCATACGAATGGAAGGAGGTTAAACAGGCATACGAGCACCAGGATCAGATAGGGAATCAATCTGTATGGAGATCTCTTTTTCATTAAGCTTTCCTCGTTATCATGCGAACGTATGGATAACTGATTATCATCATTATGATTGCCATAACAACAGCCATCCCTGAAGCATACTCAAAATTGAAATACTTAAAGTAATGTTTATAGATGTATAGGGATAGGATCTCGGAAGCATGGCCAGGTCCCCCCAGAGTCATGTTATAGATAAGACCAAACCTTCGAAACTGCCAGATGGTATCCAGGGCAACGGCTATAACAATGATTCGCAAAAGATTAGGAATGGTTATATTGATAAACTCCTGAAAATGTGAGGCACCATCAACTCGTGCTGCCTCATACTGCTCACGCGGTACTGCCTGCAGTCCTGCCAAAAGAATTATCATGACAAATGGGTATCCACGCCATACATCAGCGAAGATGATGCTTGGTAAAACCAGATTTGGGCTTGCAAGCCATTCAATATAGCGATTGATTAATCCTGATCGTATAATTAGATCGTTGATGATTCCAGAAGTAGGATTGTACATAAATCGCCAGATAAGCCCTGAGATGACATCAGGTACTGTCCATGGCAGAATAGCTATCAGCCTGAAAAGTCGCTTTGCCTTGATTTCTGCATTGAGAACGAGTGCAACTATTAGTCCGAATAAAAGATGCAGGGTAACTGTACTTACAACAAAAGTAAAGGTGACCTTCAGGGAGTTCCAGAAGAGTTTGTCATTTATTAACTTTATATAATTTTCTGTGGTAAATGTTTTGACCTCTGACCAGATTGGAGAAAAGCTATTAACAACAGCAGTTACCACTGGAAAGCCTAACACAAGTAGCAGTATTAGAAGGCAGGGCAGTACAAAGAGAAAGCCTTGAAGCTGGTTGGAGAAGGGGCGAGCAAACATCCGAAAGGGCTGCAACCTACTCCTTGAAGGATCCATTATGCATCCTCTCTCGAGGTGGGGAGATGAAAGGACATCCCCACCTCGAAATCAGGTTCTTTTTAGAAGACAATCTTATTAAAGACCGTCTTGTTAAAGATCAGGCACCTTACACCACTAGCGATAGACACTCAGGATTTGATTTATCTGGTCATGAGCATCTTTCAACGCCTGGCTGCTAGATTTTGCACCGGTGAAGGCCTCCTGCGCTGCTGTATTTATTGCCTCAATGATTTGAGGCCATTCCTTGAGCTGAGGTACGAACTTGGCACGCCCCAATTCAGATGCAATTATTTTTGCAAATTTATCATTCAACAGTTCGGCATATTCTCCCGAGACATCTTTGCGGGATGAAAGAACACGAGCATCACTGAACCACTTTTCCTCCATTCTTTTGCTTGTAATGAACTTGACAAGCTCCCAGGCCTCCTCCGGGTGCTTTGTGTTTGGACTAATCATCCAGGCACTTAGCCAGGCAGTTGTCGTAAACTTCGGGCTAATACCTGACTTCACAGGTACTGGAGCAGCTTCAAGCACTTCCAATGCTTTGAGATCGGGGTTATTAGTATCGACAATGGGCGGTGTCCAGCCAGACCCGAGAAGCATGGCAATTTGTTCATTTGCCATCTGTTGACGTACAGTTCCAGGATTCTGTGCGGTGACACCAGGCGGAACGACTTTATGAACCGTTACAAGGTCAGTGAAGAACTTCATAGCTTCTCTGGCCTCAGGAGTATCTAGGGCAGAGAATTTATTGTCACCGCTCAGATAGGATCCACCGTGGCTGAATAGGATCGGGGTAAACCGGAGTTCAAAACCCGGATCAATTGCTCCTATTGTTCCAAAGCCCCACGTATCGATCTTTCCATCGCCGTCTCGATCCCGAGTCAATCTTTTCGCGTATTGTAGAAACTCATCCCAAGTCTTTGGAGGTTTTGCCGGATCAAGACCCGCTTCTCTGTACAGGTTCTTATTGTAAAAGAGAACCATGGCCATGAAGTCACCAGGCATTGCAAAGTACTTTCCATCCTTCTTCATCAGCCCCATAGTCTGAGAATACCAGGCATCTGTAAACCCGGACCCCTCAGCATTTACGAAGGGAGTCATGTCGTAAACATACCCTTTCTCTATAAATGATCTGATGGAATAGGCATGCAGGTGAAAAACGTCAGGACCGACTCCTGCTTCGATCTCGGTTGTGTATTTGGTTTCCTTTTCTCCGTAAGAAACCACATCAAGTTTAATCGTAATATTTGGATTTTCCTCCTCGAAGATCACAAACGCTTCCTTGAGTGCCTTTTCCCAGTGAGGTTCAGCAAGGTGCCAATCGGAGAATACAAGCTCAACCTCTTCGGCCTCTTCTTCTTCTCCCGCCAGCAAAGCTATAGTTGATATGAGTAAAAGCGACAAGGGCAGCAGGATAAAGATTATCCATTTTTTACCTTTTGGATTCATAAAACCCTCCTTCTGTTAAATTATTTTTATAAAGCATTTAACAAGCTGTACAAATTAATAATAACTCTAACAACATAGTTGTATTGTTTGTAATCTTTCATTGTGAAAATACATATAAAATTGCATTATTATAAAATATATGACGTCTGTTGTCAAGCAAAAAATAAAAAGATAAATAAATGGTACACACATAGGTACCACCCCCAGTATACTCCTCCCCAGGTACCTGGGAAGGATGATCAAACAAAAGCAACTCCTCTCAGCACCTCAGGATCAATACAAAATGGGATTACAACAAAAAGCTTAAAGAAATCCTGTGGAAAGAAAAAAATAATACTTAGTTGAAACGTTGTTATGCCACTCGACATGAACCAAAAAAACCTGACGAGACCCTTGCCTTTCCCAGTGTGAACCATTCAGCCATACAGTACTATTCAGAAAAAAGACATGAGGTGAATCTGAATTGATTGCAAAATCGGCCACAACGTTACCGTAGGAAGAGTTACATTCAAGAACGATATTAAAAAAGCTTCACCATAGTAGGTTACATCTGACAATGACGAAAGGTCACTGTAACTGATAGGCATTGTCCGATAACCGTGAAGCCGTGTAGAGAAGACAGCAATTATTAGCGCTATTACCCCAATAACACTAAACATTCATTTTAATAACACTCTTCACTTCTCGATCAACAATGTGGTGTGATTCATTGATATGGCCGTAGAGGAGTGGAGATTTCGGATCATGTTTTTCATAGTTCTTTTCAGCAGCTTCCAGGTCGCTGTTAGCATAGCAGTAGAGGCATCCGTTCATACATGTGTTGTATGAGCCGATGTCTACGCTTTCAACACAATTGCAGGACTTTCTCTGATATTTATCCTTCTTTACTTCCAGCTCAAGCCCTGTTATTTCCGATATCAGTTTGTCATCGATGCATTTACCCCTTTCTATTCCTATTTTCGATAAATCGATATCAAGAGCGCATGTCTGAACTTTGATGCCATACTTCATTGCAATCTTGGAGAGTTGTTTTAAGATATCGATCATCTTCTCATCATCGATAGCAGTTATCCTGAAGTCCTTGAGATTCCTTACACACTTTTTATACATGTGGAAAAAGCTTATGATACAGCGCTCGGTGTAGTGGTTGAGCTTCTCACATAGCTGGTCGAAATGCCCAAAGTGGTATCGGGTATCGAACCTGTCTGTTAAAAGGATCGGGTCATTATATATAAAATATTTAATCAATGCACAGATATTTGTAAATTTATTATATAGTGTTTAATGTGTACAATAGATATCTTATGGATCAGGAAAAATGTAGATTTATGTAAAAGGAGCGATAGGTGGATTTTAATGATATTATCAGAAAGCTGGAGACATTATCGAATCCGAAAGTTCGCGAGGGGATGGCGAGGTATGGGATAACCCCTGAGCATACCTTTGGAGTATCGCTTCCAGAGCTAAGAGAGATCGCAAAAGCCGCAGGGCAGAATCATGAGCTTGCAGTAAGGCTCTGGGAAAGAGATAGCCGTGAGACAAGGATACTTGCATCGATGATTGAGGATCCAAATATGGTTTCTGAAGAACAGGTAGAAGACTGGGTAAAGGAGTTTGACTACTGGGAGATCTGTGACCAGTGCTGCATGAACCTCTTTGAAAAGATGGAGTCTGCATATGAAAAGGCGGTTCAGTGGAGCAGGGATGAACGGGAGTTTGTTAAAAGGGCGGGCTTTGTGTTGATGGCAAGGCTTGCAGTGAGCGATAAAAAAAGGGAGGATAGAGAGTTTGAAAGGTTTTTCCCTTTGATTAAGAGGGAGGCAAAAGATAGCAGAAACTACGTGAAAAAGGCGGTTAATTGGGCATTAAGACAGATCGGGAAAAGAAGCCTCAACCTGAACAGTAAGGCGATTGACACAGCTGAGGAAATTAAGAAGATGGAGAATGAGAGTGCTAGATGGATTGCCTCTGATGCGATTCGTGAATTAACAGGTGATGCAGTCCAAAAAAGGGTACGGGGGAGAGTCTAAGCTTCCGATAATCTACAAAAAGATGTATTTTTATTTAAAGGAGATAAAATGGGATTACTCAACAAAGCCTCTTCCATCATTGAAAAGGAAAGTGGAAAAAAGGAAAAAGGCGGGCTATTAGAAAAGGCTGCCAGATATTCAGAGTCCAAGGAAAAGGCCGGTCTACTCAAGAAAGCAGAGGAATACCAGGAGCCTGAGGAATCTGAACCAGAAGAGGAAGAAGGGGGGGGACTTTTAGAGAAGGCTTCAGGCTATGCTGAAGAAGAAGGAGAGGGCCTTTTACAAAAGGCCAGGGGCTTAGCTCGAGAGGGAAAGGAGGGCCTTCTTGAAAAAGTACATGTTGTTCCTGAAGAAAGGGCCGGTCTTCTTGAAAGAGCACAAGAGATATTATCAGAGAAAAAGGGATTGCTCGAACGGGCTATTCTTATTTCTGAAGAGGAAGAGGTCTCTCTTCCTGAGGAAGAAAGACCTCTTCCTAAAGAAGAATTAAAAGAGGTTGAAGAGTTAGCTGAAGAAAAAGAGGAGGTTGTAAAAAGCCATCAGGAGTTATTAGAACAGTATCTAAAAGAAAAAGACCCTTTTTCTATCCTTTTACTTTTTGATGGGATTATCAGGGAGGAGGGATATTCGAATCTTTTCAAGAAGATCCTTGAAACAGCCTGTAATATTTGCAGTGGAGAATCAGGAGTACTGTTTGCCTTATATGGGGATAGATACAGGGTAGAAGATATTTTCTTCAAAGAAAAGCAAAAGAAAGGAATTAACAGGCTTAATTTTAAAGAAAGATCAAAGCTGGTACAGTTAATAAAGAGAAAGGGTAATGAGCCAGTAAGATCGAGTGCTGCCAAAAAAGAAAGTCTGGGAAAAGAGATCGCCTCTTTTAAGCCTCTTGAACCATGGATGATTGTTCCACTGATTGTGGGAGCCACGCTTTCAGGGTTTATGGTAATAGGTAGCCAACCAAAAAGGGCAAGAATAGAAAAGGAAGATCTGTTACTTTTCGCCCATCTTGCTGCATCCTATGTTTCAATTCACTCTATAGAGAAGGATATTCAGGTAAAAGAGGAACAGCTGATAAGAGAGAAGGAAGATACTGAGGCTCTACTGAATCTGTATAACTATTCAGAGGTTTCAGCTGGTAATCTCAAAGAGATGCTTGAAAGAGTATCGTTACTATTTAATATAGAAAGGGCTGTTATAACAACAGGATGGAATGAAAAAGGCGCCTTAACTGTAAAGGCGGGAATTGGAATTCCTCAAAACGAACTCCATATGTACAGGGCTACGAAGAGTGACAGAGAAATTAAATCAATTATAAAGAACGGAGAGCCTGATGTCCCAAAGGATTTGGATGAGAGAATCGCCGATTTTCTAAAAGATTATTCTATAGAGATCAAGTCATACATCGTTGTACCTGTAATCTTTAACGATGAGACTCTTGCAGTCTTGAATATTTTCAATATGAAGGGTGTCGGGAAGAAGATCTCAAAGAGACAAAAGATAACACTAAAACATATTGCCCGATGTTTAACTCCTCACCTTCTTTATAGTAATTTGATAGATATTGATCCTTTTGTTGTACTGGAATCCCATATAGAAAGAGAGGTCAAAAAAGCTAAACAGTACAGTTATCCTCTCCATATTGTTACCTGTATTTTGAAGGATAGCGAAGAGGCATTGAAAAAAGAGGAATTTGATAGTTACAGGGTATTGCTTGACAAGCTCTACAGGAACATGCAGGAGGTAGTTTCAGAGGATGGCTTTGTAAAGATGGTGAGCTGGAAAAAGATCGTTCTATTATTAAGAAATATGCAGAAAGGAAAAGTTGATGCTATTCTGAATAGTATAAAGAATAGATTTTCGGGGATATTAAAGAAGGAGAAAAAGGAGCTTACTCTATCCTTTAAGAAAACAGCCTACCCCAAAGAGACTGGAAGTTTATCCGATATACTAAATACGATTTATTGAAGGTCCTCTGAGATTCAGGAAGATAGCTTTGTTAGATATACCTGAAAAATATAAGAATAATTTTCTCTCGAATATTGACAAAATAAAAACATTGGATCCTGCACTGTACGAGAATCTAATCCAATCTACCGCAGAACAGAGTTTAGAGATAGCACAGGACGGAACACTAACCATTAAGTTAAAGGGTAAATGGATTGAATCAAAATTTGCTCCAAAGACGAATGCATTAAGATTCATACAGGGTGAAGTCGGTGAAGATAGCCCCATCTTTTTTCTTGGTTGTGGCCTGGGTTATCATATAAACTCCCTATTAGAGAGAGGTAACTATAGGGGAATCCTCATCGAGAAGGACATTGATATATTTAAAGCTTCCCTCTATGTATTGGAGCCAAAATTCCTTGTCCATGTTATCCCCCTGATTGGATTAGAGAAGAGCGTTCTTGCCCAGAGGATCTCGGAACTTACACCTCAAGAGATATCCATTATAAAGCATACTCAAAGTATAAGGCTTTACAGCGACTATTACAGGGGAGTAGAAGAGCTTGTTATCAATCAAAAGAGAGAGTTCGTAGCATCCTCTATTACAGAAAAGGAATCTCGGAGGCTATGGGTAAGGAATATATTCCATAACCTGATCAGTGAAAGGCATAGATATTATGTAACCAGAGAGTTTTTAAGACACTTTGAAGGGCCTGTCATTCTTGTCTCATCAGGACCATTTATTGAGGATATGGTTGGAAGATTGAAGAAATTGAGTCATAAGCTTCCCCTATTTTCGCTTCTTCCTTCAGTGCCATATCTCTTGAAAAACGGAATAAGGCCCGATTTTATTGTTACAACAGACGCTGGGTTTGGAAATAGATACAGATTAATTACTAGCTTTGATATACCGCTCATTACAACGTATTCTGTAGATACTTCAATAATAGAAAATTGGCATGGAAATGTCTTTTTATTTTCCCATGGACTGCCTTTAGAAGAAAAGCTTTTTACTGTTAACAGGTGGAGTATCAGGGTTCCCATGCAGGGTACATCGTCAATTGTCATGATCATTCTAGCAAGACTTATGGGCTTTACAGAGATTTACCTTGCAGGATATGATTTTGCCTACAAAGGATTAAAAGACCATCACAGAGGAGCAGGCTTTGACAGCTTTTTTCTCATTAACTCCTCACGCTTAAAAAACTGGCATACAATGATTGTTGAAAGATTGAGAAAGGATGTATGTATCGAGACAAGAGATCAGTCAGGAGATTATGTTTATACATCTCACAAACTTATGTTATATAAGAAATGGCTTGAGAGAGGACTTTTAGGGGAGGACCTGAAAAGACTAAATAATGGAGCATATATAGAAGGTATTAGTTCTGCATCTCCTTCTATCTTATATGATTATTCTGTTAGGATAAAATCATCTTTTCTTGAATCAGTGAACAGTTTAGGAAATATCAAGATCAGGGAGGATCAGCTATTTAAGGATTTTGACAGATTGAAAGAGAGACTTGCCATAGTAAAAGATGTATATGGTAGATATGAAATGTTTTATGGTAAAGGTGTAGAAAAGGAAAGAAGAGAAGATCTTGTGAAAGATGTTGATTTTGCAGTTAAGGCATTTCAGAAGAGTTATCGTATCCTGGAGTCAAAGTGAAGATCACGATAGAAAAATCAAAAAAAGGTCAAAAGACCCTTGTATGTGAGGCCTTTGGGAAGAGACATCTCATCTATTCACGGTATAACCCAAAAAAGGATGGGGAAAGGTTCTACAGGGAGCATAGAGTGGAGGGCTGTGAATTCTATATCTTTATAGGTCTGGGTCTCGGTTATCATCTTGGCTCTTTTGTGAGTGATGGCGGGGTGAAAAAAGTCGTAATTCTTGAGCCAGTCGAAGAGCTCTTTAAAGTAGTGAAGGATTTTGATGATGTAAGGGAGCTGATAGAGAACAGGAAAGTTGATATATATACAGGGAGTGAAATACAGCTCTTTTTACAGAATATAAACAGGCATTATGACTACCTCTTCTATAACAAGATACAGGTGCTGAGTTACAGACCTCTTAGAAATCTATTTACTTCTCATTATAAAATACTGGAAGAGGGTATAAGAGATGAGCTTAATAATCTCATAAACGATGGCTTGACAATCGGAAAGTTTGCGCGACGATGGATAGAAAACTTTTCTGTTAATATAAAAAAGGTGAATAGAATTCAAACTGTATCTTCACTCTATGAAAACTTTAAAGGGGAGGCTTTAGTTACCGGTGCAGGACCCTCTCTAGACAGAAACATTCAGGATATAAGAAAAAAAAGGGATTTCTTTTTCTTAATTGCCTCGGATGCGTCAGTTAAACCTCTTTTAAAACAGGGAGTAAGACCAGATTTAATTGTCACCATTGATCCGCAGAGCCATGCTCTGTATCATTTTGCTGAATTAGATAGAAATGTTATTGAAAGTATCCCTGCTGTTCTCAGTTTATTGACTCCACCCCCTGTCTTTGAGATATTTAAGAAAAGATACATCTATTTCACTTTGCATCCAACAACCTTCCTTTTTAAAAGAGAGTTTTTAAATGAAGAGGATGCGATCCTCAATTATAGATCTGTAACGTCACTTGCCCTGAAGGTTGCAATACATATGGGGTTTGAGAAAATATATCTCACTGGAGTTGACCTATCCTATCCAGAGCTAAGAGTCTACGCAAAGAATACTTTCTTTTATGACTATGCTATTAAAAGAGGTATGCGATTTTATCCCTTTTATAATTTTGAGGCAAAGATGCTCCGGAAGGGGGAGATGAAAATAGATGGTCTTTATACAAGTTCCAATCTTATGGACTATCTTCGAGAGATAGAGGCTATAACTCAGGAATCGGAAAAAAGTAGAAAACTTGAAATTTTAAACTGGAACTCCCTTGGTATAAGGATAAAAGGGACGTTGTGTATTGAAAAACCCTCGTTTAAGAAGTCCGGGCAATACAACGGGTATTTTGAAAGAATGAATGAAAGAAAAAATCAGATACCATTGAAGGTTCGTGATCTATTACCTCGAGAGGTTTTAGAAAATCTTCTTATTACCCTTGCCCTGAGGAACAGGATATATAGACATATAAATAATAGGGAAAATGCCTTTAAGGCTGCCAAGGAATATTTAAAACATTTTGAATTTTAGAAAAGTAGATAATTAAAGATGAAGGTATAGAACAAATATTGCAATGCCTGCGAACTTCATTTAATACGTTATCAAAAAATTTAATATTTTACAGAAATATTATTATTAATTTATTCGAAATTAAAACCTTGAAGTTCGCAATATCTCAAAAATAAAATATAAATAAAGGGACAGAGAACATAAAGTTTGAAATGTACACATCCGATATAATCAAGTGAGCCTATATAAGTTTTGAGGAATACTGTATGGATCAGGATAGAATATCGCATTATAGAGAAACTCAGATCAAAACGGCAACAAAGGGAAAGCTGATCGTTATTCTTTATGATGGGCTGATAAGGTTTTTAGACCTCGCTTTGGAAAACCTTCCAAGCAAGAAGTACGATGTTGTTAATAACAATATTCTTAAGGCACAGGACATTCTATCGGAATTGGGTATGTCACTAAATATGAATGCAGGAGATATCAGCCAGAAGCTTTTAAGTATCTATTCGTTTCTGAATATGAAGCTCATTGAAGGCAATATAAGAAAAGACCCCGAGCCAATAATCTTTGTTAGAAAGATGGCCAGTGAACTGAGAGATTCCTGGAGCAAGATAGCAAAAAAGAGTGGAGTATCCGATATAAAAGATATGAAAAAGGATGGAGGCATAGATGTTGCTGGATAAGAGAGAGAGAGTACTGGAAAATCTGGATATTATAAAAAAGACCTATCTGAAGCTGGTTGTGCTTAAGCAGCTTGAAAGGGAAGCGTATGAAGAAAATGAGTATGATTCCCTTTATGAGTTGTCAGAAGATGAAAGGCTTTTGGTTGAAGATATAAATAATCATATGAAATATATCGTCGCTGACCTCATTATTTTAAGGGATGAGAAGGCAGTTAGGCAAAAGCTATCAGAGATAGATGAACTACAGGAAACTGTTGTAAGAGAAAGTCTTATGATCATAAGGAATATTGCGGGAAGGGTTGAAAAAACCAAAAAAAGGATTGAAAGACTTAAAGCGAAGCCAGGGATGGCAAAGAGTTCTTCACTATCTACTCCTCAAATCGTAAATATACGTGCGTAAATCCTACCACAACCTATTGAAAATTATCTAAATTACAGCTATTATATTCTACATGGATAATCTACTCTATATTCTGGATGGGCATGCACTTATATACAGAGCCTACTATGCATTCATGAAGAGACCCCTTATTACTTCTAAAGGAGAAAATACTTCTGCCCTTTATGGGTTTATGAGGATGATCCTAAAATTTATAAATGATGAAAAACCTGATTATATGGTCTGTGTTTTTGATTCAAAAGAAAAGACATTTCGCCACAAGATATACCCGGAATACAAGGCAAAGAGATTAAAGCCCCCACCGGATCTCATCACCCAAATAGAGATAATAAAAACATTGGTTGAGAAGCTTGGTATATCCAAGATTGAGATATCGGGGTATGAAGCAGATGATATCATTGGGACAATCACTGAAAAGGCGCTAAAGTATGAAATGAAGAGCGTTATTATTTCCAGTGATAAAGATGTTTTACAGCTTGTGAATAGCAATATTACTGTATATGCCAACAAAAAGGGCATTTCAGAAGTAGATATTCTGGACAGGAAAAAGGTATTGGATATGTGGGGGGTGCCTCCAGAGAGGATGGTTGATCTGTTAGCTCTCATGGGGGATCAGTCAGACAATGTTCCAGGTGTTAGAGGTATCGGACAAACTGGAGCAGCAAAGCTCATACAGGAGTTTGGAAACCTGGAGGACCTTTATAACAACCTTGAAAGATTGGATAATGAAAGAATCAAAAGGCTTTTGGAAGAGGGGAGAAATGACGCCTTTTCAAGTAAAGAACTGGTTACTATTAAGAAGGATGCACCAGTTGATTTTATAATGGAAACTTTTCGAATGAAGGATTTTCCAAAAGAGGATGGTATATCACTCCTCATGGAGAAGGAACTCGTTTCAATTGTTGATGAGCTAAAAGGTGTCTTCCCTCCTGAAAAGAAAAAGGAGGAAAAAAGGGGTAAGTACAGTTTAATAGAGAGAGGAGAGGATTATCAAAAGCTCAAGGAAAGAATCAAGAAAAAGGGGATTATGGCTTTTGATACAGAGTCCACAGATCTGGACCCATTGAAAGCAGCGATTATCGGTGTTTCGATTTCGCTTGAAGAAGGGGAGGGTTACTATATACCTATCATCTCAAAAACTGGAAATGCATTTGGGAGAGATTTCCTTGTATCAGACTTAAAGGCTATTCTTGAGGATAAAAATATCAAAAAGATTGGTCAGAACATAAAGTATGATTTTGTTATTCTTCTGAAATACGGAATATTCATGGAAGGAATAATAGGAGATACGATGGTAGCCTCTTACCTGCTCAATCCGCAGAAGCAGAGGTACAATCTGGATGATCTTGCAAAGGAGTACCTTGACTATACAACTATTAAATATAGAGATATCGTAAAAGAAGATGGAGAAACGCTACTTGATTATCCTATAGAGGATACAGTTGAATATGCATGTGAAGATAGTGATATAACGCTGAGATTATATAATATACTGGAGAAAAGATTGGAGGAAGAGAACCTATTGGCCCTCTATAAGGATGTTGAAATGCCTCTTGTTACAGTACTCGGGAAGATGGAGAATGCAGGGGTGAGGATAGATTCAGACTACCTGAAAAGAATGAGTTTTGAATTCGGTGAGGAGATTTCAGATATTGAAGAGGAAATTTACAATCTGGCTGGAGAGAGGTTTAATGTAAGATCAACAAAGCAGCTTTCGTCTGTTCTTTACGAAAAGATGAAACTTCCGGTGATAAAACGTACAAAAACAGGTATATCAACGGATGAATCTGTTCTTAATGAGCTTTCCCATACATATGAGATTGCAAGGTACCTTTTAAGGCACAGAACACTCACAAAGCTAAAATCAACCTATATTGATGCCCTTCCCTCAATGATCAATGCAGAAACAGGAAGAATTCATACCTCCTTTAACCAGACAATTACAACAACAGGGAGGCTTTCGTCGGCTTCGCCCAATCTTCAGAATATTCCGATCAGGGAGAAAGAGGGGAAGGCTATAAGAGGGGCTTTTATTCCGGAGAAAAACTGGCTACTTGTATCCGCAGATTATTCTCAGATCGAGTTGAGGATTCTTGCGTCTCTCTCTTCTGACAGTACCATGATCAATACCTTCAGGAATGATGGAGATATACACAGTGAAACAGCATCTATGCTCTTTGGTATTGAAGGGGATGATGTACAGGAGGATCAGCGACAGGTTGCAAAAACGATCAATTTCAGCATCATATATGGTATGAGTGCATTTGGACTCTCAAAGAGACTGGGTATCCCAAAAAGGGAGGCACAGGAATTTATTGATATGTATTTTCAGAAGTATAGCGGAGTAAGGGAATATTTTGAGAGTATAGTTGAAATGGCTAAGAAAGATGGATATGTAGAAACACTGCTGGCAAGAAAACGGTACGTACCGGAAATAAACTCTGACAACAGGAATATCTTTGAGGGTGCACGGAGAATAGCAATTAATACTCCTATTCAGGGAACTGCTGCTGATCTCATAAAAAAGGCGATGGTTTTAATTGATGGAGAGATTACACAGAGAGGGATGAGAAGTCGAATGTTAATACAGGTTCATGATGAGCTTGTCTTTGAATCTCCGGAGGATGATTTGAGTGCTCTGAAAGAGATTGTAAAGGATAAAATGGAGAGTGCTATCATTTTTAAGGTTCCGTTGAAGGTAAATATATCTACTGGTAAAACCTGGGAAGAGGCTCACTGAGATGATTGTTGGAATTACAGGCAACTACTGTTCAGGGAAAGATTTTGCGAGCTTGCTTTTTCAGAAGCATGGATATACTCTCATTGATGTAGATAAGATCGGTCATGAGGTTCTTTTGAGTAAACAGGATGAGATTATCTATACATTTGGTGAAAAGATACTTAAAGATGGGTTGGTAGACAGGAAGTCTCTGGGCAAAATTATTTTCAGTAATTGTGAAGGGAAGAAGAGGCTTGAATCTATTGTTCATCCACAGATGATAAAGATGATAAAGGAGATTATTAAGAAGGAAAGAGATGCAGTTATTAATGCAGCGCTACTTATTGAGATGTGCCTCTTTGTGCTCTGTGATTTTGTACTCTGTATTTCTGCTCATAAAGAAGTAGCTGTTATGAGAGCTATGGCCAGAGATAAAATATCAAGAGAGGATGCTGAGCGGAGGTTAAAATCTCAGATCCCTTTAAAGGAGAAATTACATTTTGTCGATAAAGTTATTGATAACAATGAAAACAAAAAAGAGTTTAAAAGAAGGGTTGAAGAGACTATAGAGAGCCTCCGCCAAAAGGGTTAGGTTTATGGAAGAAGGGAAGAAAAAGAGTAAAGAGTACTATCAGGTAAATCTTGATACGGGAAGAATCTTCTGGATCGCCTTCATTTTAGGGATAATAGTGATTGGAATATTTGTTTTAGGGTTTTATATAGGTGGTGGAAAGTCGAAAAAGGGGATCTTTGACATTGATAAATACAGCATGTTTAGAAAAGAAAAGATCGAAGCGGAGGAGGAGAAGGAAGAGATTCCTCTGATCGATCTGATTGAGGATAAACTTTCGGAAGAGACCCGCTATATTGAAATAGAGGATGTAGAGGGTACTGTAAAAGAGATTCAGAAAGAGGCCGAAGAGGCTCCTTTGGTGTCTGTTCCTCAGAAGAAAAGCGAAGAGACACTCGAGAGGGTAGTTAAAACTGTAAAGAGGGAAGAAATAGCAAAGAAAAGCAGCTATGTTGCGCGTGGGGATTACTATATTCAGGTTGCCTCTTTTTCAAAAGAGGAAAATGCAAAGAGCCTGGTAGAAAGTCTTCAGAAAAAGCTCTACAAGGTTGTTATTGAAAAGGCCCAGGTTGGTGGAAAGACCTATTACAGGGTAAGGGTTGGGCCATTTGAGACAGAGGGTGTTGCAACAAATACCATGATATCAATGAAGAAGAGGTTTAATTTAAAAGATCCCTTTGTTGTCAAAAAGAAATCCTAAAAAGATAAATAGAACATCAAGATCTCCTGAAATCATTCCTTGGCAGTACCTTAGCACCACAGAGCCAGTTATATTTACACGATTTGACAATCATTTAAATAATACTGCCGAGATACGTTTTGACGATTAATATGCAAATGGTCTATTTTCATACTCTTTCTTGACATAGTGAACTTTTCTTGTTAAAATTTTTCTATATAAAAGGGTATCTGTGGGGACAATAAGAGAAGCATGAAAGAGCAGTTGAAGGATTTGCAAAAACCATTCTGGCTAAGGAAAAGAATTAAGTATTCTAATGAAACACATGAGGTAAAGAGCATTCTCAGTAGTCTGGGATTGAATACGGTATGTAAAAGTGCTCGATGTCCAAATCTTTCAGAGTGTTATCGCCATAAAAGGGCGACCTTTATGATTCTTGGAAACAGGTGTACGAGGAATTGTACATTCTGTTCTGTAGTAAAAGCCGAACCGGGTGAGAATATACCGCTTTATGAAGATGAACCTGATAGAGTGTGCAAAGCTGTAAGGGCATTAGGATTGAAGTATGTAGTCATAACATCAGTTACGAGAGATGATCTTGAAGATGGGGGGGCTCTGCAATTTGCTAAGACAATACTGAAGATAAGGGAGTACGATAGAAGTATTAGGATTGAGGTGTTAACTCCAGATTTTATGGGAAAGAGAGGGGCAATAGATAGAGTTGCAAAGATGGCCCCGGATATATTTAATCATAATGTTGAAACTGTGCCTCGTCTTTATAAAAAAGTTAGACCAGGGGCAGATTACCTACGATCTCTTCGATTTTTAAGGTATATAAAAGAGGGGTATCCAGAGATATTTCTTAAATCAGGATTTATGGTCGGGCTTGGAGAAAAGAAAAACGAGGTTTTGGCACTTCTTGAAGATTTGAGAGGGGCTGGATGTGATGCAGTAACAATAGGTCAATACCTGCGCCCGAGTAAATGGAATATCCCTGTTTCCGAATATATAAAGCCTGATATTTTTAAATGGTATGAGAATCAGGCAAAAAAAATCGGATTTCTTTGGGTTGCCTCTGGCCCCTACGTAAGAAGCTCCTATATGGCTCATGAAGGGTATGAGAGAATGATTGAAAGAGGCTCGCGAAATACATCAAAAAATATGAATCAGGTATTGACATAACGTTATTTTAAATTCTATACTAAAAAGAGTGGTTAAATTATATATAAAGATATCTCCTTCACCATAAAATAGATACTCGTATTTAAAAATCAAGAAGAGGTCTAATAAAGGAGATTTGATTATAAGGTATAATGGTTGAAAAATATAGTTAAAATATAAAAACTTGTTGACCGATAAATTATAAGAGTCTACCTATCTTTTGGTACTCATTTATTAATTAAGGAGTAAAAAATGAAGCTCAGGTACATTTTGATATTCATAATCGGACTTACCTTCCTAATTCCCGCTCTTTCTTATGCACAGTTTTATGGTATGAATGAAGGAATGTTTAAGATGGAAGCAATAATGAGCATAGTTTTAGAGGATTTTGAGGATAATGATGAAAACTGGAATGTTTCAGCTTCACGTTTTACTGCGGAAGGATTTCCACAGATAAAATTTGGTATAAAAGGCGTTCCTATAGGGGCCATTCACGATTATATGACAGGAGAGAATGAATATATTATGGGCGTACGGTCAGCATTTACAAGGAAAGGATATAACAAAGTATGGATCTATCCTGAAAAAAGTATTGTTATTCCTGGAAGAGCGAAAAAAGTAGATGTTTGGGTCTGGGGAGCGAATTATTACTATAATCTAGCAGTTCATCTTATGGATTACAGGGGTATTGTTCATAAGCTATCTCTTGGCAGCCTTCATTTTATGGGATGGAAGAACTTAAGCGTAGAGATACCAAAGCAGATCCCTCAGATTGTTCGGTATCTCCCGATGGAAAAACCGCTTAGTATCGTGCGATTTGAGATCTGGACGGAACCGGCTGAGAGAGTGGATGATTACATTATTTACTTTGATAATTTGAAGGTTTTAACAGATGTGTATAAAGAGCAGTTTGATGGAGATGTGCTTTCTGAGCAATCAAAAGAAATATGGACTTCACAATAAAAGGAGTTTATGTAGATGAATAAGACGATAGTTATCATAGTATCATTTTTTGTTCTTGCCCTTATACCTCTTTCACTCATTGCACAGGATCAAGACATCGAAAGTCTACAGGTAGGTGTTCAAACTGCAAGTCAGCTGCTGGCCGATTTACCTGTAACCCATTTTGAAGATGCCGATACCTGGGTAAGCAACATGCCTGTGGATTACGGTCTCGTATTTTCAATGAGAAGAATGGGAAGACCCCTGGAAGTTCCTGACACCGATCCAAATGACGGCACAAAAAATGAATATGTTCTCGGCGTTAAGATTGCATTCAATCAGAGAGCACAAGCAAACGTCAGTATGCGGCCACCAAAACCTATTAAGATTCCGGGTATTACAAAGGCTCTCAGTATGTGGGTATGTGGAAGAAGTTTCAGGCACAGGTTATATGTTCATCTTATTGACTATAAGGGTGATGAGATGATGGTCAATTTAGGTCTTCTTGATTTTGCAGGATGGAAGAAGATATCAATACCTGTACCGGGTACGATAAAACAGGAAGAGTATCATAATTTAGAATGGCGGGGTGTAAGTTTTTCTGGGATGACTATTCAAACAGATCCAGATGATAGTTATGGTTCATTCTATGTATATTTCGATGAATTGCGTGCTATAACTGATATTTTTCAAGAAGAGAATAGAGACGAGGATGATATGACCGATGGATGGTAATTCTGCAAGATCGTATCGTTATAAGTAGACAATCGGTGGTAGATCGCTATAAGGAGTGTATTGCAATATAAAGAGAGCGAATTTCGAGTTTAGAAAAGTAGATAATAAAAGGTGATCATACAGAAAAAATAATAGAGTGCCTGCGAACTTCTATTTATAAATCATTAAAAAATAGAAATATTTAAGTAAATATTTTGATTAAGTTTGTTAAATTTGAAAACTCGAAGTTCGCCTTAAATAGTTGTGTTTAAAAGAGTGATTTTATATGAGAGACTGATTTTTCATTCATAAAAAAATATCTGTATTAAGGGGTTTTGAATAATTAATCTCTATTCGTTTTTGCGGATAGAGATTATTTTTATATATAAAAATCCGAGTTTTTTAATTAAATTTAAGTGAATTTTAAATAATCAGGATTTTGAAATGAAGAATAGTAATGATATAAAACGTGAACTCCAGGATAAAACGAAAGTGTTAAAACAGCTTGAAGGTGTTTATAAAACTTCAACAGATATATATCAAAGAAAGAGGGTATTAAAAGAAATAGAAGAAGTCAAAAAAGAGATAGCAAAGCTACAGTTGAGGAATGTTGCCCAGAAATTAAAGAATGGTACAGAAGAACAGAATCATGAACGCGAAGAAAGTATATTCCCAGTTTTAAGTCAGGTAAAGATATCAAAGTATAGAGAGGGATCTAAAGACAGTGAGATGGATGCTATTGTTTCTTACGCAAATTTTTTTGAAGGAAACTATCTTCATATTCTAAGTGAGTATTATATAAAATTGGATTATAGCCATACTGCGAAAAGAGATTCCTTTTACCCTCGTTTCATGGAGATTAAAAAGATATTAAAGCAATATGATTATGAGCATGAGGTTAGTACCAAAAGGGAGTTTGACACAATATCCCTTCATAAAAATAGATCTGCTATTCATAAGTTACGTCAGAGGTATCTATTTTCACTGGATAAATTTTTTAAGGATATTAAAACCTTTTTAAAGGTTCTGGTTGATGACAATAGAACAGAGGGAAATATTGTATTAAATCCTCTTGATAGTATAAGTCTAAATGAATTTGAAGAGAATAGAAGGCTCAATGGTTATGTAGTTATTGATGCACTCACTGAAATGTACTCCTTTTCGGAGGAATTTATTAAATTTCTTGGAATGCCTGAAATAAAGGAGTAAGTATTCGAATTAAAAAAATGTTTTATTGATATGGGCAGCTGGCCAGACACAATATTGTTTTAGAAGGAAAGTGTACAATGTTAATTATGCAAATGGGTGAAGAAGCAAACAGCACAATTGGTTTAACATCACATTTTGAAGGGAAGTTCGCTGTAAAGGGTGCCATTAGGATTGACGGGAAGTTTGAAGGAGAGGCACTTATTGTAGATAAGGTGTTTATCGGTCCAAAGGGCAAGGTAAGGTCAAACATAAGGGCTTCAAGCGTTGTTGTTGAAGGTATTCTTATAGGTAACATACAGGCTACAAACAGGGTTTTACTCTTACCCACAAGCAGAATACTCGGGGATATCCAGACCCCTGAGTTAATAATTCAGCATGGTACTATTCTCAAGGGAAGATGTACCATAAGTCATGACTCAGAGCAGGATGCAAAGGAGTTGGTTCTTACTCTCTATGAGCAGGATTAGTGCGGTTTTCTCACAAACGAAAAACAGAAATGTTTATTAATTACAGTATTAAGCACAGAATGAAATTAAGCGTGAGAAAACCGCTACCACCCCGAAGGGGAGGCAACCCCCAGTTTACTGTAAATAAAGATATTTGTGAGAAATGCGGGTTTGTTTTTATTCGGCACTGCTTCTTTGAGAAAGAAAATAAAGAGTAGCAATAAGGGCCAAAACTGTATTGATTAAAGCGGTATATATAACTACATTCATTTTTTCTATCACAAATCGTGTAAAATACCTGTGAGTATAAATAATAATATCATTCATATTGATGTAGATGAGATGTAAGAAATAGACAACAAACGGTGTAATAATTGCGAAGAGAAAAAGTTTCAAAGCAGGTGGGAACTTATATACAGATCTTTTTTTCCATGCAAGAGCAGAAATAAAAAGAGAAAGTACATAGACAGAAAAGAGTATCCCAAGTTTTTTTGAAAGGTATGTAAAATTATCTTCTATGTCGAGTCCGCTTGCACTAAGATCTTCAGAGACTGAAAAACGTTCGTATATAGTTAATTGATTAAGGATGCTTTCTCTGTCATTTATGTAAAGCAGATATCCAGGATGTATAAATGGATGAATATAGTGGAGGTCTTCTTTCCCCTCTGGAACTTTTACAAACTCGTCTTCGTTCTTTATCTTGATTCTGTTATCCATCCATTTTCCATATTTTGCGTATTGTCTTCCAACTTTACCATTTTGTGCTTTATACCTCACGATATTGTAGAAATAGAAGTTGTTCTCACTAGGAATTATACTTTCAACAGTATTGAGAAAGCCTCCTTTATCAATGAAGATTATGTTGTTTATTGAAGGAAGCCATTCATGATCCTTTAGCTCCTGGGGTAAAAAGTCTACTTTCAGGAGCTCCTTTTTAACTGTTTCTAAATAAAGATTCAGATCTTCCAATTCAGGGTATCTTTCATTTAGTTGCTCAAATATCTTATATGCTTCATAGAACTCTTCATTATTTAGGTGACTCAGAGCTCTCTCTTTTTGCTGTATTAACATTCTTGTTTCTTTTTCCTTTTTTGTCATTACTCCAATCTGATTTTCTGCTTTTTCCTTGCATCTTTCATATAGATCCCTTATCTCTCTGTTGTCGCTGTGAAGCGATAGTGCACGTTCAAGATAGAAAAGAGCGCTGTAGTAATTTTTCTTAGTATATTCCTCCTTCCCCCTTTCATAGAAACTTATAGGCGCGGCTTTTAGATCTTTTTCTGATAGTTCCTTCTCTTCTATAGTCAATTCACCTCTATAGTTCGCTTCAGACATCCTGTCAACTACTGTATTATAAAGTTCGTTTGCTTTCTCGTTCTTTTCATCTATCTCGAAGTAGATATCAAGAATCGATAGAGCCTTTTTGTAATCATTTTTCCTGTGGAGTTCCTGTGCATATAAAAGCGCGCTTTGTGCCTTCTTAGAGCGGTATTCGATGACCTCGCGCTTTTTATAAAGTATCGGGATTATTAATAACTCTGAAGCAATTATCAGGATAAGAAAAAAGATTAATGCTCCGTATGATGGAGCGGCAATACTGCTGTAAGCAAATGATTCTCGCCGGAATAAGGGGAGTGTAAAAAAAATGGAAAAAGAGGCAACATAAACAAAGATGACAACAGATGGAAGCAACACGAAAGCTTGTGTTAATGTCTTGTTGAAGGTAAACGAATTTCTTAATGATGTTACTATAAAGATTTCGTTATCTAACCTTCTAGTGTAATATAGGTAAAGGATTGCTATTAGAATAAAGAAGGCAATGATAAAACTTATTATGAGAAAGAGAAGTGTATTCCTTTTAATTGTATCCATCCAAATAACCAGATTTTAATCGTTGCTGCTTCTTTGCAAAGGAGTAGTTCGGTTTTTATATTAATGGTTTTCTTAATTTCAAAAGACAGACATTCGCCTATTATATGTGAATAACTTCATTTGTCAAGGAGTTCTGCTTCTTGATCCTATAGTTTTAATTAATATATCAATAATGATACCACAGGAACAGAAGACAAGGGAAGGGAATAAGTAGGAGTAATTACCAAGAAGTGATAGATTTAACTTTTTAAAGATTTTGAAAATTGCACCATAGAGAAGTGGAAGTATAAAGATGATTACAAAGACTGCAATAATGCCCAAAAATCCCCACCCTTTATCGTTCAGTGCATATGTAAGAGGTATAGATATCAGGATAACAGAAAATAGCATGGAAATTGCAAAGATCTGTGCATCGCTTTTTGGAAGTTTTTCAAATTGGGCTCTTATAATTTCTATTACTGATCGAACCTGCCTGCTATAGAAGAGTATTAATCTGTTCCTTGTGATGTAACTTTTATAAGAAAGTCTCTTGTAGGGTATGTTAAGGGATTTTGTAGTGTTCTTTTCTTTATATTTAATCGAGAGTTCTCTCTTGTTATGGTTAACATAGAGGGAGTCACCTATAGAGATATTTTGTGCAATTTCAAGATCGTTATTGTTTTTATCATAAATGTAGAGATTATAAAGATTTTGATCAGATTTTCTATAGTATAGGAATGTATCGCTTATGGTATTAAAAACGTTCTCTCGAAGAAACGTACGGTATCCTATTTGTACAGCCCCCTTTGTATTTAAGGGCGAAACATTTGTACTTGCAGTAAAGTAGATAATACATATAAGGATTGCACCAACTATGATTGGTGGAATATGGAGACCGAGGAGAGATTTGACCTTCGTTTTATCAACAAGAGAAACTGCAAGAAGGGTGGAAACCAGATAACTTACAAAAACTATTGGAATAGAGTAATTTCGTGCCATTGTTATTGTATTTCTGATGCCAATATTCCACAACGGAATGTCTCTCTGATTTAAAGAAAAAAAAGCTATGAAAAGAGCAGTGGGAATAAGGAGGAGTAAAAAAAATATTAATATTTTAATTGTAATCTTAAATATAAGTCTCATATTTATAGTGTAATATAAAGTATTTTCAAATCAAAGAGGATTTTTATTGATCATGATAGACAATAGCATAATCACTTCGATATTCGGGTTTTATAAATGTCCCTACGTCCGGCTATAAACCCGGGAAATTTTTTTATAATAAAACAGGAGATTATTGCTGCTACAAAAGCCTTGCCTATATCAAAGGGAATGAATAGAAGCACAGACTGCCATACGGAGTTTAAAAGAGACATACCTGTAGAGAGTGTGAAAATGATAAATCCAAACAGGTAGATGACAAAAACTCCTGATATCATAGAAAGCAGAATGGTTTTAAGTTTAATCGTTTTACTTCTTTCTATAATATACCCTATTATATAGGGTGCACCTATGAAACCGACAAGATAACCTCCAGTAGGAACTAATGGGAATATTGCGAACCAAGGTAATCCTAAGAGCCCAAAGGTGATGTAGAATAGCTGACTTAAGGAACCGTATTCCTTTCCCAGCACCAAACCACTGAGCAGTACAGCGAAAACCTGTCCTGTGACAGGAACAGGGGTAAAAGGCAGATAAAACCTCAACCGGGCGCACAATCCTGTAATTCCTGCAAAGCCGAGGGAAAGAAGAATGCCCTTTATAAAGAGCAGGCTTTTTTCCCATGTAAATATCCTTGATTTCAAGGGTTTTATTCCTGTTTGAAAAGAAAACATATGACCTCCCTATGATCGTGTTTTTTCATTTTAATGCTTCAGCTATTATTTTCTAAAACCTTACCCTGTATCCTTTCATCACATATTTATCGTTATATCGAACTCTGGTGCATATATAATATGTCTTTTAACAGAACAGAGATTGACTGACTGCTTTATAGCATTGAAATATTTTTCAGGAAAATCAGAAGGAAGATGAATATCTATCGCAATCTTGCTAATCATCTTCTTTTTACTATTTCTCTCTGTTCTCTGTATGAGATGTATATTCTCGGTGGGGATATTTCTTTTTTGACAAAACTCTAGCACAAAAATCCCTGCGCAGGTTCCAATAGAAGCCAGAAACAGATCAAATGGAGCAGGTGCTGAGCCGTCACCCCCGTGAAATTCAGACTGATCTGTTTTAATGGTGAAGCCTTTGTAAGAGGCATCCACCCTTTTCCCACCTGTAAATGTTATTACCATGTCCATTTTTTACCCCTAATTTATGCCTCGGATTTATATTGGTAGACTATAGATTAGTAAGATTTTTATGAATGATCAAGAAAATATCGTTACCAGGAATGCCCTACGCTTTGATTGTTTGAAAAGCGTCCTTCTAAGAATAAGAGGGTCTATCAGCGCATTAATCCTAAAATCCTCTTTACTTCCCTGGCTGAAAGTCCATCCTCTTTATAATGGGGATATTCATTTCTTTCAGAATATTCTAAAAAGTGTAATAGATCTTTCCCAAAACCTCTCAATATGACCTCTAAATCAGTATTTCTCTCATCCAGTACCTTATATCTTGAAGAAATTCTGTATGCCAATCTGTCCTGGGAGATTAATTTTTTTTCTGAAGATCTGTCAGTAAGTATATGAGAAAGCTCGTGAGCCAGGCCCCCGATAAGAACCCGCTCTGGGGCATCTGTTAATGATTCGTCAATTTCAATATAATAGCCCTCCTGTGACAATCTACCATATTCAAAGAGAGCGTCTTTTAGTTTTTTATATTCAACTTGAATATCTTCAGCCATCAGTTCTGGAAATCCTCTGCTGATGACCTGATCTCTTAGCTCCTCAAGATTAGTCATAAAACCTCCATTAATATATATTCCATGAACTAAGTAATTGTGGCTGAATGTATCATGATCTTAAAATCTTTATTGGTCATGAAATATCAATTTATTTCAGTCTACCATAGATTCCAATAAATCTCAATTGTAAGTATGATTCTTCAGAAGCCTGCGCGAATAAATATTCTTGAGTCTTAAAATTATATGGATAAAAATGTCTGTTGATTGCCGATGTATATATAAGGAAAAATATTTGAAGGAGTAGAGTATGAAAAAGATATTATTCCTTATAATATTATTTTTTATAGCTGTCTCGCTTTATGCACAGGACTTTGATTTTAGAAAAACATTATGGGGTATGAGTGTAAAAGAGGTAGCAAATGTGGAGAAGGAAAAATTATTAAATAAGGGTGGTGATAAGCAGGAATATCAATTAGTTTACAAGATTACTTTAGCTGATTTTAAAGGTAAAGTACTCTATCATTTTGTAGATTATAAACTCGTAAAGGCCCATTATATTTTTAATATAAAGGAGATAGATGAGAGTATTTCAAATCATGATTTTTTTAAGGAAGTGTTAATAGAGAAATATGGAACACCTGACGCATCAAAAAGGATATTCACAGAAGAGAAAATGAGAGAATTGGGGCCTTTTTATTTCTTGTTACTACCTTCAAAGGATAAGGTAAGAGAGGCTTTAGAAAATCGGGATCTATACTTTAAAACCTCCTGGAGCACTAGTTTTACATACATATCGCTACTATTAGAAAAACATGAGAAAATGGAGTCTTATTCTATAAGAGTTTTATATGAAAGTAAACGATGGACAGATGATCTATTAAAACAGGAAGAAGACAGGAAAATTTCAAGGGAAAAAGAGCTTTATGATGCAATCTAACATCAGAATAGGCTCGGCTGGATATCCTCTTTTTCTTCAACCTTTTTATAATCAGTTTTTGATAACTCTATTAATCCCTCCTCTATGCTATCCAGGTAAGGGCTCCGTTGTAGATGGTATTCTTTTCCAAAGATATATCGCTTTTCTGCATGGCTGAGGAATAGAAACCTTTTAGCTCGCGTCATTCCAACATAGAGAAGCCTTCTCTCTTCATCAAAATCAGACCTCTGGTCCTCAAAGATGGAATAGGGCAGTAATCCATTTTCACAGCCAACTATAAAGACGCATGTAAACTCAAGACCCTTTGCAGCATGTATTGTCATGAGAGTTACATTTTCTACATTCGGTTTATAGGTATCAATTCCAGTTCCCGTTGCTGCAAACTGTAAAAACTCTTCAGGAGAATCAAGAATATCTTCAGTTAAAGCAAGAAGCCTTTCGAATGAGCTTTTGTAAGTGGACTTCTCGGTACTGAAATACTTATCAATGATAAATAAAACCTTTTTCTTAAGGGAACTTTGATTTTTTATTAAACTATGAAACTCTCTTAGCCCTATATGACTTAAAATGTTTTTTTCTATCAATCTATTTTTTAAAAATGTGTTTTCAGGATTTAATGATAATTTCAAAAGATCAACAATGGATTTTATCGGTTCTGTTTCAAAAAATGGAGATTCTGTAACTATCTGATAAGGAATAACGTGGTCGTTAAATGCCTTCTTTAATACCTCCATCTGTCTTCCCATTCTGCAGAGAACCACAAAATCAGAAAGGCTCTCAATTTCCGTATCCTGGTCACCCTCTGTTATCTGGCTATCAATAGAGAAAAACCTTAAGCCTCCCATCATTTTCTCTATTGTTCTTGCAACGAATTCAGCTTCACTTTTATCACTGCTATGTCTAGAGATCTTAATTTTAATACCTTTTCTTAAGCCTTCCAGCATAATGGCTTTATCTTTTAGGCTTTCACCCTTAATAATCTGGCCCGAACCCCTGAGAATAAAGTCAGTGCAGCGATAGCTTTTTTTTAATCTATATACTACAGCCCCCGGATAATCATCGATGAATCTTCTTATAAATCTTACATCAGCACCACGAAAACCATAGATTGCCTGATTTGGATCGCCAATCACATAGAGGTTTGGATGTGCGTGAGGTGAGAGCATTTTAATCATTTGATATTGGGCATAGTTTATATCCTGGTATTCGTCAATGAGAATCCACCCTAATCTCTCCCTGTAGTGTGATAGAATTTTGGGATAGAGGGTGAAGAGTTTTATAGGGGAGTAGATTAAATCGTCCAGATCAAAGAGATTCTGTTTTATTAATAGCATCTCATACCGATTGAAGAGTTCTTGAATATAGTTATCTTCAAGATATTTATCTTTGGTATTCAGGTTTTGTTTACTTTTGGTTATTATATCAGAAATATTTTTAAGTCTTCTCTTTTCACAGCCCATATTTTTATAAAGTATCTCTTTTCTGTCATCTTCATCTATGATTGAAAAATTCCTGCTTCTGCCAAGTCTTTCATAAAAGTTTTTCAGTATGGAAAGACCAAAAGCATGGAAAGTGGAAATCTGTAATCGAGAGATCAAAGCTTCACCGTTAAGCAGGAGTTTTAATCTTTCCTTCATTTCAGAAGCTGCCTTGTTTGTAAAGGTTACTGCTAAAATACTCTCAGGATTTATGGCTCTGTTCAGAATTAGATTTGCAATTCTAGTAGTAAGGATCTGTGTCTTTCCTGTTCCCGGCCCAGCAAGAACAAGTGCAGGTCCAGAAAGATGTTCCATTGCCCTTTTTTGCTCTGAATTGAGCTCTTTAAAAAGATTTGTTAGAGTATTATATGAGGTATGACTGTGAGCTTTTTGTTTCTCCAGTTTTTTGTATTCTAATAGATCAAAGGAGAAGAGCCCTGTTTTTGCTTTTTGAGGAGCCTTTTCATGGGCCGTATCCTTGAATAAGGATTCCTGAAGACCGAATGAGTTCTTTTCACCTTCTTTGAAAACTCTTATCCGGCCATATTCCCCGTCAAAGCCCTCTTCTATATAAACCTCCCCCTCTCTCATTCTCCGTATGGCCTCAGAGAGTAGATCATTATAAGCCTTTTCTACTTCATCTATAGGCTTTTCAAGAAGCAGATCAAACTCTGAATCTACCTTTTGTACAATTGAATTATAGGCCTGCAAAACCTTTTTCGACTGCGGCCCCACGCCAGTGATCTCAGACAGTATTTCTTTCAGCGGTATCAGAGAATAAAAAGGATGTCTCTTCTTTCTTTCTGTCATCTCTTTTCTGTCAGCCAGTTGTAAGACACGATTCACTACCCCGATGGTAACATTTTTCCCGCATACAGGGCATACTCCATTATGCTTCAAGGTTTCAAGAGGGTCCCAGCGAATTCCACATTTTCTGTGTCCGTCATAGTGGTATTTCCCCTCCTGTGGAAAGAACTCTACTGTGCCCAGAAAATTTTCTGGATTACCACTCTTAATTGCCAGGATGATTGCATCATAGGAGAGTTCTGTATTAAAGATGTTTGCTTCTCTTCCCAATTTCTCAGGTGAGTGAGCATCCGAATTGGAGATGAGTGTATACCTGTCCAGGAAACTGCATATCCAGTTCATTGGCGGGTTAGAAGAGAGTCCTGTTTCCACAGCAAAGATATAATCTGCAAGATCACCATAGCATTCCTCTATGGATTCAAAACCGGACTGAGATCCCAAAGCAGAGAACCATGGTGTCCAGATATGTGCAGGTACAAAAAGGACCCTGTCAGACGAGTTCAGTGCTATTTCCAGAAGGTCCCTTGAGTCTATTCCCAAAATAGGTCTGCCGTCAGAAGTAATGTTGCCTATTCTGGATAATTCTGTCTGCATTTTTTCCACGGTCTGAAAATCTGGCGCAAATATAAGGTTATGAACCTTACGTACTTTTCCATATTTCTTGTATATATTGCTTATTTCAGAAGTGAGTATAAATCTTACCTTTTTATGAGCAAAAGAGGGAGCTTCAATTGCAATATTTTTCTTTAACTTATCTCTTAGTTTGAAGAGTCCCTGTTCAGCAGGCTCGAGTTTTTCTTTCATTTCTTCAAGCCAGCCTGGATACGTAAAGTCACCGGTACCGAGAATGCTTATTCCCTTGAGCCTTGCCCAGTAGTCGAGGTATTCGGGTGTAAGGTCCTTACTCGTTGCAATAGAGTAGTGTGAATGGATGTGAAAATCGGCAATAAATTTCATTCTGAAAGGATAAACTTCTTAAAATCTTTGACTTTCTCAAAATATGCAATACAGTTTTTCCGCATGTAGTACTGTATCTCCTGTATATGATGACCCCATCCTGCCGCTGCAACAGGAACTCCTGTCTCACGTGCCATTATGACACCCGGTTTCAGGTCATCAACAATAAGAGCCTCCCTGGCTTTTAAATTAAAGGCCTTTAATATCTCCATTACAGGGAAGGGTTTTGGTTTTCTTTTTTTTTCATCATAACTCCAGCCAAAAATAATGTCAGGTAAGAATTGAAGATTCTGATCGTAAGATCTGTAATCCCTTTCAATAATATATTTTTCTGAATGAGAAACAACAGCTACAATGCCACCTCTTCTCTTATATTCTGATAGAGTTTCAATAAATCCTGGATAGAATTGTGGAATCCTTTTTGTTGTAAACTCTTTCCATATCTTATATTCAATCTCTATTTCCTGATCAGTCATCTTTAATTCTTTTGTCAAATATTCCATTATCCCTGGATGAAAGTTTTTAAGAAACCATTCATCCAGGCTAATAGGTTTTTGATCTGGTCTCAGTTTACGAATTACCTCGAGATGAGCAGGGTAATGTATTTTCGAAGTACTGTCAACAGCAGTATCATCGTGATCAAGAATAAGACACTTGTATTTGAGCTTCATAACCTTGCAAACAATAATTTTTTTATATAAAAAGTCAATAACAGGCAAGCAAATAATGAATTAACCTTTTAAAGTCGAGGCACGATTAAATAGAGCTGTTTGTTTGAGTATTTTTAAATATTAGAATAATGGCTTATTTAATAATTTAGCTTTTTCGCTTTTATTTCTTAAGCTTGCTCTCAATCTTTCTAATCTTTCGTTCTATCTCAGCAAGCCTTTTTTCTACATTTCTGACCTTTCTTTCAAGCTCTTCAACCTTTTTATCTGTATCCATGATATCTACCTCACCTTTTTTTATAAGAAACAAATTAAGAAAATATACTTATTAACGGTTTATAAAGATATAATCTTTAACCTCGCTAATTCCTCTTTTGAGCTTTTTCTATCCTGGCCCATGTATCACGTAACGATACAGTGCGGTTGAAAACGAGGGCACTATCCTTTGAATCCACAGAATCAACACAGAAATATCCATGTCGCAGGAACTGGAAACGGCTTCCAGGCTTTGCACCTTTTAAACTTGGCTCGATTTTACAGGAAGTTAAAATATCAAGTGATTTTGGATTAAGGTGCCTTTTAAAATCAGTGCTGTCCTTTTCATCAATAGGGTTCGCTTTTACGAAGAGATGATCGTATAGGCGTACCTCGGCTTCGAGCGAGTGCAAAGCTGAAACCCAGTGAAGGGTACCCATGATTTTACGTCCATCCGAAGACCATCCACCACGCGTCTTCGGATCATGGGTACAGTGAAGCTCTACTATTTTACCGTTCTGGTTATCCTTAACCACCCGAACACATTTTATATAATAGGCATGTTTAAGGCGCACCTCACGTCCTGGAGCGAGACGAAAGTACTTTTGTGGCGGTTTTTCGCGAAAATCCTCCTGTTCAATGTAAAGCACGCGTGAGAAAGGAACCTTCCTTTTTCCCATACCGGGATCCTCTGGGTTATTTACGGCATCCAATTCCTCCACACGGTCTTCAGGGTAGTTGTCTATGACAACACGAAGCGGATTTAGCACAGCCATGACACGAGGAGCATGTTTGTTCATATCTTCACGGAGGCAGTGCTCGAGCAGGGCTATATCAACGATGCTGTTAGTCTTGGCTACTCCAATGCGCTCACAGAAGTTTCGGATTGACTCTGGTGTATAGCCCCGCCTGCGCAAACCTGATATTGTTGGCATTCGTGGATCGTCCCATCCACTGACGTATCCATGTTTCACCAGTTCGACAAGCTTCCGCTTGCTCATAACAGTGTGGCTGAGATTGAGTCGGGCAAACTCAATCTGCTGTGGGTGACAATCAACGTTCAGTTCATCTAAAAACCAGTCATAGAGTGGCCGATGATCTTCAAATTCCAGCGTACAGATAGAGTGTGTGATTCTTTCTATGGAGTCGGATAGACAATGGGCAAAATCGTACATTGGATATATGCACCATTTTTTACCAGTCCTGTAATGTTCTACCTGGCGAATACGGTAGATGGTAGGATCCCGCATATTTAAGTTTGGAGAAGCCATATCAATTTTGGCCCGGAGCACATGAGTTCCATCCTTAAATTCTCCTGCCTTCATACGCCTAAAGAGATCAAGGTTCTCATCTATTGGACGGTTTCTATAAGGGCTCTCCCTGCCCGGTTCGGTTAAGGTGCCACGATACTCTCTGATCTCTTCAGCGCTCAGAGTGTCAACATACGCCTTACCAGCTTTGATTAACTGTACTGCGTACTCATATAGCTTCTCAAAGTAGTCAGAAGCATAGTACATATAAGCCCCCCAGTCAAATCCCAGCCATTTAACGTCTGATTTAATAGATTCAATATATTCAGTCTCTTCCTTACTTGGATCTGTATCATCAAACCGCAAGTGACATATACCCCCATATTCATTTGCAATACCAAAGTTTAGACAGATGGATTTGGCATGACCGATATGTAGATATCCGTTCGGTTCAGGAGGAAATCTTGTTTCTACCCTACCGCGGTTTTTGTTATTCTTCAAGTCTTCTGTGATGATAGCACGGATAAAATCGGAAGGGGTTGCAGGGGTCTTGTTAACAGGGCCCTTGTTAACAGGGTCCTTGCCAACAGAGTATTTGCTAACAGGGTCCTTGCCAACAGAGTATTTGCTAACAGGGTCCTTGCTAACAGGGATCTTGCTATCAGGGTCCTTGCCAACAGAGCCCTTGCCAACAGGGTCCTTGCCGTATGAATTGACCTTTTTACTTCTATTCATATCATATCCATTTTTCAGAGTTAGATAATGCTATTGATCTTTTTTAAGTCTTTCACCGTCCGTGTTGTATTCAAACTTTAGCTTATAGACATGTGATAAAAATAATAATATCAAGATTATTCTGGAAATCAACCATTAATCGATTAAAAAACATTTTTGGAAGCGACTTTACCTAGATTATGGAAACACTCTCAGATGATCTTAAGATCTTGAATAAACAAATCGATTTAAACGATATCGAGTAAATCAGATAAATTTGAGATTATATAATCAGGTTGAGGCATTCCAGATTCTAAGGTTACATCAGAACGATTTAACCATACCACCTTTAGTCCAAATCTTTTACCCCCCAAAATGTCTGACACTTGTGAATCGCCTACTAATAATAGTTGATCTTTATCTAATTTCAATTTATCTAAAGCTTTCTTAAAAATAGCAGAGTGTGGTTTATATGCTCTAACAGATTCTGAAGTAATTATTGCATCGAAAGAGAAGCCTTTATTTATTAATATATTAATTAATGGATCATCATCGTCTGCATTCGATATGAGGGCGATTTTATATTTTCTTTTTATTTTTTCTATCATATTTGGAACTTCAGGGTAGATTTTACATTCTTTCATTGATCGAAGCAGATATTCCAGATCATCCTCAACATTTCTGTTAACATTATATTTCTGATAGAAAGAGGCCAATCTTTGTTTATGGATTTCCCTTACCTTCAGAAAGGTATCTATTTTCCTCCAATCGAAAAGTATTTTCGTTATATAATCATAATGGCGGTAGTAATCAGACATATCAAGTGTAACACCTGATTGTCGAAGAAGTTTCCAGATTCTTTCCCGTGGAAAGCCACTATCATCAACAAGTGTCATAAACACATCAAAGATAATGCCTTTAATATTTTGCAGCCTTTTGCTATACAATTTATACCTCAATTCCCAAAAGTATTCGTATAAGATAGCCTATGCCGAATGATAGTACTGCGATTCCCAGACTCAAGGATGCCATTTCAGCGAATCTCTTTCGGAAAGAGAGGTCTTTGGCAACAGAGATATAGAAGTTAAATGCCAGTATTATTAAAATAGCGATGAGGATAGTTAATCCAAGGCAGATAATATAATTGCTTAAAATTAAATAGGGAAAGATCAGAAGAAATACCGTGAAGATATAGGCTATACCTGTATAGAATGAGGATTTAAAGGGGTTCTTATCCCCTTCTTCAGATCTTTTTGATAGATATTCAGAGGCAGCCATGGAGAAGGAGGCTGCGATTCCTGTGATTAATCCTGCTAATGCTATCAGACGGGTATTTTGCATGGCAAACGTTAAACCTGCAAGTGCTCCTGTAAGTTCTACCAATGCATCATTAAGACCTAAAACCATAGAACCGATGTATTGTAATCGTTCTTCTTCTATTAAATCAATCAATTCTTTTTCATGCTTATTCTCATCATCAACAATTTTTTGTGCCTCTGGTATCTCTTGTATTATCTTAGCATAGTTTATTTGCGCCTTTGCCTCTCCCTTTTCCATTAATTTTATTCCAAAGGTTATACCGAAGATTTTTGATATCCAGTGAAACTTAAAGATATTCCATCTATTCGCTTTGACCTCCTGTTTTGAATACTGTTTCCAGAAGTTGTAGTGACCCAATTCATCATTGGCAATAGTTGTTAGTATTTCTCTGTTATGGGAATCCTTTAACGATTTTGATAGCTTTAAGTAAAGAAAGTGTTCTGTTATTTCATTCTTTTGTGCAGAAAGAATCTCTTTTAATTTATTCATGGTAAAAAGAATAAAAATTTTTACATCGATTGTCAAGAAATGTAAATAAATATGTTTATAATCAGTGTTAAATAACTATTTATATTGACAACCAGATTTTGATATATTATTATTAATATTATAACTTTAGTATTATGCAATTCTAACAATATGCAGATTTTAAAGGAATTATCTCCAAAAAATCCCACATATAAAAATCCAAATCGCTGTTATTATAAAAACAGAAGTGATTTTTACCGATACTTTCAGTTTACAAATATTATCTATTATTAGCACTGCTGCAATCCCTTCCCATAAAAGAAATAGTGTATGCAGAAAAGTAATAAGAGGCATGGTCCAGCCAAAAGAAATTATTACAAGTCTGTCTATGGGCTGCAATATTATAAAGGGAAGGAAAAAAGTTATGCCTAAGATATTTAGTATCTTGAATAAAGGAATATCTTTTCCAATAATTTTTATGTAAGTCCATAGGGCTATTGCTATGGAAAACATTAAAAAAAAGCCGAAAATCACTGAAAAGTATCTTTGTAATAAGGCATACGTTTCCAGACTCAGATTAAATGGCGGTGGTACAAATGGTTTCCATTCTCCGCTGTAATCGCGGAATAGAGAAAACAGTATTGAATAATACAACCATCGTACGCCAATAAATATCCAACCGTATTTATTTACAACTAACTCTCCTTTGGGATTTTTTTGGAATAGTTTCGGAGCAAATACAGATTGCCATATCGTATTTATCAACATCTGTTTTCTCTCATTCAATAAGAACTACACCATAATAATTACACTCACATGTATCTGTTTTCAGGACTTCTATAGGAAGTCCATTGGCTCTAACTGTACTGAATACATCTATCCCACAGGCTTCCATTGATGGTCTTGCCTTGTCAGTATACCTGCAGATTTCTGGACACTTTTCGCAGAGATTACAGGGACCTGAGCCCATCCCGAATGCCTTGTAATATCCATCGAGAAAGATTTCCCTCTCAAGTGTGGAAACAATACTTCGTATACCTGTATATTCATCACCATGAACTAAGAGCCCATATTCATAATATGTTATCATCCTCCTTGTACGTTCAGGGGTTGGTGAAAACGGAGGACAAGTCAATGTTATCCCATACCTGCCACATCCAAACTGGCATTTCAGCCTAACCCATTCAGCAGTAACAATGCTCTTTGCAGAAATAATTTTTGCATCCTTAGCACCAAGGCCTTTTGCTTTTTTAAGATAATTTGTGTAATCACCCATATTTTATACCCTATCATAATTCATTGTATTATTTGATAATTCTTAAAAATAATTTTTTTCAGCTTGGTCTAGAACACAAAATGTTCACGGGTGCATAGCCCCCGCGGGTACATAGCACCCGCGGGTGTATAGCACCAGAACCGATTAAATGCTGTTATAGGAAGGCCCGATCCTTAACTTGCTTAATCAAATAGGGTTTCATGGATCTCTTTCTTCCTGACAGAGAAACACAACTCAATTTGTTTTTTTGTATTTCTGCCTAAAGATAGTGGTGGAAGATTATCAAGAGTAAAGAACCCTGATTCAGATGTTTCAACATTTTTTATATAACTTCCAGAAATGTAGTCACATTCAACAAATATCTTATAAACTCCGTAAGGTAATGGTGGTTTATTATGTTTTCGCCTGTCCAAAATGGCTATTATTCTTTTCGGATCAATATCTACTCCTGCTTCTTCTTTTGCTTCTTTAACCAATGCCTCCCGTAGCGAAGTATCGACATCAGCCCATCCACCTGGAAGTGCCCACAATCCATCTATTTTTTCTCTGATCAGTAGAATTCGTTCATCTTTAAAAATAGCAGCACGAACGTCAATCTTCGGGGTTTGATAGCCAATTTCACTGGTAAACAAACTGCGTATTTTATTATGATTAATTTCTGTGTATTTATTTAATATTTCAATGCAAATATCTTGAACTTGCCGATACCTTTCAATATCGTACTGCTGTCTAGAATATGTAATACCAGCCTGCGCAATTGAGTTTAACCTTTTAGCCCATTCTAGCCAGATAGGTTCGTTATTCACTCTGTAATTCCTCCAAAAGTCGGGATTTCTTATAGCATCTCGATAGATAAGCATCTCTAGAGATAAGCATCTCTAGAGATAAGCATCTCGATAGATAAGCATCTCTAGGGATAAGCATCTCGATAGATAAGCATCTCGATAGATAAGCATCTCGATAGATAAGCATCTCTAGGGATAAGCATCTCTAGAGATAATACCTTATTCCCATCTTTATTTCAAAGCCACTGCCCAACCAACTACTGGCAATGACATATTGATTGCTTTTATCTCCAATAAGACTCTTGAATCCACCACCTGCATCTATAATCAGAGATATATGCTCAGAAGTGAAAAACTCCAACCCGAAAAAACCCCACAGAGCAAATGTGAGGTTATCACCAATCAAGTTGCCTGTTTGAAGTATGGCACTGTCGTATGGAGTAAATGAATATCCCAGAAAAAGATCCATTCCCCCATACATCCTTACGCAATTATAGATTAAAGGGCTATATCCTCCAAATGAAAGAGCACCGCCAATAATCGTTGGATGAAACGAAACAGCATTGTTATCCTGATCTATGTAGGTTGCCCAGGTTAGACTGCTCAGGTACTTGACTTTTAGATCAATGAAGATTCTATTATTGATCCTCGGAAAAAGAATGCCCAATTGTACAAAGGACATAATACCCTGTATTCCTGTACTAGCTTCGAAACCTAGTTTATTCCTGAATACTTGTTCATTACTTTTTTTCGATTGAACTAGATTACTATCTGTCCCAAGACTATTTATATTTCGAAGGCATTTTGGGATATACATGCCTTGTTGTTCATGTCCTTTTTTGCTCTCTTCAGAATACGCAGGAATTTCGGCAATGATATAAATACTGAATAGTACAAAGATTAATAATAGTATTTTCTTCCTCATTTTTTTCTCCATTCATATTTATAAATTAATGAATGATAATCCGTTATATCTACATTGTGAGCATCATTATTTTTCCATATAAAACATATTCGAAACCCATCATTAACCCGAATGCTATATTGACCTTCTCTGTCTCCCATTAATTTTTTGAGCCGGATTTGAGGTGGAAATAGATTCAATTAAACTCTTTTTCCAGCCAATTCAGAGTGTCAAGTAGGATTACTTTATACCTATTGGACAGACCTTTCTGCACTCTCGGCAGTTATAGATAATTTGCCCTTTTGGTAACTTCAGAAGCATATGTGAGCGGCATAATCTTTGGTTTACCTGCTGCTCATCTGAAATTGCTTTCACAGGGCAAGATTCAATGCAAATTATGCACTTTGAAGGGCACAGCTCATCCTCAACTAATGGATCGGGTTCCAAACTTATATTCGTTACCACCGAAACCAGTTGGACTCTATTTCCAAATTCAGGGGTGATGAGCAATGAGTTCTTGCCCAATCTACCTAATCCGGCAGCCTGAGCCGCATGCTTGTGGGATAGGTCGCCTCGACCATTTACTTTATCTGGATTCCAGTCGTAATAAGGCTCATCAGATGGCACGGGAATAGCTATTCCTCTTTGCTGTTCAATGTAAATAGCCGTTTCATAAGCAATGATGTCAAGTTGCTTATAGAGAATAGTCATCATATTATGATAAGAGGTCGCTAGTCCATCCATAACTACACTATTTGGAATCCTTTTAGCGAAAACAATAACAGTTTTTGCATCAGATAGGATGTCCTCTGGCTTGTGACTATCTGGAGCTCGATCAAACCTACCAATAGATGCTATTCCAATAAGATCTGCCCCCTTAGAAAGTATAAATTCTTTTATTGTATCCTTAAGGTTTTCCACTTTTGCACCTTTAAACTAGAGATCCTTTCATTAAAAAACGCAATTTCACATAACTTCTTTATATCTGTATTACGGATATATATCCTTTTAAAGTAAATACTGTTAATGAACTTTAAATTTTAGCATCCTCTACAGAATTAGCAAGAATTTCTAGAAATCAGATGCATTTATTAATGGGATTAAGATAAAAGTAAAGCTGATTTGTTGAAAAGGTTAAGGGCTTAGAGCTGATTACTTGCATTGCCCGAAGGGGGATTTGAACCCCCATGAGGTTGCCCTCACTAGATCCTGAATCTAGCGCGTCTGCCAATTCCGCCATCCGGGCTTTTCAGAAGAATAATAATATCATCTTACATTTATTTCAACGAATAAATGTAAAATCCTTTGGGAAAGATAAAAAAGCTTGACCTCTCACCATGCATTATTAATATAAGCGTTATGCAAATAAAACATAACGTTATTATGTAAGAAAGAAGATGAGTTTATCGGATAGCAGGATGCGTATTAGATCAAAGATATGGCTTGAGAAGGATGGAAGACCTGTATTTGGAATAGGAAAGCTCAAACTTCTCAGAGAAGTTGAGAGGGAAGGCTCGATATCAAAGGCTGCCAAAAAACTCAACATATCTTTCAGGAGGGCCTGGAGCCACCTTGACAGTGCTGAAAAAAACTTCGGAATAAGATTTTTAGAGAAGAGGAAAGGAGGAAAGGGAGGTGGAAGTTCGACCTTGACGCAGGAGGCAAAGATTCTTTTAAAAAAGTTTGAAAGACTTACAGGTGAAATCATGGATTTTACCGAGCACAGGTTTGAAGAACTTTTTAGTGATGATTTACAGCAAGGTAAGAAGAAATAAGATTTTATTTGGAAATGTTGAGATGATAATTGTTGTTGCTGGAAAACGGGCAAGTATAGGCAAGACTGAATTGATCTGTAAACTTGGCTCTTATTTAAAAGATGTGCTTGCTGTCAAGTGCTCACTATCTCATGAAGTGAATGCTCCTCAGATAATTACAGATCTTAAAATATTAATGAGCAATGGAAAAGATACAGCTAAATACCTTGAAGCAGGTATATCTAAGGCTATACTGATAAGATCAAACCGGAAAGATCTCAGCCTGGTTGTAAAGGAGCTTGAGCATTTATTTAATCAGTATAGATATATATTCATAGAAGGAAATACCATAGTAGCATTTCTTTCTCCGGACATGGTTATTTATATAGAAGATGAATCAGAAGATAGGACAGAGGGATCGTACATTTCCGAAAGAATAGCGGATTTCAAGATTCGGGCTTTCGATTACAGTTATCAGGATATATTGAAAGAAATAAAGAGTTTGAAGCCGACTCTTTAGTAAAGGATTGAAATTTTTATGAAAAGAAGGGTATTTTTTTTACCGGCATTTTTTGCCTTTTTATTCACAGTTATTCAACTTTCATTATATTGGAGGAAAAAGGAAAGAATCAGGGCTTCAGGATAAGTTGATTGTTTTCCATAAAGGAGCGTTAGCATCGAGCATGAAAAACTCATTTAAGGGAAAGGTTAACGGGATCTTTGATCAGGTTTTTTCTATGAGCTTCATGTCAGGGTGGGAAGTATTACCTTTAAGTCATTAATCACAAAAGGTACTCTCCTTGAATTGAAAATAGATGAGGGAAAAGAGCTTTATGTATCCTTCAAAGCAACTGCTATTCAAGCTTTTAATATTAATGAAAGGTGAAAAGTCATGATTCCAATAGATGAAGCGCTTGAGATGATTCTTGCAAATACAAAGAGGCTTGAAAGAATAGATGTTGAACTTCTCGATGCCTTTAGAAGCGTACTTGCAGAAGCTATAGTCTCAGACATCGATATTCCACCTTTTCATAAATCAGCTATGGACGGATATGCAGTACGATCTTCTGATCTTTCATCAATACCTGGAACATTAAAAATTATGGACAACATTGCTGCAGGAAGCACTTTAAAAAAGAAGATTAAAAGCGGGGAATGTATGAAAATCATGACCGGTGCACCTGTGCCTCCTGGTGCAGATTCTGTTGTTATGATTGAAGATACTCAAACAATGACAGATGGGACTATGAGGGTCATGAAACCTGTTGTGCCAGGGCAGAATATATGTGTAAAGGGTGAGGATATCAAAAAAGGCAGAGTTGTTCTTAAAAAAGGTACTCTTATCATGGGACCGGAGGTTGCTATCCTTGCCTCTGTAGGGAGGGTTTCTGTGAGTGTATATAGAAAACCGGTTGTTGGAATCTTATCAACAGGGAATGAAATCGTTGAACCGGATAGTCCTCTGGAAGAGGGAAAGATCAGAAACAGTAATGGGCCGATGCTCTCTGCAATGGTATATGAAATCGGTTGTAGAGCTCGTTACCTGGGGATAGCAAAGGACAATGAAGAGGAACTCAGAAGAGTTATAAACAGGGGCCTCAAGTGGGATATCCTTTTGTTGTCAGGCGGTGTTTCTATGGGGGATTACGATCTCATACCTTATGTATTGAAGAAACTTGGTGCAACGATATTCTTTCACAAGGTCTCTGTAAAGCCGGGAAAGCCGCTCCTCTTTGCAAAGAAGGGAGGATGTCTGATATTCGGAATCCCCGGGAATCCAGTTTCCAGTTTTACAACCTTTCATATTTTTATAAAACCAGCGATTTACAAAATGGTTGGGATTGCTAACTACAGGTTGCCAATGCAGGATGCCTTTATAGAAAAAGATTTTTTTAATAGAAGCAATCGGGTACTTATTATTCCCTCATACTGTACTGTCCGGAATGGGAGCCTGTTTGTGACTCCACATGAACTGAATGGTTCAGCAGATATTATCGGGTGCTCGGGAAGCAACTGCTTGACAGTGATTGATAGAGGTATGACCAGAATAAAGAGAGGGGAGGAAGTAAAAGTTTTACCCCTCAAGGATTAAGGTTTTGATATTACCTGTCCATGTTATAACTATAATACAAGGAGTGAGGAATGGAAAAAAAGGATTATAAGGTAGAGTTACTTCTAGATGATAAAAGTGTGGGCTTGAACTACTATGTGAAGAGCGTTTTTTACAACGTTATCATGGGGATGGTGAAGACCCTGAAAGGGACAGGTGATCCTGAAAAAGTTGTTTTAAAAATTACAAAGGGGCTATAATTGATTCAGAGAAAGGATATTTGAACTATGGAAGAAGAGTTTACCCATATAGATGAATCGGGTAGGGTCAGAATGGTGGATGTGAGTGGCAAAGCCATTACAAGACGTGTTGCCAAGGCTCAGTGTACTGTTCAGATGAAGGCCTCAACCCTCAAAAGTATTATAGATGCAAAGATTCAGAAGGGGGATGTTTTTGCCTGTGCAAAGGTTTCAGCTATCATGGCAGCAAAGAGGGTCGATGAACTCATTCCTCTCTGTCATCCGCTTCCTATCGATCATGTTGATATAACATTTAATTGGAATATCAGTAAAGGTGTACTTGTAATTGTTTCAGAGGTTGTGGTCAGTGCAAAAACAGGAGCAGAAATGGAGGCACTTCAGGCTGTTACTCAGGCAGCTCTCACTGTTTACGATATGTGCAAGGCAGTGGATAGAGCCATAATCATATCTGAAATAAAGCTTCTGGAGAAGTCGGGAGGAAAGAGCGGTTTATGGAAAAGGGGTTAAGTGTTGCGGTACTTACAATAAGTACAGGGGCAAGCAGGGGTGAAAAAGAGGATAAGAGCGGGCCTGCTATATGCGAGCTGGTAAAAAAAAATATTGGAGATATCTGTTATTACAAGATCCTACCTGATGATAAGGAATTGATAAAGGGAGAATTAATGAAGATTTGCGATCGGATGCAGCCGGATATTGTTTTTACCCTTGGTGGAACTGGGCTTTCTGCTGATGATGTTACTCCTGAAGCCACTGAAATGGTGGTAGATAGAAAGGTGCCAGGAATATCTGAGGCAATACGGATAAGGAGCCTTGAAAAGACAGACCGTGCAATGCTCTCAAGAGGTATTTCAGGGGTAAGGAAGGAAACATTAATAATCAATATGCCTGGAAGTGAGAAGGCCTGCAGGGAGAGCTTTGAGATTGTTTGTTCTGTACTTCATCATGCAGTTGAACTAATTCATGGGCAGGTAAAGGGCTGTGGGGGATAATGTTTTAAAGGATAGTTATGGCAGGGTGATTGATTACCTTCGTATTTCTGTAACGGACAGGTGTAACCTGCGCTGTTTTTACTGTATGCCAGCTCAAGGCGTGAGCTTTATACCGTGTGAGCATATATTGAGGTATGAAGAGATACTTGAGCTCGCAGATATATTTATCGAAATGGGTATAAAAAAGATAAGGATTACTGGAGGCGAACCTCTTATCAGACAAGATATAATCTTTCTTATTGAGAAACTCGGAAAAAAGAGGCTCAGTGAACTTGTACTGACAACAAATGGTATAAAATTGGGTAATTATGTATTAGATTTAATGAATGCCGGTATAAAGAGGATCAATGTGAGCCTTGATTCGTTGAACAGAGGCACCTATAAAAGAATTACAAGAACTGGAAAACTGTCTCAGGTGATATGTGGAATTAAGGAAGCCAGCAGGCTTGGGTTGAAGGTAAAGGTCAATGTTGTGGCGATGAGAGGTATCAATCATGAGGAATTTTTAGATTTTATAAAGTTTGGAATGGATAATGGAGTAAACATAAGATTTATTGAGGTAATGCCACAGTTTTATATTGAAGGCATGATGTCCAAACTTTTTCTTCCAGCAAAAGATATTTTGAAAAAAATAAAGAAAAAATATGAAGTAATCTCCAATGGACAGAAAGGTTCTGTTGAAAGGCTTTTTACAATAAGGGGGACTCCATTCACCTTTGGGTTAATCAGCGGCGTAAGCGGTCCTTTTTGCAGTCGCTGCAACAGGGTAAGGCTTATGTCAAACGGTGTATTAAAGGCATGCCTTTTCGGTAAAGAGGGGATGAACCTGAAGGAGATGCTTAAAGAGAATAGGACAAAAGATGAAATCAAAAGGGCGATTTGTGAGGTAGTAATGGAGAAACCAAAAAGACATCTTCTGACTGAGAGAAAGGGTAATTTGGTAATGCATAGAGTCGGCGGATGAAATAGACAGAAAAATAATGAAGAGGAAAATTACATGGAAAAGGGTGTGGTTGTTGCAATCTCTATAAGCAAAAGAAAGGGTGAAAAGAAAGAGAATGTTAAAGAGGCAAACTTGATTGAGGATCGTGGGATTGAGAATGATGCACATGCTGAGGGCGGAGAAAGACAGGTGAGTTTACTTATGGATGAAAGTATTGATAGAATGAGGGAATGTGGTTTAAAGGTTTCATATGGAGAGTTTGCAGAAAATATTGTAACAAGAGGAATAGATCACAGGAAGCTCGGGATCGATAATCTCCTTCGAGTTGGAGATGGGGTTATCCTTCGTGTGGTGATGATCGGGAAGGAATGTCCAGCACCCTGCAGAATATTCGATCAGGTTGGTTATTGTATTATGCCAGAAGAGGGGTTATTCTGCAGGGTAGAGAGATCTGGGAAGATCTGCGTGGGTGATAGGATATATGTAGAATAATAAGGAATATACATTTTTTGGGGGATATATTGGAGTATATTATTGGAATCGATATAGGAACAACAGGAACAAAAAGCGCCCTGTATAAAAGAGATGGAACGCTCTTGGATAAGGAATACAGATCCTATCCAATAGATTATCCAAAGGAGGGCTGGGCTGAACAGAATCCAGAGGATTGGTGGAATGCACTGATCTATACAGTAGGGACACTGGTTTCAAGAAACAGGGAAGCGTATAATATCGTTTCCATGAGCCTTTCTACGCAGGGAGGCTGCCTCATTTTACTGGATGAAAACTTTCATCCAATTTACAATGCTGTGAGCTGGCTTGATAAAAGAGCACAGGAGACCTCAGAGTTATTAACAAGGCATATTAGTATAGAAGAGCTTTATAAAACTTGCGGATGGCCTGTCATAAACGGCCTAAATTTTCCTACAATCTTCTGGTTTAAAGAGAAGAGGCCCGATCTCTTTAAAAATGCACGTTATTTTGCCTCCACTATTGATTACATCAACTATCTGCTTACAGGAAGGTTTTCAATTGATTATACTAATCTTGCATTAACAGGCTTTCTTGATTTGAATAGAAAAAGACTTTCGGATGGAACACTTAGAATAGCAGGGATTACAAGGGACAATGTCCCAGAGGTAGTGCCCTCCGGTACTGTTATTGGCAATTTAACTAAAGAGGCAGCAAAGATCCTGGGATTGAATGAGGATGTCACTGTTGTTTCTGGAGCCCATGATCAGTACTGTGCAAATATTGGAACAGGGGCAATAAATACAGGTGATTGTGTATTAGATACAGGGACTTCGTGGGTTCTCTTAGCCATTTCTAATAGTCTATATTTCAGCGAAGAGAGCCTAACAAGCAATCAGGGATTAGCTCATGCAATCTTTCCAGGTCTGCATCCAATAGAGGGGAAATATGGGCTAATGACTGTAGTCCCCTATGGTGGGAACTCACTTTTATGGTTCAAAGATATTTTTAGGAAAGATTCTTCATTCGAACAGTTAGGTCAGGATGCAGGTGAAGTTACTCCTGGCTCTGATGGCCTTATTTTTATCCCCATAGCAAGTTCTATCTCGGGAAGGGGTGCCTTTTTAGGGTTAGATGCAGTACATACAGTTCAACACTATACAAGAGCAGTACTTGAAGGGGTGGCGCTTGCAAATAAATTGAACCTTGAAATCGTTGAAAAGTCAGGTATAAAAATAAATAATCTGATAATGATAGGCGGTGGAGCAAGAAGCTCATTCTGGCCTCAGATAGTTGCAGATGTGTTGGGTATCAGAGTAACTATTCCAGAACAGAAAGATGCAGAATGTGCAGGGGCTGCAATTCTTGCAGGTGTCGGATGCAGGATTTTTCATTCAATTGAAGATGTGATTTCAGATTTTATGGTAGGGAAAAGAATTGTTACACCAATTTTAAAGAATGTTGAGCTTTATGAAAAGGTTTATGGAGATTTTATTCGTTATCTTGGTTTTGTGTAATACAGGAGAATATTGAAGTTATTGAAGAAATTACAGGAGATAGAAATGAGAACTTTCGGCATCGGAATTATTGGTGCAGGTTTTATGGGAAAAACACATACGTATAATTATGTGAATATACCGCTCTTTTACGATGACCTCCCTTTTAAGATAAAGCTTATAGGGATTTGCAACAGAACTATAGGTAAGGCTGAAAGGCTAAAGGAGGATTTTGGATTCGAGTTTGCTACAAGTAGCTATACGGATCTGCTTGGTAGAAATGATATAGATATAATAGACGTATGCACGCCGAACAATGTCCATAGAGAGCAGATCGTTGCCTCCCTCGAGGCAGGTAAACATGTCTATGCTGATAAGCCTCTCTGCATTACCGATGAAGAGGCGGACGATATTGTACGGGCATCTGAGGAATCGGGTATGATAGGCCAGATGGCATTTCACAACAGATTCTATCCCTGGGCCTTGCGAATAAAATTGCTTCATGACAAAGGCTTTTTTGACAGGCTCATCTCTTTCCGTGCAACCTACTATCATTCGAGCAACATAAAGACAAAAAAATTTCGGGGATGGAAACAGGATATCAAGGAGGCTGGCGGCGGTACACTCGTGGATATGGGCTCTCATGTACTCGATCTTATCTACTACTTTCTTGGTGAATACGAAAGGCTGTCAATGGAAAGTCTCATTCTCTACCCTGAGAGGACTGATGAGAATGGGAATATTGTGAAGATTGAATCGGAGGATCACATACTACTGCAAGGAAAGATGAAGAACGGTGCTTTGGGAACCATTGAGGTTTCGAAGATTATCACTGGGAGCAATGATGATCTGGGTCTTGAGCTGTATGGGACCGAGGGTGCTCTCCGATTCAACTCCATGAATCCCAACTACGTCTATGTTTACGATATGCGTGATGAAGATACCCCTATCGGTGGAATGAGGGGTTTCAAGGCACTTGAAACTATGAACAAGGACCCTGAATCCAAGAGCAATTTTCCTGGTCCGCGATTCGGGATCGGGTGGCTAAGGGGTCATATGGCAAGCCAGTATAACTTTTTAAAATGTGTGTATAATGAGAAGCCCGCATCTCCTTCATTCTTCGAAGGGGCGTATATTCAAAAAATCATGAACAGACTTTATAGTGTGAATAACAGTAAGAGCTGGGCTTTGGTATGATTGGAATTTTTAGCTTGCAAATATTGGGAAAGGAAATATAGTTAATAGTAGATATAAGCTTTTGGAGGGCCAGTTATGTTTGGTGGAATAGGGTTACAGGAAATTATCATTATTATTGTTGTAGGGCTTGTGGTTTTCGGGGCCACACGCCTGCCAAAGATTGCACGAAACCTTGGAATTGGTATTAAGGAGTTTAAGAAAAGTATGAAAGGTATTGAAGGAGAAGAAGAAGATCAGGAGAGATATATAAATCCAAATCAGGGACAACAGTATAATCAGGGTACACAGTATCAAAATACCGGGCATGGATATGCCCAGAATCAGGCCCCGCCTGGTCAGGCCCCGGGTGCTAAAGCACCTGGTGGACCGGGCACTCAGAATCAGAGTCCAAACCCAGATCAAAATGAACCCAACCATCAACAATCTTAATTTACTTGTATGTAAACTGCAGAAAATTATTTTTAAAAAGATATAATTGTTCTGTAATTTTGCTACATACCCTCCAAGTGAGTATTAACACAATTCTCTATTTCCTTTAAAATGACCGAAGCCTTGCCCTGTAAAAATATATCGGTAATGTCATCTGTGTAGCTTGATGGGCCCACATTTATCTCTATTATTTTTGCATCTCTTTTTTTTACTTCGATGGGAATAGCAGATGCTGGAAAAATCTCTCCTGTTGTACCGATAACCAGCATAACATCGGTTTCTTCTGTTTCACGAAAAACACCGAAGAGTGCCTTTTCTGGTATAGGTTCACCAAAGAATACAAAATCAGGTTTTAGGAGGCCTCCGCATCTGCATTTCAATGGGATTTTTTTTAAAATGTCTCTGTTTACCTCGTAGTCCTTGTTACATTCAAGACAAACGAGGTTTCTCGAATTTCCATGGTACTCAATAACATTTCTGCTTCCGGCTCTATGGTGAAGGTTATCTATATTCTGTGTTATAATCGCTTTGAGGATTCCCCTATCTTCCAATCGGGAGAGAACAAAATGTGCCTCATTGGGCTTTGCCTTTTCAAAGGTATCATAAAAGATCTTTATAATAGTTTTCCATGTCTTTTCAGGATGCGATCTAAAGTAGTAAATTTCGAAGTGGGAGGGATCGTATTTACTCCACAGACCATCTTCTCCCCTGAAGGGTGGTATACCGCTTTCCACTGAAATGCCTGCGCCTGTAAAAGCAGTGAGGTGTTCAGCATTTACTATCAAGCGAGAAGCCAACTCGAGCTTTTTTTTATATTCATCCATAAGTCACGATTATATATATCATTATAATAATAAGTTTAAAATTCTGGTAGACAAATAGTTTTAGAGCTATTAAATCTGAAATTTGAATTGTGCTATGTTTGTAAATATTAGGGCGAACTTCGAGCCTAGTATATTAATCAAACAAATCACTGTAATCTATGAAAATTCTAGTTTTTTCGATAGTTTTATATAAGAAGTTCCCTACAACCTTCGGTTGTAAAACCTTCGGTTGTAAAACCGAAGGTTGTTAAGCATTGCTATATTATTAATATCAGTTCATTAATTATTTTCTATTTTCTTAAAACTCGACATTCGCCCTATTATATAAATATAGGTGAATCAGGCTGAAGTAATGTATATCGTAAATAAAATATTATAGTTACATGATAGAAGATTTAATGAGAGGTTTTTTATGGATGGAAGAGGGATTACCTGTGCTGGAAATTTTATTATTGACCGTATAAAGGTTGTAGACCTGTGGCCGGATGAAGGAATGGTTTCAATGATACTTGAAGAGAAGAAGGCATCAGGCGGATGTGCATACAATGTTTTGAAGGATCTTGCTATCTTAAAGGTGGATATACCCCTCTATGGAATAGGGGTTATTAGCAACGATGCTGATGGAGATTATATTCTGGAAGATCTGAAAAATTATAATATTGATACATCGATGATGCATCGTATAGATGGAGTAATGACATCGTATACAGATGTTGTAACAGTAAGGGATACTGGAAACAGAACCTTTTTTCACAATAGAGGCGTAAATAGGTATCTGGATATAAAGCACTTTAACTTTTCAAAGATAAAATCGAGATTATTTCATATCGGGTACATCCTGCTTCTCGATTCCCTCGATAAACCTGACCCTGAGTATGGAACTGTTATGGCAAGGCTTTTAAAACTTGTAAAGGAGAGCGGCTTGAAAACATCAGTAGATGTTGTTAGTGAAAGCAGTTATCGGTTTAACAAAATTGTGATTCCTGCCCTGAAATATACTGACTATCTCATTATAAACGAGATTGAAGCAGGAAGAACTACAGGATATGAGATTAGGGAGAAGAATGGAAAGTTGAATGCGGAAAATCTTAAAAGGGCCCTCCGGATGTTAATGGATAATGGGAAAAGCGATATTGTATGCATTCATTTTCCTGAAGGTGCCTATTCATGTGAGAGGGGCTCTTCTTCACACTTTGTTCCCTCCCATGATCCTCCTGAAGGTTTTATAAAGAGTACTGTTGGTGCGGGTGATGCATTCTGTGCAGGCATGCTTTATGGAATCCATGAGGGATGGGAACTTGATAGAAAGATGAAGTTTGCAAATGCTATGGCTGCCATGTGTCTTACAGATACGAACACTACAGGTGGTATGAAAGATTTCAAAAAGACGATACGTTTGATGAAAGAGATACCCTTGAGGAATATGGTAATTTAAATAGAATAGATAAGCTGAAGTTTGGCAAAGGAGTTTTTAATGAAAGGGTACAACGGGGTTATATTGAGAATTAACCTGTCGAAAAGGGAAATTACTAAGGACAAACTCTCTAAATTTTTAGTAGATAACTATATTGGTGGAAAGGGATTTGGAACCTGGATAAATTATCATGAGAATAATCCAGAGATCGATGCATTGTCGCAGGAGAATAGAATTATTATTGCAGCAGGTCCAGGGGCTGGTACAGTTTTGCCAACAGCAACAAGAATAGGTTTGTATGCAAAATCTCCATTAAACAATCTGTGTATCGACTCCTACCTGGGAGGGAGCTTTGGAAATTTTATGAGAAAAGCTGGCTATGATATTATGATTATAGATGGCAAATCGAAGGAGCCTGTATACATAAAGATAATAGACGATCAGGTAGAGATAGAAGATGCTGCCTTTTTATGGGGGAAAGATATCTATGAAACAGAGAGTATATTAAAGGAGATAGTTGGTAGTAAAGCAAGAATATTATCTATTGGTACAGGAGGAGAAAGGCTAGTAAGGTATTCATGTATTGGAAATGATTATAATAGACATTTTGGTAGAATGGGCTCAGGTGCTCTATTGGGCTCAAAAAGATTAAAGGCTATTGCTGTTATTGGCACCAGAGATATAGATGTTTACGATTCCCAAGGCCTCAAAATTTATGTAAAAGATCTCAACAAGAGGATAAAGGAGAATCCAAGTACAGGGATAGTTTATCCGCAATCTGGAACTCCAAGTTTTGTATCAAGTGGTAATGAACTTGGCGTTTTTCCAAGTCACTACTGGCACAAGGGGGAGTCTAGATATAAGGATAAACTAAACTTTGAATATATGGAAAAGAATACCCTGGTGAAACAGGCAAGATGTTTTGGATGCCCGATTGGCTGTGCCCATATCAATAGAATAAAGAATGGCCCGTATGCAGGGGTTGAGATAGATGGCCCTGAATATGAAACAATTTACGCATTTGGCGGTTTATGTGATCTAAAGGATATTAGAGATGTAATAAAATTGAATGATGTATGTGATCGGCTTGGTATTGATACAATTACCACGGGAAATATTCTGGGATTGTTTATGTATGCCACAGAAAAGGGTAGAATCCCTGAAAGATTTCATATCAATTTCAGCGATACTGAGAAAATGCTTCAATTTATTGAAAACATAGTAGAGAGAAGGGATCACTGGTATATCCTGGGTGAAGGCATACAGAGGATTTCAGAGTATTTTAAATTACAAGATCTGGTTATACATGTTAAGGGTTTAGAGCCAGCAGGGTTTGACCCGCGAGGTCTTCAATCTATGGCAATTACATATGGTGTTAGTAACAGGGGAGCAACACATTTAAGCTCAAATGCCTATGCAAGGGATATTCCAGGTAAAGCGAGAGATCATGAGATTTCGGGGAAAGACAAATCTGTGGATAGATTTTCTCTCAATAAAAAGGCAGAGCTTGTATATAATATGATTAATTTTAATGCAATAGCTGATTGCTTTATTTTTTGCAGGTTTCTAAACAGAGATCTGTTGACATGGGAGGACTATTCAGAAACACTTTATCTATTAACGGGAATTGAAAAGGATAGAGAAGAGTTAGAGAGGATTGCAAATAACATTGTAACTCTTGGTAGATTGTATAATATAAAATATGGATTAACTATGAAAGATGATCTATTACCGGAAAGATTTTTTACAGAGCCCATTGGTCCTGAGGGATCAAATGGAAATGTAGTTTTAAAAAGTGATTATATAAAAGAGCTACAGAACTACTATCTCTTGAGAGGTTGGAATAGCGAGGGGATACCAAGATAGCAAATAATCGGGGGAAAAAATGGAAGAGATTAAAGTTGTTCAAATTGGAATAGGGCCTCTGGGGCAACAAATAACCAGATACATTATAGAGAGGAAAGGCCTTAAAATAGTTGGCGCTGTAGACAAAGATCCTTTAAAAATAGGGAAAGACTTGGGAGAATTATGTTCAATTTCGAAACTAGACATTCAAGTTTCAGATTCTCTAAAAGGTGTTATAGAAATAAGTAATCCTGATGTGGCCATTTTAACAACAGTCTCTGGAATAGAAAAAATTACTGCTCAGATCGAAGAGACAGTCTCACTAGGTTTGCCGGTCATTACAACCTGTGAGGAACTGTCATATCCATGGCAGACCGCGCCCCTGCTCGCAAAAAAGATCGATGAAGCTGCAAAAAAGAATAATGTTGCAGTTCTCAGTACAGGGGTAAACCCTGGATTTTTAATGGACTCTTTTCCGATCACTCTCTCTGCGATTTGCCAGAAAATAGACAGGATAAAGGTATCAAGGATACAAAACGCTGCAATCAGGAGAATACCCTTTCAAAAGAAAATTGGTGCCGGCTTGTCTTTGGATGAGTTCGAGAGAAGAAAGCAAACGGGCACTTTACGTCATGTCGGGCTTACAGAATCATTACATATGATTGCGAGCAGAATGGGATGGGAGCTTGACGGAACAGAAGAGATATTAACTCCTGTTGTTGCAGAAAAAAAGATAGAAACAGAGAGCCTGACTATTGAAACAGGCTTTGCTGCCGGAGTGCAACAGATAGGAAAGGGATACGTAAACGGCAAAGAAAGAATAACACTTGTTTTCCGTGCTTCTGTCGGTGAAGAGGCTTCAGAGGATACCATAGAGATCACAGGTGAGCCGAATATCGTATCAACAATCATGGGCGGAATAAACGGTGATGTAGCAACATGTGCTATTGTAATTAATGCAATCAAGCAAGTGATGAAGGCAGAAGCTGGGTTGAGGACTATGATAGATCTGCCGGTAGTTTCATATTTTAGTAGATAGACTTTGTCCTGAATCTTTTTTTGATTTTTTAATATATTAATGTGAAAAGGGATTGTTTTGTTCAGATTATAGGGCATTCTTGAAAACGAATTGAGTAGAGGTTATGGCTATTAAAAATAATTAATACAGGGAAAAAACGCCTTGTATAATGAGAAAGATTAGGGTAAAATGGCCGTTAATTTTCATAAATTGGAGATATTATTTCGCTAGTTTGGCCCCTTATCAAAATTAAGAATCCTTCAGGAGAATTGGCCCGGTGTTGAGCCTGGTTATTAAAAACGGACGAATAGTTGACGGTACAGGGAACGCTTCGTATTACGGTGACATAGGAATTCTGAATGGAAAAATTTCAAAAATCGGAAATCTTTCAGGGGTATCAGCAAGTAGATCTGTTAATGCTGAAGGCCTTGTCGTAGCGCCCGGTTTTGTAGATATTCATAGTCATGCAGATTTTATATTTCCCCTTAACAATCATGCCCAGATCCTTGAACCCCTTCTATTACAGGGGATTACAACCCTCGTTACGGGGAATTGCGGGCTTTCTCCTGCGCCTGTTAACCCTGGGCATCTTGAGCTTTTAAAAGGCTACACCCAATTTTTTCAGGGTGGAGAACTTACATGGGACTGGATAACAATGAAGGAATACCTGGAAAAGTTGGCCTTAAAGGGGCTGGTCTTTAATATAATTCCTCTTGTCTCCCATGGGGCTGTCAGGATTGCGGTGATGGGATTCGAAGTTGGACCGCCATCCCCAGAAGAGCTTGAATCGATGAAAAGATTGATAACGCAGGCTTTGGAAGATGGTGCCTTTGGATTGTCTGCCGGTTTGATCTATGCTCCCGGTATGTATGCATCTACAGAAGAATTGTTAGAGGTAACTAAGCCCCTTATTCCTCATCGGGCTGTGTTTACCTGTCATGTTAGGGGCTCAAGTGAGACAGGTACTATGGCTACAAAAGAGATAATCGAAATCGCTCGTGCGAATGGAATCCCGGTTGAGCATTCTCATATTGAGGGCTTCGGGGAGCCTTACTGGCAACAGATTGACGAGGTACTTGCTCTGCATCAGAAAGCCAGGGAAGAGGGGCTTGATGTAACCTTCGATGTTATACCATACATTGCCGCAAACACTACATTAGCAGCATGTTTTCCTCCTTATGCATTTGAGGGAGGGATCGAGCGCTTCATAGATAGGCTTAAGGATTCCAAAGAGAGGCAGAGGCTTCGTTTTGACATAGAGAATATGGTTTCAGAGTGGCCAACCTGGAGGCCGGGAACCTGGCCCCATAATCTGGTCCGGGCTACAGGATGGAAGAATATCTGGCTTCTCTGGACACCCGGTGAGAAAAACTCACGCCTTCAGGGAAAGGATTTCGAAGAGATAGGGCGAATCCAGGGAAAGAGCCCATTCGATGCGGCATGTGACATCCTTATCGAGGAAAAGGGTGCGGCCCTGGCACTTTATGTCGGGGTATCGGGAGATTTGGGAAATGATGAGAGTATGAAGAAATTGCTTAAACATCCGAATGGAGCGATAAATACTGATGCAATACTGACTGGCCGAGGGCTGCCTCATCCCGCTGCTTATGGGGCATTTCCAAGGGTTTTGGGTCAATATGTCCGTGAACAGAAATTGATGCGTTTAGAAGAAGCAGTACGCAAAATGACTTCCCTGTCTCTGAATAGATTTTCTATCCATGACCGGGGCCTGATTAAACCTGGAATGTGGGCGGACATCACTATATTCAATCCTGAAACTGTGAGGGACAATGCTACTTATATGAAACCCGATGTACCTCCCACTGGAATTGAGTTTGTATTGATAAATGGGGATGTTGTTGTGGAGCGGGGAAGAGCTATACGTGGTGCTCTCGCAGGACGTGTTCTATGCAGATCGAATTAGCATATGGAGCGTTTATAATATTTTAAGTCTTGTTTAAAACCTCAATTTGTTTATCTTGGCCAAAATTCCAGACTGTACAGGAAGCAAGCTATAAGGTTGCCGGTCTTCATATAGAGCCATAAATGAGCATTGAATCATCAGCTATAACAATTTCTTGACAGAATATCATATCAAGGATAAAATATTAGGAAAAAGGGCATTGAATAATAGTATAGAAAGAGATAATTATTCTTTGACCCTATTATAGAAATTTCATTTAAAGGAGGTAATAAAAAATGAAGAAAATTTTTATGCTTACCCTTGCCTTGCTGGTTCTGATAGTATTTTGCTTTATAGGTGTACAGGAGCTTAGATCAGAAAAGCCGAAAAAAGAAGAGCCAATAAAATTAGGTGCCCTCTTCGATTATACCGGCCCTGTTGCAGACCTCGGTCCAAAGTTCGAAGCAGGTCTTAAGCTCGCATTGGAGGAGGTTGACTACGAAGTTGCTGGCAGACCGATCGAACTTATAATTGAAGATTCTGCAACCGATGTCACTGTAGCTTTCGAAAAGTTTAAAACACTGGTTGAGAGGGATAAGATCAACATCTGCATAGGACCTCTCATGGGTGATGCGCACCTGGCAATAGCGCCTTATGCAGCCGAAAACAAGGTAATTGTGACATCTCTGTTCAATGGGATGTATGAGAACATAAAATACAAAACCTACATAATTTATCCCACAACGGTGGATGCCCAGACTTATCCCTTCGGCAAGTACTGCTATGAGAAACTCGGCTACAGGACAATGATCACCATAGGTGCCAATTATGCCGGGAAGATCGGTTATGCAAACGGCGCTGCTAAGGGATTTGCAGATGCAGGGGGAACTGTTATTCAACAGTTGTGGCCCCCTGTTGGGAATCCGGATTACAGTCCATATATAGGAGCCTTTAAAAGGGCTGATGTAGTACTCTATGCCCTTGAAGGGCCAGGTCCGGTATCCAGGTTTGTCTATCAGTATCACCAGGCCGGGTTAAAGATGCCCTTGGTGACCATAACTCAGGACGGAGATTATACACCGGAGGCTCTTGAAGAGCTCGGTGACATCGCACTGGGTATCCCGGGACAGTCGAGCTATACCTGGCAACTCAATACACCGGAGAACAAGAAGTTTGTGGAAGGTATAACTCCCAAGATCGGGAAATTGTTCCCCAGTGGAGCAGAAGTAAAGACCTACACTCTGGGAAAGATAGTTCTTGCCGGATTGGAGAAAACAAAGGGCGATGATTCATACGATAAGCTCTGGCCGGCCATCGTGGGCCTGAAGATAAAGAGCGCAGATGGCCCAGTGTCATTTACTCCAGATGGGGTTGCAATTACAAACATGTATATAACCACAGCAGAAAAGAAGGAAGGCAGCTATGTCCTTTCGGCTCCCATCGACACAGTGCGCATTGATCCTGAGTTTATCGAGGCTTCTCGCGGTTGGGTACCACCCGAATAATATTGAATGAGGGTAGGTCGGAAACTATTCCTGACCTACCCTTCTAATACACCTGCTTGAAAACTTCAGTATTTGAGGAAAAATTAGTCCATGCAGCTTGTACTTTCTAATTTTGTAAACGGTATCTCTTTTGGGATGGTACTGTTTCTAATAGCCTCAGGACTCTCCATTGTCATGGGGCTCATGGGTATAGTAAACTTGGCACACGGCGCTCTTTATATGGTTGGAGCCTATGCAGGGTGGACAATAGCGGTGAAATGGAAGATGAATTTCGCCCTCGCCGTAATCGTTGGTGGAATAGCCGGTGCTCTGGTTGGTTTCCTCATAGAACGTGGATTTCTTCGCCGCCTCTATAAGCAACCAAACGAACAGGTATTGCTGACTTTTGGTTTTGTATACATCCTCAGTAATCTTGTTATCTGGATTTGGAAAGGGCATCGAAGGCTTCAATTTACGGCCCCGATTCTTTACGGGAGTATGGATATTGCCGGAATGCCCTTTGCAAAAGACCGTCTTGCCATCATTGCTATTGGGGCAGTAATAGCCATAGCTTTATGGTACTTGCAGGACAGGACACGAATGGGGGCCATTGTACGTGCAGGAATGGACGACAAAGAGATGGCGACCGGTTTGGGTATAAACCTGGAATTTGTCTTTAGCGTTGTTTTCATGTTTGCGGCATTCATAGCCGGTTGTGCCGGTGTAATAGGGGCGCAGCTTATAGGTGCTTACAGCTGGCTGGGTACCGATATTTTGCTCTATTCGTTGATTGTGGTTGTCGTCGGTGGCCTTGGCTCTGTACAAGGTTCACTGTTAGGAGGACTGGTAATAGGCCTTATAGACACCTTCGGTAAAGCCCTGTTCCCACAATTTGCCATGTTCACAATATATTTGGCCATGATAGTTATCCTTTTGGTAAAACCAAGCGGACTTCTAGGGAGAAAGAGCTGAAATATGACATTACCTGATGCAGGAGAAATTTCAAGGGCCCCGGGGCTGTCGCCCGGTTATACGCCTGGGCAGTCGCTGTTGATTCGCCTCATTCCCTTCATTGCAGGAGCTCTGCTATTTGTCATATTGCCTGCTATTGTACCAACATATGTTCGAAATATATGGACCAAGTTCGTTGTTTTTGCTCTTTTTGCCTCAAGTTACGATCTTATTTACGGGCACACAGGTCTCCTTTCTTTGGGACATGCCGCATATTTTGGGGCAGGGGGTTACACTGTAGCTGG